>NZ_SULH01000009.1 GCF_007115095.1 Levilactobacillus enshiensis | reverse complement strand
CCAATCAAACTGAGCTAGATACCGATGGTGAGTTTCCAGAAGCTGATGGTCAGACTGACTTGGGCGTTGATTAATGGTCGCTAATAAGTCTGATTTTCAAAAGCTGTCTGATTACCTAATAATCCTTTCAGTCGGAGTGGGTCTTTACCCAATTGAGATTCTTGGTGAGTTCATGCGTGACATGAAGCAGAGCGAAGATAATCAAGCGATGGATATGGGCGTGCCAGAAGATATTCGTCGTATCTATAAGGGCATGACGGAAAAGGACGAAGCAATGTTCCTGATTTATTTTGGAGATGTTTGTATGCGGGAAATGGGGGTTAAGTGATGGCACCTGAATTGAAGAAACAAATTCAAGAAGTGAGATTTGCAGCTAAGGAACAATCAGACAGATGGTGGTCCATTATATGTGATGACGATAGTTTTGAACCGTATACGGATCAAGACCAGAGTAAGGTTGATGACATTACTAGTCGGTACGACCATATCATTGATCAATTGCTACAAGAGAACGTTGAAACCTCCGACGACTAATTTTCTGCACAAAAATAGCGTCCCATTGCTGGCACGCCGACTGGTTTGACTATAGAGGGGGATGAAATGAAATACACGACTGTGGTCACATTCTATAGATTTAACGTGAAAACGTTACGTGAAGAATTGATTACTCTTGATTTGAGCGAAGGCACGGCTACTCGTTTGGTGTCAAATTTGTACTCGCTTACTAATTCAGGTTGGGATACAGATGCAAATTTTGAAATATCAATAGGCAATGGCGTAAATCAGATTAGTGGTCGATGGTGTTTGTATTCGGTATTGAAAATCCCAAAGTAAATAAAAAAGGCCGCATTGACAGCAGCCCCTGTTATCAAAATAACTCAGCAACTTATTTTACCATAAACTAATGGACGATGGGGGCTGTCAACAGTGACGGAGATTGATTTTAACAGTATGAATATGAGCGATATTTTTCCTAAGATTGACAAGCAGGCAACGTGTCATAAAGTAGCAAATTTCCTCAAGTGGACTTTGCCGCGTATGGTACGAATTGCTGGTAAGTCATTAACGGATTTACGATCACCGAATTACGATGGAATGCCTAAAGCTACTGCTAGTGGTAATAGCACCGACGCACGCATCGTTGAAAAGTTGTACGCACAAGAAGTAATTAAGCGAACGGCAGAGGCTATGGGTCACTGTGATAAGGATTGTCGTGAGGTTCTGGACATGCTATACCTTCAGGATTATAGCGATACCATGTGTTATATGGCAATTGGCTATTCAAAGTCCAGTTTCTCTCATGACAAGAAGCCACAAGCGCTTTTGCAGTTTGCCGATTGCTACATGTTGGAAGACCTTCGTGTTAAGGCTTCTTGATGAGAGTTGCACCCTCGATGCAACTCTGACGCAATATGGGTGCATATAGGTTGCAACCGCACAGCCAGCATTGCCGAAATATCGGTGTAGTATAGATATCGTTGAAAGAGTTAAGAAACGGCCTGACGTATTAAGCCACAGTGATGTGGGCCAAAGATCATCCTGTTCTTGGGAGATGGTCGCCAGTAATGGTAATTCAGGCAATGGTCGTCATTAAAGTGTCTGTTGAGGGCATTCAGTTAGAAACGAACCAGTAAACGTCGACGCCGAGTGGTCTAAGCGTAACGTGGGTAACGGCAAAACTGCTAGCTGGTGTAGTGAATAACTTTGATGATCGAGGTAGGTAGCAGAAAAAGTCCGAGTTTGTCAGACAAGGGCACCTACCAGTTATGAGGTATGAGGGAATGACCGTTAGCCCTTGATATTTAAATGACATGGTAATTAGTGTGACAACGAAAGCCTACCGGCCCAGTGAAGCATTTGCTCCCTCAAAAGGGGAACGAACTTCTGGCGAAGCACTGGGTTCCAAGTAAGATAAAAGTTCTGTTCGCTATACAGAATGGACTGTAAATCCATTATAAAATTATCTAAATGCAAAAGCCTTCGCCTGCTGTATCTGAAAGTAGTCTAATGCTCCACCATTGGAATGGAGCGCTGGCAAGCTCGCAAGGTGAGTCAGTTTAGTAGTTAGTAGTGCAATCGAGTGGGTAGCTCCTGCTTGGTGAATCGAAATCTGCTGAGTAGGGTGCAGTATATAACGGTGGAATCACCACCGACTATGACAGTTACTCGAGGGATCGGGTGGAAAAACGACTAATAAATAAGGTCGCGAAAGATTGTTGCTAGTGAGTGTATTCTCAGCTCACTATTTTGTTGAAGTGGCGGAATTGGCAGACGCGCTGGACTTAGAATCCAGTGTCACTAAGACGTGTGGGTCCGAATCCCACCTTCAGCATTGTGGACTGTGTGCCCACATTGAAAAGTAGCGTGCTTGTAAGTGTAAAAGGGTAACACGGGCGAAGGGACCCAGTCGTGATGTAGGAGCCTATGACGTTTTATTTATGAGGACGGCGCGTCACACTGCATGGTTCGATTCCATGCCAAGCACATTGCCCCGCGGGTGGCATCGTAACCTTGCGTTAGCCGCATGGGGCCGAATCCATGAGTGTCTGGTCGCCTCCAAACAGCCAGGCATATGAAGACTTAGCTCAGTCGGTAGAGCAGTTGGCTGTTAACCAGCTTGTCACAGGTTCGAATCTTGTAGTCTTCGTTGCACGCCAGTTGCTAGAAGAGTCAAGCACCAACTCTAGTAATAAGAACGTCAGTCGGTAGTAGGCGCCGTGAGAGCCTGTCGAGGGTGCTTATCGCAAATATGTGCAACCACTTAGGTGGTACTGACAAGCTCCGAGTTCGACGATTGTAGGAGTATTAATGCGCGGTTTAGGAGTGGTTACCTATCTGGTCTCATAAACCAGTACACGTTGGTTCGAATCCAACCTGCGCAATTGAACGCCAATTCAAAATAGAAGGAGCTGAAAGGCCCCTATCTTTTAATAAAAATACATTTGCTTAACAACGGTGTTCATGATGGCTGTCCCTTTGGGGATGGCTTTTTGTTTGGAGGAAGAATAATGACAGATGAACTATTAGGGATTTATCGAGGTAAGAATACAAAGATTTTGCTGGACGGGGATGCCGTTCATAACTTCGGGCCAGTTCCAGAAAACATGTTTGATGAAGTTGAAGGAGGAATTATCCTTCACTTGCTGTATGCGTCTCCGGTGCTTAAGCATTTTAACCCGAAGAAGTTTAAATCAATTATTTGTGATGAAAATGCGACCGTGGTTACCAAGATGAAAATTGAGAAGTTCAAGATGTTGCCGTTTTCGATTGGTGCGAGTGTGCCTACGGTTGATGTAATGCTGTACGGGGAACCGCATACCACGTTTACGGATTAGGAGGAAATGCAATGACTTTTGGTGAAGCTTTAGAGCTAATGAAGCAAGGCAAGAAAGTACGGCGCTCTGGCTGGAATGGCAAAGGCATCTGGGTCGGCTTGCACGAACAACAGGATAGCGACGATATGGGGGATTACATTTACATCGATACCACGGGACTACAAACAGATAATCCTGATGCACCGAAGAGTCGTGTTCCATGGTTGGCAAGCCAAACAGATATGCTGGCTAGTGATTGGGAGGTAGTTGAATGAAACTAACTATTCATAAGCAATTAGGTGACACGGCTATTGATACGGACATTGAAGGTAGCATTGACGACTGTTTGAAGGTAATCGACCATTTGGATGCTATTAAAGATAATATGCAAAAGGCCGATGAAGTTAGCAGCAAAATTAAAGACGAAATGAACCAATACCTTTGACAAGCTAGAGATGATCGTATTGTTACAGTTCCGGATGAAAATGAAGATACGATTATTTTTCTTTATGACCATAGGCTTGGTGTCGCTTACCAGATGACAATCAATTTAAAAAATAATTATTCTGAATCAGAGTTAAATGATATTCAGCGCGAGTTTCAGCGAAATATCGATAGTGGGAAGTTAACGATTAATTGGTAGAAAAATGGAGTGAACTTCGATGAGCATTACACGCAAGCCTGCTGCTTCAATGAAAGGTGAAGAGTTGTTAACACAGTACGCCTATGTGAACGGTGTGTTGGAACGTTTTATGAAGAGTAATTCCGATGATACCTTTTACAATGGATTATTACAGTATTGGGATTCGCTTAAAAGAGAAATTTTGAAACGCATGAGTCGATAGTCAGAAAGAATTGAAGGTGTGGTGAGTATGCGTGACTGATAAAGAGCAAGCGTATCAGGATTATATGAGTGGGATGAAGTATAAGGATATCGCGAGCAAGTTAGGTATATCCATCAATACCATTAAGTCCTGGAAGAAACGACATAATTGGCAGCGAGGTGCACCCCCTGATAAGGTGCAACCAAAAGGAAAAAGTGCACCCAAAGTTGCACCTCCTGTTATCGATAAGCTGGAATCCAACTCTAATTTGACCGATAAGCAGAAGTTGTTTTGCACATACTATTTACAACGGTTCAATGCGACGTGGGCGTATATGAAGTCTTATGGAGTGAACTACGATACTGCTCGCTTCAATGGAAGCCGACTGCTTGCAAATGATAACGTTAAGAAACAGCTAGCAGAATTGAAGAAGGCTCAGGCAACTGAGCTATACATAACGGCCACTGATATCCTGAAAGAGTATATCAAGCAAGCCACATCTAACTTCGGCGATTACATTAGGTATGATGTTCAAGACGTCGTCGATAAGAAGCACAAGGACTCGAATGGCAAGGCATTACACCATTACTCGATTAGCATTCGACCGGAGGACATGGACAAGGTTGATATGTCTCTCGTGAAGTCAATGCACCGTGGCAAAGATGGCTTAGTAATCGAACTTTACGATAAACAGAAGGCACAACAAGTCCTACTTGACCGCCTGCCAGAAGCTAAGTTGACCAGTGAGCAGAAGGACAGCTTCCTAAATGCAATCATTGCCGCCAAAAAAGGCAAAGAAAAAGAGTAGCCGAAGCTACCCGAAGTCTATATTATCTAGCATACGTTCTCGGCTGACCTGATCTAAGCCGAGATAGGCGAGCGTCATGGCTTCACTAGAATGATTCAGTAGTGTCATGACGAGACCGATGTTGTAGTGAGACTGAACATAGACACGATAAGCACCTGTTTTACGCATGGTATGAGTTCCTAGGTAATCTAGTCCCAGTAAGTCACCAACACGAGCCATAACTTTGTAGAATTGCTTCTCATTGATGTGTCTGGTTGGGTCGCTGCTGGATGGGAACAGCCATTCAGATTCAATGTGTTTGGAATTTAGCCATTCACGATAATCTAGCAAATCATTGATGACTGGCTTGAGGTAGAGAGTGTTCGCCTTGCCGGTTTTTTTGTCGTGGATGAATGCATTCCTGCGGGCATTACTGTCGCTGTCAAACACGTCATCATATCGCAAGGCCAGAACGTCGCTTACTCGAAGTAATGTGGCTTTCCCCATTTGGAAGATGGTGTAGTTCCTGCGACCAGCTCGAAAACTATCGAGTAGTGTTTGTTGGACCTGAATCAGGACGTTTGAGTCTTTGATTGGAAGAACATTTTGCTTCATGATTGTACCTTCTTTTTATGGTCTATTTGTCTAAATACAGAATAAATAACTCCTATAAAATGAAGTATACAATCTAAACGCTGATAAATCAATAAACACGAGGAGTTATTATCTTGAAATAGCCCCTAAAAGGAGATGACCATCAATCCAAGTTAAACAATTTGAGTTTGCACCGTTTTCAGAGAAGCAGCTTAACGTTTTGAATTGGTGGCTAGACCCTCGCATTTTTGAAGCTGACAATTCTGAATTAGCTATGGTGCTTCACCCTGAGTGGCTTAATCGACGTGATGTTGAAACAATTATCTGTGATGGGTCAGTTCGGGCGGGTAAGACTCTTATCATGTCGATGAGCTACGTTCTCTGGTCAATGACGAACTATAACGAAGAACAATTTGGCATTGCTGGTAAGACGATTGGATCGCTTCGGCGTAACGTAATCCGGCCGTTGATGAGAATGCTTCGCGGCCGTGGCTACGAGGTGAAGGACAAGCGAGCGGACAATTTGCTAGTTATTAGCCATAATGGAGTTACAAATTATTACTATCTCTTCGGGGGCAAAGATGAAGGAAGTCAAGACCTGGTGCAAGGCATTACGGTCGCTGGCTTCTTTTTTGATGAAGTAGCTTTAATGCCAGAATCATTTGTTAACCAGGCGACCGCACGTGCGTCTGTTGATGGTGCGAAGTTCTGGTTCAACTGCAACCCGGCTGGGCCTTACCACTGGTTCAAACTGGAGTGGCTAGATCAATTAGACCAGCACAAAGCAATCCATATTCACTTCACGATGAAAGATAATCCGTCACTGTCTCCTGAGACGATTGACCGTTACGAGCGTATGTATACGGGTGTATTCTACCAACGCTTCATTCTGGGCCAATGGGTGCTATCAGACGGGATCATCTATGACAACTTCGACAAGAACAAGATGGTCGTCAAGAATCCACAGGGCACGGCTCGTAAGTACGCTGTTAGCATTGACTACGGGACGTTAAACCCAACCGTATTCCTTCTATGGGGATTGTATGGGGAAACGTGGCACCTAATCAAAATGTATTACTATGATGGTCGTCATAAGCACAAGCAAAAAACTGATGAGGAATACTCAGCGGATTTAGATAAGTTTGAAGGCAACCTTAGGCCAGTGGAAATCATTGACCCTTCGGCTGCCTCTTTTATTACCCGTCGTCGACGTAACGGTCGTCATGTGGTCAAGGCTGACAATGATGTATTGGACGGCATTCGCAAGACAGGTGCCGCAATGAATACAGGAAAAATTGTGTTTGCGCCTGGGCTGGAAGACCTGTTCAAAGAGTTTGCGTCCTATATTTGGGATGACAAGGCCGCTGAACATGGTGAAGACAAGCCAGTTAAACAGCATGACCATTCGATGGACGCCATGCGGTATTTCGTGATGTATATGATTGGCCGTCGACCAACGATTCAAACATTCAAGTTAGGCTAGGAGGTGAGAGATTGGCATTAGAAATTGATGTACCAGAACTGGAAAACGAGGTACTAAACAACGCTCAGATTACACATAACGGAACCTTTATTTTCCCGGCTGACCAAGAAATTACTACCGGGGACTTAGTCTCACTGATTGATTATCATCGATTACATATCCGGCCTGACTATTTGAAGGACCGCAAGTATTACGAAGGTGACCACGACATCATGCACAGGCCACGTAAAGCACCATATAAGCCTGATAATCGACTCGTGGTTAACTTCCCACGTAAAGCCGTAACGAGCTTCAACGGCTTCTTTATTGGCACTCCTGTGAAGATTGACAGCGACGATAAGAAGGCGGACGACTACATAAGTACATGGACCAACGTTAACAATTTTGAAGACGTAAATGCTGAGGTATCTAAGGAATCTAGTATGTATGGACGGTCTTACTACTTTGTCTATCAAGATGAAAGTGGTAACCCGTGTGTCGTGCCATCTAGTCCACTAGATACCTTTTTGATTTATGACGATACCATTGCTCGTAACGTCAAGTACGGCGTGCACTACAGCTACAATGTCAAAGGTGAAATGATGGTGTCTCTCATGAGTGTGGGACAAGACCGCGAGTTCGTCATGAACGGTAAGTCTGATAACTACTTGGACCAGGTAGGTGTTTACGCACTACCATACCCGATTGTGCCGATTATTGAAGCCGTCGAGAACGAGGAACGACTGTCACTTTGTTATGATATCGTTACGCTGATTGATGCACTAGATAAGGCCATGTCTGAGAAGGCCAATGATGTTGACTATTTTGCTGACGCCTATTTGAAGATTATCAATGCATATATGGGCGAGGAGGAAGTTAAAAAATTCAACGAGAACTTACGCGATGAACGAATGCTTGTGGTTAATGGAGCTGATAGTGGTGCAGAGGCTGATACTCAAGTTGACTTCATGGAAAAGCCTAGTGCTGATGAGACACAGGAACACCTCGTTGACCGTCTGGTTGATTACATTTATCAGATTGCCAACGTGGTAAATCTCAACGACGAGGCTTTCGCGGGTAACCCAGCTGGGGTAACTCTTAAGTTGAAATATCAGCCAATGAAGGACATGGCAGACGTCAAAGCCAACAAATTTAAGAAGTCTCTACGTGACGTTTTCCGGTGCGTATTTTCTGTCGTTCCGGGGATGAATCCTGATGTATGGCAAGGACTAACATTTCGCTTTACGCAATCGACACCACAGAACTTGTTGGAGCTGGCACAAGCATACAGTCTCTTTTATGGCAAAATGAGTACTAAGCTGCTGCTTAAGCAAATGCCTTTCGTCGATGATCCGGATGAAGCTATGGCCGAATTCAAGAAAGAGAATGCTGAAAGCCAGGTACAAACTGGGAATATGGTCCAGCAATACCTTCAAAGTCAAACCGACCAGCAGAAGGGCGGTGTAGCTAATGGCGATAACGGTAGCTCAGGAAAAGAAACGAATTCAACAACTCATCAATCTGGACAATCAGTCGGACCGACAAAGTAGTCAGTATACATCTGAGTGCTTAGCATTCATTAGAAGCCACCTATTAGCCTTCTATGAGCATTATGCAGATGATGAAGGACTTACCCTTAGTCAGGTTAGTCAACGTGTCTCTCGTTGGGATATGAGCCAATGGCAACAAGCTCTCGCGCAGATGGGGGATGTCAGTGATTGGCCGGATGACGCTAAGCAACGAATGAGCATTACAGGGTTCATTGCTGGTATTGACCGTAGCCATTTGCTGAACGCAATTCTTGCTTTAGGCGTCATCAAAATGACAGTAAGTAATCAAAAAAATATCACTCATCGAGTGGCTTTGGATGGTAAAACCGAAGCTAAACGGATGGGTGATTTTTTTAACCTCACGTCTAAGCAATCTAAGAAAATTACTAGTGTCATTACAGATTCGAGCAATACGAATGTGTGGTCACGTAATCTATGGATTGACAGTGACAAAATGGCTGGGGATGTACAATACCTGGTTAATCAACATTTGAAACATGGGATGTCACTAAATGACTTGGACAGTATATTAGCTAACCATGCCAATCCAAGTCAATTTAAGCCGTCACAGTCCGCTGCTGACCGAATTCAACAAATGGAGTTCAATGCTCGTCGGATTGTTCGAACTGAATCTGCTCGAATTAAAGACGAGGCCAACATGGCTACCTACCGCATGAAGGACGTTAAACAGGTTGATTGGGTGTGCGAACCCGGTGCTTGTCAGAAGTGCCAAGGAATCGAAGAAGGCAGTCCATATTGGATTAACGACGCACCTGATATTCCTGACGACAGCCACCCTAACTGTCGGTGCAGTAAGATTCCACATATTGGTAAGTCAAGCTTAATTACGTCTAGTGAGGCAGTGATGACCGCTGCACAGACTGTGCTTTCCGAAACTGATGATAGTTTTGACACTGCTAAAAATGAAACGCGGGCTGTTGAACGTGATTCTTCGTCTGAACAACCACTTCCTAACGCTGAAAATGCTATTATTCCAATAGAAAAATTCACTAAGTACGCCTTAGATATGGATAGTCCTAATGGGCGAAACAAGGCCATCGTATTTAAATCGGCGTTGGGGTATACTAAAGAAAACTACAAGGGCCTCATGGATCAGATTAAAAAAGGAATATTAACGGAAAAAGCTATTCCAAAATTAAAAGATGGTTATGGGCAGCGTTATGAAGTTAACATTATGGTAACTGGAGATAATGGCCAGAAACATAATGTCACGACGGCTTGGATTGTTAGTAGCGAAGATGGTAAGACAAGGTTTGTTTCGCCATACGTGAAGGATAAAAAGGGGGAACAGCATTGATTCAATTAAAAGAATGTGACAACGTTTTGATGGATGATGGAACAGAGGCGGCTGTTATGATTTTATTTGATGATGGTGGCTTGTTACTCGAAAAAGAAGTTCCTTCAACCGGAGAATATCCCGATTATGAACAATTTACATCAAGCTTATCACATGTTGTTAAAATAACGTATCGTCCTAAATAGGCGTTATTTCTGACAAATGGAGCCTAAGAAATGCTGATTTATCAAGGCACTGATTTAATTGAATAGCTTCAAAGAGTCGATTGTTCGGTATTTACCGTTGAATCGGCTTTTTTTGTGTCCAAAACCAGGCGTGGAAGTTGTAAAAAGCTACGGATAAAGTGCAAGCATTGATCCACTCAAAAAGCTATGGGAGGAGTTTTATACATGAATAAAGTTAACTTAATGTCGGCTAATTTACAGTTTTTCGCTGAACCAGACGACGGTGGCAACGGTGGAAAATCAACGCCACTCAATGATGGTGGACAAGAAAACGGTGGTACCAACGATACCGATAGTCAAGGTGGAAAGTCAGATGATGATGGTAAAAAGTACACGGATGCCGAAGTAGACGCCATTGTTCAGGGCAAGAAGGCCAAGTGGAAGTCTGAATTGGCTGAAAAGGAAGCTGAAGCTAAGAAACTAGCTGAGATGAATGCTAATCAGAAGAAGGATTATGAGCTTCAACAAGCCAATGAAGCTAGAAAAAATTCCGATACTGAGTTGGCCCGTTATAAAATGCGAGATCAGGCACGGTCAATGGCTACTGAAGTCGGTGTGACGCTCACGGATGCCGACCTTGACCACTTGGTCACTACTGACGCTACTTCTACTAAAGCCAATATGGATTGGCTAACCGGACTTAAAACGCGTATTGAGGCTGATGTTAAGAAGGATTATCTCAGTGGCAAGGCTCCTAAAGCCGGTGGCGATTCGTTAAACGGTAAAACCGGAACTTATGCAGAACGGTTAGCTAAGCAAAAAATTCAGCGCGCGGCCAGCCCATACTTTAAGAAAGACTAATAAGGAGATGTAATTGTGACTGAAATTAAGACATTTGGCGTGCCTAAGCAAGTTCTTGGGTTTATTGCCAACAAGGTCGCACTAGGCGTAATGCTCAATGATACGGGTGTTACTGCTGACCCAGAAACGGGTAAGAAAATTATTCCAGCTGGTACGCCGGTTGGAGGCACCACTTCCACACTGGAGAACGAACAAGCTGTTCTGTCGGTTGTAAATGATGGCACGGCACAAGGCGTGTTGGAATTCGCGGCAGATGTGACGGGTGGTACTGGTAATGGAACCATGATTGTTAATGGCTATGTGAATGAACTCCGTTTACCTGATGGAGTAGCTATTACTGATGACACTAAGAAAGCATTAAACGGTAAAGTAACGTTCTTCAAACGAAACGGGGGTCGGTAAAATATGCACACGATTTTTGATGAAATTAATGCGACTGAAGTTGGTTCCTATTGGATGACTTTAGCGCAAAAGACGGAACCCTTCTTATGGGAAACTGTCATGCCGGTGAAGAAGCAAATTGGTGCGAACTTCAAGTTCTATCGTGGTAAGAGTCGTTCCACTCGTCCACTGGCACCTTCTGCATTTGGTGTTCCAGCCATCATGCGGAGCCGTTCAGGTTACCAAGAAATTAACGACAAGACACGTTACTTCAAGGAAGGTGACTACATTGATGAAGACTTGCGGCAAGAATTACTGCGGGTCGGTGAAAATGGGTCACAAGTCGAAAAAGATTTAATCATGAACCACGTTTTCGACGACTCCCTTGAGTTGGTTAATGCGGCATCTCTTACTCGTGAAATCATGCGTAACCAAATGATCCAGACTGGTAAAGTAAACGTCTTCGGAAATGGTCAATTTATCACAGCGGATTATGGGATGAAGGATACTCACCGGGTAGTTGCTGATAAGGCATGGGGTGCAGCTGGTTCAACTCCACTTGAAGATATTCGGAAAGCAAAGTACATCGTCAAGAAGGATTCTAATCAAACGATTACTCGTGCGGCTATGAATCAAAAGACCTTTGACACTTTGCTATCCGACACGAACATCAAGTCAACAATTCTTAATACTACTAGCAATATCGACCGAGTAACCATGACAAATCAACAGGCCATGAATTACATTTTAATTAACTATGGCGTAAATATTCAAATTTACGATAAGACGTATACCGATATTGATGGTGCCGACAAGTATTGGATTCCAGACGGCCGAGTAATCTTCATGCCAGACGGTGACTTGGGTTACACCCGCATGAGTTTGACCCCAGAAGAAGCTGACCTACGAGGCAACGTAGCGACTGATGTTTCTATTGTTGATGAAGGTGTTGCAATTACGTCAACCATGACTAACGACCCCGTTAATAAGAAGATTAATGTTTCTCAAATGGTATTGCCTTCCTTTGAACAAATCGATGGCGTATATATCTTAGACACTGCTGGTGTGGCTGCAAAGGATCCAACCGATTTGGCTACTTCTGCTACGGTAACTACACCAACAGCTGACCCAAAAGCCTAGCCCCATCGGCTGATAATGGGGCTGATACGAGTGCGGGGGATGAAGCAGCCAAACCTACCTCTGCCAACACTATCGACCAAATCAAGGCTTATCTGGACGCTGAGGGTGTCAGTTACAGTGGCGTAACCGCCAAGGCCGACTTGCTAGCCTTAGTAAAGTAGGTGAGTAGATGACCAGTATTGAGGTATCTACCGTACAAGGAATGGACCAAAAATTCGCCAAATTGGAACCAGATATTATTCAGAACTGGATTGATCTAGCTAAGCCGGTAATCGATGTTTCTGGCTTACCTGAACAACCTGACAATGTGATTCCGCATGGTTGGGCATTGATGGCGGCCCATATTGGGACTCAAATTATGCGTCAGGGCAATAACAAAAGTAGCCAAACAATGGGCCCTCTAACCGAGAGTTTTTTTGACGTGGCTAACTTGGGACCTGACGTGTTCTTAAAGCTTTACAATGACTTGCTTAAAGCTAATGGTTTAGCTCCTATTGGCAGAAATCAGGTGCATTTCTATTGATAGATGAATTCAATTACATAGATAAAATTGAACATGAAATCACCGTGTTTAATTCAATGCAAATTGAAGTCGGCGTGCTTAAAGATGACTACTTACAGATGATTGCCGTGGTCAATAACGACGGTGCGGTTATTCGTGCTAAGAATGTACCCTACCTGGTAATCCCATACCGTAAGGATGGCGTTATGACGTACATCAAGAAGAAGTCTGTTAGCATACCTGCACGTCGGTTTATGGAACGTACTGTTTCGCGTCATGAGGGACGATGGCAGACCGTTGCCGAACAACAGCTGGCAAAGCTCATGAACGGGGATGGCTCCGCCATGATGGCACTAGAGATGATTGGGCACTTGGCTGTGGAGGCTATGAAGTCCGAAATAATCCGTTTTAAGGTGCCACATAACGCGGCACTAACCATTGCCAATAAGGGCTTTGACGACCCGTTAATTGATACCGGTGCCCTGAGAGACGCTATTGACTATCGGATTGTGCCTAAGTCTATTTGAGAGGAGGTGACAATATGGCAGATACGAGTTCTTTAACTCTGAATGTATATAAGAAGGACGATTTAAAGACGGTTGTAGCTTCTGGCGACGATGCCAAGGGGGCAGTTATTGCGAAGCTAGCTGCTGGTACGGTGGTGGCTGCTGGCGATTATGTGGCAACTCATACTAACCCAACTGGTACTTTGACCGAATCTGATCCAGCCAATGTACCTGGTTTCACGGTCCCAAAACAGAAGGCACCGGCTCCGACTAACTTGGTGGCAACGCCAACGGCTGACGGTGCAACTATCACCGCTAGTGATAATGCTTAGAGGAGGGATGACTAATGTTTGACTTCGATGACATGATAGACGAGTGGGGGATTCCTCTCGAAATTAAATTAAAGAGTGGCAACGACTCGGGCCATTATGAAGCCGGTGAGTGGGTCCCTGACGAAGGGGTACCACTTAAAGTCAAAGAACCATTACTCCCGCCTGGGACGAATGCTAGCCCTGGTACTTACTATGTAGGCAATCGGGGTGGCGAGGTCGAAGCATGGGATATGGACTGGTACTCTAAACAACCTAATATCCCTGACAATACTGTCGTTAACGATATCGAACGGAATATTAGTTTTAAGGTTGCAAAAAAGAGTGACTATCAACCCTATGCTGGTATCACAATCTATAATCTGGAGGCGGTGACTACTAATGGACAAGCCGTATGATTTTAAAGCGTTAATGATTAAAATCATTGCGTTAATTAAACAAGAAACGGGTATCGATTGCTTTATTGAGGGTGGAATGGGACCTCAGCAACCATACCCGTTTTTTACATATCAGGTTAAACCATATATTCCGATTGATATCACGGACAACGTGGATTATGAAGAATTTGAAGCTGAAATCAACTTTACGGCCCATTCGAAGAGCGCTAACGAGTCATACACCTTTGGTAACCAACTGAGAAAAATATTTGAAACTCAGTCCATGGATTACCTAGGGGATGAAAATGACTTTGGCGTTGTTGGAACCAGTGAAGTTGAGTCTTCGGATAATGTGATCACCATTCAGGTTGAACGGCGAACTGAGTTTACCGTGCGTCTCCGACTATTAGACACGTTTCAGGACAAAATTAATACGATTGATGACGTTGGTATCAACGGGACCAATCTATCCGAGAAAGACGATTATAAAAAAAGAATAGGAGGGATTTAATTGCCTGTAATTCCAAAGATTACTGACGCGTTCGTCACGATTGATGTAACGCACCCCCAACCAACCGTTGGTCTTAAAAACTCCAACGTGTTCGTCAAGGGTGACAAAGAATCCTATAAAGAATACACATATTTAGATGCTGTTGAAGCCGATTGGAATGCTGATACGAGTGTCTACAAGATTGCCGAACAGCAATTTGCTCAGAACCCTGCGCCTGAATTAGTTGCTGTAACTACCTTTACTGGTAATTCTGCTGTAACGACGGCACAAGCACCTGCTCCATCTGGGGTAACAGCTGACGCTACTAACGATGGGGCAACTGTTAAGGCTGAACCGGTTACCATCAATGAACCTGGTGATGATGTTCCTACCCAAGGTATTGCGAAGGCGGCCTTTGACTACTTCTACAACAACTGGGAATTTGCCTTGCTTGCCGACTACAACAAGGATGACGCGCTCGCTTTGTCCAATTTGATTGAGCACGGTGGCTACGACGCAAAGGGGTATCACATTCTATTCCTGCAATTCAATGCAGACAATAAGGATGATGCAACCGAATTTGCTAGTAACACGCGTACCTGGTGTTTCTACCACACTGACACGGATGAACTCTATGCAGCTGCATTAGCCGCTGCTGGGGCTCAACCAACTATCGGCCAAGTATCCTGGAAGTTTGTCAGCGATTTAGCAAACGTGACGCCAGAAACTCTTCCAGCTAGCGATATTATGGTTCTGGAAAAGAAAGGACTTATTTGCTACTTCACGAAAGGTAACCATTCTAATCAGACCGATGATATGAATGCAGCCGGCTTTTATATCGATGAAGTCCACGGACGGGATCAGGTCAAGGCAACCATTGAAACTAACCTGCAAAATACGTTGAATACAGCTGGAAAAACGCCGTTTGACGCAATTGGTTTAGGCATGATTGCAGCAAGCTTAGAGAGCTCACTGAGTTTATCTTATAACGCCGGAATTATTGCTACTGACCCTGATACGGGTAAGCCAATGTATACGACTCACGTTCCTTCAATCAAGGAAGTGGGCCGTTTTGCTATTGCTAGCCGTGTACTGAAGAACACCACGTTTGGGTACACACCGTCTAGCGCAATTAATAAAGTCTATGTTCGTGGCAACGAACAAATGTGGGCTTAGAAAGGGGGATACATAAATGGCAGTAGGAAATGCAGTTGACGATTTTACTGGTCGCAATTCAATCGATATTGGTGAAGGCCGGACACTTAACCTGTACAAGGCGAAGAATGTGTCTATTACCATTACTCGTCAAAGCGGAGATACAATTATTCTTCGTAACTTCCAAGATGGCGATATGGTGACGCCACAAAAGACCAACAACAAGGTTGACGCTATGTCTGATCCACAAGCGTCTTCGGCGGCCTCGGTTACATACGATGCTTTAGGGACGATGCAAACCACCGTGCAGCAAGGTTCTCCAACGAACAACTTACTATCTGAACTGTACAACGGGGATGAAGTTTTTGGCTTCCACGTCGCTTACGGGGATGAACGTGTCGGTGGTGACCATTGCATGATTCAAAAGGCGCCGGATGCACCTTATGGCAAGAACGTACCAACCCGTGCTTGGACGGCCGAAGTATTCGACTACAAGTATGATGGTGACGCTAACGCTTAGATAAATGCATAGATTTGAGTGAAGACTGCCGGTGCGGTCTATTTTTTTACTCAAATTTAGGTGATGGTGGGTGGTCCAACTCCGCTCGTCATCGTTATCCAAAAAATAAAAGGAGAGATTTACTTATGACTGAAAATAATGAAACACAAACGAACGAAACGGCAACTAAAACAACGACTCGTAAAAAGGCAACACCTAAGAAGAACTATTCAAAAACGATGAAGCAAGAAGTCTTTACGTCGAAGGCTGGCAATAAATATCGTTTTACCTATCCAGGTACCTTTTTCGTCCAACAAAATGTTATTGACGCTTCCATGGCCGCTGGCTATCAGTCTAAGCCGTTACTCTATGAAGCTTTAATGAAAAATATTCTCGAAGGTGACTATGACTGGGATTACTTTGACAAGCAAATCAAGGATGAAGACAAGACGAATACGGCTACTGCCAAAGACCATGATGGAACCAAGATTGAGTATACATACACTTACCCAGGCTTAAAGCGTCAATACCAAATGGTCGAAGAATCCAAAACGGTCAATGGAAGTATCTCTATGGCCGAATTCAACAAACAACTCATGCAACGCGTTATCACTAGTCCGCAAATTAAGTTTGATTACTGGGATCACCATGATGGTTACAACCCAATCATGACAGAAGGTAACTATTTCTTAGGCACTGTCGGTGGCGAGAGTGAATTTGAGGAGGTAATGAACGCCGCCAGCGATTTTGTAAATCGCATGTTTCGATAATCACTACGAACATAAGGAAGAAATTATAAAGCAAAAGGCACAATGCCTTCTGCAATACTATCGTCCTTCTATCTATGGAATTGCCACGGTTGATGAGGCCAAACGTATGACTACCGATGAATTGGCTGTTGCTAATGCAGTGGCTGATGAAATTGAGAATCAGCGTGAAATACGAGTATCCAATGCGATTGGCAGAGCATTCGACCCAGGTGAGTCCTAGAAGGGAGGTATACATAAATGGCTTTGAGAAAAAGCTTTATTGAAATTGGATATAAGGTTAATAAGTCAGGTTTAACAGCGGCAAATAGTGCTGTTGACCAGCTGATTAGAAAACAAGAACGTCTTCTAAATAACTTAGATGAGTATTCTCGTCGAACAAAGGCTGTTACTAATGGTCAGCGAGAGTCTAATGATGAATTAAGTAAAACTACAGCACTGCAATCCAAAGCTACTCAGGGAGCAACTGAAAACGCTCGTGCGCAGGGTAGGGTTACTGATTCCGTCGCCAAGACAAAAAACGAGCAGGAGAAACTAGCTACCTCTCAAGGTAAAACACGGCGTAAAGCTGTTGAGACTAGTGATGAGATTGTTCGCAGTAATGAGAAAAGTACAAAGGCTATTGATCGGACTCGCCACAGTACGGAAAGAACAACTAGTTCTTTTGACCGTTTACATGGTGCTGGTAACCGACTCATTAACATGGGTACCGGTATTTCAATGGCAATGTTGCCTGTTGCGGCTGCGTTTAAACAATCAGCTGAAGAGGCTACTAACCTAGAGAACAAATACACCACTATTCGAAATCTTTTACATACCGGTGGCGAGTCGGCTGCTGCTTCCGCCATGGAAACCCGTGATATGGAGCGAGAGAACAATAAATTTGCTTTGCAATACGGTGTTTCTCCTGTTGATATGTCAAAAGGTGGAGAAGAACTTATCCGTCGTGGGTATTCTGGTAATCAGGAACTTGCGTCGCATAAATATTTCTTACAAGCGGCACGGGCTTCTGGCGATGATTATGGCTCAGTAGTTGGCTATGGTGCTCCGGCGCTAGAACAATTTGGGTATAAGACTAAGGCTGGCGACAGTCAGAAGAAGATGGCCGCCTACACTAAGACAGTTCTTAACCAGATGGCTTATGGTGCCGACCTCAGTGCTACTGACTTCACCGGAATTGGGAATTCGCTTCGTTATGCAGGGGCCACAGCCCATTCAGCTAATCAGTCACTTGCTGGTACGATTGGTGCTATCGGTGTCCTTAGTAACAATGGACAAGACGGCACTGTTAGTGGGACCGGTCTTCGTAAGGATATTAACTCACTTTTAAATCCTACCAGTGGTCCTAAAGGACAAGGGGTTGCGGCGCTTAAATCGATTGGGTTAAAACCCGATGATTTACGTGATTCCAAAGACAATTTGCTCACACTAGACAAGGCATTTGAACTTCTGAATAATCACATGAAAGGCATGAATGACACCGAACGTGCCTCTGTCTTCCATGGACTATTTGGTACAACCGGGCAAGAGTCAGCATTGATTCTCGCAAAGAACGTTGACCAGATGAAGTCATTGACGGCCCAGGTTCAAAATGCTGAGAAAAAGGGCAACGGTCAAGGGTATATCGCTGATCTAGCCCAGAAGAACATGAAGTCTTGGAAAAACCAGATTGATGTCTTCAAGCAATACATAAATATTATGGGTCTTGGATTTACTAAGACAATCCTACCCGGATTCACACATATGCTTTCTGACACAAACAGTGTTCTGAAAGTCTTAATTAAGCTCCCACAACCGGCCAAAGAACTGACTGGACATATTGTTGCCCTTGGCAGTGCCATGGCCGTTGCCTATGCCGGGTCTAAGTTGTTACGTAAAGGCTTAGATTGGATGGGAACAAGTGGCTCTCGAAAGGTTAAGGGTCAAACCGCTCTAGTTAGAGACGTGGTTCAAAATAGTATCCCAGCTACCAATGCTCCAGTTGAAGCTGTTCCGGCGAATAGATCTGGTTCCACTCACTTTGTAACAGCTGCTGAAACACTTGGTTCTCGTTCAGGTTCAACTCATTATGCAGGCGGATTAGGCGCCGTTCGTAATGTTTGGGGTGGCATGTCAGGTTTAAGCAAGTTAGCTGTTGCGGGTGTCGGTATCGATGTTGGCTCACAAGCTGTCAACGCCTTTAAGCAGGGGATTAATACTAAATCCGGTGGGCAAAAGCTATGGGAGTCCGCCGGTACAGCTACTGGTGCCGCTATTGGCGGAGTATTAACTGGTGGCAATCCAGTTGGCATTATGATTGGTCAACAAATTGGCAAGTCATTTGCTAAAACGGTAAAGGCATCAGACTTCCTTAAGCCTGATAAGAATAATGACCAGAAGCATAACGCACATAAGGATGTTGATCCTAATCACACTCCTTCGTTACATGACGGTGGAGAAAATAGTTGGCAAGCTGATTCAGACCTTGTTGGATCATTATTTGGTCCCCAAAGCAGTTCTAAGAATAAATCGCGAAGCAGCAATAACAGGTCAAAGCCAGAAAAAAAGGTTAATCCTTTCGATTCCTTACCCAAGGATGCACGTAAGGCAACACAAACTGCTACTAAATTAGTTGGTACTGCTAATGAAAATTGGGCACGAACTGCTGCTGATTTTAGTATGAAGCAGACAAAGAGAATTACTTCTGATGAAAATCTACTAATGTCGAAGAATTCTTCAAAGTATGTCAAGGCTTATAATTCGCTATCAGATTATGTTAACAAGTCGACTAGTAAGAGTTCCAAAGCTGCTAGTTTACTTCAAAAGGTTGGTGCTCTTAGCGCAAGTGGAGCACAGTCTGCTCTGAGTTCCCAGAACTCTTATAATCAGCGCCGTTTATCATTAGTTAAACAAGACTATTCTGCGATTGAACGAGACGAACGTAACGGCGGCAAGAACCGGGTAGCGCTGATTCAGAAACTTAATAATGATATTCTGAGACTTACAGACAAAGGAAATCAACAGCAGTCGGCTCTTATCAAAAATTTGAATTTGCGTACTACTAGACTAACTTCTAGTCAATACAAATCAGTCATTTCTCAGTCTGATAAGGCATACAGTTTAACTAAGGCTAATGCTAAGAAGTCGTATAATTCAAGTGTTTCTGCTGCCGAAAAACAGTATAACCAGACATTAAAGGCTGCTAAACAGTTGTATGGTGTTCATAGCTCAGAGTACAAGCAGATTAAGAAATATGCCGATAAACAGTATGTAAGTACCACTAATAGGGCTTATGACCAATATCAAGGAACTCTGAAATGGGCTAAGAAGCAACATACTGACGTAGTTGCTGAGGCAAAAGCTGAAGCTAAAGAAGCGGCTGATGCTTGGTCTGATTCAGCTAAATCCGTAATTGATAGTATTCCGACGCTGTTTAAACAGAATAAATCAGCTGGTACCGGTACACAGCCAGCCAAGATGAAAAAGCATGGATTAGACAAGTCTTTGGCGCAAAAGAACAATGCGTTAAACACCACTAATACTGCAAATTCGTCATCTAAAGTTTCTGACAAAAAAGTAGGAATGCCATCTGTTTTTGGGGGTCATGCCACTGGTGGTCCTATCCGTGCTACTCAAATGGCAGCGGTCAATGAGGCTGGTACCGAAGTTGCTTATAATCCACGTACCGGTCGGTTCCGTCTGTTAGGCAATGGACCTGCTTTCGCCAAGCTGTATGCTGGTGAACATATCATCAATGCAAAGGATACTCGCAAGTTATTTGCTGGTGGTCTTGGCAAAGGTAAGACACTTAAGGGCTATGCAACAGGTACTACCTCACTTGGTAATTCTAGTATTGGTGGAACGATTAAGACTAAGGGTTTTGGTGATCCGTTAGCTAAGGCTACTAAGTCAACTAAAAAGTCGATGGCAACTATCTCTAAGACGGTTACTAGCGGCTATGACAAGTCGACGAAAAAGTCTAACCAATTAGTGTCTAAATTTAATACCAAGTCGAACCGTAACTGGAAAGGAATCCAGACTGATACGGGCCGTTTCACTGACAGAATTCAAAAGAACACTGTTGGCGATTACGACCAAATGCAAAAAGGTGCCGATAAGCAGCTTCTTCAAATGAAGGGGTCACAGCTTGCTACTATGAGTAAGATTCATAGTGGTATGAATTCGGAAACTAAGGCTATTGAGAGCGACTTTGACTCTATCATGGGTAAGTTACCGGGTGACGCCAAAAGTGCCATGAAAGGTGCTATTTCTTCACTTAACGGCGGGTTTACTGGCATTAACTCAACTCTTAGTCAATTTGGTGGTAACAAGAATGTTCTCAAACCAATCCATTATGCACAAGGTTCCCGTGGTCCAATTGACAGTGACCAACTAGCCGTCCTGAATGACGCAAACTTTGGTTCTCGTCAAGAATTGGTTGGACGTGGTACCCAGCTGCTAAAACCAGTCGGCGATAATGTCGCGGTTCATCTCCGAAAAGGGGATGAAGTCTTTAATGGTGACCAAGTCGAACGTGCTAAACCGTACCTTCCGCACTTTGCAAAGGGCACTGGTGCTAGTGATGACAAGCTTCGTAGTTTAGCTAGTGGAAATTCTGGTAATCCATCAAAGGCGTTTAGCCATGACTTCACTTCAAATGTGAAGGCTACTGGTGCTCCTTTACAACGAGGTGTAACCAATACGGCTAAGGCTGGAGCAAAGACAGTCGGTGTTCCTTGGACTGGTGCAATGTACGGGTACATCGAATCACTTATCAATTCTGGCGGTGGTGGCCCAGTCCTGAGCGCTCCAGGTCCAGGATGGTCAATTACTTCTGGTTTTGGTAATCGTGGCGCTGTGTCTGGCGGTTTTAGTTCTCATGATGGGAACGACTACAGTGGCGCTAAATTAGTCCGGTCTATGCAGGATTCTGTCGTCACAGGAATTGGTACCAAAGCTGGTTGGGAAGGCAATAATGGTATCGGTCAATACGTAAGTACTAAGGGCGGCAGTTTGTCTCTGATTTATCAAGAACTAAATGGTAAGGCGGGGTCCGGTGCTCAGATTCTGGTACACGTTGGTGATCATGTTAAGCAAGGACAGTCACTCGCTAAGCTTGGACCAGCTGGTACTCACGTCCATGTGGGTGCGTCGACGGAAGGGCTTTGGTCTCATGGCGGTGGGTCAACTAAAGGTTGGCTTGATGTCACGAAGCTAAAGGGGAACTTTGGTAACCCTGAATCCAAGAAGAAAAAGGCTACTCCAGCTTTAACCAAATTGGTTAAGTCTCAGCTTGGCTCAACAGCCATCAAGTGGATTGAAAATAATCTGCAAGATGCTGTTGGTGGCGGACAAGTCGGCGGCACTGTATCTACTAGTATGATTGAAAAAGCTGCTAAGGCTATGCACGTCAACCTAAGCGGTAGTGAACTATCCACTATCAAGGCAGTGATTCAGCATGAATCTGGCGGATCTTCTACAGCCGTCAATAACTGGGATGTGAATGCTAAAAACGGAACGCCTTCAAAAGGTATTCTGCAATTCATTGACCCCACTTTTAAAAATTATGCTGTAAAAGGTCATGAACAGATTCTCTCTGCTTATGACCAGTTACTAGCTATGTTTAATGACTCCGGTTGGCGGCATGACGTCCACACAGGAGGATGGGGGCCAACAGGTTCTCGTCGTTTTGCCACTGGTGGTCGTCCTAATGTGGGCGAATCCGTTGTTGTTGGTGAAAAGGGACCAGAGCTAGTTGATTTTGACCGTCCAGCTACAGTTCGTTCTGCTGATGCAACTCGTCAATTGATGAGTCGTGCGGGTGGTACAAAAGTTAAACCTAATATCACCAACACGTTTCATATCGATATTCACGTTGACGCTAAGGGTGGCGACGTTGATGAGATTGTGAAGAAGGTTGGAGCAAAACTTCGTGATGAACTTGATGAAATTGTTCATGCTGAAATGGATAATTTAGCGTACTAGGGGGAGTGTAAATGACCGTGTACACGAAAACGTGGAAGAAGAAAAAGGCTGCTGTTAAGTCGTCAGAGCACGTCTACAACAGTCTTTCTTCTACTCAAAAGAAACAAATTTCTCAAGCTAAAAGCTACAAGGCCACAGTTACTGCGGCTCAAAGTAGCATTGACGCGATCAACGATTCGCTTACTTATTACTATAAAAATGAGAAGACCAAAGCCAAGGGTAAAGATGGCAAGACTAAGACTAAAAAGGTTAAGGTCAAGCGTAAAACGCCAGCCAAACCCAGTAAAGTTCAACAGAAGCAGCTAAACGACTACAAGTCACAGATTACGTCTGCTAATAAGAAGTTGAATTCGTTAACTAGCTCGTCTTCCTATAAAAAATCGTCTAGTAAGCTGAAAAAGGCTAAGGAAAGTAAGAAGGACGCTACAGCCAAGTACAATGCGTATATGGCCAAGCGTCACAAAACGGCACTTAGTCGAATTGCTAAGCAACGCCAAGAAAATAAGAATAGATTTATGGCACCTCATGCCAGTCTTCATGCGACCAACTCGCTGACTGGACTTGAGGTGTTTTTGTTTGCAACGGATGAATCAGAAACTAATGATTCGAACGCGAATACATATTCAATCGACAAAGATGATCCCGTAGTTGACCACGTTCAACGGTCAGCCAAAACGATTACTGTCAATGGCTACTTGTACGACCAGAAGGCTGGTAAGCGTCTATGGCCTGGTGCTGAAAATGACGTTAGCGGTGCGGGCCTTCCCAAGAAGAGTTGTCGACAGCAGTATAACAACTTGAAGAAATGGCAATTCGATGGCACGGAGTTAGTCTATAAGTCCAATGCTGCTAATGATATTGGTGGTCACGTCATGAATAAGATCTACTATAAGCACCTATTTATGACGAATTTGACTAAAACCTTAGACGCACCACTGCTTGGTATGATGAAAATCTCTATGACATTTCAGTTTGCCTATAAGGCTAAGGTCACAACAACCTCAAAGGGAACTAAGAACAACAAAGGTAAGAAAACTACTGGTGGTAGCTATATTGGTGCTAAATACATAACTGTCAAAAAGGGTATGACTTACTGGGGTCTTGCCAAGAAATACGGAACGACTGTTGTGCAACTTCGTAAATGGAATGGTTCCGAAAAGGTAACCATGTATCCAGGTAAAAATGGCAAGTACCCGGTTAAACTGCGCGTTACGCAGGGAATGTCTACCACTGCTATGTCTAACTCACTAATTAAGAACAAAGCGTCGATAAAGGCTAACTCAACGCTGAATAAGATTGCTAAACAACTGAGTAAGTAAAGGAGGGATGAGACGTGCCAGTTAGACCATACATAGATTTTGATGTAGATGACTTGCCAGAGACCTTTGAACAGGTTTTAGATGGTACGACATATCTTATCTCCCTTGCTTACAACGATGAGGGGGATTTTTTTGTAATCACCCTGATGGACGATTACGAAACGGTTTTGGCTCATGAAAAGCTGATTTTAAATCAACCATTATTTCAATCTTTGCCAGCTGATGATCGATTGCCATCAACACCGCTAGTTCCTATGGACGAATCTGGGAAAGCCAAACGAGTCTCAATTGACAATTTCATGATAACCGTATTTCTAGTTGAGGATGTTCTTCCTGATGATGGAACTGATATTGGGGTACTTCCAATCAACGGAGACTGGACAGGAGGCGTTGACGATGGCTAGTGCCAAGTATCTCTATGGTCGTCGAGTCAAGCTGGTCCTGACAACACCACATGAGTCTGTGACACTGCTTTACTGGCAGACGTTAACGCACTCTCTAGGAATCCATTACAACGTTCCCTTTAGCGATTCAAGCACGCCACCGACTTGTACGGTGACTATCATGAATCTGGCTGAAAAGCATCGAAAATTGTTTAAAAAAGGATATGAAATCAAGCTCTATTCCGGGTATGCAGAAGACGGGGTAGGGCTTCTTTCTGCTGGAGTCATTCGACGAATCAGCCCGTTTACGTCAGACGGTACGAACAATACTTTCAGCTTCACATATCGTGAAGGGCAAGATTACTCGAAACTGCTCTCGTCTGCTGAACGAGCAAATAAAAAGCTGGAAGATGCTCGTAAAAAGAAGACCAAAGTGATTGGCAAAAAGGCAGCTGCTAACCTCCCTAAGATTAAGAAGCATAGTGCCTTGTCTTTCGGCAAAGGTGTTTCTGCTTCAACGATTATTCGCCGTGTAGCCAGTGACGCTGGTATTAAGCTAGACAAGGTCTACTTGGCTAAACCTAAAATCTATAAAAAGGGATATACGGCGCATGGCAAGCCTATTACTGTGATTAAAGAGATTGCTAAGGCGTGCGGTAGCAGAGTTTACTACCGTCGTGGTGCCATCATCATTGATGATTTATCCAAAATTAAGGGACATAACGAACACATTCTGATAACGGAACATGTAAAGGGACGGCATGGGGGTACTGGCCTTATCCAATATCCAACAACCGATTCTGATAACGAAGATGCCAAACATCAAACTTGGACAATAACAAGCTTGCTACGATATCAAGTGTCTACGGGTTCAGTGGTCACGGTTAAGAACCGATTCTTGAATGGGACTTTCCGCGTTAAATCTGGTGAGCACGTCTGTGATGATTCTACCTTTACAACAACGATGGAGGTGTATGTATGACAAAAAAAGGAAAACTGCAAGAAGACTTCCATAATTTGACCCAAGCCATGATGGGGAAATCTAGCTATGAAACCAATGTCAGTAATTTTTTTGAAGTCGTTAGTTATAACGCTTCTACACATATGGCCGACATTCAACCACAGATAGATGATGAAGGCGGTCAGGACGAAGTGGGAATTATCCATGAATGCCCGGTTTTGATGACTTGCTATGCGTTCGATGATGGTAAATCTATGCATAAGGGATCTATTGTCTTTGCAATTTATAACGATCGAGATTTGGACAACTTCGATGGCGGTAAGTATACAAAAGCTAGCGACCGAACACATAGTGTCAACGACGCAGTAGTAGTGGGGGTGTATAAAGCTTGAAAAGAGACTTTGAATTGAACTCTAATGGCGATGTCGTCATTGCAGACGGAGACATTTCGACTGTCAGTGCAAGTGATGAAATGAATCAACGTATCAGAACAACCCTACAAACCCGATTAGATGAATTCGAACCAGAGGATGGGCCAATGGGTTTAACACGCGAGAATGCGTTAGGAAAAGCATATAACGAAGACTTCTTACGTGAAGACATCGAAGACGTTATTACGGAACAAGTGGATGAACGAATCGATATTCGTGAGATTAATTTTGACAAAGACGAAGCCTTACGTACCTTAACCGTTGAAATAAAATACGTTCTCCCTAACGACGATGATGTTCAAACGGTAAGTACGAATTTGGGAGATGATGGCTAATGGAATTAGATAAAACAGGGCTGTCAATTCTTGATTTTCAGCAATTGTTAGACCAGCTTATTGCCAAGTCGCAAGAACTATTTGGCGACGATATCAATACGGAACAAAATTCTGTTCTAGGTATGTACCTCCGTGTGATTGCTTGGTTGCAGAATATCGTCAACCAAGATTTGGAAGCTGTCTACTATGCCAACTATGTTGACCAGGCGGAAGGAATCAATTTAGATCACCTTGGCAACAACTATTCCGTTAGTCGGAATCCAGCACAAGCGGCGACGGTCACTCTGGATTTTACTGGTACTGCTGGAACACTTATTCCAGAAGAAGCAGTGTATTCTACTGATTCTGGTGTTGAATTTGAGATGATTGACACAGTGACATTAACCGATAATGGAACTGGTTCAGGGCTTGCGGTTTGCACGGCTCAAGATGAAACAGGCAATGTGCTAGCAGGAACGATTGTTAATCAGGTTGAAAGCATTAGTGGCATTGAATCTGTAACTAACCCCAGAGCCGCAAGCGGTGGTGCTGAAGTTGAAGATGATGAAAGCTATCGTCAGCGTATCTATTTGTCAATGCAAGCACAGCCTGGTCCAACCTACTACGGACTATATACGGCGCTGTATTCGTTAGCTGGAGTTGAGCAAGTGCAAATTGTTCCTAACCTCACTATGGAAACAGATAAGTATGGTAATCCGCCCAAAACACTTCATTTCTACGTTCGTGGTGGACGTGAACAAGATATCGGTCAAGCAATTCTGGACAGTATAGCTGCTGGAATTCAGACGACAGGGTCAATTAAAACAACAGTAAAAGACATCGGCGGTCATTCGCACGATGTCTTTTTTGATACAGCAACGGTTGCTCCTATTTACGTCAAGATGACACTTAAGACTAATTCTGACTTCAATCCAGAAACTAGTCCGGCTGTAATCACACAAGCAATCAAGACGTATCTGAATAGCTTAATCATGGGTGACAAGGTGGTCTTCACACGCTTGTATCAGGCTATTTATAACGCTGACGGTGTTGAGTACGCACAGGTTACCATGGGACGTGATAAATCGTCTATGGGGATGAGTGATATTCAGCTGGACCAATTTGAATCGGCGATTATTGCAAATGATAGTGACGTGGAGGTGACTGTTGATGGCGACTAAGTATGAGCCGGAATATAGCCTAACGGATTTGCTGAATGAATTACCCGTGTCTCTCGACTACAGTGAAGGTTCAAATAACGCCAAGCTACTCTCTTTTTACTCAGACGGTATGGAGGATACGCTTAAAACCTTCCAAAAAATTAACGACTGGCGTGATATCAACAATGCGGAAGGGGCCGCTTTGGACTTAGCTGGAGCCGAGTGGGGCGTTTCACGGAATGGGCTTGACGACAATTTTTATCGATTTTTGATTAAAACAAAGCAACTTGCTCGTCAAACGGATGGCTCCTGTGACAGTTTAATTCGATTGGTTGCTGAGTCACTTGGCGCTAGCTACTCAGATATCAATATTTCACTGGTTGAAGGGGAACCGAATGCCATCGAGTTTACTAATCTTCCGGCTGAATACATAGATTCACAACGCAAAGAAACAATGGTTTTAGAACGTATCCGTGGCTCGGTTGTTGCTGGAGTTCGGGTAGTAAAAATTCAATTCCAGAAGATTGTAAAAACGAAAGTTTACTATGCGATGCATACACAAATTAGTCATGTCATTCAAACGACAATGACTGTACCGCAGAAAAAGGAGGTATAAGATGGCAGATAATTCAAGAACGATTATGACGGATGCTGGTTTCACACTAGAAGCACAGCTTCGCGCTAACAAGACAAATATGCAATTTACGCGGGCTTCAATCAGTACAAAAAATTACTTTGAAGTTGACGATGAAGTCTTAGCTAAACTTTCGACTTTAGATGATGTTCAACAAGACGGACAAGTAACAGAAGTCCAAGTTGTCGATGATTCAACTGTACATGTACAAGTTAATGTCGATCAGACACAGTCACCAAACGACTATCAAATGCTGTCAGCGGGATTGTATGCCAAGGATTCTGATGGAAACGAAATTCTATATGGTGTCACGGCTTTGCAAGACCCCGTTTTTGTCCATAAGGACGATGCTGGTTCTTACTTGGGATTCGGAATTGATACCAAGGTAGGTCGTGCTGCCAACGTCACTATAGTGGTCAATCCGGCCAATATGGTGACCAAGCAGGTCTTCGACACCGCTATGCAGAACTACTACACAAAAGCTGAGATGGATGCCAAGCTTCAAGACTTAGACGACTATGCCGGTTTGAGTGAAGCCAATAACTTCGAAAAGCAGCAGACGTTCTCCCAAGGTGCGGTAGACGGCGCGGGCAACGCGTACATCACGGCACCGGACGCACAGAAACAGGCGGACGCGGCACAGGTGGCGGCAAACAAACACACTGACGACGCGGTGGCACCGATGGTCAAGTCGGCTGACACTAGCAGCTGGCAAAAAAATAAAATCACCAACGATAATGGAGCGGCCGTCCTGAGTATCATGGCCGATGGTAAAACTGATACTAACTCAGTCTTACTAGGACTTAATCCTGGTGTCTATAGCACTTACATCCAATACGGAGCTATCAATTTCCCTGGAAAATCCTCTGCAAGGGGGCTTGTAATTGCAACTGGTGGTGGGTTCGGAAACGGAACATTCTTTACAAATCGAGATGATAAGTATTATGGCTATACTTTCGTAATGGACGGCGATGTAATTAAATGGAAACGGCTTAGTGACGATTCCGTGCCCTCCGGATTGAACTTGGTCTACAACTCGCGCTATACCAACAATGCTGCTGGCTGGAACATGCTTAGTGGGACGGGCTATCTATCAACGGTTCCATCTTCAATGCAAAATGGGCATCCAGGATTCGGCGTAAATATCTCAGGAAAGTCAACAATTGACACTACCATGTTTGGTTCCTCCAAGCCTATGCCAGTGCCGAGCACGAGTGTGGACTCTGTAGCCAATGCCTATTCTATACGGGCAGAAGCACTGCTTTATGCTGATTCGGCTGTCGAAGCCAAAATCATTGCCACAATGGCGTTCTTGGACAGTTCAGGTAATCGCGTTGGCTACAAGGAGAACTATGTTGACCAATCACATAAGGACGTGTTTGTACCAATCACAGCCGAGAACTACCCACTCCCTGCGGGTGCGACCCAAGTTCAGGTTCAGTACTATGCTTATGGATCACACGTCCACGGCGTGGTTATCGAGCCAATGATTGTCTGCGGACCGGTGGCACCATCTTACACGCCGGACACTATCGGAGAAGCAGAAGTTGCACCATTACTACAGGGTGCTCTCCACGATGGGGCTGATTTGAACAATGAGAAAACTGCTGGTTCATACTCCAACTCGACAACGTGGATAAAAAATGGGCCTTTTAAAGACGCCACGTATGTCGGTTGGGATGTTACTGTCTCTAACGGCGGCCGTGTAATCCATCAGCATGCGTATAGACAGTCGGGTGAGTCTGCGTACCGTACATTTTGGGATGGTGCGGGTTGGGGTGAATGGCAAATCACTACACCTAGTCGTTTTGCACTTGACGCCAACACTCTGCACCGCAATCCCGCCACAGGTGAAGTAGTCGAAAAACTGTATGCACCGGGTGGTATCACCCTTGCAAATGGCCACGTCTTGAATATCTCGAACACCGACGGGTTAACGATTGACGGTAAGCCACTCTTTATCAAGGTAGCTGATGAAACTACGGCTAAATCCAATTCGAACACCGACAAGCTTCACTACTACTACACGGAAGAGAGCTGATCTGATGGCAATCTTTAAGAGTAATTCAAAGCAAGTGAACATTGCTAGTCGGGGAGCAAAAGCAGAGCTGATTTCTGATAGCAACGCCATCATCTATCGCGACAAATGGGCAACGGGCACTGTCTTATATACTGAACGTAATCCAACGAGATATTTTGATAAGACGAGCTACCAGTACAATAACGCCACGATTCCAATGGATTTACCGCTGACTAAGGCGAAGAACGGAATCAAGATATATCTTTCCCAGATTGCCAACATGTCAGCACCGTACGGTTGGGGGTATATTCCGGTCCGTTCCGGAAGTTCTAAGTTTACTAATGCTAATCCAATTGTGATTCCAATCGCTAACCTGGTGGCAGGGTATACAACTCAAATCTCGGTTGATCTCAGCGATTACCACAATTTTGAGTGGTATTTTCAGTTTCCAACAACTTTCAAAGCGGATAGCAACGGGAACTTAGTTGTGTCAAATAATTCAACACTATCGTATCAAATTTCAACAATCATGGATGGAAACGGCACGCAGTTTAGCAGCGTGCCACAGAAGGGATTAACTATTGGCATGTTTCAATGGCTAGATATCGATAATGCTGGGCATACTGCACAGTTGGCTGGAACAGCTAATGCCATGATTGACCACATTGAAGCGTATTAGGAGGAATGAAAATGATTAACCCTATTTACGATTGGGGGGGGGGCAAAACCCCACCTAAACCACCGGTCTAAAGCACTTAAGGCAGGTGGTCAGTAATGGCTATCTATCATGGTGGTAAAGTCGCTAGTATTACTGGCACGGATAAGCGAAAGCTGTCGATGTTTGGCAAAAATGAGCGTATGTATGAGTTGATGCTGAGAAAGGTACAGGTATCGTGGACCGCTGAAGATGTTGCTAGTGATATGATTTCGACCGATATTAACTCACAGGGATTTGTGGTATCTGGAAATCAGAAAAACACGGTCTTTTGCTATGACAGTGCTGGCAAGCAACTCTGGAAGCATGAATTCCTTGATGAAATTCAGAAGCCTATCTTTGCTTTAAAAATTAGCGATGGTTTTGTCTACGGTACGCGGACGATGTATGCTTTCAAACTAAACTTGAAAACAGGTGCTCTGGTCTGGGACAAAAACATTGAGTCTTCTCCCTATGAGGATGGCAAGAACCTAGTCATGATGGAGGGATACCTATACATCGGGACGATATCCGCTTTGACAAAGATAGACACCAACGGCAACACAATTTGGGAAAAGACATTATCAAATTATGGTGCAGCGGCGATGTACACACACAACTCGTTGGTTTACTCAACAAATTCTATCGGTCGTACGTCTTGGCACGATGTTGACGGCAATCTGGTTGGTTCGATGAGATCTCTGCCCTACTATGGGCTGTCTTTAGCCGTCAGCAGGCTAAGTGATGTGATTGTCGGAAGTGCTCAAGGAACACTTGTCGTCTACAAGTCAGATGGTACCGTTAGATGGAAGTATGATATGGGGCAAGTACCGGTTCGAGCAGTTTCGATTGACTATAATGGCAACATTTATGCGGGATCAGATGCCAAAAAACTGTATAAATTTGACAAATCAGGGAATCTGATTTGGGCCGTGGATACTAGCACCCTAGCAACGCAAGGAATCGTCACCGACATCTCCATTCTAGGTGAGCAAGGTATAGCTTATGTCGATAACTATGGGAGCACCGTAATGTTGAAGCAAATTTAAAGGAGGGGTCACATGGAAACATATACACGCTACACGTACTATCTAAAGAAGGGCGACGACAATTTTGTCGCTGAGCAACCGGCAACGGAGGCGGCAGACGGCTTAGTTGCCGTTACACTGTATGGCTATGAGGCTGGGTATCTGTTGGAAAACTGGAAGAAATACTATTGGGACGCCAGTGGAGACTTCAGAGCTCCAGAAGGCCTGCCATCGCACTCTGAGGCCGTCTTGCGTATGAAGGTGGCTGACCAAGCTGGCACCATCAAGGACCAGCAAGACACCATCGACCAGCAGGATAAGACGATTGAGGGCTTACAGACGACTGCTGCTGTTGTTCCACAGCTACAGCAAATGCTTATTCAGGCTAGTCAGGCACAGGCTCAGTCGGCTTCCGACCAAACACAAATGAAACAAATGCTGGTTCAAATCTCGCAAGTTATGGCACAGAACCAAGCTAGTCAAGTCACATCCACAACTGATGCTAAGGAGGGAAAATAATGTTCTATCCAAATTTTGATGTGTTAAAGATGCAATATAGCTGGGGGAAATTGTTCATGACAGATTCATTCTTAGCCACCTACGTTCCACTAGGGACCATTACCGCTGATCAGTATAAGGAAATTACTGGCAAGGATTACGAAGCACCAACTACCGCGACAGATGCCGCCAAGTAGCAGGTGCTTTTAATTTGAAATGAAAGGGGTGATAAGATGCTGAAATTTCCTGATGATAGTAATCCTTGGCAAGAAATAACGAGACACTGGAATCATTTCTTCTTTGGGCTATTTTCACTCATCGGTGGGCTATACGTTTGGTTTCACCAAGGTTATCTTGATGATCCGAGGGTGACGCCGCCACCTCCACCACCACATCTGGAGCAAGTCATTTTTGGTTTTGCAGACGACTGGTGGTTTGCCTTGTGGTTGATTGGTTGCGGGGTAATCATCCTTTACGGCACGATGTTCTGTCATCGTAAGTTAAGAGATTGGGGAATGGTGGCTCTTTCTCCAGCATTCGGAGCCATTACAGTGGCGTTCTCAGTTCGGGGACTGTTTGATTCACGGTTCAACTTGACCTGGATTTTTGCACTTCTAACTTTGGTGCTTCTTTTCAGCACTTTGATGCGAGGTGACCATCGTGAGCGCTAGTAATTGGGTCGGATTTCTAGGTGCGATTGGTGCCTTGATTGTGGCTGTATTTTCCGCCATTCACGGACAACGGGTAGACAATCGAGAGGCTGGCAAAACTCAGCAGCAACTTGAAGCTTACATTATGGAACAAGTCAAGCAAGACAACGAGCAACTTCGTAGTGATCGGGAAGCCGACCGAAAAAAGTTCAGCGATGATTTAGCAGTACTTGGTGCGAAAAAGGATGCCATGGAGCAAGAACTCAATCAACAGATTGCTTTGAAGGTTCGTGAGAACGAACAGCTCAAACAACAGAACGAGCAACTTAATCAACGGAATGCAGCACTGGAAAAAGAAAATGAGGCTTATCGAAAACGGTATGGCCGCTTATAGGAGGAAAACATGAATAATTGGGTTAAAATTTTTAACTTATTGAATGACACTGGTCTGCTGGGAATTATCATTGTGGCATTCATTGGATGGTTCACTCGAATTAATCCCGCGTTGAAGCATAAGATCGAACTGCAAAAGACTTCTCGTCAACGTGAAGTATTGCTTTTACTCGATCAGTTGGCTATGAATGCAGTGTCAGAACTGTCTACAAAGTATGAGTTGCCAAATGACGAAAAACGCCAACGAGCTATTTCACAAGTGACTGGTCAGCTAGAAGTGTTTGGTCATGATATTGATCCTAATTTAGTTTCAGCTGGAATTGAAAAAGCTTATCAGCTGTTAAGCACTAAAAATACCGTCGCACAAGAAAAACAGGCTAAATATGATGATGCTCTGACGTCTACAGAAGAAGCGTTCGCCCAAAAGCAGGTACAGTTGGCCGCAAATGAATCTGAGAAGGGCGATAATCCAGCGCCTCTTGATGTTCCGGATACGACTATTCCAGTGGAGGGAGGTAACGCTTAATGCCACGTCTTGATATGGTCGACATTTCCAATAACAATGGGTATATGACTGTAGCCAACTACAAGTCAATGATAAAGTATGGTGTTAAGGCAATTGTTCAGAAAACATCTGAAGGTACCTACTTTACAGATAAAACTGCGAAGACCAACGTTGCAAATGCTGTTAAGGCCGGACTACACGTAAACGGATATCACTTTGCTCGGTTTACGACAGTAGCGGGTGCACGGGCAGAGGCTCAAATGGCAACTCGTTGTGCCTTGATGGCAGGACTAGGGAAGGATAGCGTAATCGTTTTGGATTTTGAATCCAATAACAAGGGTTGGGCAACTAACGCAGCCATTATCCATGCATGGGTAAAAGAGGTTAAGCGAATGGGCTATCCGAAGACCGATGTTTATACGATGGGAAGCTGGACGAATTCAATGCCACTAAATAATTCTGGCAGAGGCGGTTGGATTGCCAATTATCCCAGTAATCCTAGCGGTATGAATATGTACAAGTCCTATAATGGCTGGCAGTGGAGTTCTACACACAAGTTCCCCGGAGTCTATGGTGGAATTGATGTTAGCCAAATGTATTCAGATTATTACTATGGATCAGCTGCAAAAGTAGCTAAGCCAAAAAAGGCTGTCTATTATGACTACAATCCTAAAGTTATTTATGCTCGAACTGAGATTAAGCGGTATAAGGACAAAGAATTTAAACATCCAGTAGACAATTGGCCAGCGCACACCGTATTTGAAGTTGCATCACTGATTAAGTATGGAAAGGTGACACGGTTCAAACTTGCAAATGGTCTGTACATTACTGCAAATGAGGCCTACGTAAATCGTCTTTATTATGTTGCCGGTGGAAAAACGAAGCGAGTTAAGTCCGTTCGCGGCACACATCGGTATAAAGACAAGTCATTACATCATGTAGTCGACTGGTGGCCAGCAGGAACGACTTTTGATGTTCAAAAAGTTGTAAAGGATGGTAATGCTACACGAATCAAGTTAAGCAATGGCATGTACATCAGCGGAAACAAGTTGATTAACAGTTTTGTTAAGTAGAATAGAGACAACTTGGGTCACCTCGCGATTGTGCGGGGTGGCCCTTTTTATGTTGTCATTTTTTCGAGAAAAAGGCAAACTATTAACATCGCATGGGGGTGTTTACACTTTGTTGAAAAAGGTGTATTTCCGTCGATTTCTTTCTGAAGACAATAAAAAAGCACCTCCCGAAGGAGATGCTTTTTACTTCTATATATTTAGCACTGCCCTAAACTTACCACAAACTTACCACAGAATGGTGGAAAACAATGGAAATCGTGGGATTGACTAAATTTAAGAATGCCGTAATGACGCCGTTTGTAGACATCATAGGAAGAGGCAAAACCTCACCTTTTTTAACGGTTGTAGTATTCAACGATAAGAGAATCGTCGAGTTCTGCATCTAATTCTTCACGTTGTGGTAAGCGGGTAAGGGAACCTTCCAGCTTGTCAGCGTCGAATTGGACGTATTGTGGACGACCAACAACAGCTTCAACAGCGCCCTTGATGACAGTCATGTCCTTGGACTTTTCACGAACTGAGACAACTTGGCCAACTTCAACTTCGTATGAAGGAATGTCGACACGCTTGCCATCAACAGTGATGTGACCATGGTTAACCAATTGACGAGCTTGACGACGAGTCGTTGCCAAACCTAAACGGTAAACCACGTTGTCCAGACGACGTTCGAGTAAGATCATGAAGTTAGTACCATGGGTACCTTCCTTGATCTTGCCGGCACGCTTGAACAAGTTGTAGAATTGACGTTCAGTCATGCCGTAAGTGAACCGGAGCTTTTGCTTTTCACGCAATTGCGTACCGTATTCAGAAAGCTTCTTTTGACGACCTTGACCATGATCACCAGGTGCGTAAGGACGACGGTTTAATTCTTTACCAGTGCCGGAAAGGGATACCCCTAAACGACGGGAAATACGCCAGCTTGGGCCAGTGTAACGAGACATAGATAGTTCCTCCAATAAAATATTATTTGGAGTAAAATAAGCTGTATATAAGTTTAGTATTCGTGCAGGTTGCTTTGCAGGTTTCACCGTATGCAGCCGCAGGTTACTTCCTGAACCAATTGAACGGCAACAATCTGTTGACGAGCTTACCACTTATCGCTGCATTATTTTACACAAACACTAGTGTAACCTGAATGGCTAGTCTTTGTCAATGTGTTTCAACAAAACGCGGGCAAATTCCTCTAAAACGGCCTGGTCATCCGCCGAGAAACGGTCTTTGCTAGGGGAGTCGATATCCATGACCCCAAATTTACCAGTCGCCGTCGTTAAGGGGACGACTACCTCTGCATTACTGGCGGAGTCACACGCGATGTGGCCGGCAAACTGATGGACATCGGCTACGCGTTGGGTCTCTTGTGTGGCCAGAGCCGTGCCACAGACACCACGATTGTTTTCAATGTGCATGCAGGCAACATTACCTTGGAAGGGGCCTAAGATCAGATCATTAGTTTCCGGTTGGTACAAATAAAAGCCAGCCCAATTGACATCATCCAGGGTTTGTTTCAACAATGCTGATGCATTTGACAAGTTGGCAATGACGTTGGTTTCTCCGTGTAAGAGCGCGTCAAGTTGTTCGGTGATTAAAGGATTAATTGAATCACTCATTTAAAAAGACCTCCTGTGGATGATTTTAGTAATTGAATATAGGAAAAAAGGTTAAGGTAATCATGAAAACCTAGTGAAGCGTACGTGTGACTTATGCTATAATCGAAATTAGATTAAATTGTAAAATGAACCGAGTTATTTTGCAACTCGTTAAACGTTTAAAAGCGGATGAAGGATGGGGTCAAAATGTTAGGTGTTCTAATCGGAGTCGTCGTCGTGGCGATTATCATCTACGTCGGCGTACTCGTTTACCAGCAACGAATACGACAACAAGTGGCGGCGTTAACCGCTAAAAAAGAAACGATGGTGGCAATTCCACTAGCTGACGAGGTTAAGCTCGTCGGTCAATTAAGTCTGACCGGACAATCGTTGGAACAATACGAACAGTTGCAGGCGGACTTTACGGACATCACTGAGAACCGGTTTACCCGGATCGACCAGCAGTTGGCAAAGCTGACTGAAGATTCGCGGGGACTTAATTTGGTGGGCCTACGTCGTGACCTCAATAAGGTAGTTGAATTGGTTAACCAAACGGATGAACGTGTGCAAGCTGTTCAGGAAAAATTAGCTGCCTTACAAGAGGTCGACAAGCAACACCGGCAAGCGGTGCACGACCTGGAGCAAAAATACCAGGACCTGCGGAAGACGCTGTTGGCGAAGAACTTTGCGTTTGGCCCTAGCATTGATGGCCTCGAAGAGCGACTCAGTCAATTAGAAGATAACTTCGACACGTTTACGCGGTTGACCCAATCAGGGGACCACGAACGGGCCGCAGATGTGTTGAGCCAATTACAGGATGATACGGCCGATCTTGAAGACCTCATCAAGGCCATCCCGCCCCTGTACAAAGATTTGACCGTCATTTATCCCGATCAAGTTAAGGAATTAAAGGGTGGCTATCAACAGTTGACGGCTGATCACTATCAATTTGGTGATGAAAATATTCCCGAAATGATCCAACAGGTGGCCGACCACATCAGTGAAAACTTAGAAACGCTAAGCAAATTACGACCAGACGATGCAAAGGTCGTCAATGACCGAATTTCCGCCCAAATTGACCAGCTCTATGATCTGATGCAAACAGAGATTGATGCGAAGGATCCCGTCGAAGCGAATCTGGACGGCGTGGCTAAGTTTATTGCGCACGCGCAAAACCAGAGCCACACGTTGCTCAGTGAGTTAGATCGCCTTAGTCAAAATTATACGTTGGATCATCAAGAACTGGAGACAGCGCGTGAACTGAATGAACAGTTACGGGCTATCGATGGTATTTATCAACGTGATGTGCAAGACCTGACTGGGAAGACGGCGACTTACTCGCACGTTTTAGACCATCAAAAGCAACAGGAAAAAGACCTGAAACAAATTGAAGAACAACAAGCACAGATCTTAAACAGTGTGGCGGGGTTGGCTGATGAAGAACGCCAAGCACGTGATACCCTGCAACAATTCGATTTCAATCTACATAGTTTACGACGCCAAGTGGAGAATTTAAACCTTCCTGGGATTCCTCAGGATTACTTGGATTACTTCTTTGTGGTTCGCGATGAGGTGGCGCAACTAGCGACCGACATGGACCAACCACAGATTGATATGGAACGAATCACCAAGCAATTATTGATTATCCAAACGGATCTGGACACCTTGCAGGAAAAAACGGATGATTTGATGGACAGTGCGCAATTGGCAGAGCAACTGCTCCAGTACGCGAACCGCTACCAGACCAGCCACGAGAATGTTGCCGAGGCCAGCAAAAAGGCTGCGGATCTATTTGAAAAGGATCATCAGTATGCGCAGGCACTGGAAACCATCGCCACGGTTCTGGATGACGTCGAACCGGGTTCCTACAAACGGCTAGAAGATGCCTACTACCAACGCAAGGGCACGGCTAAACCCAAACGAGACGATGACTAGATTGAATTAAAAGTGAACACGGGCGTTACGTTAGGCAACTAGTCGCCTAACGTAACGCCCGTCTTAGTTTTTGAATGCAGGTGAAAATACGCCAGAAAACCATGAGATTTAGGTCGCGCCACTTGTGGTTCGTAAAGTTTGTGTTTATAATGAGAAAGAATTTCTATCGGAGTCGAACCAATAGAAAAGAGATAAGAGGGTTCTGTATGATTTATTTTGATAACAGTGCAACGACCAAGGCTGCGCCGGAAGTCGTTGATACTTATGCAAAGGTCAGTGCGAATTACTGGGGTAACCCTTCAAGCTTACATAAGTTTGGAGAACAAGCTTTTAACTTGCTTGAACAGTCTCGGCAACAGATCGCTGATTTATTAGGCGTCAAGCTCAGTGAAATCCTATTTACGAGTGGTGGTACTGAGGGTGACAACTGGGCCATCAAGGGAACGGCCATGGCTAAGCGGGAATTTGGCAATCACTTGATCACGACTGAAGTCGAACATCCGGCGGTCCACAATTCCATGGAGCAACTCAAGCAACTGGGATTTGAAGTCACTTATTTACCAGTTGATGAGAACGGCCGAGTTTCCGCAGAAGATTTGCGAGCTGCCATCAAACCATCGACGATTTTAGTATCCACGATGGCTGTGAATAACGAAATTGGCGCCGTTCAGCCACTTGATGAGATTGCGGCTGTTTTGCGTGACTACCCGCGGATTCATTGGCATATTGATGCTGTTCAGGGAATCGGCAAGGGATTAGCAGACAAGATTTTTAACGATCGGGTCGATTTTGTCACGTTCTCTGGTCACAAGTTCCACGCACCTCGGGGAATCGGTTTTATGTATAAACGTCAGGGGCGCAAGTTGGACCCACTGATGGCTGGTGGGGGTCAAGAGCGTAATCTCCGTTCCGGAACTGAAAACCTACCGGCCATTGCTGCGATGGCCAAGGCCTTACGCCTGTTGCTTGATAATGAAGCAGCCAAGGTCAACCGGCAACGTGAGATTCGCTTGGCGATTTTACATCACGTCGAAAAGTTTCCGAACGTTACGATTTTCTCCAAGGACTTACCGGTCTTTGCACCGCACATTCTGTGCTTTGCCATCGCTGGTGTCCGGGGAGAAACTATCGTGCACGCCTTTGAGGAACACGATATTTACATTTCTACAACGAGTGCTTGTTCCTCGAAGAAACATGTGGAATCCAGCACGTTACAAGCGATGAAAATCGATGATGGTATCGCCACGAGTGCCGTGCGCATCTCCTTAGATGAACACAATACCATGGCTGAAGCCGAAGAATTCAACCGCGTGTTTGACGAGTTATACACGCAATTTGCAAAATTAAACTAAAAGTAACTAGCAAACGAAAGGGGTCGCGCAATGGAATACAGCGAAATTATGGTCCGTTACGGCGAGCTGTCGACGAAGGGTAAGAATAAGAAAGACTTCATCAAGCAGTTGGGCCAAAACGTCCGCAAGGCGCTCAGTACTTTTGAGGGTATTGAAGTCAAAGCACAACACGACCGCTTACATGTGACATTAAATGGGGCAGATTCTGAAGCCGTTATGAACCGGTTGAAGGGTGTCTTTGGTATCGAAAACTTCTCGCCTTCGGTCAAGGTCGAAAAGGATATCGATGCAATCAAGGAAACGGCCGTGGCCATGGTCAAGGAAGCTTTCAAACCAGGTATGACCTTTAAAATCAACACGCGGCGACAAGACAAGGAATTCGAATATGACACTTACCAGATGAATGAAATCTTGGGAAGTACCCTACTCGAAAACATTCCTGAACTGACCGTTAAGATGAAGCATCCCAACTTGGAATTACGGGTCGAAGTGCGGATGAACGGAGTCTTCTTATCCGGTGAAACGGTTCAAGGTGCCGGCGGGTTACCCGTTGGGACTGGTGGCAAGGCAGTAATGATGCTCTCTGGTGGAATCGACTCACCGGTTGCGTCTTACTATGCTTTACGACGGGGCGTTAAAATTGATATGGTCCACTTCTTTAGTCCGCCATATACGTCTGAACAGGCGTTGGCCAAGGCGAAGGAATTGACCGCGCGTTTAGCCGGTTATTCCGGTGGGATTCAATTCATTCAAGTGCCATTCACTAAGATTCAGGAAACCATTAAGGAAAAAGTTCCCGAAGGCTACCTGATGACGGTGCAACGCCGCTTGATGCTACGGCTGACGGCAGCGATTGCGGAGAAGCGACATGCCAAAGGAATCTTCAACGGCGAATCACTGGGCCAAGTGGCATCACAAACGTTGGAGAGTATGGCGGCCATCAATGATGTGACGTCTATGCCAATTCTGCGGCCACTTTTGTCGATGGATAAGACGGAAATTATCAAAGTTGCCGAAAATATCGACACCTATGACTTGTCCATCTTGCCATACGAAGACTGTTGTACGATTTTCACGCCACCAGCACCCAAGACGCATCCAGACTTGGAAAAGTCGCGGAAGTATGAAGGTTACATTGATGTTGACGGGTTGATGAAGGAAGCACTCGATGGGATTACCATTACTGAAATCCGACCTGGGGACAACTACCTGAACCAAAATGAAGATGTGTTTGCAGAGTTGCTGTAGGTTATGACGGCAATAATCTAAATTACGAAAAAGGCCTGTGCAAAATTTTGCACAGGCCTTTTTGCATACTGAAATTTAGTTAACCGCGTGACGACTATGACCACCGTCAATGATGGTCTTGGCATCGTTAAGCGCAATTTCCAGGCCATTCTTGACGGCCAGCTTGGTAAAGAAGGCCACGTGAGGCGTGATGATCACGTTAGGCATGGCGTTTAGTTCTTGGAAGTCTTTCGGTGTTTCGGCATATGGTTTATTGCGATCAAAGAAGCCAACTTCATCAGCCAGCGTATCTAGTCTAGCACCGGCAATTTCCTTTGATTTGAGGGCATCGATGAGGGCCTGCGTGTCGATCAATTCACCACGAGCCATGTTAATTAGGATGGCGTTTGACTTCATCTTCTTCAGCGCAGCAGCATCAATGATGTTTTTAGTTGAAGGCAAGAGTGGGGTGTGCAGCGAAATAATGTCAGCTTCCTGCAGAATCGTGTCCAAGTCAGTATAGGTCGTATAAGGTTCCAAAGCCGCATCGTAGAAGGGGTCGTAGGTTAAAACCTTGGCGCCCAGTGCACTGTAAATTTGTGCGGTAGCCCCGCCAATGTGCCCGGCACCAATCAGCCCAACCGTGCAGTTGAAGATTTCAGTGCTAACGGTAGAGGCGTCCCAGGTAAAGTTGCCGGCGGTCATGCGCGTTTGATACTCACCAATGTGGCGCAACAGGTACATGGCTTGCGTCAACCCCATTTCGGCAATGGCGCGTGGGGAATAGGAGGCCACGTTGGTCAGTGTAATCCCGTGCTTGCTGGCAGCCTTGAGGTCTTGATTATCGACACCGACCTGACGAATGGCCAGTTGTTTAATGCCAAATTTTTCAAAGGTGGCGTAGGCCTCCTCAGTGACTGGTGAGATACCTTTGGAGGAGACACCGTCATACCCCTTCGCTAGGCCGGCAGTCGCTGCGGTGAGTGCTTCACTGGTAGTCCCGACTTCGACGTTATTGGCCTTACCCCAGGCCTTGGCATAGGGTTCCTCAACATTGATGACACCATAACAAAATAGTTTCAAAATAAAAGCCTCCTATTTAAAATTAAACCGCTTTCTTAACTTCAATTGAACTACAGGAGGGAGGAAAAACGCAAGTCACAAGGTAGATTTTGGTTAAATTCATTACTATCAGGCGTTATTAAGTCGGTTAATAGCCATAAGTGTGCGGACGTTCAGTCGGTGACAAGAAAACAAGCAGACGTTAGCGTTGCAATTGCTAAGGCAGTTGCGGCTGGATAAAGGATAACGTAAAAGCGGGGTCGGCAGTGGTTGGCGACCTCGCTTTTGATATTTGGATAGAAATTTCAATTTTGGTTAGAGAAATGGGCGTTAAGTATCAGTGATGAAATCTAAAGCTTGTGGGGGACAGAAAATATGGTATAACAGGAACTTTAAGCTGGTAGTTATTCTTTGGGTAGAACTTTCCAAGCTAATAATTAGTCGGTACAAGACTTGTATCATAGTATTTTTATTTTATGTTGATTCGTGATATTAATGCTGTTTCGCCAAGCCCCTGTTGGTATAAGCGATAGCTGATCTGAAGGTTTAACCAAAAATCGTCATGATTGCTACCAATTAATTCTTTGATTTTATTAATTCGGTTGCGTAGCGTATTTTTATGAATAAATAACTCAGCGCTAGTCTTAGTGAGTGAAAAATCATTGTTGATATAACAATCTAAGGTTTTTAGTAATTCAGAATGAAACTTAATATCATGCTGATGTAGTGGCTGAATGAACGTGCGAATCATGTTATTGACATAATATTCATTAAGCTGATAATCGTCATCTAAAAACAGTTGGTCAATACCTAATTCTGAGTAGTGCTTAATATCAGAGCGAAAATGATTGTTTTTTAAGTATTGTAATGCACCAACAGCTTCTTTAAAGCACCGATTTAAATTATTGGCTCTGTATTGCTGAGAGACACCGGCTTGAAAGCGGTACTTAGAATAACTTTGATCTAAATTTTTCAGTAATTTTGGCAATTGTGCCATCAACACACTTTTGGTTGCATCAGTAATAATAAACCAAGATTTATTACTGTAAGCTGTAATACCAGTGAACTGCTGGCTAATAGTATGATTGATTGCAGCTTGAATTTTAATAGCGTTATCATCCCAAATTGATTTTCGAGAAATATTGTTACTTAAAACAATAACTCGAAGTTCGTTACCAAGTCTATTGCCAGATAAGTATTGTAGTGCCGCCAAGCCTTCGGGATTTTCAAAATTATCATTGCGTAAATTTTGAAATAGTTCGTTCAATCGAAGTAGATGTTCAGAAAGTAGGTCCTGTTGTAATTCAGTTTTTTCGATAATAATTTTAGTTAGAATTTTTAATTTAGTAGCTATGGACTTAGAGATACGGTCGGTCTCCTTAGGGAGTATCAATAATACATAGTAAATCAGATGTTGTTTATAGAATAACGGATTAATCCAGACATCTTTTCTACTGGGCAATTCTGCTATGTGTTGAAGATACATCTGCTTATTGATGCCGTTCTCACTAATGAAGTTATGTTCGTTTAGTTTTTGAATAATTAGAGTCCAGTCAGTATCGGCAGACGCACTAATTAGGTTGCCGGCAGGATCAACGATAGCCAGTGAAGCACCCGTATCTTTTTGAAACATCGTGGCGACACCTAACTCAGATTTGTTGAACGATGTAATCACTTTTGCATGGAATTTTTCTTGGTCGTTTCTTTCTCGATTGTAAAGTTTAAATTGGGAATCTTGAAAGGCTTTGATAATGGCACTCCAAGCATAATTATCGGTTACGAAGATGAGTGGAATATCGTATTTATGAAATTGCTGAATGACTCTTTCCGTAAAATTTTTTTTGAATTTCTTTTTTGAAATTAGACAGGAAATTTCTCGAGTATGTAGTTTTTCGATAAAGTCGTCCGTTAAACAAGTATTGGTACGTTCGCCGACAATTACAGCTTCATTGGGATTTAACCAGTTCGCAATATTACCGATATCCATGATGGTACAAGTACTTATTTCACGTTGACCACCCGGTCGGGTAAGGTAAGTATCTGCATAGTTAAATACAGGATGGCGTAAAAAGAAGCTGACGTTAATGTTGTAGTTCACTAGAAATACCTCACTTATAGTTCTTAACAGGTTATGTGTCGCTTAAAACCGTGAAGATTATTTTTATAGATAGCAACTGTATTGTATCACAATGTAAGCGCTTGAATAGTGTGCTCAAGTACAGTACCTTGAAATGCCATTCCTTAGTATTATCTACTTGTAAGTTAAACAACCAATTCAAAAGGAGTGTTAGTTATGCGCAATCAGTTCAAAGGAAAAGATTTCTTAGCCTTTAAAGATCTAAACCGTGAAGAAATCGAATTTTTAACCGATTCATCGCTCAACTTCAAGCAGAAGTTCATTAATCGTGAACCTCATGACTATTTCAGAGGCCAGGTATGGGCAGCATTGTTCGAAAAGAACAGTACACGTACGCGGAATGCATTTCAACGCGCCGCGGCCGATTTAGGAATTACCGTTACTTATCTACGCCCAGATGAGCTTCAAATGAGCCGCGGCGAACCTTTAAAGGATACCTGTCGGGTTTTAGATCGTATGTATGATGGCTTGTTCATTCGAACCTTTGGACATGAGATTGTCGAAGAGTGCTCAAAGTGGATGAAAGCCCCAGTTATTAATGGCTTAACTGATATTGCTCACCCGACGCAAGGGATTGCCGATATGATGACGATCAAAGAGAAGTTTGGAAAATATGAGGGCTTAAAACTAACTTACGTTGGTAATCTTTACAACGTTTGCTACACGACTATGATTTTTGCAGCTACTTTGGGCATGGATATGTCTGTTGTTTGTCCAGCAGGTATTGAGCCTAATCAAATGATGGTCGATGAAGCTCAGAAGCGAGCAAAGGTCACCGGGGCACACATTGAAATTACACAAGACTTCGAAAGTGCCATGAAGGGCGCCGATATCGTTTATGGTAATGCCGAGTACAGTATGGGCCAAACTGATGAGGAGATTGCAACACTTAAAGCCGCTTTTAAACCATATCAGGTTAATACCGAAGCAATGAAATTAGCTAAACCAACAGCTATCTACATGCACTGTTTGCCAGCTCATCGTGGTGAAGAGGTAACTGATGAAGTACTTGAAAGCAAACAGTCTGTCATTTTTGATGAAGCTGAAAACCGTATGCACTCAATTAAGGGGATCATTGCAGCCTACGCGAACTGATTTCATTAATCTGTGTGAGATAGGAGCATGGACATGGATTCAGTAAAAAAAAGAAAAAAGTTTCAAATGCCCAACACATATGTGATTATCTTTCTGGTTTTAGTTTTTGTGGCAATCTTAACTTGGATCATTCCTGGTGGCGCCTATAAGCTTGATTCTTCTGGGAATGCTATTGCGCACACGTACCATGCTGTGAAGGCCAATCATCAAGGAATTTGGGACATTGTCGAAGCACCAATTATTGGAATGGTTGGTAATGCTAAAGTCACGGGAGCCATTACGATTTCCCTGAATGTGATGTTGTTCGGGAGCTTCCTTGAAATGATGGACAAAAGTAAAGCCGTCAATATAGCGCTTCGCGGTGTTGCCCAAAAATATAAAAATAACAGTTATGTGCTGATTACGGTACTTACCTGTATTATGGGAATTTTTGGGACGGTTCAAGGTGCCTATGAAGAAGGCTTTGTCTACCTTCTAATCTTCCTGCCCATTGTATTATCATTAGGACTTGATACAATTGTCGCATTAATGATTGTTATCTTTGGGACACAAGCTGGATGTGCGGCATCCGTCGTTAATCCGTTCTCAACAGGGATCGCATCAGGAATTGCTGGAATCAGTCCAGGGGCTGGTATCATTTTCCGATTTATGATCTTCATCGTTTTAATGGGGATGGTTTCTGCTTTGATTTGCTTGTACGCTAAGAAAATTGCAGCCCATCCAGAAAAATCACCACAGTTTTCGCGGCGTGATGAGGATATAAAACGGTTTACAGCTGATGATGGCGAGTCAGCACTAACTACGCAACAACGGAAAGTGTTCTACGTATTTGTGCTCACTTTTGTGATTATGATTATTTCACTAGTGCCTTGGAGCTCATTGAATAAGAATTGGATATTCTTCAATCAGTTAGCCGATTTTATCAACACGACCCCAGTGTTATCCTCAATTATCGGTAGTGATATTGTTCCCTTTGGTAACTGGTACTTTAATGAAATTAATGGGTTATTACTCATTATGACCTTTGTTGCTGGTAAGATTATGCATTACTCAACGGATGAAATTATCGATACAATCATTAAAGGTGCTGCTGGCTTAGTATCGACAGCGTTCATCATTCCGTTGGCTCGTGGGATTCAAGTCTTGATGACAAATGGGAATATTACAGCAACTGTATCTCATTTTTGCGAAACGACATTGGGAAGCTTACCCGCAATCATTTTTGTCATCGTTTGTTTGCTTGTTTATATTGTGCTTGCTAGTTTTATTCCAAGCTCAACGGGACTAGCTGCAGCGACGATGTCAATTATGGCACCATTAGCCACGTTTGCTGGCGTGTCAAAAGCCGTTATGGTAGTTATTTTCAACTTATCCCTGGGTATTGTAAAATCGATTATGCCAACTTCAATCATTGTAATGACTTGTATTCAGGCGGCTCACGTGAACTATGGCACCTGGGTTAAAGTAACTTGGAAAATGGTTCTGACTTACGTACTTGTTTCATGCGCAATTCTAGTATTTGCGGTCTTATTCAAGGTTTCATAACTTTAAGGAGGAATTTCATCATGACTGACGATCAAGTATTTGTTTCTAACGCAACTAATGATTTGAAAAAAGTTTTAGTTTGCTCTCCTAAGTATTATAAATTTAACGCCATCAATGAAATTACTAAAGGCTGGATGGACAAAGGCGAATCCGAAGAAAATAATCAGATGGTCAAAGAATGGCAGTCATTAGTTGACGCATACAAGGACAATGGTATTGAAGTTGTTGAAATGGAACCTTCAGCTGATATGGAAGTTGAAACATTTGCCCGTGATTTTGGTGGTATGGTCAAAGAGGGCGCTATCATGGGACGGTTCCGTCATCCAGTACGTCAAATTGAAAGCGCTGCCTACGAAAAGAAACTCAAGGAATTGGGTGTTCCAATTATTGCTAGATGTAATGCGGGTACCTTTGAAGGTGGCGACTTCTGGATGATCGATGAACATACTATTGCTTTTGGTGAAGTTGACCGTACTGATCAAGCCGGAGTGGATAATTTACGAGATCAATTGTCAAAATTTGGTTATACCGTTGTTGGTGTTCCCGCGGCACCAGCTAACCTTCATCTAGATATGATTTTTAACATTGTTGCCCCACAGGTTTGTTTGGCAGCTACTGACGAACTACCATACAACTTCCTTCAGATGTTGAAGCGTCGTCATTTTGATATTATCCATGTGCCAAGCGAACTTGTCTTTAAACATGGTTGTAACGTTGAAGCAATCGGTCATAACACGGTACTTGGAATTGAAAATAATAAGTCCGTCAATAAGGATCTGCGCGCTGCTGGCGTAAATGTCATTGAATTACCACTTCAGCAAATTCTTAAAGCCGGTGGTGGTCCTCACTGCATGACTTTCCCTATTTCACGGCCATAATAGTCTGCTACATCAGAATAAAGACTACCGAACCTAAGCGAGGGGATAAGCATGAAAGTTTTAATTACGGACTATAAAGAATCTATGATGCAAAGTCATGATATAGAAAAATCAATTTTAGAAAATGGACTTGAAAATTGTGAAGTCATTGTTTATGAGTATCGTGATGAGAAGCGTGCTGAATTCTTAAAGCTGATTGCAGATGTTGATGCAATTCTGACCGCATTTGTGAAAATCGACCGTGAAGTTTTCGAACACGCGCCCAAACTTCAACTGATCTCTATTAATGCAACTGGCTATGACAATGTAGATTTGAAACTAGCTGAAGAGTATGGTGTCGGTGTTTGCCCTGTCGGTGAATACTGCACACAAGATGTTGCTGAGTTTACAGTTACGGTTATGTTAGCACTGGTTCGTCAGCTTAAAAGTTATGTCACCGATGTTGATAAAAACCATGCTTGGCGTTATGACTTGAAACAACCTAACCCTCGAGTAGAGAGTATGACATTAGGGATTGTCGGACTTGGGAAAATTGGTCGTGCGGTCGCAATTCGAGCACATGGGTTAGGGATGCAAATTCTAGCGACGGATCCGTTCGTTAGTGATAATGATTATGAAAAAGTATCTGACTTTGTAGAATTGGTAGATCCCGACACACTGCTTGCTAATTCTGATGTGATAACTAACCATATGAACTCTAACGAGACCAATCAGCGTTATTTCAATGAAAGTAAGTTTGATAAAATGACGAAGCACCCATACTTTATTAACATGGGGCGTGGCGTTGAGCTACAAGAAGAGGCGTTGATTCAAGCCCTAGATGAGGGACAGATTCGGGGGACGGCGTTGGATGTATTGGAAACTGAAAATCCGGATCTTAAGCATCATCCATTAGTGGGCCGTGAGGATGTCTTGATTACACCGCATGTGGCATTTTATAGTCAAGACGCCATTGAAAACCTACAGCGGATTTCTTGTCAGAATATTGTCGATTATTTTACTGGACACAAAGATAAAGTATTCAAATTAGTTACTAAAAATAACGCGCGTAAAGTCTGAACATCCAATGACAATATATATTTAGGCAGGAACCGTTTTACAACGAGGTTATGAAGATTCGGCATTCTAAGCTCGGGTCTTCATAACCTTTTCAATTTATAGGGGAGCGATATTAAATGACCAAAAAGAGAATCGTTGTAGCACTTGGTGGAAATGCTATTCTATCTCAAGATGCTTCCGCTCAAGCACAGCAAGCAGCATTACGTAAAACAGCAGCTTATCTCGTGAAGTTTATTCAAAATGGAGATGAGTTAGTTATCTCTCATGGTAATGGTCCACAAGTGGGCAATCTGCTATTACAACAAGCAACTGGGAGTACTGAAAACAATCCAGCAATGCCCATTGATACTGCCGTTGCCATGACTCAAGGGAGCATTGGGTATTGGTTACAAAACGCTTTGAACGAAGAAATAAAAAAAGTGGGTTTGAAAAAAGAAACGGCGACAATCGTAACTCAAGTCGAAGTCGCTGAAACTGATCCTGCCTTTCAAAATCCAAGTAAGCCGATTGGTCCCTTTTATACCAAAGAGATTGCCGAAGCAAAACATCTTGAGCATCCTGAGTATAAATTTGTTGAAGATGCCGGGCGTGGCTATCGGCGGGTAGTACCATCACCACGACCAATCAATGTGATTGAATCAAACGTAGTGGAAACTTTAGTTAATAACGGCGTTGTTCCAATTTCGGTTGGTGGAGGCGGTGTGCCAGTAGTTCGCAACGGTAATCGTTTTGCGGGTCGAGAGGCAGTAATTGATAAAGACTTTGCCTCAGAAAAGTTGGCAGAGCAAATCAACGCTGATGTATTGATTATATTAACTGCAGTTGATCATGTATTTGTGAATTTCAATAAACCAACGCAAAAAGCATTGAAAAATGTGTCTGTTGAAGAGCTTCAACAGTATCTTGATGAAAATCAATTTGCAAAAGGTAGTATGTTGCCTAAAGTTCAAGCGGCAATGAACTTTGTCGAAAACACGCATAATGCCAAGGCAGTTATTACATCGCTTGAAAGTATCGGTGATTTCTTAGAGCAGGGAACAGGTACTGTTATTACTAAAGACTACGTATCCGTTAAAGAATAATTTTTTCAGTAAATACTTGCCACACTTTTGTCCACGTCAAACAATGAAAACGTTTAAACTCTGACATAATTAAAGTACTGGTAACGTCCATTGCTGTGCACCTATTTTAAGGGGAAAAGTGTACACAATCTACTATTTTCAAAGTACCACTGTGGACCTTCTGGTACATCCTGATCATTTTATTAATCAGCTCTATACAAAAAGGAGAAGAAAATGGACGAATCAGAAAAGGTACCCATCCGTGAATTTTGGGATCGAATTTTATCGGGTATGGCAATTGCTATCGTTGCGGCTGTGACGCCGAGTGCTTTAATTTCACCATTTATAAATGGGCTTGCTCCGGATAGTGTTTTCTGGGGAAATATTGATACGATTGCTAACTTAGGTGTCTATACAGTTCCAGTAGTCTCAGCGATATTGGCAGCTAACAAATTCAACTGCACGATGGTTGAAAAAGCGAGTATTTCATTAGCAGCATTAGCGGCTAGTGGTGCTGTGTCATATCAAGATGGTCAATTTGTTCTGCTAGGGATGGGAGATATCATTAATACGCTTTTAGTCATTGCGATTGCTATTTTTGTGGCCCGTAAGATCAGAAAGTATATTGGGAGCTTTGCCATCTTCTGGGACCCAATTATTTGTGGTGTTGTCGTTGGTGCAATTGGGACTTGGTTGTACACATATGTACATTTGATTTCAGTCGTTGTTGGCCAGACGCTAAAACTGTTTACAAGTTTGCAGCCGACATTGATGTGCATGCTGATTGCAATGACGTTCGCTGTGATTGTATCGACACCATTGTCGAGTGTGGGGTTAGGCGTCGCTATTGGCATTAGTGGGGTAGCCGGTGGTGCAGCTGCAGTCGGTGTAACTTCATGTTTTATTATGGTTGCTGTGGGCACCTTCACATCAAATAAGAAGGGGATACCGCTCGTCATGTTCTTTGGCGGAGTCAAAATGATGTTGGTTAATTTTGCCAAGCATCCGCGGATGCTGATTCCGATTGCACTTGTGGGTATGCTATCAGGGTTAACTGATTCGTTGGTCCGGTTGAAATGTGATTCACAATTTGCTGGGTTCGGATTTCCAGTGGGGCCTATCAATTCATTCTCGTATATGGATGGGTCGACAATGTCTCGTTTGGCAATGTTAGCGATTGTTTACTTTATCATGCCCATTATCTACTCGATGATTGTTTATAACGTCCTTCAAAAGATTCCTAGACTAAATCTATTGAAAAAGACCGATTGGGTAGTCTGTTTAGAAGACTGACCTCTAAAGAAGTTGTGACGTGTCTATTATTCTGATTAAAGATAAGGTGCAAGACCAAATTTTGGTTCTGCTTCTTATCTTTTTTATCGTTTATTTATTTTAAATCGTCATTACTGAGGCAAAAGATATTCAATGCCGTGGGTATTGAACGTTATCTTAGCTTTCTTGAGACTTGAAATATTCGTATACTTGTTGGATTTGAAAACAGGTTGAGTTTCGCTATGAATTGACAGTTATGATCGACCGATTGTTTTGCGTTAAATCTGCTTTTATCTGTCAAAATGCTATTTGGCACGATACAATGAGCTAATTAATTTCTGAATTTTATGATTGAGATGGCATCTGAACACCATTTTGCACGCTCCAATTAGTTTTTTAGTATTTTCTACCAAAAAGCTTGTCTTTCACCCGCTGAATGCGCGATAATTGAAGCAATTAATCGGTGAAGAGCCGATAAATATCTCGAAGGGGTTGATCTGCGTGGAAGTTACACGACTCGGCGATACATTCTCTCTTTCCGGCGACTTGCCAGAAGTAGGGGATCAGTTACCAAAGTTTAAGGTGTTTGATCAGGACAATGTCAAAGTTAAAACTGCTAATTTAATTGGTAAGGTGACTTTGATCAGTGTTGTTCCGGACCTCGATACGCCCGTTTGCACCATTCAGACGCGGAAGTTTACCCAGCAGGCAGACCATTATCCAGATGCTAAATTCTGTACGATTTCAAATAATTCAATTGCAGAACAAACTGGTTGGTGTGCCGCTCAGGGTGTGGAAAATGTTGACCTGTTGTCCGATGAAGAACTGTCATTTGGATATGAAATGGGCCTGTATGTTCCTAACCTGGGAAACCTGGCGCGTTCGATTTGGATCATTGATGACACTGGTAAGATTGTTTACCGGCAAATCGTCAAGGAACAATCGAGTGAACCAGATTACTTGGCTGCTATTAACGCCCTCGAAAAGTTAGTCCCACGTGTTGACCTTTAGGCTAAAATTGAGTAGACTATGTGAAAGTAGCGTTGAACAAGTCAGTAGCGTTAGTTAGATTGCCTAGAGAACCGGGATTGCTGGGAACCGGTGAATCAGACTAGCGTGAAAGTAGCTTGCGAGCTGCCGGACTGAACCCATAGTAAGTCCGGACCGGAGCACTCTCCGTTAACAAAGAAGTTAAGTGGGGCATGAACGCCCAATTTAGGTGGTACCGCGAAGAAATCTTCGTCCTAATTTTTTAGGATGGAGATTTTTTTGTGCCATCAAACGTAACTTCGTGCAGATAAGAAAGGAACTGATTACAAATGGCTGACAAGCAAATCGATATGCCAACCAAGTACGATCCCACCGCCGTTGAAGCGGGACGCTATCAAACTTGGCTTGACGAAGATGTTTTCAAACCTAGTGGTGACAAGAAAGCCACGCCGTATTCCATCGTTTTACCACCACCCAACGTTACCGGGAAGCTTCATTTAGGTCACGCTTGGGACACGACTTTACAAGACATGATCATTCGGCAAAAGCGGATGCAGGGCTTTGATACGCTCTGGATTCCCGGAATGGACCATGCCGGGATCGCCACACAAGCTAAGGTCGAAGCTCGACTACGCGAACAGGGGATTACCCGTTACGACCTAGGTCGTGAAAAGTTTGTCGACAAGGTTTGGGAATGGAAGGACGAATACGCCGCCACCATTCACAAACAGTGGGCCAAGATGGGCTTGTCTATGGACTACTCCCGTGAACGGTTCACTTTGGACAAAGGTTTGTCCGACGCCGTTAAGAAGGTCTTCGTCACGTTATACAAGAAGGGCTTGATTTACCGGGGTGAGTACATCATCAACTGGGATCCCCAAGCACGGACGGCGCTGTCTGACATCGAAGTTATTCACCAAGATGACAAGGGTGCGTTCTACCACGTAAAATACCCATTTGCAGATCCAGAGTATACGTTTAACGGCAAGCACTATATTGAAATCGCCACGACGCGTCCCGAAACCATGATGGGGGATACCGCCGTTGCGGTTAACCCTGATGATGACCGGTACAAGGACCTAGTTGGCAAGAAGATTATCCTGCCTTTGGCTAATCGTGAGATTCCAATCATCGCCGACCAATACGTTGATATCAACTTTGGGACTGGGATGGTTAAGATTACACCGGCCCATGACCCGAATGACTTCTTAGTTGGGAATCGTCACAACCTCGAACGGATTAACACCATGAACGAGGATGCTTCCATGAACGACCGTGCCGGCAAGTATGCTGGTATGGATCGGTTTGATGCTCGTAAGGCCATGGTTGCTGACTTGGACGAACAGGGGCTGATGATTAAGATTGACCCAATCGTCCACTCCGTAGGTCATTCCGAACGGACGGGGGTACAAGTTGAAGCCCGGCTGTCGACCCAATGGTTCGTAAAGATGAAGCCTCTTGCAGAAGCCGCCATCAAGAACCAAGAAGGCGACAACGCGGTTGACTTCGTGCCAGAGCGCTTTGAACATACCTTTACGCAATGGATGGAAAACGTCCATGACTGGGTTATTTCTCGTCAACTCTGGTGGGGCCACCGAATTCCAGCTTGGTACAACAAGAAGACCGGTGAAGTTTACGTCAATGAGGAAGCGCCTAAGGATATTGAAAATTGGGAACAAGACCCTGACGTCTTGGATACCTGGTTCTCCAGTGCCTTATGGCCATTCTCCACGATGGGCTGGCCGGATGAAGATAGCGCTGATTACAAGCGTTACTTCCCAACTGACACGCTGGTTACGGGTTACGATATCATCTTCTTCTGGGTTTCTCGAATGATCTTCCAAAGCCTTGAATTTACGGGAAAGAAGCCATTCAAACATGTCCTTCTACATGGCTTGATTCGGGCCGAAGACGGCCGCAAGATGAGTAAGTCGCTCGGCAACGGGATCGACCCCATGGACGTCATCGACAAGTATGGTGCTGATGCGTTACGTTGGTTCCTGTCGACTGGTTCAACGGCAGGTCAAGACGTTCGGTTCAGCTATGACAAGATGGACGCTGCCTGGAACTTTATCAACAAGATCTGGAACGCGAGCCGGTTTGTCATTATGAACTTGGGCGAAAACACGAAGCCAGTGGTGCCTGCTGCTGACAAATGGGATTTGACCGACAAGTGGATCTTAAGCCGCTTGAACGATACGGTTAAGCACGTGACGGAAATGTTTGACAAGTTCGAATTCGGTGAAGCCGGTCGGGCATTGTATAACTTCATCTGGAACGACTTCTGTGATTGGTATATCGAAATGAGTAAGGAAGTTTTGATGGGCGACGATGAAACGGCTAAGGCGAACAAGCAAGACCTCTTAGCCTACGTCTTGGATCAAACCTTGCGTTTGCTACAACCAATCATGCCATTCGTGACGGAAGCCATCTGGCAAGCGATGCCACATGACGGGCAATCGCTGGTAACGGCGGCTTACCCAGTCGACCACCCAGAATTTGATAACGCCACCGCAGAAGCCAATATGACTAGCCTGATTGACTTGATCAAAGCTGTCCGGAACATTCGGGCTGAAGCCAATGCGCCTATGTCTACGCCAATTGATTTACAGATCAAGACCAGCAACGACCAACTTCACAGTGTCTTTGAAAACAACCGCGACTATATCGACCGGTTCGTTCACCCAAAGAACTTGGAAATTGGTGCCGACTTGGTTGCACCTAAGTTAGCGATGACGGGGGTCATTACGGGGGCCGAAGTTTCCGTTCCGTTAGCTGAATTGGTCGACCTTCACGATGAAGTGAAACGCTTGGACAAGGAAGTTGACAAGTACACGGCCGAAGTTCAACGGGCAACTAAGAAGCTGGGCAACGAACGCTTCGTGGCCAACGCCCCAGAAGATGTGGTCAATGCTGAGCGGGAGAAGCAAGCAGATAATGAAAAGAAGTTAGCGGCCACGCAACAGCGGTTAGCTGACATCAAAGCACAACTTTAAGCAGATAGTTTTACTTGAAGGCGTCATTTAAATGATCCAGAAAATCAGTGATTGATTTTCTGGATCATTTTTGTGACTAAACCGTTCAACGTGCTGACCGGGAATGTGGGCTGCTGATAAAGCTGAAATAACACTTCACTAGCGGAAAAAATCTGCTAGACTGAGAAATAGCGATTAGTCGGGAGGTTTTAATTTTGGTAGAAACATATGCTGAGGCCTTGCAGTTTATTCATGGCAGAGACCGATTTAAGAAGAAGCCTACGTTGAAACGGATGCGCCAATTCATGCACATCTTGGGGGATCCACAGGAGCAGTTAAAAAATATGATTCACGTGGCTGGCACCAATGGCAAGGGGTCCACGGTTGCTTTCTTGCGTGATTTATTCATGGCGGAAGGGCAGACAGTCGGCACGTTTACGTCACCGTTTATTACGCGGTTTAACGAACGAATCAGTACCGATGGTCAACCCATCAGTGATGATGATCTGATTACGATGGTCAACCGGATTCAACCCGTGGTGGCGCGGTTAGATCAGGAGCTGGCCGAAGAGGGGCCAACGGAATTTGAAATTGATACGGCCTTAATGTTTTGTTACTTCGCTAGTCATCCCGTGGACGTGGTGGTCGTGGAAGTGGGGCTGGGGGGATTGTACGACTCAACCAACATCATTCAGCCGACCGTCTCTGTGATCACGACAATTGGTATGGATCACATGAAGGTTTTGGGGGATACGATTCCTAAGATTGCTGCACAGAAGGCGGGCATCATCAAACCCGGTGTACCAGTGGTTTGCGGTCGTTTGACGCCGGATGCCTTGGCAGTGATGGATCAAACGGCGGCCAAGAACCAGACAACGGTGCGGGCATTAGACCGCGATTTTCACGTTCAGAGCCAGCCCGAATCTGGATGGGGAGAACGGTTTGACTACGTCTGGGGCGATCGTCGTTGGCGTCATTTGGAGATCGACTTATTGGGTCAATATCAGATTGACAATGCGGCAACGGCGCTCACAGCATTTATCACGTATCATCAGTTGCGGGAATTACCTTATGATATTGTCGATATCCGTGCTGGATTGAAGCATACCGCTTGGCCGGGACGGTTTGAACGGTTAACGAACGAACCACTAATTGCCATTGATGGCGCTCATAACGAACCTGCCATGGTTGAACTGGTGCAGTTGTTGCGGCAACACTTTAAGCAGCACGACATTTATATCGTGTTGGCGGTGTTGGCTGACAAACAGTATGACAAGATGGTGCGGACCTTATTACAGGTCCCCAACGTGCACATCATCGTGACCCAATTTCAGGGGCCGGGCAAACGTGCGGCGGCGACACCACAAGCGCTAGAAGACGCAGTAGCTTCACACAAGCGAATGACGATGGCTCCCGATTGGCCGAGTGCCTTAAAAGAAGCGCTGGCGAACATTTCGGCCGATGATTTGGTCCTGCTGACGGGGTCACTCTACTTTATTTCGGAAGTTCGGCAATATTTTAAAGAAACTGACGAATAATTTGCCACCTTTTACGGAGTTAACCGTAAGGGGATGAGTTGATGCAACGAGTAAGGGTAACAAGTCGGACGGAACGCCAGTTGGTCGGGCAAGTCTTAGCGCAATTAGGGTTGACCAGCGTCAAAGAGACGGACCGCTTCTTTCAGTATTTTCATAGCGTGGCTGACCTCCGCTACGCGAGTCGTCGACAGACGCAGCGCTACGTTGCGGGTCATGGCAAGCGGCAGGCGTTACTGACAGCTATCGACCTAGGTCGTTGGGCGCAACGGGCACCGCGGCTGATTCTGGGAGAAATCCTGGCCAGTAGCCAGCTCGGCCAGCTTTTGATGGATGACTTGCGCTACGTGCCACAGGAGCGACTAGAGGTGTTGGTGGTTGATGCCAAGCATCAGATCATCGACCGACAGATTGTTTTTCAGGGGACATTAGATAGTTGTCCGGTCCATCCCCGCGAGATCTTTCGCGTCGCCGTGCTGGCGGGAGGAGCGGCCATTGTGATTGCCCACAACCACCCCAGTGGAGTCGCGGAACCGTCGACCAATGACCTGCGCTTTATGCGGCGATTAGCCCACTGTGGGGAATTGATGGGAATTCCATTATTAGATGGTTTTGTCATTGGGCTAACCACCTACTTTAGTCTCCGCGAGACCGGCCAGTTACCGGTTACTCAGGGGGTAAATGAGTCAGAACCTTTAAAAACTGATTAAAATCGTGCTTTGCTATTTCTTTCTCGTTAAAAGTTCGGTATTCTTGACATTGACGACGTGTTCTCACGTAGATAGGTATGTTATAATACGTCTATCAATGAATAAGACAAAGCATATTAATATTTTGTTGACAATGAAGGGATGAAACACAGTGTTCGGATTAGGAACGAAAAATATTGGGATCGATTTAGGTACCGCCAATACGATTGTGTACGTTGACGGTAAAGGAATCGTTCTTCGCGAACCTTCTGTTGTCGCCAAGAACACAAAGTCTGGGGAAATTGTGTCCGTTGGTGAAGACGCTCGAGCAATGATTGGCCGGACTCCGGCAAGCATTGTTGCCATTCGGCCCATGAAGGATGGGGTTATCGCCGATTACGATACAACGGTTGCCATGATGAAGTACTTCATCGACAAGACGGTTGGTCGTTCAGGCGGTAAGCCTTACGTTATGGTTTGTGTGCCAAGCGGTGTAACGGAAGTTGAAAAGCGGGCCGTCATTGACGCAACCCGTGTTGCTGGTGCTCGTGATGCGTACGTCATCGAAGAACCATTTGCTGCGGCCATTGGTGCCGGGTTGCCCGTTATGGACCCAACCGGTAGTATGGTGGTCGACATTGGTGGTGGGACGACCGACGTTGCCACGATTTCCTTAGGTGGGATCGTTTCTAGTCGTTCAATCCGAATGGCTGGCGACAAGTTGGATGACGCCATTTCGACGTACGTCCGCTCAAACTTTAATTTGTTAATCGGTGAACGGACGGCTGAAAAGCTGAAGATGGACATTGGTTCCGCTTCAGTTGAAGATGCCGCTAAGATCGAAGGCGCCACGATTCGGGGCCGCGACTTAGTTACTGGTTTGCCAAAAGCAATTGAAGTCTCAGCGGTCGACGTGGCGAAGGCCATCCAAGAACCCGTTCAGGCAGTTATTACGGCAATCAAAGAAACACTCGAAGAAACCTCACCAGAAATCGCCGCTGACGTGATTGATCACGGCATCGTGTTAACTGGTGGTGGTGCATTACTCAAAAACTTCTCAGAAGTGATTGCGGATGCAACCAAGGTTCCGGTCTCCATTGCAAATGATCCGCTGGATTGTGTGGCAGCTGGTACTGGTGAATCCTTAAAGAGTATCGATGTCATGAAGAAAAAATAGGGACTAGCGGGAAGGCAGCTTCCCGCTTCTTTATTGTGACGGTATGCTTATCGATTTAGATGACGTACCGAACAAGATGGAGGTCAAACATGCAGAAATTTTCTTTCAATCGGCGACTAGTCATTATCATTGTCTGCTTGATTGTTAGCTTTGCTTTGATGACGGTGTCCGTAACTATTCGTAATAAGAAGTCAACGCCACCACTGATTCAGCAATTTGGCAATGATATTGTCGGGCTGGTCGACCGGGTCGTTGCGTTTCCCGCTAACGGTCTGAGCGGTTCAGTTAGCTCCATTTCGGAGTTGTTGAATACGTATCAAGAAAACCAACAACTTAAGCAACAGGTCAGCGAACTGGCACAGACTAAGGTGCGGGACCAGACCCTTGCCAAAGAAAACAAACAATTGAAACAAGAACTCAAGCTCAACGCGTCATTGACGGATTATACGGCTGTTTCGGCCGCAGTGATCACGCGGACGCCATCGTCTTGGCAAAACCAAGTGGTGATCAACAAGGGTGCTGCTGCTGGTGTGAAGAAGAACATGCCAGTGATGTCGGGCTCCGGTCTGATCGGTCGAATCGCTGAAGTGAACAAGACCAACTCTAAAGTTGAATTGATCACGGATAACAACGATTCCGCCAATCGATTTGCTGTTCAGATTACCACCAAATCCGGTACCACGGTCAATGGTGTTCTGAGTGGCTACAAGTCAACGACTGGTCAGGTCACGATGGACAACATCACGACTAAGGCAAAGCTCAGTAAGGGTGATAAAGTCGTCACGAGTGGTCTCGGTGGTGTCACACCTAAGGGGCTATATGTTGGGACGGTCGCTAAGGCGTCAGGTTCTGATTATGGGTTAGCAACCAAACTTTACATCACACCTGCAACGGATCTGAGCAGCCTAAATGTTGTGACGGTTGCCGTTACGAAACAGTAGGGGGGATAAGTCGTGTATCGATTATCAAAGTTACGCTTCGGCTTTCCCATCGGTTTATTCTTACTGCTCCTGTTAGATGGTTCAATCAGTCAGAGCTTTAGCGTGCAGTTGTTCCGCTACCCATCGGCAATGGTCAGCCATCTGGTCGTGTTATGGCTGGTTTGTGGTGCCATCTTTGAGGCCGATCAAGGTGAAGCGTACCCGATGCCGTTAGCGGTGTGGGCAGCTATCGCGGGAGCAGTATTTGACTTGTACTATACCGGCATCTTCGGGGTATACGTCTTTGTTTTCCCCGTGGTCATTTACGTGACTCGGCGGTTGGTGCTGTACATTCGGCCTAATTTTTTGAGTGGCCTGTTGATTTACTTCATCGACATTACCATTGTGGAAGCGTTGGGGTACCTGGCGAGTCGGGCAATTCATTTGACGACGATGTCTGGAAGCTCATTTTTAGTGAACACTTTAGGGCCGACACTGGCCTTCAACTTGGCAATGTTTGTAATTTTATATTTCCCCATTCGATGGGTGTATAATTGGTTAAAATAGGTGAAGGGAACGAACGCTATGCAAGCTGCCGTATTACGGGGAACGCAAAACGGCTATGATTTGGTGCTCAAACAGTCGGCAAGTTTGGACCAAATCTTGGTCGATTTAAAAGCACTACTAGAAAATCTCAAGGTCGATCCACAGGTCATGGATACCAAAGTTTCTTTGGATGTCTTGACTGAGGACCGTATTTTGACGGCCGATGAGAAAACTAAAATTGAACAACTTGTGGCGGGTTATCCGCGATTTGAAATTCATAAGATTGCGGCGAACGTGATTACGGTGGCGGATGCGATTCAGCTTCGCGAACGAGAGAACGTTCACCTATTAAGCAAAGTCATTCGTAACGGTCAAGAAGTGGTCATGCAGGGGGACGTTTTGTTCTTAGGTACGATTCACGAAGGTGGTAAGCTCCGGACAAGTGGCAACATCTTTTCCATGGGAAACGTTGCTGGAATTCTTCAAGCGGGCTATCCCGATGATGAATCCAAGCTGATTATGGGAAATCTTCAGACGGCACAACAAGTCCGCATTGCAGAACAGTTTGACATCGTTGAACCAGCGCAAGTGACTGATTCGCGGCAAACCATCGCTTACGTTAACGACCTGCACGTTTTGTCGTACGGTAAGCTTGAGCAATTAAAGAAGATCAATCCAAAGTTGTATAACCAGATTGGAGGAATTTAGAAATGGGAAAAGCAATTGTGATCACCTCCGGTAAAGGTGGTGTGGGTAAAACCACAACGAGTGCCAACATTGGGACGGCGTTAGCCTTGATGGGTAAGCGCGTGTGTCTGATGGATCTCGATATTGGGTTACGGAACCTGGATGTGGTATTGGGCCTCGATAATCGAATCATCTATGATATCGTGGATGTTGCCGAAGGTCGGGCAAAGTTGCCACAGGCACTGGTCAAAGACAAACGTTTTGACGATAAGCTTTACCTGTTGCCAGCCGCACAGAATACCGATAAGACGGCCCTCCAACCTGAACAGGTCAAGGAAATCGTGGATGAACTAAAGCCGGATTACGACTACGTTCTGATCGATTGCCCGGCCGGAATTGAACAGGGATTCATGAACGCCGTTGCGGGTGCTGATGCCGCCATCGTGGTTACCACCCCAGAAATTTCAGCGGTCCGGGATGCCGACCGGGTTGTGGGATTGTTGGAGCAACATCCGTTGACTGAGGCGCCACGCCTGTTGATCAACCGGATTCGCCGGAACATGATGCAGGATGGGTCCATGATGGATATCGATGAGATCACCCATCATCTGGGCATCGAACTGCTCGGCATCATCTTTGATGACGACGCGGTAATTACCACGTCCAACAAGGGTGAACCCATTGTTATGCAGACTGACAATCCGGCTTCACAAGGCTACCGGAACGTTGCGCGCCGTCTAGAGGGCGAAACGGTTCCTCTGATGAAGCTTGAGGAACAAGAGGAGTCTGGTTTCTGGCACAAGGTCAGTGGCTGGTTCCACCGCGGTTAAGGATATAAAACGTTAAAATGTAGAGACTGGTAGATGGCGCTTGGCGCGGTTTACTGGTCTTTTTTTTGGTAATTTTAAAGATCGAAAGATGAAACCGAAATAACTACTTGCCCAGTATTGGTAAGCAGTCATGCCGGTAAATTGGTCTAACTTGGCTGCGCTGTGCGCCAGCTTACGAAGCGCCAGCTAAGACGACTTTTAACACCGGAATTAAAATAAAGACTTGACGCTGGTCAGAATTAATCGTAGTATATTGGCAATGAAAGAAAAGACGTTGAACAGAAGAGTAGAGTAGCTAAGGATCACCAGAAAGCCCCGCTGATGGAAACGGGCGATCTTAGTTAGTCGAACCACATCTGTGAGTTGACCATTTGAAGTGAGTAGGATGGTCCGGGGTAGCCCGTTATCGCTGGAGTTGCTTGCAACTCACTGAGGTCGTTTTAGTGATAGAACGACGAATCAGAGGTGGAACCACGATGTGATCGTCCTCTTAGGCTTTTGGGCCTAAGGGGACTTTTTTATTTAGTGGGGCCATGTTGCAAGCAACTCATTGAGTCGGCGTGGCGTGAGCCCGTCGAGTACATGAGGTGGCACCGCGTTGATACGCCCTCTTGAGATGAAAGTCTCAGGGGGCGTTTTTTGTCGTCTGGTTGTCAACTGATATCACGACTGTCGATTAGAGTTGTTAAAGGAGGAAGCGCACTATGCATTATTTTAGCGAGATTTTACCATCATTGATTTCCGGAACTGGCATGACGTTATCCATTTTCTTTTGGACCATCATCGTCTCCGTTCCTTTAGGTATCTTGGTTGGCTTGGGAATGAAGACCAGGTTTAAGCCCTTAACGTGGCTGATCGATATCTACGTCTGGTTGATGCGGGGGACACCGCTGTTACTGCAATTAATTTTCGTTTTTTATGGTCTACCAATCATCGGGATCGTTTTCCAGCGTTACGACGCCGCTTTGTTTGCCTTCATTTTGAACTACACGGCTTACTTTGCTGAAATCTTCCGAGGTGGGTTGCAAGCCATCCCCGTGGGTCAGTATGAGAGTGCTCGGGTTCTGCGGTTAACGCGGTGGCAGACACTGCGGAAGATTGTGATTCCACAAGTTGTCAAAATCGTACTCCCTTCGATTGGAAATGAAGTCATTAACTTAGTTAAAGATTCCTCGTTGGTTTATGTTATCGGCTTAGGGGACTTATTACGGGCCGGTAACGTCGCCATGGCCCGTGACGTGACGATTGCACCAATGCTATTGGTCGGGATTATTTATTTACTGTTAACGGCCGTCTGCACGTTGATCTTGCACCGGTTGGAGAAGCACTACAGCGCTTGGCGTTAGAGAAAGGATGGTCAACATATGTTAGAGCTTAAAGGAATTACGAAAAAATTTGGTGGCAAGACCATCTTGGACGATGTCAATCTCACCGTAGAGGATGGCAAGATTCTGACGATCGTTGGGCCGTCCGGTGCGGGAAAAACAACGCTCCTACGGTGTATCAGTGGGTTGGCGGAAGTCGACAGTGGCGAATTTATTTTGGACGGTCAGACATTTGACCCCGCCACTAATCGCGATAATGATTCCGTTATTGGGGTCGTTTTCCAGGATTATCAACTGTTTCCCAATCTGACGGTCTTACAAAATGTGACGTTGGCGCCAACCATGGTGTTGAAGCAAGCTACTAGCGATGCGAAAAAGGAAGCCAAGCGGTTGCTGGATCAATTGAACTTAGGAGATAAGGCAGACCTTTATCCGTACGAATTGTCTGGTGGTCAAAAGCAACGGGTCGCCATTGTCCGAGCATTGGCGATGCACCCGAAGTTATTGTGCTACGATGAACCGACGTCTGCGCTCGATCCTGATTTGCGGCGTGAAGTTCAACAGATTATTGTGAAGCTCCGTGACGAAGGCATTACACAAATCGTGGTGACGCATGATATTCCCTTTGCCGAAGCCATCGCCGATCAGATGATGCGGGTTGAACCCAAGGACTAGGAGGCAACACGGATGAAAAAATTAGGACGTATTTGGACACTAATTGCCGTGATGATTGGCCTCAGTGGCGTGTTAGCGGGGTGTACGACCGTCACGCAGCGGGCTAACAAGACGGACAAGTGGTCGCAGATCGAAAAGAAAAAGAAGGTCGTCGTCGGTCTGGATGATAGCTTTGTGCCAATGGGCTTTCGGCAAAAGAGTGGCAAACTGGTCGGCTACGATATTGACCTCGCCCGGGCCGTGTTTAAACTCTACGGTATCAAGGTCGACTTTCAAACGATCGATTGGTCGTTGAACGTGACGGAACTTCACAATGGCACGATCGACCTCATTTGGAATGGGTTCTCGATTACGCCACAACGGGCCAAACAGGTGGCATTTTCGGACACCTACCTCAACAATGACCAGGTCCTGGTCACGTTGAAGAAGAACAAGATTAAGTCGTTTGCAGACATGCAGGGGAAGGTGTTGGGTGCGCAAACTGGCTCATCTGGTGCCCAGGATATCGATGCTTACCCGAAGCTGTTGAAAGACCACATCAAGAATCACGAGGCCATCACGTACGATTCCTTCACGAACGCCTTTATCGACCTCAACGTCGGGCGAATCAAGGGATTACTGATTGACAGCACCTACGCCAACTATTATGTCAAACATCAGGCGCATCCGGAAGATTACCGCGTTACGGTTGGCAATTTCCCTAAGGAAAAGTTTGCCGTGGGTCTTCGAAAGGGTGATGTCACGATGCGCCGGAAAATCAATGCTGGTCTCAAGCGGTTAGCCGAGAATGGCACGCTAGAAAAGATCAATGAGAAATGGTTCGGTAAGAATGTGGATACGCCGCTACTAGATTCTAAGTAAATATTGGCAGCACGAGCTACCCTCACACTCTCGAAAAAGTTCGGCGGTGTAAGGGTAGTTTTCTGTTTAACACGACTAAGCATGAGCGTTATCACTTAAATATACCAACTGATCAAGGGCAAAATTTAGGATTGGCAACGGACCTAACCATACTGGCTCAGTAGAATCAGAGTTGGTAAGCGGCAATTTCGATCACGATGATCACCGTCAATAAATTCTAAGCGACTAGCGATAATTACCGTCAAACCGCGACATTGTGACCAGTCTAACCGTGTTTTTTTAGTGGTCGCCGCTTGTATTTAGGCCGTGGTTCCCTTAGAATTAAACACCGATTAGGTTTTTGCTGAAGGAGGCAATAGCGCGTGCATTTTCGCATTCGAGACGGGGTAACGTTAGACTTGTTACCCACTAAACAATTCAAGACTATTGGTATCAAGGTGGACTTTGTAGCGCCTCTGCAAGCAACAGCGATTACGGCGCGAGCACTGCTGGCACAGGTTTTAGAGACCAGTACGGCGGCTTATCCCACCCAGACGGCATTGGCACGACAATTGTCGCGGCTCTACGGGGCTAGTTTTGGCATTAGTGTCATTAAATTAGGGACTAAGCATGTCATTCGCTTGACGGTCTCCGTGGTTGATGAACAGTATTTGGACCAATTTATGGATAAAACACCGTTGTTTGAACAGGGGATGGCGCTCTTGCGGGCAGTCTTATTCGATCCCTTGCTCCCACAAGGTAACTTTGATCCGGCAACGTTTACGCAGCAACGACAGAATTTATTGACGGCGATTAAATCATTGGATGATGATAAACAATACCTCGCTAACCGGCGCTTACAGGAACTGCTATTCACCGGCCAACCGGCCCAAGCAATGAGTGCGTTAGGAGATATTACGACGCTAGGTGAGTTGTCAGCTACGGCGGTTTTACAGACGTACCACGATATGCTGGCTAATGATGCGGTCCACGTTGCCGTTATTGGTGACGTCACACCGGAACGCGTGCAGACGGCACTGGCTGACTGGCCATTGGCCGAGCGGACGGTAGCGGACCCATCGTTATACTACCGGTGGGAGAAGCGCGACCACGTCCAACAGGGAGACGATTTGGCGCCCGTTGTGCAGGCTAAGCTTAACTTAGGCTATCAACTGCCCGTTTACCGGGATGACGCAGACTTTTTGCCTGCCGTGGTCTTTAATGCGGCTTTTGGCGGGTCACCACTGTCCTTACTCTTTACGAATGTCCGGGAAAAGGCGAGTCTGGCTTATTATGCTAGTAGCGGTTACAGTCCATTCACTGGGACTTTGTCCGTTCAGGCCGGAATTCAAGCCGAAAATCAGGACCGCGTCGTGGCCATCATTGGTGATCAACTGCGGGCCTTACAACGCGGCGAACTAAGCGCTGAACTCTTGGCGGAAGTTAAGGCAGGATTGTTGAATGCCCGGTTAGCTGGGTTAGATAGCCCACAGCGGCGGTTGACGGGACTCTTAAATTCACAATTAACCCACTTGAATGAACCCTTAAAAGAATGGCAGGAAAGCCTGGCAGCTGTTACGGTTGCTGACGTGCAACGCGTAGCGCAAAAAGTGACGCTACAGGCGACCTACTGCTTACATGGAGGTGCCCAGCATGCTGAATAAACAAGTGTATGACCGGTTGGGCGAGACGATTTACCAAACCACGCTGACTAATGGACTAAAGGTCATTTTAATGCCTAAGGCTGGTTTTCATAAAACATTTGCGATTATGACGACCGACTATGGGTCAACCGATAATGAATTCGTTCCCCGTGGTCAGACGGAACCTATCCGCTTTCCAGATGGAATTGCTCACTTTTTGGAGCATAAGTTATTTGAGAAGAAGGATCACGACGCCTTTGACTTGTTTGGTCAGTATGGTGCTAGTGCCAATGCGTTTACTAGTTTTACCCAGACGAGTTACTTATTCTCAACGACCAGTCACTTAAAGGAAAACCTGGATATTCTCTTAGACTTTGTGCAGCAGCCTTACTTTACGGCGGCAACGGTGAACAAGGAAAAGGGGATTATCGGTCAGGAAATTCAGATGTATGACGATGATCCCGGCTGGCAAAGTTACTTTGGGATGATTGGGCAGTTGTATCCTAAAGAACCCTTGCACATTGATATTGCGGGGACCGTGGACACCATCGATAAGATTACAGCCGATGATCTTTACGCGGCGTACAACACGTTCTACCAGCCCAGCAACATGAGCTTAGTGGTCGTGGGTCAACTTGATCCAGAAGAGACGTTGGATTGGGTGACGGCCAATCAGGATAGCAAAGACTTTGGCCCCGCTGAACCGATCAAACGAATTCCGAGTCCGCAGGCGACACCGGCAGACATCGTTCCTGCGGTGACGCGCCACTTATCCGTCACCCGGCCTAAGGTCAGCATTGGCATTCGTGGCTTCAATCAAGTGCCACGTGGTCGGGCGGGATTAGCTTATAGCGTGGCATTGTCATTATTATTTGACTTGTTATTTAACGATACCAGTGACAATTATTTGCGACTGTACGACGCCAATGTGATCGATGATAGCTTCGGCTACGATTTTCAGGTACAACGAGGCGCTCAGTTTGCCCAACTCGCGGGTGATACGGACGACCCAGAGACCTTTATTAGTGAGTTAACGGCAATTCTGGACGATGCGCCAGCACAATTAAAGGCGGCTGAGAGTCAATTCGAGTTGGTCAAGCGCGAAGCTATTGGTCGGATAATTGGGGCCATCAACTCGGTTGAAGCAATCGCCAATCAGTACGATGGGCCGCTATTTGCGGGAGCCACGATTTTTGACGAGTTGGCAACACTTGAGGGGATGCAGTTTACCGACCTTAAAGATGTTACCCAAACTTTCTTAACCAACAGTCAGCGTACGACCTACACGATTTTGCCCTAAGTGGAGGTTAAGAAACCGTTAAATCCTGAAATCTGGGAGCAGTTGCTAAAAATGCGACGGCGCCTATGCTATACTTTGCATGATAGAGAAATTTTGAACAGGTGGAGAATTTAATCATGAGTGATAACAGTAAAATTACATTGGGAAAGACGCTAAAGGATGCGCGGATTGCCAAGGGCTTTACCCTAGACGATCTCCAACAGGCAACGAAGATTCAGAAACGCTATCTCATTGCAATCGAAGACCAAAACTTTGATGAACTTCCTGGCGATTTTTATGTCCGGGCCTTTATCAAACAATATGCGGACATGGTTGACTTGGATGGCGCAGAACTGTTGAAGCAATTTGACAGTGCTTTGCCAAGCACACAAACACAAGAGTACGTGGATAAAGTCAATGAAAATAATCCTGAGACGCGGTCACAACAACGACAAGTTGACGAACGTTACGTGAAGTTACGGCGGATGATTCCAATCGTCGGCATTGTCGTCGTCGTTTTGGTCGTGTTGATTGGGATCTGGGTCGCTGCTTCTCGTAATGGCGGTTCTTCAACTAAGAACAACGTGGATAGCAGTTCTGTAAGTGTATCTGGCAGTAGCAGTAGTAGCGTGAAGTCTAGTAGCTCTAGTAAGAAGTCTTCTTCTAAGAAGTCTTCATCGAAGAAGACAGCTAGCTTCAAGCAATTGAGTGCAACGACATCTGGCTCAACTTGGGAAATGAAGAATGCAACTTCCAAGCCGAAGATCAGTTTATCGGCAACTGGTAGTGCTTGGCTTTCCGTAACGGCCAATGGTGCGACGGTCTGGCAAGGAACCTTGTCTAGCTCGACCACGCATGCGTTGACATTACCAAGCTCTGCAACGAGTGTGACCTTTAAGTTTGGGAACGCACCGGCAACGAAGGTAAAGGTTGATGGCAAGAGCTTCGACTTTACGTCAACGACGGCGACGAGCAGTGCTTCTAGTTCTAGTGCGAGTGACACGACCACTACGACTTCTAGCAGTACTAGTACCACCACATCTCAAGTACAAAGCGTTACTTTGGAATTCAAATAGTCAAAGAGCGGGTCGGTCCGTGGCGACCGGCGCGCTTTTTGTATGAAGTGGGAATTTAAGGAGGAAATTTTTGTGAACTTGCCGAATCGGTTAACCATTATTCGAATTATTTTGATCCCCGTCTTTCTGTTATTACTGGTTCTGCCTTTGGATTGGGGAACCGTGACTTGGTTGGGAACGGCGATTCCCGTGACCCAGGTCTGGGGCGCCTTGATCTTTGCGGCGGCCTCCATTACGGACTTCTTGGACGGACAGATTGCCCGGCGCCAACACTTAGTCACGAATTTTGGGAAATTCGCTGATCCCTTAGCAGACAAGATGATCGTGATGACGGCCTTCATTCTGTTAGTCAACATGGGCGCCGTTCCGGCTTGGGGCGTGGCCATTATCGTTTGCCGAGAATTAGCTGTGACCGGATTACGGCTGATTGTGGTCGAGACTGGTGGCAAGGTGCTTGCAGCCGCTTGGCCAGGGAAGATCAAGACGACGACTCAGATGGTGGGGATTATCCTTCTGTTATTGAACAACATCGGCTTTGGGACGATTCACGTACCGATGGCGTTGATCTTCTTCTACATTTGCCTCTTCTTCACCATTTACTCTGGCATCGACTACTTCGTTCAGAATCGTGAAGTCTTTGCGGAGTCTTCAGCAGAATAAACATGTTATGATAACCTTCGTTGACTGACGGAGGTTATCTGTCGTTAGAGAGCTGTATGTCAGTTTGGTGTTGATTGATAACTGATAACCATCAGGAACAGTTGCGACCTGCTAGAGGGACGTGTATTTCGGGCGTCCTCCTGACGATGGTGTTACGGTCGATCACGGATTTCAAAAAGTTTTGTTAAATAAAAAAATATTCGCAGTCTTTTTGCGGAGATAACTATGTAACTGTAGGAGGGGTCACCAATGCAAGCGGAGATTATAGCCGTTGGAACGGAAATTTTATTGGGACAAGTCGTGGATACGAACTCAGCATTTATTGCGCGCGAGCTGGCGGAGGCAGGAATTGAAGTTTACTATCATTCGCTAGTGGGCGACAATGCCGATCGTTTAACGGCGGTACTGGAACAGGCGCGGTCGCGAAGTGATCTGGTCATCATCAGTGGGGGATTAGGGCCGACCAAAGACGATCTGACTAAACAGACTGTTGCGCAACTGTTAGGTGTCAAGCTGGTTGAAGATGAGCTGGCCATGGCCAAGATTCAACATCACTTTGCAGTTACCGGACGAAAATTGACGCCTAATAATCGCTTGCAGGCACTTTATCCTGCTGGGAGTCAATCCCTCAAGAATACAACGGGGATGGCTGTAGGTGCCTTCTACCAATCTCCTAGTGGCGCAGATATGATGTTGTTGCCCGGGCCACCAAGTGAATTGGAACCCATGTTTTTAAATGAAGCTTTACCACGGCTCAAACAGGCCTATCAACGTCAGGAGTATTTGGTATCACGGGTACTCCGATTCTTTGGCATTGGTGAATCACAGTTGGTGACAGAATTGCATGATTTGATCGCCAATCAGACTAATCCGACGATTGCCCCGTATGCGAAGGAAACGGAAGTCACGCTACGATTAACGGCTAGCGCTGCGGATGAGGCTGCTGGGCAACACTTACTGGATGACATGATTGCGACGATTAAGGATCGCGTAGGGGATTACCTCTATGGTTACGGTGATGACAACACGTTGGCCCAAGTGGTGGTTAATGACTTGATTGCACGGCACTTGACCATTACAGCGGCCGAAAGCTTAACGGCTGGTGAATTTCAGAGCACGCTAGGGGACGTTCCCGGCGTTTCAGCCATTTTCCCTGGTGGTTTTGTGACCTATGCCAATGAGGCGAAGCACGCGTTGCTGGGAGTTCCTGAAAAAACGATCGATGAACAGGGGGTCGTGAGTGCGGCCACGGCTAAGGAAATGGCAGAACGTTCCCGGCAAAAATTGAACACCGATTTTGCACTGAGCTTCACTGGCGTTGCTGGTCCCGACGCCTTGGAGGGCCAACCGGCAGGAACTGTGTGGGTCGGTTTAGCACAACGTGGACAAGCACCTCAGGCTAAGCTGATTCGGCTGACTGGGACCCGGGCAAAGATTCGGGAGCGAACAGTCATGACCGGCTTAGACTGGATTCGGCGAATTTTACGAGATGAAAAATAAAGGGGAACTTTTGTTCTTCTTTTGCTTGCATTTTCGAACATAAGCCGGTATAGTGTTACTTGAATATTGATGTTTCAAAGGAGGATTTGGATGGCTGACGAACGACAAGCGGCGTTGGATAAAGCGCTGAAGAAAATTGAAAAAGACTTTGGTAAGGGGTCCATCATGCGGATGGGCGACAATACCAAAATGCAAGTAAGCGTCGTACCATCTGGCTCGTTAGCTCTTGACGTGGCGTTAGGGGTCGGCGGTTATCCCCGAGGACGAATCGTAGAAATCTACGGTCCAGAATCTTCAGGGAAGACGACTGTGGCCTTACACGCCGTTGCCGAAGTGCAGAAGCGTGGCGGAACTGCAGCTTACATCGATGCTGAAAACGCCTTAGACCCAGCGTACGCAACGGCCTTGGGAGTTAACATTGATGACCTATTACTCTCACAACCTGATACTGGTGAACAAGGGTTACAAATTGCAGACGCCTTGATTTCTAGTGGTGCCGTTGACATTGTAGTCGTTGACTCCGTTGCCGCTTTGGTCCCTCGTGCTGAAATCGAAGGCGAAATGGGTGATGCGCATGTGGGTCTCCAAGCCCGGATGATGTCACAAGCCTTACGGAAACTTTCTGGGACGATTAACAAGACTAAGACGATTGCCCTGTTCATTAACCAAATTCGTGAAAAAGTTGGGGTTATGTTTGGTAACCCTGAAACCACCCCTGGTGGTCGAGCATTGAAGTTCTACGCAACCGTGCGGCTTGAAGTCCGCCGTGCAGAACAAATCAAGGATGGTACCAACGTGATTGGTAACCGGACGCGAATCAAGGTCGTTAAGAACAAGGTTGCGCCGCCATTTAAGCGTGCCGAAGTCGACATTATGTATGGTCGCGGGATTTCTCAAACCGGTGAATTGATCGATATGGCTGTTGAGAAGGAAATCGTTGATAAGAGTGGTTCATGGTACTCTTATGGGGAAGACCGCATCGGTCAAGGTCGTGAAAATGCCAAACAGTACTTGGCTGATCACGCTGACATGATGGCTGAAGTGAACCAACGTGTCCGGGCCGCTTATGGCGTCGCCGATGAGGATGATGCTCCTAAGAAGGCCAAGGATGACGCTAAGGGGAAGGACAAGACTGCTGAGAAGGATACCAAGTCTAAGGCCAAGCCTAAAGACTCGCCCACTCAGATGAATTTGACCCCAGATACGCCGACAAATAAATAAGTTGTTCCTGTAAAACGTTGTTTCGTTTTCCGACCGGGAGTCGGGGAACCACAGCGTTTTTTTAGTCGCCTGAAATGTTTTCGTGACAACCGGTCGAGATTCCAGTGAGTTTAGTTGACAGCGTTCATGGCAACCATTAAAATTAAACTTGTGTCAGTTATCATAATCACCATCTAAAAAAAGTCTGATTTTAAATTAGTCATTTTTGATGATGCGGAGGTGGAATCATGAGTGTTCCAATTATAATCCTCGCAATCATCGCTATCGTTGTTGGTGTTGTGGGCGGGTATTATTTTCGTAAATCTGTCCATGAACGCAAGCTAGATGCTGCCAAGTACACTGCTGAAGGTGTCTTGACGGAAGCCAAAAAGCAAGCTGAGACTGCTACCAAAGAGGCTTTACTTGAAGCCAAAGAGGACAGCCACAAATATCGTGCAGAGGTCGAACAAGAGCTGAAAGAACGTCGTGCCGAAGTTCAGAAGCAAGAAGACCGATTGATCCAACGGGAAGAAACGTTAGACCGGAAAGATAACTCTCTGGAAAAGCGGGAAAATTCGTTGAATCGACGCGATAAAAAGCTTAGCGGTGAAGAACAGAATTTAGCTAAGAAGCAACAGCAAGCAGACTCACTGATTGAAAAACGCCAGGCAGCGGTCGAAGAAGTCGCTGCCTTATCCCAGGAAGATGCGCGGGACCTGATTATTTCAGAGGCTAAGAAGGCTCTGGCGGGTGAACGTGCCAAAATGATTAAAGAAAGCGAAGAGACGGCGCGCAAGACGGCTCAGGCAAATGCCAAGGACCTGATTGTGTCTGCGATTCAAAGAAGTGCTGCCGATATGGTGACGGAAACGACGATTTCAGTTGTGACGTTGCCTAACGACGACATGAAAGGCCGAATTATCGGTCGTGAAGGGCGGAATATTCGGACGTTGGAGACGTTGACCGGGATTGACCTGATTATCGACGATACGCCGGAAGCCGTCGTTTTGAGTGGCTTTGACCCGTTACGACGGGAAGTCGCCAAGATTGCCTTAGAGAAATTGATTCAAGACGGTCGGATTCATCCGGCGCGGATTGAAGAAATGGTGGCAAAGGCCAAAAAAGAACTGGACGAACATGTCCGGGAGCTTGGCGAGCAAGCAACCTTTGATCTCGGGATTCATTCGATGCATCCCGAATTGGTTAAGCTCGTGGGTCGCTTGAATTTCCGAATTTCTCATGGGCAAAACGCGTTGGCCCATTCAATTGAGGTTGCCAAGATCACTGGGGTCTTAGCAGCTGAACTAGGTGAGGATGTTACGTTAGCAAAACGTGCAGGATTATTACATGATATTGGCCGCGCTGCAGAGCATGAAGATGACAATTCTTACATCGCAACGGGAACCGAACTGGCAAAGAAGTACCGGGAAAGTTCCGTTGTTGTAAATGCCATTGCTGCTCAGGCAGATCAAACGGCGCCGCAATCCGTGATTGCGGAACTGGTTGGTACCGCTGATATGATTTCAGCCACCCGACCAGGCGCGCGTTCTGATTCTCTCGAAAGTTACATTCACCGTTTGGATAAGTTGGAAACGATTGCCAATGCCTTTGATGGCGTTGACCATAGTTTTGCCATTCAAGCTGGACGTGAAGTGAGAGTCATCGTGCGGCCCGAGAAGATTTCCGACACGGATGCCGTTGTCTTGGCACGAGACATTAAGAAACAAATTGAAGAGGATCTGGATTATCCAGGTCACGTCAAAGTTTCCGTTATCCGGGAAGTCCGGTCAGTTGAATATGCGAAATAAGTCAGAGAAGCTAGGCCATTTTGGTCCTAGCTTTTTTACGTCAGATCACCTGCTGATTACGTTTTACAGCAATTAAACACCTCATAAGCCGAAAGCTAGGAATTCATGTTAAAATATAGGTTATTGCCGCTTGGTTTGCCGCGGTTAAACGTTAGGTGACCAAGCTTTAAAATTAAAAATAGCGGTGGCAGATTGCCTGTCACCACTGAGAACTGGTTAAAGACCAGATGGGCCCAGTGAGGGTCTAGATAGGGGAACGAAGATGCGAATTTTGTTTGTTGGTGACGTTGTTGGAAATATTGGTGTCGCCATGATTCATGAGTACTTGCCACAGTTAAAGCGGGACCTCAAGCCACAAGTGACCATCGTCAATGGAGAGAACTCGACGCCAGTCGGCCGCGGTATCAGTCAAAGTATTTATAAGCAACTCTTAAAGGACGGCGCAGATGTTGTCACGATGGGAAACCACACTTGGGACAACGCTGAACTTTATGATTTTATTGGTGGTGCCAACCGGCTAGTGCGGCCCGCTAACTTTCCTGGGGATACGCCGGGTCAGGGCTGGACTAAGGTAAAGGTGAATCAACAAACTTTAGCCGTCGTTAACATGCAAGGCCGAGTCTTCATGAATCCCATGGATGATCCCTTTGCGAAGATGAAGACGCTACTACCCGAGCTGGATACGGACTTTATTTTCGTTGACTTTCATGCCGAAACGACCAGTGAGAAACGGGCTTTTGCCATGCGTTACGATGGTCAACTCTCCGCAGTCGTTGGGACCCACACCCACGTACAAACCAGTGATGCCCAAGTGTTACGGGGTGGCACCGCCTTTATGACTGAAGCCGGGATGACCGGTCCTGCCGACAGTGTTCTAGGGATGAAGGCGGATAGCGTAATCGAACGTTTTGAAAATCAACGGCCGACCCGTTATACGGTCCAAGAAGTCGGTCCCGGATTGTTGTCCGGTGCGGTCATTGATCTCAACGATAAGACGGGACACGCGACGAGCATCAAGCCAATCTTGATCAGTCCACAACACCCGTATCAAAGCTAAGCTCTAACGGAAGGATGAACCATTTTTCATGACGAAAACGAACACAACGCCTATGATGGTGCAATACCAAAAGATTAAGGACCAGTATCCCGATGCCTTTTTGTTTTACCGGCTCGGCGATTTCTATGAAATGTTTAATGAGGACGCCGTCAAGGGGTCGCAACTTCTGGAATTGACGTTGACTACACGTAGTCATAGTGCGAAGAATCCCATTCCGATGTGTGGGGTTCCACATAAGGCTGTGCAAAGTTATATTGATATTTTGGTCGACCAGGGATACAAGGTTGCCATTTGTGAGCAGATGGAGGATCCCAAGCTGGCCAAAGGAATGGTCAAACGTGAGGTTATTCAATTGGTCACGCCCGGAACCCAGACCGACACAGGAGCTGCGGGAGCTAAACGGAATAACTATTTGACGGCACTGACAATGGCCGCTCCTGACCAATATGGCTTTGCCTATACCGACCTATCGACCGGAGAACTCAAGGCCGCCGAAATCAATGGCCGGGAAGCCGTCATCAATGAGCTCATGAGCCTCCAGACGAAGGAAGTTGTCATCGATGACAGCATTGCCGAAGATCTGCAGGCGACGATGAAACAATTGAGCGTGATGATCTCAAAGCAGCTTGAAATTCAGACCAGTTCGGAACTGAGTTACGTGGAACAAGACTTAACCACAGCAACATTGAAAAAGGTCGTAGGGCTGCTAGTCACTTACGTCACGGTCACCCAGAAACGTAGCCTGGCGCACTTGCAACGGGCAGTGGCTTACCAACCGACCGCGTTTTTGAAGATGGATCATTCGTCGCAGACTAATCTGGAGATCACCCAGAATCTGCGAACCAAGAAGAAGTCTGGCACGCTATTATGGCTGTTGGATGAGACAAAAACGGCGATGGGCGGGCGATTGCTGAAACAGTGGCTCGACCGACCGTTGATCAACCGCCAGCAGATCGAAGACCGCCAAGCCAAGGTGGGCACGTTACTCGATCACTATTTTGAGCGTAATAGCTTGCAGGCGGAACTCGTTAAGGTTTATGACCTCGAACGGCTCGCCGGTCGGGTGGCATTTGGAAGCGTTAATGGGCGTGACCTGATTCAACTCCAGACGTCGTTGGAGCAGGTGCCACAGATTCAGCACACGATTGAAGAACTGGGGGATGCGGTCTTTGATAGCATGCTCAACAATCTTGACCCCGTGAGCGACGTGGCGGATGCCATTCGTGAAGCAATTGTCCCCGAACCACCGCTGTCCGTCGCGGACGGTGGCGTCATTCGTGATGGCTTCAATGCCCAATTGGACGAGTATCGCGATGCGATGCGCAACGGCAAGACCTGGCTGGCGGAGATGGAAGCCCACGAGCGCGAGGTCACTGGCATTAATAATTTGAAGATTGGGTACAACCACGTTTTTGGCTATTACATTGAGGTGACGAAGGTCAACCTCAATAAATTACCGACCGACCGTTATGAGCGTAAACAAACGTTGGCGAACGCCGAACGGTTCTCAACGCCAGAATTAAAGGAAAAGGAACAGTTGATCCTGGAGGCTGAAGAAAAGTCAGTTGCCCTGGAATATCAGTTGTTTGTGGACCTACGCGAACAGGTCAAGACGGCCATTACGCGCCTCCAGAAGTTAGCGGCGACGATTGCCAGTCTCGATGTGTTGCAGAGCTTTGCCGTCGTCAGCGAAGACTACCACTTCGTCAAGCCAACGCTGGTCAAGGGGCACGACCTCAAAATCAAGCAGGGACGACATCCGGTTGTGGAAAAGGTCTTGGGTCGTCAATCCTACGTGCCTAACGATGTCACGATGGATGAACAGACCAATATTTTGCTGATCACCGGGCCAAACATGTCCGGGAAGAGTACCTATATGCGGCAACTCGCCTTGACGGTCATTATGGCTCAGATGGGGTGTTTCGTACCGGCCGAGGCTGCCGAAATGCCGATCTTTGACCAAATTTTCACACGGATTGGTGCGGCTGATGATTTAATTTCCGGCCAAAGTACCTTCATGGTCGAAATGCAGGAGGCCAACCATGCGCTGAGTCAAGCAACGGCCAACAGTCTGATTTTATTTGACGAAATCGGGCGGGGAACCGCAACTTACGATGGGATGGCGCTGGCCCAGGCAATCATTGAGTATGTGCACAACCGGGTTCACGCGAAGACGTTGTTTTCCACGCACTATCATGAGTTGACGGCGTTGGAGACTTCCCTGAAACAACTCCGCAACGTTCACGTTGGTGCCGTTGAACGCGATGGGGACTTGGTCTTCTTACATCAAATGCAACCGGGTCCCGCCGATAAGTCATATGGGATTCATGTGGCCAAATTGGCTGGAATGCCTGACAGTCTTCTACAACGGGCTGATGTGATCTTACGTGGTCTGGAACAAGAAGCTAAGGAAAAACCAGCTGTGGCGGCGGTCACATCATCTGCTCCGGCGACATCACAGGCAGCTACGGCATCAGTCGAGATGGCCACAACAGTGACGGGTGAAGCTGAACCGGCAGTTGCCGACACGGAGGTTGTGCCAAAGCAACCGGCAGAAGTGGCAACTCCCACAGCGGAGACGGACCAACAGTTGTCGCTGTTTACGGACGAACCGGAGCTGAATCCAGCACAAGCCAAGGTTTTGGCCCAATTAAAGGACCTCAACCTCATGGGAATGACACCGATGGCCATCATGAATCAAGTCTATCAATGGCAACAAAAACTCTCAAAATAGTGTAGAAAGGAAGGGGCGTTATGGCTAAAATTCATGAACTAGCGTCGGTGTTAGCCGACCAAATTGCGGCGGGTGAAGTGGTTGAACGACCCGCTTCCGTCGTTAAAGAATTGGTGGAAAATGCAGTCGATGCGCACAGCACTCAGATTGATATTACGGTCGAGGAGGCTGGTCTACAGCGCATTAGCGTCGTTGATGATGGGGATGGGATTGCCGACGAAGATACTGAGATGGCCTTCAAACGCCATGCCACCAGTAAAATTACCGATCGGCGGGATCTCTTTCGCATCAAATCACTCGGGTTCCGGGGCGAAGCGTTACCCAGTATTGCGTCCGTTGCTGACGTCACGCTCACCACGTCTACGGGCGGCGTGGGGACGCTGATTCACAATGTCGGGGGCATCATCAAGGAACATACCGCAGCCGAGGCGCGCAAGGGGACGACCGTGACGGTCAATGATCTCTTTGGAAACGTGCCGGCTCGGCTGAAATACTTGAAATCACCGGCAACGGAATTGGCACGGATCACGGACATTGTGAACCGGCTAGCGTTGAGCTATCCGAATATTGCTTTTTCATTGGTCCATAACGGTCGTGAGCTGACACGAACGGCCGGCCGTGGCGACTTACAGCAGGTGATCGCCGGTATCTACGGCGTCCAGAATGCGCGGAAGATGGTTGCCATTAACGGTCAGAATCCTGATTTTCAGGTCAAAGGGTATGTCAGTCTCCCTGAGTTGACGCGGGCCAGTCGACAGTATATTTCGCTGCTGCTAAATGGTCGTTATATTCACAATTTCCAGCTCAGTAAGGCGCTAGTTGCGGGGTATGGGTCGAAGCTCATGGTTGGCCGTTACCCCGTGGCCGTCTTGGACATTACCATGGATCCCCTGCTGGTCGACGTAAATGTGCACCCAACGAAGCAGGAGGTCCGGATCAGTCAAGAACCAGAACTGACCAAGTTGATTCAAGAGACCGTGTTCAAACGGCTATCTCAGGAAAACTTGATTCCGGATGTCTTTAATGAAATGCCGCAAAATAAGCGGGAAGCCGCGACCACGGATCAACTGACCATGGCACTTAATGATGTTTCCGCAAAATATGACATGTCGACCACGGCAACGCCAACCCCATCGTCTTCGGTGTCGTCATCAGAGAAACCAGTACCTGCACCGGAAGAGTCCGCTGCGGCCACCCCACAACCGGCAGTGGCTGCGGGGCCCCAACCGTTGCAAACACCGGAAGAGGTACCGGTTGCCCCAGTCGTCATTCATGACCGAGCTGATTTCAACCAACCGGCCGCTCAGGCGTTTGATGCCAAATACCGGACCGAACAAATCGCAGCGCCATTGGGTGGTGCTGTCGTGCAACAGCAATCAGAACCAGTCGCGACTTCGGCATCTCTGAACCATCCGATCCCCACACAACGTTTTCCACAGCTACGGTATCTGGGACAGGTTCACGGGACGTATCTGCTGGCTGAGGCTGACGATGGGCTATATTTAATTGACCAACACGCTGCACAGGAACGGGTCAACTATGAGTTTTATCGGCAGGCCATTGGTGAGGTCAGTGATGACGAACAAAAGTTGCTGGTGCCTATCGTTTTGGATTATCCAACCACGGACATCTTGGAACTCACGAATCATTTGGAGACGTTGGCCACGGTCGGGATTCATTTGGAATCGTTTGGGCCGAACAGCCTGATCGTTCACGAACACCCGACCTGGTTTAAGGCTGGCCAAGAGACTGATACCATCAAAGAAATGATTGATTGGGTCTTAAAAGATGGTAAGATTTCCGTGGCGGCATTCCGAGAAAAGACGGCCATTATGATGAGCTGTAAGCGTGCCATCAAGGCCAACCATCACTTGGATGACCAGCAGGCACGGGCATTACTGAAGAAGTTGGCCACGGCCGAGAACCCATTCAACTGTCCTCATGGCCGGCCCGTGCTAGTTCATTTAACGGATCAGGACCTCGAGAAGTTGTTTAAACGGATTCAGGATCCACATCACAGTGGGGATGACTGGGGAGAATAAATGAATGCTACTCGGTTGATTTTCCGGAAACTTTCGGCGTTCGGCTGTCAGGTTGACCGGCGAATGTGGTACAATTTGAAGAGCAAACATATGTTTTCTTAAAAGGAGATTAACTGGCATGTACGAATACCTTCACGGGACGGTAGCAGCTGTTTACCCGGACCACGTGGTGATCGACGTGAACGGTGTGGGCTACTTGGTCAATACGGCCAATCCTTACCGTTACGCGGTCAACGATGACCCGACTACCATCTACGTTTACCAAGCGGTCAGTGACACTGCACAGACACTGTATGGTTTCGTGGACTACGCGGAAAAGCAACTATTTTTAAAATTGATCAACGTTAATGGTATTGGGCCGAAGAGTGCGTTGGCCATCTTGGCTAATCCGGATCATCAAGGGCTGATGTTGGCCATTAAGACCAACGATGTCAGTTTTTTGACGAAGTTTCCTGGTGTGGGCAAGAAGACCGCTGGGCAAATCGTCTTGGACTTACAGGGCAAGCTGGATGATTTGGAACCGGCTGATAGTGACGAGCTGTTCACGCCAGAAGTGGCTGGTAGTGCTGGCGACAATCCCAAGCTCGATGATGCTATTGCGGCGTTGAACGCTTTGGGGTACAAGGAGACTGCCGTTAAGAAAATTTTGCCACAGCTCAAGCAGACAGCAAGTCAGACGACGAATGATTATCTGAGTGCTGGCTTGAAATTGTTGACGAAGTAACGTCGAAGGGAGGAATTTTAATGGCCGATGATGACCGTCTCGTTTCACCTGAACCAGAGGACGAGAATGAAGATTCAATTGAAAAGTCGCTCCGGCCGCAGACATTGGCCCAATACATTGGTCAAGACCCAATCAAGCACGAACTGCGTGTTTATATCCAAGCGGCCAAGCAACGTGAAGAGTCCTTGGATCACGTCCTGCTGTATGGACCACCTGGACTGGGGAAGACGACATTGGCGATGGTGATTGCCAACGAAATGGGTGTTCACATCCGTACGACCAGTGGCCCGGCCATTGAAAAACCCGGTGATCTGGTTGCGTTACTCAATGAATTACAGCCGGGCGATATTCTCTTTATCGATGAAATTCACCGCCTACCAAAAATCGTTGAAGAAATGTTGTACTCAGCGATGGAAGACTTCTACATCGATATCGTGGTGGGGCAGGGACCAACTGCCCATCCCGTTCACTTTCCGTTGCCACCCTTTACCCTGATTGGGGCGACAACACGAGCGGGACTGCTGTCATCGCCACTGCGGGATCGGTTTGGTATCGTTGAGCACATGGCTTACTACCAAACCAATGACCTGCAGGAGATCGTTCTACGCTCTGCAGATATCTTTAACACGACGATTGCGACTGAAGGCGCCCACGAGATTGCGTTGCGATCCCGCGGGACACCACGAATCGCCAACCGGTTGTTGAAACGAATCCGGGATTTCGCGGAAGTGTCACCCGACCATTCGATGATCGATGTCGAAATCGTCGACCATGCGTTAGCTCTGTTGCGGGTCGATTCGGCGGGATTGGATTCGACTGATATCAAGTTGCTGGAAACCATGATCGATTATTACGATGGGGGACCAGTCGGCTTGAATACCCTCGCCGCTAACGTGGGCGAGGAGACCGAGACCGTGGCCGCCATGTACGAGCCGTATCTGCTGCAGCGAGGGTATTTGAAACGCACCGCGCGCGGACGGGTCGTCACGGCAGCTGGTTACAAGCACCTCGGTCGTACCTTACCAGAAGATAATCGTGAGTAAGCTGGTTATTTAACCGGCGATAATGCCGAACATCTATAGAATTTTTAGAAATAATTGGACGGATTCCTTGGATTCTGGTAAAGTTGTCCAATAGATAGGATACGAAGGAGTGTAAGACATATGGGTGGACAATACTCAACTTTAATTATTTTAGTGGTCTTCTTAGGTTTAATGTATTTCTTAATGTTACGGCCACAACAAAAGCAACAAAAGAAGCACCGGGACATGATGAACGAATTGAAGAAGGGTGACCACGTGGTTACGATCGGTCGCTTACATGGTGTAATCGATGAAATCAACCAAGCCGACAAGACGGTGACGTTGGATTGCGATGGCATCTACTTGGTCTTCGATTTGCGTGCCATTTCTAACGTGACCTCACAAGCACCAGCCGCTGTTACCGCACCGGTTGCTGCTAGTGAAGCCGCTGCTAAGGAAGAACCAGCTGACGATGCCAGTGCTGCCGCAGAACCAGCTAGCGAAGCAGCTACCAGCGAAGCTTCTGCTGATGCAGACGATTCCGAAGCAACTAAATAGGTTTATGAGAGAGTGGTTCCCATTGTGGGTGACCGCTTTTTTTTTCGGCTAAATTTTTGGTGAGCTTTTGATTGAGAACAAACGCACGTTCGGTTATAATTTAAATGTTAAAGGTTAAAAGATAAAATTCAGGCCTCCTCTCAGGATGAGTAAGCATTCGCGCCGTTAAATTAGCCTAAATTGGGCGTACTCTGGCTGCCGGGGATTCCGCCTGCTGCGGGGGCACTTCAGCCTGGAAGAACACCAGTCTTCTCGCTCGATTTGAAGCCACGAAAACCACAAGCGTTGCCAAGAAAACAGTCATCTAATCCGTAGGGAGGTGAGCCGGATGGTACCGGAACAATTTACACAGCGAAAAATTATTCACGTGGATATGGATGCCTTCTATGCGTCCATCGAGGAACGGGATCATCCGGCCTTCAAGCGGCATCCCTTGATTATTGCCCGCGATCCGCGAAAGACTGGGGGCCGTGGTGTGGTGACCACTGCCAATTATGTTGCTCGGCAAGCGGGGGTCCATTCGGCAATGAATGCAAATGAGGCATTAAAGTTAAGTCCCAATGCAATCTTTCAGGAGCCTAATTTCCCTTTGTACCGCCAAATTTCGGCTCAGATTCATGCTATTTTTCACGAATATACAGATAAAATTGAGCCGGTGGCCTTTGATGAAGCCTACTTAGATGTCACGGAGAACAAGCATCACATTCATTCGGCCGTGCAGGTTGCCCATGCCATTCAAGCTGAGATTTATGATAAAACACACCTTACGTGTTCAACGGGCATTTCCTACAGCAAGTTTTTAGCCAAGGAGGCCTCCGATTTTCGTAAGCCGGTGGGGGTCTGCGTGATTTTACCGGAGGACGCGCATGATTTTTTGATGACGTTACCCATCGAGCGGTTTCGCGGCGTGGGGAAGAAGACAGTGCCCAAGATGCATGATTTGGGAATCCACAATGGCGCTGATCTTTATCGGCGGTCACAACTGGAATTGATTCATGATTTCGGCAAATTTGGTTATATTCTCTATCAGCGGGTGCGCGGCATCGATGATCGCCCCGTTGAGTATCAACGCGAACGCAAGTCAATTGGCAAAGAACGCACGTATGGCCCGCCGCTACAGACGGTTGGTGAGGTTGAGAACCAACTACAAAAGTTAGCTGAGATGGTGGCTGTGACGGTCAAGCAAAAGCAACGGCACGGTAAAACACTGGTTTTAAAGCTACGTGACAGCGAGTTCAACACGATTACCAAGCGTGTGACCCAGACGGACTTTTTGACAAATGACCCGCAAGTCTATTACGACTTGGCCCTGGAGCTCTATCACAGCGTTGCGGCCGATGATGAGCAGGTCCGTTTACTGGGCATCACGATTACGGGGTTGGCCGCACAGACGTTTGAGAACGTGCGCCTACCGCTGTTTGGCCAGAACTAAGCGGGTACAGGTTACCTGCTTTTTTCATATAAGCGCAGACTTTCTTTGAAATTACCCGGCAAAACTTGTATACTGAAACGCGGTATCGACGCGTCTTGGTCGACAAATCGGATAGAAAACGGGTGAACTATATGGCTATTGAAGCTGCCATTTTAGAAGAAATTAAAAAGTATCAAACGATTATTATTCACCGTCACCAACGGCCTGACCCCGACTGTATCGGGGCTCAGTTAGCCTTACGGGACATTTTACAAGCTAGTTTTCCGGAGAAGAAGGTCTTAGCCGTCGGGAAGCATTACCCGGGGTTTGACTGGATGGGTCAAGCCGACCAAGACGTGGCGGATGAGGTTTATCACGGGGCGTTAGTGATCGTTGTGGACACGGCTAACCAACCACGGGTAGACGATGAACGGTGGTCCACGGGGGCCGCTGTCATTAAAATCGACCACCATCCGAATGATGATGCCTTTGGCGATATTCAGTGGGTCTTGGATCAAGCTTCCAGTACCTCTGAAATCATTTATGATTGGTTCGCCAAGAATGAGTCGGCATTGACGATGCCCGATGATGCGGCACGGTTACTTTACGCGGGGATCATCGGGGATACCGGGCGCTTTATGTACCCGGCCACTTCAGCGAACACTTTTGCTGTTGCCAGCAAGTTGTTGGGTTATGACTTCTCAATGACGGCCGTTAATCAGGCCGAGGACGAAATCTCACCAGCAATGGCGCGGTTGTCCGCTTACGTTTACCAGAACTTAGAAATTTTACCTAGTGGGGCGGCTTACTTAAAGCTGACCGATGAAATCGTGGAATCGTTCGGCCTCGCTGCCAGCGATTCGACCTCTGCCGTGGTGCCATTACCCGGTAAGATTACATCGGTCGTTGCTTGGGCCATTTTCGTTGAAGCTAAGGACAAGACGTTCCGCATCCGGTTGCGGTCCAAGGGTCCTTCCATCAATGAATTAGCTAAGAACCACGGTGGAGGCGGTCACGCACTCGCCAGTGGTGCCACTGCCCACGATCAGGCTGAAATTGATCAGGTTATCCACGAACTCGATGAAGTCGTGGCTAACGATAAAGGAGAAAATGAATGACCGCAGATTTTAAAGAGTTTAAGTTGCAGCCGTACTTAATGACGGCTCTGCACAAGATTGGGTTCACGACACCCACCAAGGTTCAAGAAAAATTGATTCCCGTAATTGCTGCGGGAAAGGATGTTGTTGGCCAATCCCAAACTGGGAGTGGGAAGACGCATACGTTCTTACTGCCCATTTTTAACCAGTTAACGTCAGAAAATCAGGTTCAGGCCGTTATCACGACGCCAAGCCGGGAGCTGGCCTACCAGATTCACACGGCTGCTGAACAATTGGCGGCTGAGTCACCCTTTGAGATTCGGATTGGGAACTACGTTGGGGGAACCGACAAGCAACGTCAGATCAACAAGTTACGGCATTTCCAACCACAATTGATCATTGGGACACCAGGACGGGTATTGGACTTGATTCAATCACAGGCGCTGGACGTGCATACGACCCGGCAGTTCGTGGTCGATGAAGCTGATATGACCCTGGATTTAGGATTTTTAGATCAAGTTGATAAAATTGCCGGTCGGATGCCCAAGGACCTTCAGATGATGGTCTTTTCTGCAACGATTCCGCAACGACTCGATCCGTTCTTGAGAAAGTACATGAACCATCCCGTTATCGAAGAAATCCCGTCCGCAACGATCATTTCGGACACCATTGATAACTGGTTGATCTCAACTAAAGGTCAAAACAAGAACCAGTTGATCTACCAATTAATCACGATGGGGGAACCCTACCTGGTTTTAATTTTTGCGAATACCAAGACACGAGTTGAACAGATTCACGATTTCCTGCAGGCACAAGGGATGAAGGTCGCCATGATCCATGGGGGCATCAAGCCACGTGAACGAAAGCGGGTCATGCGTGAAGTGAAGAATCTTCAGTATCAGTTTGTCGTGGCGACCGACTTAGCCGCACGGGGAATTGATATTGAAGGGGTCTCTCACGTCATTAACGATGATATCCCGGAAGACCTTGACTTCTTCGTCCATCGCGTTGGCCGAACGGGTCGTCAAGGGATGCACGGCACGGCTATCACCCTGTACTCACCGGGTGAAGAAGCCAAGATTGCTGAGATCGAAGCCATGGGGATCAAGTTCCAGCCTAAACGAATCAGTAACAATGAGATCGTCGATTCCTATGACCGGAACCGCCGGACGCAACGGCGAAAGAGTACCGAAAAGCTGGACCCAACATTGATTGGTTTCGTGATGAAAAAGAAGCGAAAGATCAAGCCGGGTTATAAGCACCAAATCAAGCAAGAAATTCACCGGAAAAAGGACCAAGAACGGCGAATTGCCCAACGTCAAGATGCACGTAATGAGCGGAAACGACGGAAGCGAGAGTCAGACCGTTACCAATAAACGGTCGAACTCATGAAAAGGGCGCCAGCCTGATTGACAAGCTGGCACCCGCCACCTATAATTTCAAGTGGACAATTAAATATGACTTCGAGGACATACCCTTGAATCGTGATTTTCAGAAACGTTTTGGTCGCTGTGAAAAACGAGTCAGGATTCAAGTGGTGCTCCCTCAGTTTCATCGCGACTCAGCGTTATGAGTTTAAGAGGTTAACGATTAAAACATCGTTGCAAGTAGAGTGGTACCGCGCTTCGGCGTCTCTGCAGGCAACGGTGTTTTTGACATTTTTTTGGAGGTTATTGAGAGATGAAAGAGCTAACAAGTAGTCAAATTCGTCAAATGTACCTCGACTTTTTTAAGTCGAAGGGCCACACCATCGAACCAAGTGCATCACTTGTTCCCAAGGATGATCCATCATTACTGTGGATCAACTCTGGAGTTGCAACGATGAAGAAGTACTTTTCTGGACAGGTTGTCCCAGAAAACCCACGGCTGACCAGTTCACAGAAGAGTATTCGGACTAACGATATTGAAAACGTTGGGAAGACCGCTCGGCACCACACGTTATTTGAAATGTTGGGGAACTTCTCCGTTGGGGACTACTTCAAGAAAGAAGCCATTACTTGGGCTTGGGAACTCCTGACGTCGCCAGATTGGTTTGGCTGGGACCCAGAGAAGCTGTACATGACGGTTTATCCCAAGGATACTGATGCCAAGGCTGACTGGGAAGCTGCCGGTGTTGCCCCAGATCACATCATCCCTGTTGAAGATAACTTCTGGGATATTGGTGAAGGTCCTTCGGGTCCTGACTCCGAAATCTTCTACGACCGTGGCGAAGCCTTCAATAACTTAGCTGATGATGATCCAGAAAATTACCCGGGTGGCGAAAATGAGCGTTACCTCGAAGTCTGGAATATCGTGTTCTCTCAATTCAACCATGAACCAGATGGCAGCTACAAGCCACTCCCACGGAAGAACATTGATACGGGGATGGGTCTCGAACGTGTCGTTTCTATTTTCCAAAACGCCCGGACCAACTTTGAAACCGACCTGTTTATGCCAATCATTGAAAAAACGGCGGAGTTGAGCGATGGCAAGACTTATGGTGCCAACAAGGAAGATGACGTGTCCTTTAAGGTGATTGCTGACCATGCGCGGGCGATTACGTTTGCTATTGGTGATAGTGCCTTACCTAGCAATGAAGGTCGCGGGTACGTTATTCGTCGCCTGATTCGGCGGGCCATTGTGAATGGTCAAAAGCTCGGCATCAAGGGGGCCTTCTTGGACCAATTGGTACCAGTTGTTGGTCAAATCATGCAATCTTACTATCCAGATGTCTTGAAGCAAGCCGATTACATTGCCAAGGTCGTTCGTTCTGAAGAAGATCGTTTTGGCGAAACGTTAGACGGTGGGTTAACGTTACTAAACAGTTTGATTGCCGACCTGAAGCAACAAGGTGGCACCCAAATTGCCGGGGCTGATGCCTTCAAGCTATACGATACGTATGGGTTCCCGGTTGAATTGACCGAGGAATATGCCGATGACGAAGGCATTACGGTCGACGTTGATGGCTTCAAGGCCGAAATGCAAAAGCAAAAGGACCGTGCACGTAACGCCCGGGGCAAACAAACGGCGATGGGCTTACAACACGATCTCTTGATCAACGTCAAGACGCCAAGCAAGTACGTGGGTTATACGCAATTGGCAACGACCAGTAAGTTGACGGAACTCGTCGTGGATGACCAGTTGGCCGATGAAGCCACGACCGGGACCGTTGAAGCGATGTTTGACACCACACCATTTTATGCCGAAATGGGGGGCCAAGTTGCCGATAAAGGGGACATCCTGGATGAAGCGGGTCACGTGGTTGCCCACGTTGCCGACGTACAACACGCCCCTAACGGTCAAAATCTGCATACCTTAACGGTGGTCGCACCACTGAAGAAGGGTGCCACTTATCAATTAAAGGTTGACACGGTCTTCCACAGCAAGGTCGAAAAGAACCATACAGCGACCCATTTATTGGACAAAGCGTTACGCGACGTCTTTGGCGAACACACACAGCAAGCTGGGTCATTGGTTGAAGGCGACTATCTACGGTTTGACTTTACGCACTTTGGTCAGGTCGATCCCGCTGATTTAGCAAAAGCCGAAGCCATCGTTAACGAGAAGATCTTTGCAGAGCTTCCCGTAACGACGGTTGAAACCGACATTGAATCCGCTAAGAAGATGGGGGCTATTGCCTTATTCAGTGAAAAGTACGGTAAGCTGGTCCGAGTGGTGAGTGCTGGCGACTTTGTTACTGAATTCTGTGGTGGGAACCACGTGAAGAACACCAATGAGATCGGTCTCTTCAAGATTACCTCTGAATCTGGTGTGGGTGCTGGTGTTCGGCGGATCGAAGCCGTAACCTCAGGTGCTGCCTATCGTTACCTGCACGACCATGATGACATTTTGCATGCCGTAGCGGCCGATTTAAAGGTCACTCAGGTCAGTGAAGTGGAATCCAAGGTATCTGCCTTGCAAGCACAAGTGAAGAGCTTAGAACAAAAGCAAGCGACCTTAGAAGGCAAGCTGGCTAGTCAAGAGGCTAGTGCTGTCTTTGACAATGTCACTGAAGCTGGCAACTACAAGTTGATCAGTGGAACCGTGCAAGTTTCCAAGATGGACCAATTGCGGGCCTTGGCTGACACCTGGCGTGAACAAGCGCTGTCTGACGTGCTGGTCTTGGGTGCCGAAGTAAACGGCAAGGCGAACCTGATTGTTGCCGTTAGTGCTGACAAGCAAAAGCAAGTCAAAGCGGGCGACCTGATCAAAGCCATTTCACCTAAGATCAATGGTGGTGGCGGTGGTCGGCCAAATCTGGCCCAAGCCGGTGGGAAGAACCCAGCAGGCTTACCCGATGCCATGACGGCGGCGGTTGACTGGTTGAAAGAACAAGACTAATTCTGACGCTGTAGACGGCTGGTTGTTATAGAATCAGAGACTATCACGATTGGAATTAGTGTCAAAACAGAATGCAAATAGGCGTTGTGACTGGACTGGTGGTAAGATAATCAGCAAGTCATAGCGCCTATTTAGTTGCCGTGACTGCTGCTTAGGGCTTAGACTTGAATTGGTAAACAGGCCGACTACTTTTAGTCGAAAGCCTCCCGGCGAGGTAGTCGCAGTATTACGAATAGATTACATTGGGAGTCGCCCGTTGTAGTTTATCCGTCAATCGAGTAAAATTGAGGCTAAGTGAGGAAGTGCGGGGGTGTTTTATAGTGAGTTCATTAGACAAAACGATGTATTTTGACTTTGGGGCTAACCAACCAAAGGATGTTCACGATACACTGGTAACGGTTTATCAAGCACTAGAGGAAAAGGGTTATAACCCAATTAATCAGATTGTCGGGTACCTACTATCGGGCGATCCTGCGTATATTCCACGTATCAATGATGCGCGGAACTTAATTCGCAAGCATGAGCGTGATGAGATCATCGAAGAACTGGTTCGGGTTTACTTGAACCAGAATGGGCCGGTGAAACCGTCATGAAGTTAATGGGGTTAGATGTAGGATCCCGGACTGTCGGGATCGCAATTAGTGATGCTCTGGGCTGGACGGCTCAGGGAATTGAAATTATTCCAATCAACGAAGAGGAAAAGATCTTTGGGTTGGACCGCGTAGCTGAGCTCGTCGAGGAGCATGACGTGCAGGGCTTTGTCGTGGGGCTACCGAAGAACATGAACAATTCGTTGGGGCCCCGGGCGGCAGCATCGCAGCATTATGGCGAGATGTTGACCGACCAATTTGACCTGCCCGTCGACTTTGAAGACGAGCGGTTGACAACCGTTGAAGCGGAGCGTATGTTAGTGGAACAAGCTGATACGTCACGCCGTAAGCGGAAAAAAGTGATTGATAAATTAGCAGCCGGGTTAATCCTGCAGAACTATTTAGATCGGCACGGAAAATTGACCCGAGAAAAGTGAGGTTTCCCATGAACGAAGACCAAGAACAAATCACATTAGTTGATGAAAATGGTAACGAAGAGTTATACGATGTCCTGTTTACTTTTGAATCTGACGATTTTGGTAAGTCATACATTTTGATTTACCCTTCAGGTAAGAGCGACGATGAAGAAGTTGACATCCAAGCGTACGCTTTACCAGCTGACGATGATCCAGCAAACCCTTCTGGCGGCGACCTGCAATTGATCGAGTCCGACGAAGAATGGGATATGGTTGAATCTGTACTGAACACCTTCTTGGCAGACGGTACGATTGATCCTAATGCCGGTAAGCAAGGCTAGTCATTGCGCAAAGGGCCTGGGACGGACGTCTCGGGTCTTTTTTGTTATGATCAATTGCCTGTGGGATGGGACGCCAAACGTGTCTTAGCGACCGAATTAATGGTAAAATAAGACGTTATGCTAAACAGGAGGAATTTAAAATGACTGAAGATACACACCGCTTTAAGGCCGTGATTGCGGGGAAATCCTATACGATCGTGGGTCAGGCAACGGATGAGCACATGCGGGCGGTAACCGACGTCTTAAATGAACAATTGACGCAGCTCAAGCAACTGGCACCTAACATGAGTAAGGAAGACGCGGCCATTTTGATGGCATTTAATGCGATTTCTGATCAATTGAAATTAGCGGCAGCCAGCGATCAGTCGGCAACGACCGATGATGCCAAGACTGTCGAAACAAAAACGGAGGACTAATTTGCTGTTAAGTCTGATTATCTTAGCGATTCTGATTTTTGGCTTTCGCCGGGGTTATCGGCGGGGGTTAGTTTTACAAATTTTGACCACGATTGGCTACTTGATCGTGTGGATTGCCGCTCGCTTTGGTGCGAAGCCACTGGCCGCAGGTATTGGTCAGTTTGTCGGTAACCTGTCACTGGACAATTCGGTGAGTGCCGTGGCTGCTAGTCAAAGTAGTAGTTTCTTTTTGAACGGGTTGGCGTTCTCCGCAATTCTGACAGTCGGGTATTTTATCGTCCACCGAGTGGCTTACGGGTTGAACAAAGTCACATGGCTACCCGTGATTCACCAGGTCAATTCACTAGCGGGTGGTCTGATCAATTTGGTCATTCGCTACGTGGTCATTTTTTTGACCTTAAACTTATTAATATTAGTACCCATTTCGGGATTTCAGAGTAGTTACCAGTCTTCATCAGTGGCACAGTGGATCGTTAAACAGACGCCGGTGCTATCTAAGCGGGTGTTCAACTGGTGGCTAACTGAGCAGAAACAAAAGACAACTGCAACCGGTTCGGGAGAGAGAGGCGTCCTATGAATCAAAAAACGTTAAAGATTATGGAATATGAGCGGATCAAACAGGCCATCCGGGCTTATTTGGTCTCCGCTGCGGGACAACACGAATTAAACGCGCTATCCCCAACGACAAATGCGAAAAAATTACAGATTTGGTTAGATGAAACTCGCGATGGGGCGGATATTTACCGGCTGGAAAACGGAATTCCGTTGCCTAAACTAGATGACATTCGGCCGCATTTACACCGGCTCGCAATGGAAGCCGTCCTAAACGGGGTGGAATTGGCACAGATCAGCCGGGTACTGTGGACGACTGGGTCGGTCGTGAAGTTTTTCCGTGATTTGGCCGACAAAGAGGTCACTTTACGTCGCTTAGATCGCGTGGTGAAAGAGTTGGTCACGTTGCCTGACGTGACGCGGCGCTTGCGAACGTCATTAGAAGGCGACGGTCACATTACTGATGAGGCGTCCCCAGCCCTCAAGCAGATTCGCCAGCACATTGCCCAAACAGAAGCGGCTATTCGGAGTACGATGGACCAGTATACGCGGGGCAAGGATGCCAAGTATCTGAGTGAAACCATTGTGACGATTCGTGACGACCGATACGTGATTCCCGTTCGGGCAGAATACAAGCAGCGATTCGGTGGTATCGTCCATGACCAAAGTGCTAGTGGTCAGACACTGTTCATCGAGCCCCAAGCGGTGGTGGGCTTGAACAACCGGTTACGGCAAAACCAGATTGACGAGCGCCATGAAGAACAACGGATTCTAGCCGAGTTGACGGCGTTGCTGGAACCTTATCAAGACGAAATTCTGCGGAATGCCGAGTTATTGGGCCACTTTGACTTCATCAATGCTAAGGCCAAATATGCGCATCACTTGAAGGCCACAGAACCAAAGTTGTCTTTAGACAATCAAGTTAGTCTCCGCCAAGCACGCCACCCACTGATCGACCAGAAGAAGGTCGTTGCTAACGACATCACGATTGGTAAGGACTATAAGGCCATTATCGTGACTGGGCCGAACACCGGTGGGAAGACGATTACGCTGAAGACATTGGCGTTGGTTCAATTGATGGGCCAATCTGGTCTATTTATTCCGGCTAATGAAAATAGTGTGATTGGGGTCTTCGATGATATCTTTGCGGATATCGGGGATGAACAGTCCATCGAACAGAGTTTGAGTACGTTCTCGGGTCACATGGAAAACATCGTGGCGATTCTTAAACAAGCCGATGAAAAAAGTTTGATCGTGGTCGATGAATTAGGTGCGGGGACCGATCCGCAAGAAGGGGCCGCACTGGCCATTGCCATTTTGGATGAGATCGGAACGCTGGGCAGTTACGTCATGGCTTCGACCCACTATCCAGAACTGAAGGCTTATGGGTACAACCGCCCAGATACGATCAATGCCAGCATGGAATTTAACGGTGAAACGCTACAGCCAACGTATCACTTACTGATTGGGATTCCCGGTCGTAGTAATGCGCTAGACATCGCTGCCCGTTTAGGCATGCCGAGTCAAGTGGTTGCTGCCGCCCGTGGGTTGACCGATCAGGATAGTCAAGACTTGAATGCCATGATTTCTGACTTGACCGAACAGAAACGGCGGGTCGATGCTGATGCGGAGAGTCTCCACACACAGTTGGCCGAAGCAGACGAATTACACGCCGAGTTGCAGAAGCAATTTGACGGTTACCAACATCAGAAGGATCAGTTGATGCTGGATGCTAAACGGGACGCTAACCGGTTGGTTGATGAGTCCCGCAAGCGAGCTAACCAGATTATTTCCGATTTGCGTAAGAAACAGTTAGCGGCTGGTCAAAGTGTTGTTAAGGAAGACGAATTAATTGCTGCTCAGGGAGCTTTGAATGCGTTGCAACAGGACACCAAGCTCAAAAAGAACCGGGTTCTGCGGCGCGAAAAGGCTAAACTAGACTTTCACAAGGGCGACAGCGTCTTAGTGAAATCGTACGGCCAAATTGGGGTTTTGATGGAACAACTCGATGACAATCATTGGGAAGTTCAACTGGGAATCTTGAAGATGAAGATTGCCAATGCCGATTTGGAAAAGGCAAAAGATCCTGCTAAATCCAAGAAACAGCCTAAGGCCAGCATCAAACGGACGGGGTCTAACGGCATGTCACCGACACTGGATCTCCGGGGTCACCGCTACGAAGAGGCGATGGCTGAGGTGGACCGTTACATTGATAGCGCGTTGTTAGCGGGCTATCCTTCCGTCACGATCATTCATGGCAAGGGGACCGGTGCGTTGCGTAAAGGGGTTACGGAATACTTGCAAAGTAACAGTCGGATCAAGAGCTTCGGGTTCTCACCTGCCAACGCGGGTGGCGACGGCTCAACGGTGGTCCGGTTCAAGTAGCGATGGGCAAGGTGATTCGAGCCCGACGCTAGCCAGAATTTCTGGTGCTCGCCGGACGAAATTTAGCCCACTAGCGCGACCATCAGCGCAATCAATGGCATAACACTAATAAATTGTAAGCAACTTAGTTGGTGATTGGGACAGATTCTGGTAGACTAGGACTATCAATGAGAATCTAGGAGGTAATTAGGAATGGCAGTAGTAGCAGAAACAACGGATAAGACCTTCGAACAGGACACGGCTAAGGGCGTAACGCTGACCGACTTTTGGGCAACTTGGTGTGGTCCATGTCGGATGCAATCACCAGTCGTTGAACAATTAGCGGGTGAGATGGACAACGTGACCTTTAACAAGATGGACGTTGATGCCAATCCGAACACACCACAATCATTTGGAATCATGAGTATTCCCACACTACTCGTGAAAAAGGATGGTCAAGTCGTTGACTCAATCGTGGGTTACCACTCTAAAGACCAACTGAAGAAAATTTTAGATCAGTACGTTGAAGCGTAGGTTTTTGACGTTATTAAAAGCGACTACCAAATTTTGGCAGTCGCTTTTTTAGGCTAAACTTAAAGGCTAGTCTTGTGCTGAATCATTCGGGTACACGAGTTTTAAAGGCGCTGGCGCATCATAGTCTGGAATAATATCACTGGGATCCGTGTAGACGTTGAAGATCACAGCTTCATCGCGTAACTTGCGGGGGGCGTCGGTCAACTCGGATTCCGTGGCGACACCAAGCTGTTGAGCCATCATTTCTGCTAAAAAGCCAGCTTCAAGGGTGAACCCTTCCTCAGCGTTTAGGCGTTTGCGAAGCTTAACGGGTTCACCACTTAACTGCCATTCGGAGACGCGATCATCTTGTTTGAGTAGTGTTAGGGTACCAAAGCCGGCTTGTTCGAAGAAGACACTAGCGTCCTTGGGATTCCCCAGTGGAAAACGACGGGCAAGTGATTTTCCAGCCCAATAGTTAATTGCCCCGCGATCGTCACCCAGTAATTCTGGTAACAAAGCATCGCGAAGAATTAATTGTGGGAGGTAGGCGGCACCTTCAGCATCGCCCATGACAGTTTGGTATAAGTTTTTCACAATGGTTGGCTCCTTCATCCGTATATATTCTAATTTTATTATACCTTAATTTTTCTATGAGGTTGCCTTCACGCTAAATTTAAGCATTTTTTTAGGTGGATTGGACGTTTTGCTTACCACGAAACTTGAAACCGGTTCATAAAAAGGCGATAATATAGTTTCAAGTAATTGAGAGGAGGCGTTGATTCATGCCTAGTGATCCAATTGGACTAATGGACTCAGGAGTCGGCGGCTTAACGGTATTAAAAGAAGTACAACGGTTATTACCAACCGAGAATACGGTATTCTTAGGGGACCAAGCGCGGCTCCCTTATGGACCACGGTCAGTGGCAGAGGTCACGACCTTTACGCGGCAGATTGCGGCGTACTTAAGACAACAGGCAAACATTAAGATGCTGGTGATTGCTTGTAACACAGCTACAGCAGCAGCTTTGACAACGATGCAAGCGGAGTTACCCATTCCAGTCGTTGGTGTGATTACGCCGGGTGCCCAGGCGGCAGTTAAAGTGACCAAGAATCATCGGATTGGAGTTATCGCCACGGCGGGAACGGTCAAGAGCGACCAGTATCGGCAAAAAATTTTGGCGGCTGATTCAGAAAATACGGTCATCAGTGTGGCTTGTCCAGACTTAGTCACGTTAGCCGAGGCCAATGATTTAACATCAAGTCATGCCCAAAAAGTGGTTGATGACAGTTTGGCACCATTCAAGGGGCAAAACATCGATACCCTCATTTTGGGGTGTACCCACTTTCCACTGTTGAAAGCAGCCATTCAAACAGCCATTGGGCCAGATGTTCTGCTAGTTGACCCGGGGGCAGCGACCGCTGAAGTTGCTCGTCAGCTGTTGGTGCAGGATCAATTACTGAATTCTACGGTGACAGCAGGAACGGCTGACTATTTCACTACAGGGGATGTTTCAAAGTTTAATGAATTAGCCAGTCAATGGCTGGATGTTGCACCAGTTAAGGTGGCTCATCTACCGGTTAAAACGCTGGAGTTGACCGCAACGGAGGTTTAGTGATGACCAATACAATTGTAATTGCAACGAAGAATCCCGGTAAGGCCCGCGAGTTTCGCGCTATTTTTGAACCCAAGGGTCTGACCGTGAAGACGTTGGCTGATTTTCCCGAGTTAAAACAGGTTCAAGAAACGGGTAAGACGTTCACGGAGAATGCCAAATTAAAAGCAACTGCCGTGGCCCAGCAGACCCAGCTTCCCGTCTTAGCCGATGACTCTGGACTGATGGTCGATGCGTTGAATGGTGAACCAGGTATCTATTCGGCCCGTTACGCAGGGGACCATGATGATGCGAAAAACAATGAGAAATTGTTGGCTAATTTGGCAGGCGTTCCGCAGGAGAAGCGGACGGCGGCATTTCATACGTCGTTGGTCTTAGTTAAGCCAAATGGTAAGGAACTGGTGACGACGGGGGAAGTTCGTGGTGAAATTTTAACAGCCCCGCGGGGCCACGATGGCTTTGGCTATGATCCGTTATTTTACGTGCCAGCGGAGCGCCAAACCTTTGCTGAGATGGGCTTGGCCCAGAAGAACCAGCACAGTCACCGGGCTAAGGCGACGGCGGCCATGTTACCGCAGTTCGATCAATGGTGGGAGGAATAAACCATGAAACGTTGGTTAGTCGTGAGTGATAATCATGGTGACCGGGATATCCTGGTCACGTTGAAGCAGGCGTTGCAACCAGACACGATTTTTCACTGTGGCGATTCGGAAATGGATGCCACAGACCCTTGGTTCAAGGGCGTTTACGTTGTTCAGGGCAATATGGATTATGACAGTCAGCTGCCGTTGGTGGAAACGCCGACCGTGGATGGTTGTAAAGTGCTATTGACGCATGGTCACTATGACGCCGTTCACTGGGATCTGACCAAGTTGAAGCTCCACGCCGACCAAGAACAAGCAGACCTGGTATTCTTTGGTCACACCCATGAATTGGCGACCGAACAGGTTGGCGGCCATGTTTTCGTCAATCCGGGTAGCATCAGTCAACCTAGAGGCGAGTTTCGTCAATTGGGAGGAACTTGCGCGGTCATTACGGTGACACCGGAACAGTGGGTGGTTCAGTATTACACCAGAGACGCCCAACCAGTGGCCGATTTAAAGTTCACTTTTGACCGTTAGTTTCAGAAAGGATGAGTTGACGTATGATTGACGCAGCCGTCGAGCAACTGTTGCGCAAGGAAAAGAAAAGCTATGTGATTCCCGCAGATGTCGTCGCCAATGTCACAGCGACCAACACTTTAGAGCATGCCATCATGGTTTTATCCAAGGTGGGTTACAGTCGGATTCCCGTCTTAGACGCAGATGATCACTTACAGGGGATGATTTCCCTGGCAGCGATTACCAACCAACTCTTGCAGGTTCCCGGCGCCGCGGTGGATCAGCTCAGCAACTACACGGTCGCCGACGCTATGCTGCCGGTCGATCATTGGGTAGATGATCCCACTAAATTAGAAACGATTTTAAACTACCTGATTGATGAACCTTTTATTCCGCTAGTCGATGCGGATAACGTCTTTCAGGGGATTATTACGCGCCGTGAGATTTTAAAACGGATTAATTACTTAGCGCATAATTTGAATAACTATTATGAGGTGACGCCACTGACCGATAAGGCAGGGCAAGCTGATAAATAAGGGGTCTTGAACCAAGAAACTGTATTTCGTGAGGGAGGGACCGCCGTGAAAATCGGATTAGGTATTTTAATTGCTATTCTGTGGCTGTTCACGATTGGCTTAGCCATCATGGCTGCGACAGGCACTGGTAGTTACTCGTCATTTGTCATTCTGTTCGTACTGGCAATTTTCAGTACGATCGACTGGTGGCGACTGTAATTGGATATTGTTTTTGTGAGAGAGTGGACCATCAGGCGATTAGTTTGCGAGCATTAACGTGAGAACAGGGGTTATGCCTAGTCTTGGCATAATTCTGTTCTCGGGTTAAGTGCAACAAACTGCCTTGTGGCGCACGTTTCAACACGATAATGGCCAAAAATAAAATCAGTTTTTTCAGAAAAAGACTTTCTGAAAAAGCTGATTTTTGAGTTATGCCCCAGAGAATTTACTTTTTGACTAACGGTATTGCGCGAATAAATTAGGCTAAAATGGGCGTACTCCGGCTGCTAGGAATTCAGTTCATAGCTGCTGGGGTCCCACCACCAGGCTGCCTAATCTTAGGATCAATGTTGCTGCTGGGATAGGTATGACTGGCATTTTGGAAGTCTCAATCTTTAGCCCTATAAACTTGGAGAGGACAAAGGGAGGAATTTTGTTCGAGATTCGAAAAAAGAGCCATGACCGGAGTCACAGCTCGAGAGTAACTTGTTTATTTGGCGGGTACCGTCGCGTGAGTCGGCAACGGAATATTGGCTTCCCGAATGGCTTTGAGGTAGGCTGTCAGGAACGTAGCTTGTAGCTGGAACTGACTGCCACTCTTAGCAACGATGATGATTTGATAGACTAATTCACCGGTGGGGAGGGTCACGACCCCCATGACGGTGGGCGTACCGATGATGCTGGGGTGTTCTGGAATCAAGCGGTCATTTGTCGCTTGAATGATTGCAGGAAATTTCTCAACCGGCGTGGTCGATGCAATCGGAATGTTAACCGTCGCGTGCATATCATTACGTGACCGATTGGAAACGATGGTAATATTGCGATTGGGAATGAAGTTGACGGTCCCATCGGCACTGGTGACTTGCGTGGTTCGCAGTCCGATGGCGGACACGGTCCCTTCGATCAACCCAATTTTAACGGTGTCGCCGACGTCGAATTGTTGTTCAAACAGAATCGAGATTCCAGTGACCAAGTCGCTGACGAACCCCTGAGCACCGAGGCCTAAAGCTAAACTGAAAATTCCGGCACCAGCAACTAGTGTGCCGACGGGGACGCCTAATGTGGAAAGAATGGCGTAGATCCAGAAGAACATAATCGTATAGTGGAAAATGTTCATCGTCAGCATGCTAATGGTTTGGAGTCGGTTGCTCCCCTCGGTGCTGGGTTTCAGATAACGTTTGAAACTCCGGCGTAAGATGGCCTTACCAATCCAGTTGATCACCAGAAAGAGCAGGGTCAAGAAGAGGAGTGTGACGAAGCGACTGGTGATGAGATGCATGAAATTATCCCAGTCAAAGGATTTAAAATAATTTTGAAGCCACTTGGAAGAGGTGGCGGTCGTGGTAACTAGGGCCATCAAGGCGATGGGCCTCCTTTACAATCTAAGTTTATTCTCTAGTGTAGCAGATTTTAATCTGATTCGGGGTTTTAATTGCGTGTAAGCGCTGAGAATGCTATTCTATTGGTAAGTAACGAGTACAAGGAGGGGTTGTCATGACCGGTGGACAAGTAGCGGGCCTGATCGCAGCGATTGCGTTTTTAATCTTGGTCCTCTTCATTGGCATGTTCTTAGTAAAAATGAACAAGACATTGGGTGAACTCAATCATTCAATGAAAACGATGACTTCGGACGTTGACGTAATCAGTCACCAGGCCGAAAACATCATGGCAAATGCTAACGAGTTGTTAGAGGATGTCAACAAGAAGGTGGCGACCATCGATCCCGTCTTCCAAGCTGCCGCTGATTTGGGCGAAAGTGTTTCTGACCTAAACACGGCGACCCGCAATCTTACCGAACGCGTGGGGGATACGGCTAAACAAACGGCTAAGGCGTCGTTAGCGACCCGTGTCGGCAAGACCGCGTTTGATTTATACCGGAATCATAAAAACAAAGATTAATCACGGAAAGGGAGTCACGAGTATGGCAAAACACAAGTTATTAGCAGGATTGTTATTGGGTGGCGCTGCTTATGCAGCTTATCACGCACTTGACTTGGAACAACGTGAAGCCTTAAAGGGTGCTGCACGCGACCGTTACAATGCATTCAAGGACCGCGCTGTGGATTATGCCTTTTACGCCGCAGATGCTGCGGATGACTTCAAGGAAGCCTTGGATGACCGTTTAGCCGGTAAGACTGATGCACCAGCCTGGAAAGACGGCGAGGACACGGTTGATGATGAAGATGATGACATTGTTTTAAGTAGCGATGAAGTCAACGATTTACCAAATGAAGAGGCCAAGGATGCAGCTGTAGAACCAACCACGGCTACGCCAGCAGAGGATGCTTCCGATAAGGCGGACGACAAGCCCGCTGAAGACTAAGTTAGACTTAAAGGGAAAGCCGTGGCTAATGACCGCGGCTTTTTAATTTGGTAGGTGCTAGCAGGTGTGACTAAGCGTCGCATAATTGGTGGTAGAAAAATAGCCCTCGTCAAGTTGACAAGGACTATCGAAACAAACTCTAATTAACCAATAAAAGGTTGAAAGTTCAAAGTACGGTGCATACCTGTTCTACCAACAACGGTGGTCCTAAAAGTAGGCAACATAGCGGTTGAGTCGCCTTACCGGCCGGCAGATATGGGCTGGATCGGTGCGAACACAACTTGAAGCCTCGAAAGACCGAGTCTACATCTACTAAGCCGGCAAGAAAATTCACTTACTGACTAAGTAGAACGACGCGCCTGAGCCCATAGCTGCCGACCTCTCGGCTTACATTGTGTTTTCAGACGACACTGGGACTAACTATAATTGTCGTGATCAAGTGGACCGAAAAACGTTAAGTAATCGTTCCTTACAGCCGTTGTCGTGATAACACACAGTCAGCGCCGGAGAAGGCCGGCTCCATCCCTGGCAACCGGAGTGCGCACAATTTAGTCTAATTTAACGGTGCGACGGCTTACCCATACTGAGATGAGGCCTGAATTTTATCTTTCAACCGCTAATTAACCAACGTAAGTGAGTTCCTTAGATGTGTGCGTGAATGGTAAACTCCCATCGGCCGTGACGTGAACACAGTCTTCGATCCGCACGCCAGCAACTCCTGGAATGTAGATCCCTGGTTCAATGGAGAAGCACATGCCAGGTTCAAGAACCAGGTCGTTGCCTGCCATGATGGATGGGAATTCGTGGTCACTCATGCCCATTCCATGGCCGAGACGGTGAATGAAGTATTCGCCGTAGCCAGCCTTGGTGATGATGTCCCGGGCAATCTTGTCCAGCTCGGCGGCGGTCATCCCAGGCTTAACAGCGGCTTGAGCAGTCAGCTGCGCTTCCAAACAAACATCGTAGATTTCTTTTTCCTTGGCCGTTGGAGTCCCTAAGGCCACCGTCCGAGAGGCGTCAGAAATGTACCCATCATAGACGGTTCCGAGGTCAAATAAGACCAATTCATTGTTTTCAAATTTAGTATCGTTCGTGGCACCATGTGGCTCAGCGGCGTGGGCGCCAGCTTGAACCAGACTGCCGAAGGACATTTCCATAATACCTTCCTTCATCAAGGCGTACTGTAATTCGGCCACGGCAGATTGTTCTGTCTTGCCCGCCTTGACGGCTGCGAAGCCATGTTCAAAGGCGAAATCGTCCCATTTACCAGCGATTTCTAACTTCTTGATTTCTTCGGCGGACTTGATCAAACGCATCCGTTCAATGAAGCTAGTGATATCTAAGTCGAAGTGGGGGTTGCTAAATTGCGCAGCCAAAGCTTCCATCCGTGCAACCTGGAGTTGTCCCTTTTCCAGTGCAATGTGGTCGGGATTGACATGGCGTTGCTTTACTTGGTCGGCAATCATAGCCCATGGATTTTCGTGGTCCAAGTAGCCGATAACTGGGAACTTCCAGCCGGTCGCTTTAATCACTTCAACCTCTAGGGCTGGTGCGAAGATAAATGGATCTTGGTCTGGAAAAATAACCAGGGCAAGGACCCGTTCGATGGGGTCACTCCCAAAACCAGTGAGATACTGGATAGTTTTTGGATTGCTCAGGTACGTCATACTAGCGTGTTGTTCTGCTGTCCATTGCTGGATTTGTTCGAGTTTAGTCATTCAATCACCCCTTCAAAAGATGTGTTTATTATAGCATAAGTTCCCGGCCTATTTAGTTGGCAGATGATTTAGTTCGGGGATATGAAATTGATTGTAGAAAACATGGCCAATTGGTCGTAAATGATGTGGCACACCGGCAAAAAAATTAAATAAGTCCGGATAAAATTTTTTATCGCTTGCTAAGTGGAAAATGTTTCTGTAAATAGCTTAACAACGCAGTTAACGAGACCTATAGTAAATCATATTAGCCTCGAAAATTCCCCACTATAGAGAGATGTGCCTTGAAAATTAAATGAAATTACGGTATTCTTTGACTTGAAAGCGTTTTCAATGTTGCGTGAATGATTGACTTTCTGTATACTGGTCAAGTTGCTTGAAAACGAATGAAAACAAACCAAAACAAGGAAGAAAGGGCTATCGCTATGGAAAAACAAACAGTAACGATTTATGATGTGGCGCGTGAGGCGGCGGTCTCGATGGCCACCGTTTCTCGGGTGGTTAACGGGAATCCGAACGTAAAACCAGCGACACGTAAGAAAGTTTTAGAGGTCATTGATCGATTAGATTACCGACCAAACGCCGTTGCACGGGGCTTGGCAAGTAAGAAGACCACGACGGTTGGGGTAATCATTCCCGACGTCACGAACGCTTACTTCTCCTCATTAGCACGAGGAATCGATGATATCGCCATGATGTACAAGTACAATATTATCTTGACCAACTCCGATGAAAACGGGGGCAAGGAAGTTCAAGTCTTAAACACCTTGATGGCCAAGCAAGTTGACGGTATCATTTTCATGGGAAACCAAGTCACTGATGAGTTACGTGAGGAATTCAAACGTTCCAAGGCGCCAGTTGTCTTAGCAGGTTCTGTTGATGCTGAAAAGGCACAACCGAGCGTCAACATCGATTACGTTGCTGCCGTTGCTGAAGCCGTGAAGAATTTGATTGATCACGGCAACCAGAAGATCGCCTTTGTTTCCGGCCCAATGGACCAAGCTATCAACCATGATTACCGGTTGAAGGGGTACAAGAAGGCGTTGAAGGACGCTGGTATCAGCTACGATGATAAGTTGGTCTTTGAAACGGATTACACTTACAAGGCTGGTCAATCACTCGAACCAGCCTTGACTGCTGCGGGTGCCACGGCTGCCTTTGTTGGTGACGACGAATTGGCTGCTGGGGTCATGAACGGGTTGACCGATGCTGGCGTTGACGTTCCTGGTGAATTTGAAGTCATTACCAGTAACGACACGAAACTGACTGAATTGGTCCGGCCCAAGATGAGTTCAATCACGCAACCTCTGTACGATATTGGTGCCGTAGCTATGCGGCTACTTACTAAGCTGATGAATAATGAAACCGTTGATGAAAACACCGTGATTTTACCTTATGGGTTAATGAAGCGGAGTTCGACGAAGTAGGGTTGCTTAAACGAGAAGGTTCACGAGGTCAGTTAGGATTTCGGAGCCTTCTTTTCGTTTACAGCGATTTGGGTCGTTGCTGGTCTGAAAATCGATTAGAGAAGGTTTCAATTGGGTAAAATTGGAAGCAGCGTCCTCCAAAATTTGAGTGAGACCATTAACTTAAGCTAGGTTTAACCCTTCTGAATTTTAGATGTGCTAGAATAAAAAACAATAACGGACACCTGATGCGACGAACGGTCGGTAACGGTCGTGTTGTCGTGGATGGCGGGTAACGGAGGTAGTTTTGTGAGTACGACTAGTCGAATGGAACGCTACCACTCAGCAGAACCTAAAGAACCACAGCAGCCTAGGCCAACTAATTACCAGCGACGGCCAGCTTTAGGCCGGTGGGCCGCTTTTTTGGTGCTACTGCTGACGGTCGCAGTGGGATTACGACTGACCCTATTTAACGCTAATTATGTTGCCGGTGTCGCTTCCCGGTCCACAACGGGGGAGAAGGTCATGGCCAACGTGAACAGTGATCTGAACAATCTAGGCGTGTCTGGGGACCCAGTCACGGCAGCGGTCATTCAGCCTTACTTGGAACAGGGAATCGCGCAGTTGTACGGTCAAAGTACAACAACGCCAGACAGTTCGGCACTGTCAACTGCAATTACGACCCAAGCCCAGACGCTGGGAATCACGGCCAGTGCAACCCTCATCAATAAGGTTGCCAATCAGGCCGAAAAAAGGGCAGTAGCGGCTTTTCAGACGCCAGCCATGCAGACAGTCGGTTGGAAGATTCAACGGGCTCAGCGGCTTGATTTTTGGCTGTTGGTGGCGACACTTCTCTTGCTGGTGGTCACCATTATTTATGCCTTTGGCGTACACCACTTTTTTGGTAGCTTAGGCCCCGGTTTGACATTAGGCGGAATGCTGGCAGCAATTGTCGGTATCGTTGGTTTTCTAGTGGCCCCAGCGGTGGTGACAGCGACAACTACGACGCTCACGAGTCTCGTGACTTCAGTGATTCGCAGTGGCTTAAGTGTTGTCATCTTCGCGGGTGCTGCAGAGGTTGTTATCGGTCTCGTCGTCTTACTGGGTCACCGAACATTTCGAAAAAGCTAAATCGTCAGTATGATTGTGGGCATTAAAGGTTGAAAACTAGCAAGCAACTGGTATAGATATGAAGTGTTTAATATTGGTTTGACTGTTCGCCAAATTTGGATTGGAATGCGGCGGGGAGAATGGTCAACGTTTGAAGGGTCTGGGACAACAAAGTCTCAGGCCCTTTTTGGTAGCTTCTTTTTTGCATCGTTCAAGGGGGTTCATGACGTCCAACTGAGAATGATGGCCCGGTTTCAAGGTTAATTCCCGATGGTAATGTTAAGGGCCTAACCCCCGATCCCCAGTTAGGAATTCGTGGTGTTGGGTGACTTCGGGACTAAAATACGTGCGAAGTGAATGTTCTAAGGTTGAATTTTTTTCATGATTAAAACAGTGGGTTGTCTAAAATAGGATCTGCGATTTGCATGCGGCAATCACAGGTCTTGCGTCATTATTTGGGGGGAATCAGAAATCATGCGAGAAAAAAAGACATCCAGTGTGCTCCGAAATGAGCGACAATGGGCGGCATTAGCACTGGCCACAGCTGCGATTGGACTGGGGACGTTGGCAACCGGGCCGACGGAGGGGGCACAAGCGGCGACAGTTTCATCAGCGAGTACGATAGGTTCAGCTAACAGTGCGGCAACAACATCGTCAACAGCCAATAGAATAGTAGTGGCCAGTACTGCCTCGGCAGCTTCGGTTCAAGCAAGTCAGGCCGTTGCAGCAACGGCTGTGGCCCGGACGGCTAGTCAAACGATGCCAGCCAGTTCTGTAGTTGCCGCGACTAGTAGTGCGGCCAGTTCAATCGCCAACGCGACGTTTACGGCAACCTCAGCGAGCAGTCAGACTGCTGTAGCTGCAAAGACAGCAGTCACCACTGATGGTCAACCGCCAGTTGCTAGCTCTGCGGCGGCAAATATCGGGCAACCGGCGTCGACGTCTCTGGCAACGACGAATACGATATTTAACTGGCAAACAAACGAGACGGCTGACACGGCGACTATTACGGGGGTTAATCAGGCTGTCAGTGGAACACTGCGCCTGCCATCAACGTATGTGGCGAATGGTAAAACCTATCAAGTCACAAGTATTGGCGCCGGTGCCTTCGCCTCACAGACGGGGCTCACGGCGGGGATGACCGGTGTGGTCTTTGGCAACAACTTGCAGACGATTGGAGACTCGGCCTTTGCCTATCTAAACGGGTTGAAGACGGCTGATTTTTCCGCCGATCAAGCCTTAAAGACGATTGGAAGTCAGGCCTTCGTTGGCACGGGGGTGACACAGGTGCAATTGCCTAACAGTGTCACGACGATTGGGGACGAAGCCTTTAAGTATGTTGGTGGCCTCACGACTATCCAATTACCGACAGATCTTGTAAATTTGGGCGAAGGGGCCTTTTCAGAAAATCCTAATCTTACCACGGTTGATTTCACACCAGCAACAGCGTTGACGACGATTGGCGACGATGCTTTTGCTGCGGACGGGCTCACAACACTGACGCTTCCAGCGACCGTTCAAGTGATTGGCAGCGGTGCCTTCATGAGTAATCAGCAGTTGACCAATGTGAACTTTTTGCCAACTAGTCGGTTAACGACAATTAAGGATTCCGCATTTATGTATGATACTGGCCTTCAGACGTTAACCTTGCCAGATAGCGTACAAACGATTGCGACGCAGGCTTTTTTGGCCGATCAAAATCTGCAATCCGTTACCCTGGGGAGTGGTGTGACCAGTATTGGAAATAAGGCTTTCACTTACGATGGCCGACTGACCACACTGGATTTAACGCACGCAACCAACCTGATTGGCATCGGGGATGGCGCATTTGAGTACGCCGGCATCCACGGGACTTTGACGTTACCGCAAAAGGTTCAAGAGTTGGGCGATTTGGCATTTGCTGGGAATCCGGTGACGACATTGAACCTGGACAATAACTTACAGACTCTGGGCAATGATGTCTTTGGTAGCGACCAGTTGGTTCAGATTACCGGACCGGCGCTACCTGGGTTAGCCCAGAATCAATTTGTGACGATCTTTGCTGATCCACATGATTTAATGTTGAACGATCTCTTGGCAATGAAATTAGGACAATTGACACCGGCTGATATGACAATTTCGGGCGTCACCAATGCCACCTATCAAAATGGTCAGTTTACAGTGACCCCCGGCCAGTCGAATTTCACATTCAACTGGTCGTTGGCAAATGCTGATGGGGCAACGGTCTATGCCGGACAGGCAACGGTGAATTTAAGTGACCCGGCAATCAGAGCCATCAATTCGACCTTGTTGGTAGGAAGTACCTGGCAACCCGCCGACAACTTTGTGAGTGCGACTGCGCTCGACCAGTCGTCGGTACCGCTGAGTGCCATCACGGTTAAGGGAACCGTAAATCCGGCCGTGGCAGGAACATATCCGATTACTTACAGTTATCAAGATACCAGTAGCACAGTCACAGTCACGGTGGTGAAGCGACTGGGAACGTACCAGTTGGTAGGCACATCACAGGTGACGTACACTGGGCAACAACCGACACTAGCCACGGAGGATTATCAGGTTGATTTGCCTGATGGACAGACTTATCTACCACAACCCGGTGATTTAACCACGACGGCAGCAACTATGGTGGGGGATTATCCAGTAACCTTGACTGCGGCTGGTATTGCTCATTTGCAAGCCTTACCCGAATCTAGTCGTTATGCGTGGACGTTAGGCGGTCAAGGGAGCTTACAGGTGGTTCCAGCGGCGGTCACGATTACGGTTGGCGACGAGACAAAAGTGGCCGGGGCTACGGAACCATTGCCAAATGTCAGTGTCAGTGGTCTGTCGGCTACGGGAGTGCCATTAAACTACACGGTTCAACGGGTAGCTGGAGAAACAGCGGGAACGTATCCGATTACAGTAACTTTAGGCGCTAATCCCGACTATAACGTGACCGTGATCAATGGTGCGTTAACGATTACGGCAGTCCCGGTCACCCCAGCCAAGCCAACGACCACGACCCAAGTATCGTCAATGGCAAGTAGCGCCGTGGACTCAAGTTCGGCTGCGGTTGCTGATTCGAGTGCAGCAGTAAGCACAGCAACACCAGCGTCTAGTGCATCGGCATCGAGTTCAGTGGCAAACGCCAAGCCGAGCTCATCAGCAAGTAATGCAACCAGCGCCGCAACACCAGTGTCTAGTGCGGCCGTGGTCTCAAGTTCTGTGGCAAACGCCAAGCCGAGCTCATCAGCAAGTAATGCAACCAGCGCCGCAACACCAGTGTCTAGTGCGGCCGTAGTCTCAAGTTCAGCGGCAAACGCCAAGCCGATCTCATCAGCAAGTAATGCAACCAGCGCCGCAACACCAGCGTCAAGTGTAGCCGTGGTTTCAAGTTCAGCGGCAAATGCAACCCCAAGTTCGTCGGCAAGCATGGCATCATCTACGTCAAATATTTCAGCTCCGGACAGTGATACTGCCTCGACAACGCCTAATTCAGCCACTACGAATGATTCAGTAGCAACGACTCAGTCTCCGACAGTGGCGCAGGCGCAGGCAGGTCATGCAGCGGATAGTGCGGCATCGTCAGGCACGACCAGCACGCCTGATCGTACCGGTGAGACCCACACGGTCACGGGAGATGTTGCCGTGCCTGCGACTGCCCCCAAGTCTGGACAACAGGGAACCCTGCACGTAGCGGTAGATCGGGTCATTGGTAAGCAACCGACAACTAAAGGCCAGCCAGCGACTCAGTCCAGTGCTACGGATTTGGTAGTGAGCGCTCCCCAGCCAGATAAGGAAAATGTTCCGTTACGAAAGACGGCCGTGCAAACGGTAAATCGACGACAATCAGTTCAGTCTCTGAAACAGGCAACACTGCCACAGACGGGAGAAAGTACCACGGTTAACTGGTCACTAGGGGGGATTTTATTGGGGATGTTGAGCGTGCTAGGGTTTCGGCGGCGCCATGACTAGGATGAAATCGATGATTTGAGATAGTGTCATTGAACGCCAGCCTCAGCCGTGGAAGTCTACAGTATTGAAGAGAAACTTAAGTCAACGGCGTCTAAAAAAGGCATTACCCAGCAAGTCCAGTTGTGGACGTGTTTGGTGATGCCTTTGAAGTTGGTATTGCATTCAGTTGTTACATGAGAATCTTTGAAAGGAAGTCTTGTGCCCGCGCCGTTTGGGGATTGCTAAAGAAGGCTTCGGGCGTGTTATTTTCTTGAATGTAACCATCGGCCATGAACCAGACACGGTTGGCAACGGATTTGGCAAAGCCCATTTCATGAGTAACCACGACCATCGTCATCCCTTGGTTGGCTAGCTCTTGCATAACGTTTAGCACTTCACCGACCATTTCGGGATCTAGGGCAGAGGTGGGCTCATCAAACAGCATGACTTTAGGATCCATCGCCAACGCACGGGCAATCGCGACCCGTTGTGCCTGACCACCAGAAAGGCTGCTAGGGAAGGCATCGGCATGGTCATCTAAATTGACCTGTTTCAAGAGCTCGTGGGCCCGCTTAGTGGCAGCCGCATCGTCGATTCCCTTGACCTTCATTGGGGCTAACTTGATGTTTTCTAGCACAGTCATATTGGGGAAGAGGTTAAAGCCTTGGAACACCATCCCCATTTCTTCTCTAAGTTCGTTGACCCGCTTGGTATCTAGGGTCGTTAAATCCTCACCGTCAAAGTCAACTTCGCCACTTGTGGGCGTCTCTAAGAGGTTGAGGCAACGCAGAAAGGTACTCTTCCCACCACCGGAAGGGCCGATGACAACGATGACTTGTCCTGGATCGACTTGTTCCGTGATATCTTTTAAGACGGCATTTTTGCCGAAGCTTTTTGCGAGATTTTTAACCTCGATGATTGGTTTAGTCATGTTGCATTCTCCTTTCGAAGTAGTTCAGAATCCGTGAGGCGGTAAACGTCAAGATGAAGTAAAGTACCATGATGACAGCGATAGGCGCCACGCCTCGGTAAGTGTCAGAACGGACAATATTGCTTTGGAAAATCAATTCAGAGACGCCAATGATGGAGACAATGGAACTGTCCTTAATCAAGGTAATAAATTCATTACCAAGTGAAGGCCAGATGTTCTTGAGTGCTTGTGGTAAAACAACGAAACGCATGGTTTTTCCACTGGACATCCCTAAACTTCTAGCGGCTTCCGTTTGGCCATCGTCCACGGAGTTGATCCCACCACGGATGTACTCAGCAACGTAGGCCCCGGAGTTCAGCGAGATGGCAATGATCCCAGAAGTTAATGCGGGGAGGTTCACGATCAAGCCTAAGCCAAAGTAGACGAACATGACTTGAACCATCATTGGCGTGCCACGAATGAATTCGACGTAAGCCGTTGCCAACCAACGTAAGCCAGTCTTGACGACACCGCCTTGTCCCATCCGGGCGAGGGCTAAGATGACCCCAATGATGAAGCCAAAGAAGACGGAGCAAACGGTGATGATCAAGGTGTATTCAATCCCAGTCAGAAAGGCTTTCCAGTAGTGGAACATACTGGTGTTGACCGTGTTGGTCTTAAGGTATTTCCCAGCAGCAGGGAGATAAGTCTTATTGACTAAGTTTTGCTTCTTGATTTGGTCAACGGATTTGTTGGCTGCGGCAACCAGTGCGGTGGAGCCTTTCTTGAAGGCGGCAGAGGCACTGGTATCGGAAGCGCTCAGGTCAAAGTCACTGGGGATGGCAGCCAATTCTTTGTTGTTGGCCACGTAGGCTTGAGCAGAAGGCTTTTCCATGGCGACCCCTTGAATCTTATGGCTTTGAAGTGCCAGAATCAGGTCGGACACGGAGGTCATCCCCTTGACGGTCGTCCCGGACGTTTGTTTCTTGGACTCGTTGTACATCGTTGACCCAGTTTGAGCCCCGATGGTCTTGTTGACGAAGGAGTCTTTGTTCTTGTAAATTCCCTTGTCACTCTTGTTGATGACGATACTGTACCCACCTTGATAGTAGGTATGGGTGAAGTCAACGTTCTTTCGCCGGGCTGGTGTTGGGTTCATCCCAGAGATGACCATGTCGACCTTGCCCGTTTGGAGAGCAACCAGTAGGGAATCAAAGGACATGGATTTAACGACTAACTTGACGCCCATATCCTTAGCAATCTTCTCCCCAACGGCAACGTCCATACCAACGATTTTAGTCTTACCGTGGACGGTCGCTTGGAATTCGTAAGGGGGATAATCGGGCGAGGTCCCCATGACCAACGTCCCTTTCTTCTGAACCTTCGACAGCGATGTGTCAGTCGCGGCGTTAGCCGTCGTGGGGGTCATCGCGGTAAAGCCGGTGACCAGCGCTAACACAAGCGCGAAGAATAATACCACTCTCTTTTTCATATTCTGACTCCTCTATCTATATAAGTTGTTGCCCTTGATTATAGTGGCAATTGTGTATTTATACAAGGATTATTTTGAAAATACGTCTTTTATACATAAAATATTCGATTAAACAATGACTAAATCCCTTGATATCCGGTAATTGACGGAATTAATATACATTTAATGCTGAATATTAGAATTTTTAAGCTTGCTAATTGAATGAATTGAAAGTAAGTGCTAACATGTATAGTGTCTGTTTTATACGGATATCTAAAAAAATTTTAGAAAAGAGGAGTTACGATGTCAGGACATTCTAAATGGCATAACATCCAGGGCCGGAAAAATGCTCAGGATGCAAAACGTGGAAAAATCTTCCAAAAAATCTCACGTGATTTGTACCAAGCTGCAAAAGCAGGTGGTCCTGATCCCGACGGTAACCCTCAACTTCGTTTGGAAATGGACAAGGCGCGGGCAGCAAACATGCCTAAAGACAACATCAAGCGGGCTTTAGATAAAGCCTCAGGTGTTGGTGGCGCCAAGTTCGAAGAAATTACCTACGAAGGCTACGGTCCAGCCGGGACAGCGATCATGGTTGCTGCCTTAACGGATAACAAGAACCGGACGGCTGCGGCTGTTCGTTCTGCCTTCACGCATCATGGTGGCGCATTAGGTGCAGCAGGTTCCGTTTCCTATATGTTTGATCGGAAGGGTTACATTGTAATCTTACGTGATGGCTTAGATACGGATGAAGATACGATGTTGATGGATGCTTTAGACGCCGGGGCGGACGACATGGAAACCACGGACGACGAATTCAAAATCTACACGGACGCAACCAGTGAGATCAGTACGCGTGATGCCTTACAAGCTAAGGGTTACAAGTTAGATACTGCTGAAGTTCGGATGTTCCCACAAAACACGACTGAAGTACCAGAAGCTAAGGCTTCTCAATACCAAGGCCTGATTGAAGAACTTGAAGACAACGATGACGTTTCCGATATTTATGAAGCTGCCGTTTTACCCGAAAACGTTGAATAGTAGTTCTGAAAGAAGATTCCTACGGGGGTCTTCTTTTTTTTTGCCCTTTTTTGGAAAAAATAAAATATCCGGCGTTCTTTTACGGAGTTAACTTAAAGCAATGCGGGAGGTAGGAAAGGTGATCAAATCATTTGTTGAAAAATTATTAGCACAGGCAATCGAACAGCAAGTCAGTGACATTTATATTATTCCCCATCAGGCGGGATATCAGGTTCGTTTTCGACGTTTACAGTTGGTGTCGATCTGGCAAACGGTCCCCCTCGCAATGGGGCTGCAAGCGATGGCTTATTTTAAATTCCATGCGGATATGGCCGTTAACGAACGTCGGCGGCCGCAGGTAGGGGCGTTGACGTGGACGCGTGAGCGGGTGCCAGTAGAGCTCCGATTTTCCACGGTAGGAGACTATGCCGGACAAGAATCCCTGGTCATTCGGGTGATCTATCCGTATGCAGCGACACAAGCGGCTTATTTAGTCCCACACCAGACAACGATGCTGACTAAATTAGCGAGGCAGCGAGGACTCATGATATTTGCGGGACCGACCGGGGCAGGGAAGACAACGACCATGTATGCTACGGCAAGTCGTTTGAGTGTGACAGCTTTAGTTTTGACGATTGAGGACCCGGTTGAGATTAAGGAACCCCGATTCATCCAACTTCAGGTCAATCCAGCGGCAGAGATGACGTATGCTGATTTGATCAAGGTCGGCTTACGCCACCGTCCAGATGTCTTTGTCATTGGTGAGATTCGTGACCAAGTGACTGCTCAAGCAGCCGTTCGTGCAGCGTTAAGTGGTCATTTAGTTCTGACGACCGTTCATGCACAGAGCGCAGCTGGGACGGTTACCCGCTTGTTGGAGTTGGGCGTTTCGCTCGAGCAACTCCAACAGGTCCTCACGGCAGCGTGTTATCAGCGATTAATTCCGCGCATTGCACAACCGCCGGCAGTCTTATTGGATATTTTAACTGAAAAAACAATTTGGGACGCGGACAGTCAAACAACGGAAGGATGGCGACAGGCTCTTGACCAAGCAGCTCGTGTGGGAACGATTACGGCGGCAACACAGCAGACTTTTCGGGCGGGGTAGATGGACTCTGACGCAGCAATCCCAGTTTTGCCGTCTCTTAGCAGATCAACTACAGAGTGGTTTTTCGTTGAAACAAGCAGTGCACTTTATTTGTGTCGTTGCCGATGGACTTCCTAATGAAGTGACCGACTTGGAGCGTCATTTGGCGGCAGGAGCGGATTTCGTGGGGTTAATGGCACCGTATCTTCAGGCAAACGTCTATTTTCAACTTAAACTGATGACCAAATATGGCGAGTTGATGCCAGCCCTCGATCAAGCAGCCACGTTCTTACAATTGATGGCCACACAACGCCGGCGACTTCACCAGTTGCTCGTGTATCCAGTGGGACTTCTAGCCAGTATGGCGCTCGTGTTTGTGACGTTGCGAATCGTGATATTACCGCAGTTACAGCAGGAGCTGGGCCATGGCAGCGGGGTGGCTAATGGGTGGCGAATCTACCTTATTAGCGGCGGGGGCCTCTTAATGGGGGCAATCGTCATATTGGGATGGCGTTGGTGGCATCATCAGTCTAGCTTGCTACGAGCTAAGTGGGTCTTGCATTGGCCAGTGGTGGGACACCTCTTTCGTGCTTATTACGCGTACTATTTGACCCTCAATTTAAGTCAAATGGTACATAGTGGTCTTAGCGTAAAGCAGATGTTGCGGGTGCTAGACCAGTTGCCTGAACAGGCATTACTACACCAATTGGCAACAATGTTGACCCAGCGCTTGGCGGCAGGAGATTCTCCAATTGGTTGGCTACAAGCTCAGCCTTACATTCCACCACAGGTCATTGTGTTACTCCAGAAGGGGAGTACGACCCCACAACTGGGTAGGGAGTTGACGGCATATAGTCGCATGCAGTATCGGGAATTGGTTCAGCGTAGTGAACAGGGGCTTGCCATTGTCCAACCCCTGTTGCTGGGGATTGTTGCCCTGCTGATTGTGGGCGCTTATTTAAGCCTGCTTTTGCCAATGTATCAAAATCTACAGGGGGTTACTTAGTGCGCAAACGACAAGGTTTTACGTTGATCGAAATGACGATTGTTCTGTTCATTATTTCATTATTAGTTCTGATTATTTTACCGAACTTAAATGGACAACGACAGCGGGCTCAGGGTATTCATCGTGGGGCGATGACGACGGTCGTCCAAGGACAAGTCACGGCATATATCGACGATTACGTGGCGGAAAATCACGTGATTCCCGATGTGACCTATGCCAAGTTAATGGGTAAATATTTAACTGCTGATCAGGTCAAGAGTGCTAGAGCGGAAGGATTGATCATTGATAAAAATGAAGTGAAACGGGTCAAAGATGAAAAGTAGGCGGGGATTTACGCTCTATGAGACCTTATTCGTTTTGAGTATGGTGACTGGATTAACGGTGTTAGTGGGGTTTAAGTCTTCTCAGCAAAATCAATTACTTCGTGAACGTTCCTTTTGGCCCGTCTGGCAACAAATGTGGACAGCTGGTCGTCAGTGGGCGATGGCTCACGAGTCAACGGTCAATGTCGCGATTGACGCCAGGAAACACACCATTACTTTATATCACCAGCATCATCAACTAAAGCGTTTGGAGATTCCACAGTCTCTGGAACTGATTCAGATGAATGGACACAATGGCGACATTGATCCCACGGGTGTTGCCCAGGGGCGAACGTTAGAATGGTATAGTCATGTCAGCAAGCGCTGGACCTATCAGACGTTTCAAATGGGAGGAGTGATTTTTAATGTTACGGATGAACCAGTTCGGCGATCACGCGGGGTGGACGCTTCCTGATGCCCTTATTGCATTGAGTATTGTGGCGGTGACCATTATCATGGTGCAGCAGGTCTTGATCACAAACCAACGGCAGACGGCATATCGAACGCAGACCCTGCTGGTGGCCCGTCGACAACATGATCAGGCCTTGGCCAACTGGGTGGCCCAACAATGACTAGTCGCCGGGGGTTTACACTGATTGAAACGCTGTTTGCATTGATGATTACGGCGGGAATGTTTTTACTGGTAACGGGAACTGATCATGCCTTGACCCGTGGCGTGCAGTCAGATGCCTTGGCGTGGCTGCAAATGGTCCAAGTTCTGGAGAAACCGGGAAAATATCAGGTAGTCAGGACAGCGGGGGATGTGTTAGTCGTTAAGGATCATGATAAGCGTGGCCGGCCACGGAAAATGAAGGTGCTGTTGGACCGGAAGGGCGTTTTAAAATTAGCCGCGATGGTTCAAGGTAGCCATGCGGAACAGGAGACCGCAAAGATTCAGGGCTACTATCCACTGCTTAGGCAGGTCACGGCGATTCGTTGGCAGAATTTGGGGCATGGTGTGGTTAAACTCAGGCTCAAACAGGAGAATTTACCATGGCGAGAAACGTTAGTCGATTTACGCGGCATCAAGGGTTCTTGACCTTATGGGCCCTTTTATTTCTGACAAGTGTGAGCCTTTTATTGACTTTAATTTTGGTCGGCCAGGCGGGACAACGCGCAACAACAACGGCATTGACACGTGACTATCGAGCCACTACGCAACAGATCAAAAGTGAAATTCGGACACGGCACAACTGGTCTAGTCGTTGATAACGCATGGGATTGGCCCGGGATTAACCATAAAGTTGCTTGAATAAGTCCCTAAAAATCGGTAGTATAGATAGCGGATACAAGTACCATGGAATTTCACAAGGAGGCGAAGCGCGCTGTCACAAGAACAGACTGAAGCGCTATTTAAGGTCTTAGATGAGTCAACAACGACCTTACAAGCAGCGCTAAGTACATCTTACCTAGATGCGTTTATTGAGACTGGAGACAACTTGCTCAATGGTCAGGTCCAGGTGGAAGACGGTCGTCCCGACGACAAGGTCGTGGCCCAACTGACCGATTTGTATGCGCAAGTCGATTGGCAAAGTTTTGATGCCGAGACGGTGCGACGAGCAGTTCAATTAGTGATGCTCAAAGCGATTCGGGTCGACGAGATTCAAGCGAACCATCAGCTGACGCCGGACACGATTGCCTACATCATGGGCTACTTGGTAACACGGCTGGAAAAAGGCAAGTCACATCTGACCTTACTGGATCTAACGGTAGGAACGGGGAATTTGCTAACGGCAGTGTTATCACAACTAAAAGAGGTCGTTGCTGGTAAAATTGAAGCGTATGGGGTGGATAACGATGATACCATGTTGGCCATCGCACAGACATCAAGTGACCTGCAACGGCTCCCCGTTGAGTTGATTCATCAGGATGCCTTGGAACAGTTATTGGTGCCAGCAAGTGATTTGATTGTGGCGGACTTGCCAATTGGGTATTACCCAATCGATGAGAATGCTGCTAACTATCAAACCCGCGCGGCCGATGGCCATTCTTTTGTCCATCATCTGTTGTTGGAGCAAGCTGTGAACCAACTGACGCCCGGCGGTATCGGGGTATTCTTAGTCCCTTCACAACTCTTTCAGACGGAAGAGTCGAAGGGATTATTGAAGTGGTTGCCCACTAATGCCTATTTACAAGGATTGTTGAACCTACCGAGTGAGCTTTTCATGAATGCCAATGCCCAAAAGGCTATTCTGATCTTACAGAAGCCAGGGGCCGGGGCTAAGCAAGTCGAGCAAGTGATGTTGGGAGAATTCCCCTCATTTAAGAATCAATCAGCGTTTCAAAAGTTTGTTGCGGAAATCGTCCAGTGGGAAGAACAAAACCTACTGACGGACCGTTCATAAAAGGAGAAAAAAACCACATGGGAAAATCATTAGCAATTAACGCCGGTAGTTCTACGTTAAAGTTCAAGTTATTCCAAATGCCTGCAGAAGAGGTTATCGCCGAAGGGGCCATTGACCGAATCGGTTTGGGTAACTCATTGGTTGAAATCAAGTATGACAACGGCCAAAAGTACGAAACGCACGAAGACGTTAACGATCACAGTGCCGCTATTCAATTGATGTTGAATCAATTGACTGAGTTGAAGATTATCACTGACTTCAACGAAATCACTGGTATTGGACACCGGGTCGTTGCCGGGGGTCAAGAATTCAAGGACTCCGCCATCATTGACGATGAGGTTCTCCAAAAAATCAAGGATTTAGCCGAATACGCACCATTACACAACCCAGCTGCTGCATTGGGGATTGAAGCATTCAAGAAGATTCTGCCTAACGTATTGAGTGTGGCTGTCTTTGACACCTCGTTCCATACGTCTATGCCACAAGAAAACTACATGTACGCGATCCCTTACGAATACTACGAAAAGTATGGTGCCCGTAAGTATGGTGCCCATGGGACGAGTCACCGTTATGTCGCTGGTCGGGCCGCTGCGATGTTAGGCAAGCCATTGAAAGACTTGAAGTTGATCACGATGCACCTGGGTGCTGGTGGTTCGATCACCGCTATCAAGGATGGCAAGTCATTTGATACTTCCATGGGCTTCACGCCACTGGCTGGTATCGAAATGGCGACCCGTTCAGGAGATATTGATGCCTCGCTGGTAGCTTACCTGATGGAAAAACTGAACATCGACAAGCCTAACGATATGATCAACATCTTAAACAAGAAGTCCGGATTAATCGGGGTTTCTGGTGTGTCTGCTGATATGCGTGACTTGGAAAAGGTCCAAGCAAAGAACCCACGGGCTAAATTAGCACGTGACATGTTCATCAACCGCATCGTCCGTTACGTTGGGGCTTACCTGGCTGAACTGGGTGGTGCTGATGCGATTGTCTTCACTGCTGGTGTGGGTGAAAACGACATTATGATTCGTCAAGAAGTTGCTGACAAGCTGTCTTACTTCGGTATTGGTGTCGATCCTGAAAAGAATGATATTCGTGGGGTTGAACGTGATTTGAGTGCCGCAGGTTCAAAGATCAAGACGTTGTTGATTCCGACTGATGAAGAGTTAATGATTGTTCGAGACATCGAACGGTTACGTCAAAGCAAGTAAAAATTTGTTTCATGAAGCAGTCTCTGCCGTGAGTGGCGAGAGGCTGCTTTTTTGTGATGATTATGAAAATTCTTTAGTTGAATACATTTCATCTTATTTCTTGGTAAGTGAATGAAATACGACAGCCGTGCTGGTTCACGCTGCTTAGTTTGGCGAACTAACCAGCGTCAGAACTAGCATTCCGGGATATGACGAGTATAATGAATTTCAACAAAGGGGAGATTAAGATGAAAAAAAATCAACCAAATAACGATCAAGAATTATCCCGTGGGTTGAAGAGTCGCCACGTCCAGCTGATTGCGCTTGGGGGCACAATCGGGACTGGTCTCTTCTTGGGGGCTGGCCAGTCAATTCATTTAGCAGGCCCATCTATTTTACTAGCTTACCTAATTACGGGCATCATGTGTTTCCTGCTTATGCGGGCACTGGGCGAACTATTACTGTCCGACTTAAACGTTCACTCTTACATTGATTTTATTCAACGCTACCTGGGCGACAATATGAGCTTTGTTGCCGGTTGGACCTATTGGGTCTGCTGGATTACGATTGCCATGGCAGAAGTTACGGCAGCCGGTCAGTACATGCAGTTTTGGTTCCCACAATTGCCACAGTGGGTTACCGCGTTGGCTCTCCTGGGTATTTTACTCACGCTGAACTCCGTGACAGTCAAAGCCTTTGGCGAAACAGAATTCTGGTTTGCCATTATTAAAATTGTCGCTATTATCGCTTTGATTTTAGCCGGAGCTTACATGGTCGTCGTTCACTTTCCAACGCCTGCTGGGCATGCAAGTGTGACTAACTTGGCGAGTGGTGGCTTCTTCGCGAATGGTGCCAAAGGGTTCTTCCTGTCCTTCCAAATGGTTCTGTTTAGTTTTGTTGGAATCGAAATGGTGGGGATGACAGCGTCTGAAACGGCTAATCCCGACAAGGTAATTCCTAAGGCAATCAACGAAATTCCAATGCGAATCATTCTGTTTTACTTGGGATCCCTGCTTGCTTTAATGTGTATCTACCCTTGGCAAGCTGTTTCACCAACGAGTAGTCCTTTCGTCCAAGTCTTTAAGAATGTCGGCATTCAATCTGCCGCAGCCGTCATCAATTTCGTTGTCTTGACGGCCGCAGCGTCCGCCTGCAACAGTTCGCTCTTTACGACGGGGCGGATGCTTTTCTCACTGACCTACCGTGGAGAAGGTCGATTTGCGAAACGCATGGGTAAGCTATCCCGTGCACAAGTACCGGTTTCGGCCCTGCGGTTCTCAACGTTGGTGATTGCCGTATCAGTTTTCTTGAACTTTATCATTCCGGGCCACGTGTTTGCGTTTGTTGCCAGTGTTGCCACGACTTGTTTTCTCTTCATTTGGGGCCTGATTGTGATTGCGCACCTGAAATACAAGCGGCAACAAGCCGCATTGCCTAATGCCACGGATCATGGTTTCCGGATGCCGTTCTTCCCACTGAGTGACTACGCCATCTTACTGTTCTTGATCATGGTCGCTGTCGTCTTGCTCTTCCGAGTGGACACTTTGATTGCCCTGATTGGTTCAGTGCTGTGGCTAATCGCTTTGAGTGCCGGCAAGTATTTGAAGGACCGTCGGACAGCAGCGGCTATCGATTCCGAGAGTCAACGTTAGCTGATAAAAAATGAGGTGTCTGCCAGTGATGTAACTTAAGTCATTGGCAGGCATCTTTTTTTAAGCTAATTTGAAGTGGCACGAATAGAGTCAGGTTGGCGAATCAATTGGTCGTAGGTATACAGTGGTAGTTAGACTTTCAGAAAATGGTGATGGTTGCTGGTTGTAACACAATTAGACGTGGGCTGTGGTTATATGTGGCGGCTCGAAGTGTCTGCACGGATGGCAATGAAAACGGGCTGATTCTTAGTCAAGGGACTGACGTGATAACAGCGAAAGCAGGGCGGAAGTGCTACGATAAAGGTAACTAATTCAAACGGGGTGTTAAGTGATGAAACAAGTTAAAATTGCTGGTCAACAGGTCCCAGCCATGGGGATTGGGACATGGCATATGGGGGAGCGGCCAGCACAAAGAGAAACTGAAATCGATGCGATTCAGGCGGGCATCTCGGCTGGTGCACGTGTCGTCGATACGGCGGAAATGTATGGCTCCGGAAAGTCCGAGAATCTAGTGGGTGAGGCGTTGAAGCCCTTTAAACGTGAAGATATTTTTCTGATTTCTAAAGTCTTACCCGAGAATGCCTCGCAACGCCGCATGGAAGCCAGTCTCGATGCGAGCCTTCAGCGTCTGCAAACGGACTACCTCGATGTTTACCTTTATCATTGGCGCGGCAGTATTCCGCTAGCTGAAACCGTCGCCGAACTACAACGGTTACAGAAGACTGGAAAGATCCGGTCTTGGGGAATCTCTAACTTTGATATTGCCGACCTAGAGGAGCTCTGGGCCTTGCCGGGTGGTGACCAAGCCGTTGCCAACGAAGATCTGTATCATTTGGGTAGTCGCGGCTTGGACTATGCTGTGTTGCCTTGGCAGCGGGAACACAACTTGCCCCTGATTGCCTACTCCCCGATTGCTCAGGGAGATTCCTGGGGCCATCATTTGACGACAAGTCCCGTGGTCCAACAGATTGCCCAAGCACATCACGCGACCATCTATCAGGTTCTATTAGCGTGGGTCATCCGTAATCCGCAGGTCTTAGCAATTCCACAAACGAGTTCCGTGGCGCACATGGAACAAAACATTGCTGCTGCGAATTTGACGTTGCAGGCTGACGAGTTGGCGGCTTTAGACACTGAATTCCCAGCACCAACCAGTAAACAACCACTCGATATCCTTTAAAGGGGGAGTTCATATGCAATACTTTACCTCGGACACACACTTTTTCCACGCAGACTTATTAGGGGATAATGACTTTGCGCCGCGACCATTTGCCAACGTGGCAGAAATGAACCAAACGATCATTGATAATTGGAACGCTCGCGTAGCGCCGACCGACACGGTGTATCATTTGGGCGATATCGCCCTGTACTTCACGAAGCCCGCCGTGAAATCCGATGAGGCAGTTACGGACGTATTATCTCAGCTGAATGGTCATCTTGAACTGATCAAGGGTAACCATGACAGCCGGGCACTTTTCAAATACTTGGCTGCGCACAATCCTATCGATCATGGTCAACCTAAATTTGCCTTTCACGACGTGGGCGTGTTGATCAAGTACGACCATCGACAATACTATATGACGCATTATCCGATGATGCTGGGAATTGTGAACCAGATTATCAACTTGCACGGCCATATTCACCACTATGCGGTGCCGGTCAAAGAAAATATTAATGTTGGCGTTGACACGCCCGAACAGCGGTACTTAGATGAGCAGGTGCCATTTGGGACGCCATTTTCCACCAGTGAGATCGAGCAAATGGTGACTGGCAAGGCGCAAGAGTTCCGTGACAAGCAATAGCGCTTGACCGTTTCTTCTTGATGCCGTAGGATTAAAATCAGTGTTAAGAGGAGAATGAGAACATGGAACGGATTACCATCTTGCATACGAACGACCTGCACTCACACTTTGAGAATTGGCCGCGTATTCGGCGCTACTTGGCGACGAGTAAGGCCCAAGCACAGGCGGCCGGGCACACGGTGTTCACCTTTGATCTGGGTGATCACGTGGATCGGGTCCATCCCGTGAGTGAGGCGACGAACGGACAGAAAAACGTGGAGTTGATGAATCAGATCGGCTATGATGCGGTTACCATCGGTAATAATGAAGGACTCGGGTTTATGCGGGCCCAACTGGATCATCTGTATGACCACGCAAACTTCCCAGTAATTGTCGGGAACATCCTCACGGAGGACACCCGGGAGCAGCCGCAGTGGGCACTTGATCATGAGCTGTTCACGACCAAAGCGGGGACAAAACTACTCGTCTTGGGATTGACCGCGCCGTATCAGCTGACTTATCCTTTAGCGGGATGGGAGCCCATCGGTGTGAACCAAGCGCTCAGCGGTCTTCTGGCAAAGTATGCGCAACAGGCCGATGTCTGTGTTCTCCTGTCCCATTTAGGATTAGACGTTGATCGGCAGATTGCCAAACGGTTTCCACAGGTGACCGTCATCATTGGGAGCCACACGCATCATTTGTTGCCGCACGGCGAGCAGAACCAACATAGCCTGTTAGCTGCTGCTGGTAAATTTGGACGGTACGTTGGCAAAATTGAATTGACGGTCACGGCGGACCATACCGTGGAATCGGCAACGGCCAGCGTTGTGGAAACAGCGACACTTCCGGAACAACCCACGGATCAGGCTGAAATCGATGGTCTGCAAGAACTTGGCGAGTCCATTTTGTCTGAACAGCGGGTGGCAGATCTGCCCGTGTCCATGGAGGCAGATCCCATCGGCCAACCCCGATTGGTGCGCGAAGGCCTCCACGCCATTGCGGAGTATGCTGGGACACAAGCAGCCGTGTTAAATGCTGGCCTGTTTCTAGAGGATCTTCCCCGCGGGGTGGTCAATCAGCGTCAGCTACACGATCTTTTACCCCATAACATGCACGTCATGACGGTCACCTTAAATGGCTATGACCTATGGCGACTGGTTCAGGAATTCGAGCTCATGCGACTCTTCTTGCGGCGTTTCCCACAAAAAGGCATGGGTTTTCGGGGAAAGATCTTTGGGGAATTGAACTATTTAGGCATTGCGTATGATGCACAAACGCACCAGGTTACCTGGCGTGGTGAACCACTTTCACCCAATCGGCAATATAAGCTGGCCGTGCTGGATCATTATCTATTCATTCCCTTCTTCCCAACCATCTCCATCGTGGGAGAAAATCATATTTTATATCAAGACCTCTTGCGGGAAGTGTTTGCCAAGTATTTGGCACGCCACTATCCGTTAGCTGACAAGTAGAAAGGATGACGACGGTGGATCGTAAAGATTTAGAAGCCTTAGTTGCTGAACAACGTGAAAACCGAGAACCAGCCGCCGAAGTAGTTCGGGTGGACGAAACGCATCTGACCATCAATGGCCATCCCTATGAGGTGGTCGCTGATGTCCGCGACGGTTTCGATTTTGCCGAGTTTTCGCGGCGATTCAGTACGATTTTAAGTAAATTTGATTATATTGTGGGTGATTGGGGCTTCGAGCAGTTACGACTCAAAGGATTTTACGCAGAAGATCGTGCGGGGGCAAAGCAAAACCAGATTGATTCGGTGCAGGATTACCTGTATGAATCGTGTAACTTTGGCTGTGCTTACTTTATTCTGCACAATTTAGACGTTAAAACGGCACCTAAGCCTCGGCGGAATCGTCGGCGGCGTAAACCAGCAGAAAATACGGCTTCACGGGCGACAACAACCAGACCAGTTACTGCTAAAAAGGCAGCGGGGCCTAAAGCCGCCGCTACAGCTACGACGCATGAGCAATCTCAACAAACGACCCAGCATGCGGCGAACAATAGTAATAACAGTCAACATCGACGTCGGCGGCGTTCCCGTCATCGGAATACGGCGCATCCGTATACTGAAGAACGACGAACAACGGTGAAACCAGCGCAACAGACTACGAAGACCGTAACTGTGGCTTCGGGTGGTCAGGGCCGGCGTCACTTTACCATTCGGCAGAAAAAAGAAGATTAGGGAGAGTTTGCGGTGAAAGATTATCAGGCATATTTGATTGACTTAGACGGAACGGTTTATGCGGGCTCTAAGCGCTATCCAGCAGCAAAACGGTTCGTTGAACGTTTACAGGCAGCTGGAACAGCATTTAAATTTGTGACGAATAATACGACGAAGCTTCCCATAGACGTGGTTGCTAATTTAGCGGACAATCATGATATTCACGTGACGACTGATAATGTCTATACGGCGGGACTGGCCACGGCCGACTTCTTAGATCAGCGAGCGGGTAGCGGTGAACGGACCGTCTACGTTGTGGGGGAAATTGGCTTACGGCAAGCGTTAGCAGCCAAAGGATTTACGGTTGACGAAGAACATCCGCGATATGTCGTGGTTGGGCTAGATAGCGATGTGACCTATGAAAAATTTGCTAAGGCAATTTTGGCGATTCGCAGTGGTTCAACGTTTATCGGCACGAATTCGGACTCTAATATTCCCAAGGCGCGCGGATTGATGCCAGGTGCCGGGGCCTTAGTGGACCTCGTCCGTTATGCCACACAGACGGCACCGATCTTTGTGGGTAAACCAGAGCCGATCATTTTGCAGAATTCACTGACGCAACTAGGGATTGCGCCAAAGGATGCGTTGATGGTGGGGGATAATTACCAAACGGATATTTTGGCGGGGATTCACGCTGGCGTAGATACGCTATTGACTTACACGGGGGTCTCCACGCCAGAACAGGTCGCCCAAGAGAAAATTCAACCAACATATACGGTGTCCTCACTGGATCAGTGGGATTTAGAGGTGGGGCCGTGTGAGTAGGCTAAATCGCTGGGGCGGCGTGACTGTCTTAATGTTAATGTTGATTACCCTGAGCATCACGCTGACCATCAATGCCGTTTGGCTATATCGGTTAGATATTCACTGGTTGGGGATCACCCAGCTGGTGCAAATGGGGCCGAATCGGATCATGCACAATTATTACCAAATGTTGGGCTACCTCGAGTTGCCGTGGATTACCAATCTCAATATGAGTGATTTTCCCACATCGTATACGGGCATGATCCATTTTGAAGACGTGAAACACCTTTTCTTACTGAATAATGTGGTTTTACTGGTAACGGTGATTCCAGCAGGGATGTACCTGCGGCAACTTCACCAGCTTGCAGAACAGTGGCGATTAATACGTTCAGCACAGATTGCGGCAGTGGTCCCCGTAGTGTTGGCGGCAATGATGATGGTCAACTTCAACGGCTTCTTCGTGGCCTTTCACAAAGTTCTTTTTCGTAACAACGACTGGCTATTTGATCCAGACCTGGACCCAATCATCACAGCTTTACCGGACACTTTCTTTCTGCACTGCTTCATTTTGGCTTTTGCATTGTTTGAAATTGGTGTAGGTATCCTGTATTGGCGTGGCAAACGCGCCATTAAAAACGCATAAAAATAGGCAGCATCGTCGAATAAGGGACGATGTTGCCTATTTACATGTGTCTGGTGAAATTAATCGTCTTCCGGAACGCGGTTAGGCGTTTGCGGATGACGTCGGCCCTTTAGCCACCCAACAATGGCCGGAATCAATGAAATGACGATGATACCAAGGACAACGGCAGAGAAGTGGGCTTTGACAAAGGGAATGTTACCGAAGAAGTAGCCACCGCCACAGCAGATGAAGACCCACGTAATCGCGGCGCTGGCGTTATAGGCAATAAAGCGCCGGTAAGGGAATTGTGACCCCGCCGCGGTAAAGGGAACGAATGTCCGAATGATGGGCATGAAACGTCCCAGGAAGATGGCGAGGGGACCGTGTTTGCGGAAGAATTTCTCGGATTGAGCAAGCTTATCCTTATTGATCAGTCGGCCGAACCAAGAATGGTTAGACAGGGCAGCACCGGCCTTTCCTCCTAGATAGAAGTTTAAGGAGTCACCGGCAATTGCTGCAAACAAGAAGAGACCGCTAAAAATCCAAATGTTCAACCCATATGCTGGGTTAGCGGCTAGTGCGGCCGCGGCGAACAACAATGAGTCACCGGGGAGAAACGGTAGAATCACAGCACCCGTCTCAACGAAGACGATGGCAAAGAGAATCAGGTAGGTCGAACTGCCAAAGGTATTGACGATGTTGACCAAGTGATCGTCGATGTGTAAGACGAAATCGATTAGGTATCCCATTAAGTTACTCCTTATAAATTAAGCAAATTTGAATGTACCCACATTGTAGTCAGTTTTTATCCCGCCGTCAGCAGGTACAGCGAAACTTAAGAAAAACATGACGTTTATTGGAAGGGCGTGTCCTGCTCGCTGCGGTCATCATGAGCGAGCCGAGCCGCTGCGGCAGCCGCCACGGCACCTACTAGGTCGTCTAAGAAGGTGTGGATGATACCAGGCTCATGCGCATTGAGATGTGCTAAAATACCGGGCTTCACGCGATCAATGTAACCATAATTGGTAAATCCGATTGAGCCGTAGATGTCGACAATGGAGAGGGCCATGGTCTCATCTACCCCATAGAGTCCTTCATCACGTTCAACGATGGTTTGCAGGGGTTCGAGCAAAGTATGTTTTTCAGCGGCAATATCGAGTTGGATGCCGGTGATGATGGCATTCTGGACTTCTCGTTTGCGAAGCACATTTTGGACGCTGTCCTTAGCCTCTGCTAGAGTGAGGTCTTGGATATAATCTTTTTGTAAGAAGATAACGAGTTCGGCGATGGCATCTAGGGAAACACCTCGTTGCTTAAGCAAGTCAATGGTTCGTTCGCGTAGCGCAGTGGTTGGTTTAGTCATAAATAGGTTCCTCCATCAAAAATAAGTGTTATCTACTAGTATAGCACCGATGCCGTGAGTTGCATTTTTTCTTAATGGCGGTGATAATAGTAGAGATAGAAAGTGTTTAAAAGATATGGAGGATAATTATGACAAAGTTTCCACAAATTGATTTGGCTAACGCCAGGGGTCCGCAAGTAACGATTGAAACGTCCATGGGAACCATTCAGCTGCAGCTCTTCCCCGAGCAAGCACCAAAGACAGTTGAAAACTTTGTGACTCACGCAAAGGCGGGTTACTATGATGGCCTGACTTTTCACCGGGTCATTCCAAACTTTATGATTCAAGGTGGCGATCCTACCGGTACCGGTATGGGTGGTGAGAGTATCTGGGGTCAACCGTTTGAAGATGAATTCTCTCAGGAACTGTACAATCTGCGTGGGGCCGTTTCAATGGCTAATGCGGGTCCCAACACAAACGGGAGTCAATTCTTTATCGTCCAAGACAAAGATATGACTGACCAAATGCAAGCACAAATGAAGGATGCGGGTTTCCCTGAAGAAATCGTTGATGCTTACAAAGATGGTGGGACACCATGGTTGGATTTCCGGCACACGGTGTTTGGTCAGGTTATCAAGGGGATGGACGTTGTCGATGCCATTGCCAAGGTGAAGACTGATGCTAGTGACCAACCGGCAACACCAGTAACCATGGATAAAGTTACGGTTACTGAATAAGAACGGTCTTTTTATAGAAGGAAGGTGAACGCATGGCATTTGCAATCGGTCAACGGGTTACAGGACGCATTACTGGGATTCAACCGTACGGCGCATTTGTGAGCTTAGGCGGTCACCGGCAGGGCCTTATTCATATTTCTGAGTGCCATTGTGGCTATGTTAAAGATATTCATGATTACCTTAAAGTTAATCAAGAGGTCAACGTGGTCGTTTTAGATGTTGATGAGTATACGGGCAAAATTAGTTTGTCGATTCGGTGCTTAGAGCACGTGGAACATGGTGCTGAGTTAAGTGAGCATCAACATCGACATTATTGGACCAATCATCGGGTCAACATAGGGTTCAAACCAATTGCTGATCGCTTGGAAGGTTGGAAGGCTGAAGCACTGCGACAGTTAGATCAATCAGAGACATCCTAAGTGGGTGTCTTTTTTAGTTGATCATGAGGGTGCTAAAAGCTGATAAATCGGCGTTTGGATAATTTGATGCCAATCGGTTCTGAGTTTTAGTGGATTTTATTGCAGATTTTGCTTGACCTGTTCCAGGAATATTGATAAGATATTCTCTGTTGCCGTTACGACAACTCAAATGCATAAAAATTAGATTTATGGATAGCCATACAAATTGAAATTTGTGCTTGACGAGCTAAACAGCAACTGATACAATGATTTATGTTGTCTGTTACCGACATCAACGAAATTGATTATTTCTTGAATATTGAATATATATTCAAAAGAAATTAAAAAAGTTGTTGACAAGGTTTTGACGACATGATATACTTTAAAAGTTGTCACGGAGCACTTGCTTCTCTGATAACTTGGTAGACCTTTGAAAACTGAGCATTGTTTCGACAAACCAAATATGTGTAGGGCGGTTTGATACTTAGTATCAAACCCAAACAATATTTGCGAAGTCAATTCGCTTTTAAAAAAGTAACAACAATCGATGAGCTATTCAAGCACATCATCTATAAGATGAGAGTTTGATCCTGGCTCAGGACGAACGCTGGCGGCATGCCTAATACATGCAAGTCGAACGAGCTTCCGTTGAATGACGTGCTTGCACTGATTTCAACAATGAAGCGAGTGGCGAACTGGTGAGTAACACGTGGGAAATCTGCCCAGAAGCAGGGGATAACACTTGGAAACAGGTGCTAATACCGTATAACAACAGGAACTGCATGGTTCTTGTTTGAAAGATGGTTTCGGCTATCACTTCTGGATGATCCCGCGGCGTATTAGTTAGTTGGTGAGGTAAAGGCCCACCAAGACAATGATACGTAGCCGACCTGAGAGGGT
>NZ_SULH01000008.1 GCF_007115095.1 Levilactobacillus enshiensis | reverse complement strand
CCAATCAAACTGAGCTAGATACCGATGGTGAGTTTCCAGAAGCTGATGGTCAGACTGACTTGGGCGTTGATTAATGGTCGCTAATAAGTCTGATTTTCAGAAGTTGTCTGACTACCTGATAATTCTCTCGGTTGGTGTGGGACTTTACCCAATTGAAATTTTGGGTGAGTTCATGCGTGACTTGAAGCAGAGTGAAAACAATCAGGCAATGGATATGGGCGTTCCGGAAGATATTCGTCGTATTTATAAAGATATGACCGAGAAGGACGAAGCAGCCTTCCTGATTTACTTCGGGAACGAGTGCATGCGCGAAATGGGGGTGAAGTAGTGTACAAATTCTTGGTTCGTTATGAGACTAAAGCGTGGTATGAAGTCGAAGTAATGGCTGATACTTCTGAGGATGCTGTGGCACAAATCCAGAATGCCGAAGTAGAAGAGTTGGAGAGACTGACTGCTGACAAGCGACTGGAAGATGAAGATTTGACACCCTTGGATATTCAGGTGGTCGATCAGTTGAAAGAAGGATAGCCGTGAATCAAATTTCGGAAGGCATATATTTCAGTGACATTGAGAAGTGGGCCCGTATTGCCCATGATGAAGGTGGACTTGAAATTTGTGACGATAAAACTGGTCAGCCGTTGTATGTAATTGGTGCGCAATTTTAGGAGGCATAATAATGTTTGCAGCTTATGTAGTTTACAACTTGGACGATGGTCATGATTTAGAAATGATTGGTTGTTCAGATACACCACAAGGTGCAATTGATATGTTGAGAGAACGTGCATCTACTGAAGAAGATAGTTTTGATGGCGATTGGGATAACGGCATTCTTAACTCAAGTCGAATTACTACTAGTGATACTCGCGAATATGGGTATCAGCATGTTCCATACGTGGAGGCTAAGTGATGACAGTCCATGAGTTGAAGATTCAGCCCGAATATTTTCGTGAGGTGTTCTTGGGGAATAAGACGTTCGAGATTCGTAAGAACGATCGTGGCTTCCACGTTGGCGACACCCTCATTCTAAAAGAATTTTCTCCTGAAAACAGATTCTATACAGGTAGGGCGTTAGCTCGTAAGATTACCTATATGACTGAGTTTCAGCAGAAAACTGGGTATGTTGTTTTAGCAATTAACTAATTTGTGGAGGGACATTTTGTGGGAGAAAATCGAACCAATATTGAAGGAGCGTGACATCGCGCCACATAAGCTTTCCGTAATGATGGGTAACGAAAATGATTCAAGTATTTACGCGTTGAAAAATGGTCGAATTAAGAAGCCAAGCTTCGACTTGATTTTACGAATTGCTAATGCACTTGATGTGAGTCTTGATACTTTTAGATGACGATAAAAAAGCGTCCCATTGCTGGCACGCCGACTGATCTAATTAACTCAACAATTAATTATACCATGAGGTGACGGAGTTGGGACGCAAGGATAAGAGTAGATATGAATGGCTTCAAGAATATCTTGACTTGGAAGAACGCTGCCGTTACTTGCGGTGGCAGATTCGGAAAGTTAAGCGAGAAGAACAGCGATGGGAGGACGGCGATTTATCCCATTTGAGAATCAATGGTAGGTCACGCGGTGCCCACGTCCTAGATCAGCTTCCACCTTTGCAGGCTGAGCTAGACGACTGTGAGAGTGATCGGCAGGAGCTGTTAGCTTTGGTTGACTCCTTCCATGGGTACGAGCACGAGTTCTTAAAGCTCCATTATATTGAGGGTATGACACTTGATGATATAGCTGATGATCCAGACTTCCCTTATGGGATTGATTGGATTCGTCACAAGTCAGCGGAACTACACCACATGCTGGACTTCTTGGACCAGTGGGAAGACCACAAACACAGCTTCGAGAATCGCTATGATGTGGAAATTGGTGATTGTATACCCTTGTTCGATTGAAAGTGTATTTTGTGTGTACACTCTGAATGCATGGGTTTCTAGGTTTCATGGGATTATATTAGTAGTATCGAAAGAGCAAAAATATTGCGGTGGCGGAATAATGTAGACGCTATGGCGATAAGACAAAAGGCTTGGTAAAAGGTAGCGGTAAATGGCGGCACATAAATGGACTGAGAAGCTACCAGCCTTCAAAAACAGATAGATAGTATTTCGTTCGAGGAGTTAGCCTGAAAGACGGCCATATCCGTGCCTAAGCTATCTGAAACGTGTCATGTGGGGTGAAAACCCTCACCCGCAATGTTGCTGTACCTGGTGACTACAGCAGAACTTGATGTTGATTTGCATTTCCCTTTCGCGTGCCGCCTCTGGTGATTGATTGTGAGTTCGATTCTCACGGGCGGTATTGAGACCTATCTCTAAGCAGGTACGAACCTCATCAAAGTAAGGCCCATCCTTAAGTGGGTACAAACTTTATGCTTCTTCCAAACTACCCTGGCGGTGACGTCGGGGTTTTGTGGTATGCTTACTATTAATTAAGATTATTGATAGGGGATACGACAGTGACAACAGAGAAGAAAGCAGTACAGCTAGATTCAAATGAAGATGAAAACAAAAAGAAAACGTCGTTTATTATTACGCCGATCGGAACTTCTAATTCGCCCATCAATCGTGAAGCAACGGGAGTTATTGAATCAGTTATTGTTCCAGTATTAAATGAAAAAGGTTTTGAAGTTAACAACCCGATGGAAAGTACCGAATCAGGATCTATTGGGAAAGATATCATTAACAAAATCGTTGACAGTGATCTGGTTATTGCTAACCTAACAAATCAAAATCCAAATGTTATGTATGAGCTTGCACTTAGGCATGCAACTAATAAACCTCTTGTGATGATTATTAGAAGCGATCAAATTAATCAACTTCCTTTTGACATTCAGGATCAAAGAGTTGTTACGTATGATGATACTTTGTTTGGATTAGATAGTTTTAAAGAAAATTTGAGTGAACATATCAGTTCTGCTATGGATGGTGAGTCTAATAGTCCGGTATTTGAGGCTACTGGTCGTGTGACATTAGTAAAGGGGAATAGTTCTAACATTTCTCAGGAAGACATGATTCAACAGCTGATGAGCAAAGTTGATAATTTGAATGAAAAATTTTCAAGGTATCAGGTTGAGAGGCCAATTGCGTCTCACAGCGCAATTTATAATAATCATCAGCTGGTTAGTGCACTCCAGAATGAAAATTATGCTGGAGGTGCGATAGGCGCTGTAGCCGCAACAAATTCTGAAATCAAGGCTGGAAAGCTTGGGCATGCCGCTGCTTGGAGTCCTGCAAAGGGCCAAGGTACTGTTAAGTAAAATTAAATTGTTAAGGGAAAGAGCATATTCTAAGCAAATATGCTTTTTTAGTATCAATAATTATAGGAGGTGGTGATATGCGATGAAGTCTGACAAAGTACGACAACTGGCGACTTTCTACTCACTGAGTGGTAAGCAACAGAAAGTTATCGTCATGTTGTTTGAAGGAGAGATGACACAGGAACAAATTGCAGATGATGTCGGCGTGGCTCGAACGACTATTTCGGCTTGGAAGAAACGTGAGCAGTTCTGCCAGGCACGGGACGAATATAGCCAGTACATGCTACGAAGTTTGACAGGCGAGGCCGTCTTGACCATGAAACGTCTACTCAACGCTCGTTCTGAAATGGTGCAGTTCAGTGCAGCCAAGGATATCCTGGATAGATCATTAAGCAATGCTCAGTCTCGTAAGATTAGTGCGGAAGCTAAGATTGCTGAGGCCAAGCTTGATGAAATCAGAAAGGGTCATGGCACAGGTGAAGTAACAATCAACTTGATTAGAAGTGATCGGAGGGGACAAGATGGCAATTAACGTCGATGTGGACAATCTGATTAATCCGCACTTCGATTATGTTCTCTTCTCCAATGCACTGAACAAAGTATTAGAAGGTGGCCGTGGGTCAACGAAATCATCCGTGATTAGCATTCAGCTAGTGACGGATTTTTTGATGGACCCGAAAGGTAATGCTCTCATTATGCGTAAGGTTGCTAATACGATTAAGTTGTCTGTTTATGAGCAGATTAAGTGGGCAATTTATGAGCTACATGTTGCGGACCAATTCAAGTTCACGACATCCCCATATCAGATTACCGATAAGGCAACTGGCACAGCATTCTATTTTAGTGGTGTTGATGACCCGCAAAAATTGAAGTCAATGATTATTGCGAATGGGTACGTTCGTTGGCTATGGTTTGAAGAATTAGCCGAGTTTGATAGTTGGGAAGAAGTCGATGCTGTTCGTGCTTCCTTTACTCGTAAGAAGTTACCTCAAGGCATGCATGTCATTACCTATTGTAGTTACAACCCACCGCGTAATCCGTATGATTGGATTAACCAGTGGTCAGATACGCGTCGTGGTATGAAGGGCTGGTACGTTGACCATTCGACATACAAAGACGATAAGCTAGGCTTTTTATCTCAGGATTACCTAGATGAAATCGAGCTGATTAAGCAAAACGACTTTGACTACTATCGCTGGATGTATTTGGGTGAGGACGTCGGCCTTGGAACTAATGTTTACAACATGGACCTGTTCCATCCAATCAAAGAGTTGTTTGAAGATGATCCTTTGAAGAAAATTGGTTACTCAGTTGATGCCGGTCATATGAATTCAGCAACGACTTGCTTGGCAGTTGGCTTGACGGCTAAAGGTAAAGTCATTTTGCTGGACACCTATTACTACTCACCGGCTAAAAAGGTACGTAAGAAGGCGCCTAGTGACCTCGTGCCAGAGATTCATGACTTCGAGGGTAAGACTGATAGTGAGTATCGGCAACGCGTTATGAAGCGCACGATTGATTCTGCTGAAGGTGCTCTGCGTAACGAGTTCGTCAAGGAATACAACGAGCAATGGCATGGTGTTGCCAAGTCCGATGAGGCAACCATGATTGATTACGTTTCTTCTCTGCTAGCACAGGGACGTGTTTATTACATGGATATTCCTGCCAATCAGGTCTTCGTTGAGCAACATCAACAATACCAGTGGGACGAAAAGACGATTCAAAGTGATTCACCTAAAGTCATTAAGGAAAACGACCATACTTGCGACGCGTTTAAGTATTTCGCGATTGATAACGCACGTGAGCTTGGCTTGAAACAAGGTAAGGCTGTGCCAAAGGCTAAGCCATCATACATTAGATAGAAAGGGGGATGATTTATGGCATACAAGATTGATGCGACGCTGCTGGATGATATTGACAATCCGCCGGCTAGCCTTCTGAATAATCTGATTGACTTGAAACAACAGGACATTGGCAGACTGAACAAGATGCGTGATTACTACTTAGGTAAGCACGCTATTTTTGACCGCATGTTAAGTAATCCTGGTAGCAAGGACAACAAAGTTATGGTCAACCATGCCAAGTACATTACCGATATGGTAACGGGGATGATGACGGGTAACCCGATCACTTACGTTACTCAAGATGGTAAGAGTATTGACGCGATTACTGAAGCTTTTGACCGTATGAACATCACGGCTCATGATACCGAGCTGGAACGGGACTTATCCTGCTATGGTGTAGCTTATGAAATGAATTATCTGACTGCCATTGATGATGAGACGACAGAAGAGCGTATCGCCCTGCTAGACCCACGGAATACATTCGTGGTCACTGATGATTCAGAGGACGAGAACGTCTTGTTCGGCGTGTATATGCTACCGAAACGTAAACTAGACGGTACGGAGAATGGCTATCTCGTTTCAGTTTATACGAAGCACAGCTTGATTCAGTATCGCACCGTGTCGGGCAGCCGTTTGTCGGAAACAAACATGCAAACTGGTTTTCCAAAGGTCTCGTTCCAATATTGGGGCGAAGAACCCATTACTGAATATAAAAATAATGAGCAAATGCAGGGTGACTTTGAACAATTGATTTCTCAAATTGACTCATACAACAATTTGCAGTCTGATCGAATTGCTGATAAAGACGCCTTTGTTGATGCTATTCTTTTAGTTTATGGGACCACCATTGAAGGGAAATTGGAGAAAGGTCAAATGCTTGATGGTTTAGCACCTAAGGATGAGGGAACATCTGTCGAATGGCTAACCAAAACGCTTGATGAGAACGCCACTCAAACGCTAGCGGATTCTATTACTAACGATATTCATGAGATGTCAAATGTGCCTAACATGAACGACAAAGATTTCGCTGGAAATATTTCTGGTGAAGCCATGAAGTACAAACTGTTCGGCTTGCTTAACCTTATTTCTGTGAAGGAACAATCCTTGAAAGAAGGCCTAAAGCGGCGTCTTAAGCTCATGCAGAATATGTTGAAGATTAAGGAACAGGACGTTGATGTTTCTAGCGTTAAGGTACGAATCACACCGAATATCCCGGTTAACATGACGGATACGATTACCAACATTAAAAATGCTGATGGTGTTATCCCTCGGCTGGTTTCCTACAGTTGGCTGCCAGATGGTTATGATCCACAGAAACTTATCGACTTGATGAAGCAACAGAATGATGAGCAGATTGCTAACCAAAAAAAGGCTATGGGTAGTGATGAGTCTGACGGTAATGTAGATGACGACCGAAGGGGGTTCCGCGATGATTCAGGTGACAATAACCAAGAGCCCACAAGCTAATTCTGCAATTGCCCAACTGGTAGATATCAAAATTGAGGGCCACGCTTTGGAGGCGCCATATGGGCATGATATTGTGTGCGCAGCTGTCTCAGTTCTGTACGAGCAATTGAAGGCGTTTCTCCATGGGCCGGAGGTGAGCGATGATGGTAAAACTGTTAAGCTTCGTACAATAACATTTGACAGTGGTGATAAACGAATGATTCAATCCTTTGGACTTATGATTAGTCAGCTGGCCAAGCAATATCCTGACAACCTTAAGCTTAAGCTGGTGAACACTGATGGCGGACAAAGATAAACTCAACTACTGGGAGCGGCGAGCCGTCTGGCTGGAGCAACAGCAGCACGATAAAGGTGACAAGCACATTGACGCCTTGATTCAAGCCTACCTGCAAGCGCAGAAGTATTTGGTCAATGAGAGTAAACAAATTTATACGCGTTACCTCGACAAGTCGGACTTAACCGAAGCTGAGGTAGCGCGTATTTTGAATACCCAAGTGACACCGGACCAATTGGTAGTCCTTCATCAGATGATTAAATCTGTTGAGGATAAGGCTGTGAAGAAGCAATTGCAGACATACCTTGATGGTTTAGCTGTGAAACATCGTATTACGCAAGCAGAGTTGCTTAGAGCGAAGTCTTACGTGGTAGCTAAGCAATTAGCCGATGTACAGTTAAAGGAGTCAGAACCATACTATATTGACGTTATGCAGGACGCCTATAATCGTGCGACTGCCGAGTCAATCATTGGGCAAACTCAGAAGGATTTTAATGTCTATCAAGGGGATGTTGTGCCAGATATTGACCGAAAACGTGAGCAGATTCAGTTTGTCAATCCTAAGTCTGGGGATGTAATCCATAAAGTCGATGTCTCTGCTGACAAGCCGATTACTCATTTGAAAGAACTGAGTACGGATTACGTTAAACAGTCCTTGGATGAACCGTGGGAAGGATGTAACTACTCTCAGCGTATTTGGGATAATACGGATGGCTTAGCTAAGCGACTGCAAACTTTATTTGCTGCTAAGCAGATGAGTGGAATGTCCGAGCGTGATATGGCACAGGCTTTGATGAAGGAGTTCTCGGTGGGAGCTTATCAGGCTCGGAGACTAATTCGAACTGAGTCAGCTTATATAAGTAACCAAGCGCGTCTTCATGCATGGAAAGGGCATCACGTTGAGGAGTATTCGCTATTAGCGGTCTTAGACTTTCGAACATCGAATATCTGTCGTCACATGGACGGCAAGGTATTCAAGGTTAAAGATGCCAAGGTAGCCGGTAAAGAAGGCAACTACCCACCTTTCCACCCATTCTGTCGAACGATTGCTGTCGCTCATTTTACCAAGTCTAAACACGGTGGGTATCGTACCGCTCGTGATCCGATTGTTGATAAAGCTATCAAGATTCCAGCTGATGCAACTTATCGTGACTGGGAAAAGATGCTGCTGAATAAGCATGGGAAACAAGATGTTCAGCTCATGCAAAAGAAGATAGCCAATCAGTCGAGTGATATTGAACAGTATCGGCGCTATCAAAGTGTTTTAGGTAATAAAAATGTGGCTAAAACGTTCGATGATTTTCAGACAATGAAGTATACTGATGGTGGAACCTACCAGCAACTTGTTAATGATGTGCGTGAAGTGAAACTTGAGCAACAAGCGTTGGCTAATTTGCATGTCAAATCAACGGAACATCGGGTGCCATACGAGCAGGAGCCAAACTCAGTTTATGATAGATTTATTGAAGACCAATTAATATCACGACGATATTATGGCAGGACTGGGAAGGCACGTCTTGATATTGATTTTACGAATCATGGAAACAATAAGATTCACACAATTGTTCCACATGCTCATACTTGGCTAAGCACGACGACCAAGGATGGGAAGATGATACCTAGACGTGAACGCCCTGGTCGGAAACTCAGTAAGGCCGAAAGGATTGTGAATGATGACCAACAAAAACATGAAAGTTAATTCAGACCACTTGGCTTCGCTTGATGAATTATCATTTGCAATCGAAGTTGGTGAGGATATTCAGATTGTTTTGAACAACACCGAGTGGTATATCGGTTATGACCAGAATGGTAAACGAGTCATTGCGCAAAATCCTAATGGACCAGTTCATTACCTGGATGATAGTGTCGATGCTGTATTGGACTTTGTTATTAATGGCAAAAGTATTCGTGACCAATGGCGAAATATCATTGTTGTTGCACTATGAGGACTGATTAAATGCTAGGATTTCAAATTATTATGGGGTTAGTGGTGATGATTTCACTACTGGCCCTTTTTGATAAGGAATTATTGAATGACCGTCAAAAGTATCAGCAATTTGCGGCGATTTGTATTGCGGCGATTGTGAGCTGGACGGTCGTTCTTCTACTTGGTAGTTAACGATGAGGTGTTTGGAAATGAAAAGCGACGAGGATTTAATGCAATATACCGAAATGGCAATGAAAGGTTTAGCTCTCGATGATGATATGAAACAGGGGTATAAAAGCATGACTGATATTTTTCTAACATGTTACGAGGAATCAAAACTCAAGGGCCATAGTCATGCTGATTCGATTGAAATTGCTGGCGTGGTTCTGAAAACTATGCTGTTTCCAAACGTTTAGAAGGCCTGACCTGTCGGATGTCATTAAACTAGGCAAACTAAATAAGCGTGTGTGGGTCTAACTACCGCAACGTTAAGTGAAGCACTGTGCGTGGGTCAACGATGTTGATGTTCGTGGAGTGCTTTTCTTATGCGGTTTATAGACGTTCATGGGCTAGGAGGATTTAACAATGAAATTTTATTCTGATGTACTGAACTTACAACGCTTTGCTGAAGAAGGCGGTAATGATAATGGCGGTAATGCGACTGATGATAACCAAGGTGGCAATGACGGTACTGGCAGCAACGATGATGGTGCAGATACAACTATCACGTTTAAAGATCAATCAGAACTAGATAGCTGGTATGACAAGAAGTTTGCTAAGTCAGCTTCAAAGCTAAAGGAAACATGGAATCAGGAACAAACTCAAAACAAGGCCTATGAAGACATGTCTCCTGCCGAGAAGCGCAAGTTCGATGATGATAAGCGTGAAAAATCATTAGCTGACCGTGAGCAGAAGCTGGTTATTGGTGAGAATCGTGCGGGGATTTCTGAACGATTGGCTAAGGATGGCTTGCCGGTTGGTTTGGTCAAAGTATTTGAACCAGCATTATCAGATACAAAGAACTTAGACGACACCTACCAAGCTATTTCTGATGTCTATCGTGAAAGTGTTAAGTCTGGCGTCGATAAGAAGCTGGCAGATTCAGCTAACGTACCTGGTGCCGCTGGTTCTTCCGTATCAGCTTCTGCTGGTAAGACTGCTGCCGAAGAACGTAACAAGCAGAACAGCAAGCCAAGTAAGAGTATGTGGGATTAGACAAAGGAGGAATAATTAATGTATGTAGGAAAAAAAGTAACTGCCAAGGAGATTAATTTCTTGGCGAGTTCAAAATTTACGAGCTTCTCAACGATGGTCGATGATACCAATACAGCTGTTGTTACCGATGAATTGGGCCACAAGGTAATTCCAGCAGGGACTATTCTGCCAACCAATGACGCTAAGGCTAAGGGTGTCTTACTGAATGAAGCAGACGTGAACGAAGGCCCACAAATGGTAGGAATGTTGGTGGAAGGGTGGCTGTATGGTCAACGCTTGCCTGTTGCTCCGTCAGCCGCTGCTATGACAGCAATGACGGCTGTTCACTTTAAGGATGCCGACTCACTAGCAACACCTACTAGTGGCAGTACGTCATCAGCATCTTAATTTAGGAGGAATAATAGAATGCCAGAATTAAATTTACAACGGTTCGCTTCCATTAGTGAACTGTTCCCACAAAAATCTGTACTTGATTACGTTCGAGACCGTCAATATCCAGCCATGGTTGGTGACACTTTATTTACACCACGTTGGGTTCAGACTTTAAAGCTGGACCAAGTGTATGCAGGTAATCGGACACCTGTTATCGCTCACGTCAGTGCGTTTAACAGTGAAGCTGAAATTGGTAGTCGTGAGGCTTCCAAGAAAGCCCTCGAATTGGCTCTGATTAAGCGCAAGATGCAAATTGATGAAGAAGATTTATATGCACTCATGAATCCACGGGATGCCGCAGAAGCCGATTACTTGAAGAACCGCGTTTATGACGATATCGATGTTTTAACTCAAGGTGTGTTAACTCAAGTTGAAAAGATGTCAATGGACGCACTGGCAACAGGAAAAGTTACCGTGGTTGATCCAGACACTAAGCAACAGGCAACTTTTGATTACCAAGTGCCAACAGAACATCAAGCCGACTTGACCGGCAAGGGTGGCACAACTTGGGATACTGACTCTGCGGACCCAATCAAGGACATTATTGGCTGGGCCGACAAGATGGATGTTGAAGCTACCCGGGTGCTGACTTCTAAGAAAATTTACCGTCTATTAACTCAGAATGCCAATGTTTTAAAGGATGTATACGGGACTTCTACCCGCACTCTGGGACAAGCTGACTTCGACGCCTTCATGCAAGCACAGGGCTTACCAGTTATTCGGACTTACGATAACAAGTACCGTGAACAGAATGCTGATGGCACTTACACGGCACATCGTTACTTACCTGAAGATGCATTTGTCATGATGCCCGATGATAATCCTGGTGAAAAGCTGTTTGGCCCAACACCAGAAGAAATTGGATTAGCTAGTGATTCCACTGTGCAAAAGCAATCCATTGGCAATGTTTTCGTAACTATCTACAACGAAACGAAAGACCCTGTTGGTACTTGGGAAAAGGCTACTGCGGTTGCCTTACCTTCGTTCCCAGGAGCTACCGAAGTCTTCCAAGCAAAGCCAATCAAGTTAGCTTAGGAGTGATTATATGGCGGATAACACGACACCCGAAGGACTCCTTCGGCGGCTAGGTGTGACGCCTAATACGACGGAGTCTCAGCTGGTTGATGAGCTATATGATGATGCGGTGGCAAATGTTTTAGACTTTACCCATCGCGATGAATTAGTTGGTCGGATGGCCGTTTATGCTAAGCAACTGACGGTGGTTGCTTATAACCGACTGGATACTGAGGGTGAGACGGAACGTGTCGAAGGTAATATTAGTCGATACTTTGTGACTGATATCCCTGAGGAGATTCAGAAGCCCTTGCGTCGTTACCGATTAGCGACTCTAAGGGGGATGTCATGAGACTAGCGCGACGTTCCCTGAAGACGGTCTATTTAAAACGCCGTATTGAAGTTGAAGATGATGAAGCTAATGTGACCCATGATTGGGGGCCAGCCATCTCCATTCAGGTTAACGTTCAGCCAGCCGGTGGATCTGTTAATGCGGCGATTTATGGCGAAGAGCTGACGTATATGAAATCGATCATGTATCAAGGCAACGAAATTCAAGAGGGCCGTGACGAGAGCGCGGGCCTCTGTTTAAACGTGTCAGCAGATAAAGAGCCGGATTATAAAATCACCGCGATTACGACGTATTCAGACCATCTCATCATTCTCGCTAAGAAGGTGAACCATGAGTGATGTTGTGATTAAAGGGGCTGACAGCTTGATGCATAAGCTGGAAGTCATGCCGGATAAGTTACATGACGCTCTATGGGATGCCAACTTTGACATCGTTCAAATGGCAGATGAGGCAGCCGTTCGCGAGTTGCAGTCGTCCATGAAGCATAGTTCTGGCGAGCTTGCGAGTTCATTGAAATATGAAGTTATGGAGGATACCGACGGGCACGTGGTTGGTCGCTTGTGGTCTGATGATCCAGTCGCCGTCTATCGTGAATTAGGAACTGGACTAGTTGGTGAAGCATCGCCTAAGAAGCTTCCTGAGGGCGTTAATCCCGTCTACACACAGCACGCGTGGTTCATTCCGGCCGACAAAGTAGACACCGATTTGAACGCGGTTTATGGCATGCCGCTGATTATGATTGGTGGGAAGAAATTCTACCGGACAAACGGGCAACCGGCACGGCAATTCATGGGACCAGCTATCGAAAAGGCTGGTGAAGATGGTATCGATGTTCTTAAAGCACACGTTAAGAAGGGACTGAATGAGCTTGGCGATTTATAACGTCAATCGAGATGTCGCACGAATTTTGCAAGAAATCAGTGAGGTAAAGGCAGTCCATTCTGCGTATCCTGATAAAATTACGATTTTTCCGGCAGCTATTTACCAAACAAAACGGTCACCCTTCAATCGTGACGCCAATAATGTCGAAACGGATACGTCTTGGACGGTGACTATTGATGTCTTTAAGCAGCAAGGTAGTTTGACGGCAATCACAGATGAGATTACGGATAAGTTTTCGCAGATTGGGTTTGCTGGGAGTGTTCAGCAGGCTAATCAGGCTGGGTTTAATCGCTCAATCATTACGTTAACTGGTATTGTTGATAATCAATTTAAGCGTGTCTATCAGGCACGATAAGGAGGAAAAGTACATGGAAACATTAAATTTACAACGATTCGCTGACACAACAACTACTGTTGATTCAGCTCAAGGATTGGTTGCCACTGGGACCAAGTTGGAATATGCCGAACCGGGTGCAACTGATTTTAAGGCGGTTGCTGACGTTAAGACCATTCCAGCCTTAGGTGGGGCACCACAACAGGTTGATGTGACAACGCTGTCTGACACTCGTGCTAAGCAGATTGAAGGGATTGAAGCAGCGACTACCGCAGCCTTCTCTGTGCAGTACAAAGGGCCGTCTTGGAATGCAGTGCATGCCAAAGCTGGTGACCGGAAGCAATACAATTGGCGGGTCACTTATCCAGATGGAATGAGTAGCACGTTTACAGGCTCCTTCACGGTTCAATTTGGTGAAGTTGCTGTCAATGGGGCACTGACTTACACCTTAACGGTTACTATCTCTGATGGGCCAAACTGGAGCGATTCCCCAACCACTGGTGCGGCGGCGAGTAACGCCTAGTGAAGTTGCGGTGACCGGCGTAACCCTTGATCAATCTAAGATTTCAATTGAGATTGGCAAGACCGCTGCATTGGTAGCCACGGTGCTGCCAGTTGACGCGACAAATAAGTCGGTTAATTTCACGTCTAGTGACGATACGATTGCCACAGTAACTGCTGACGGGACTGTGACAGCAATTAAAGCTGGTGACGCTACAATCACAGCAACTGTTGGTGATAAAACAGCAACGGCTGATATCACAGTCACTGAAGCAGCTTAGAAGAATAGAAAATGGGTCGCCTATGAAATTCACAGTACTTAACGGGGCGGCCCTTTAATATGGAGGAATTTAATTATGGCAAAGGTAACGAGTATGGGTAAGAAGTTTCAACTGGGCAATTTGGCTTTAAATCTTAAGCTGAATGGTCGGGCAGTTTTAAATATTGAAAAGCGGTTAGGCAAGTCTGTCATGTCACTGTTTATGAATGCCGATGGCGGAATGAAGTTACCACCTTCGAATGAAATTCTGATTGTGTTGCAAGGGGCTAACCAGAACCATGGTATTACTGACAAGGATATGGTGGAAGCCTTCCAAGATTACTTGAATCAAGGCAACTCACCGATGGACCTCTTTATCGAACTGTCTTCCCTATTTGATGAATCAGGTTTTTTTGGCAGCAAGAACAAGCCGACCAAGAAGGTTACGGCGAAAGAAGTAACGTTGGACACGAAACCAGCAGAAACGGACGACGAGACGAGCCTGTAAAATCCTACGATACGGTCTCAGAAATGTTAACAGATATGTACCAACCAGCGGTACGAGCTGGAATTGGAGCTGATGAATATTGGGACTTAACTATTCGTGAGATTATCGTTCAATCGGAAGCCAACCGGCAACGGCATCTGGACGCATTAAAGGAACGGGCAGTGATGGATCATAAACTGTCTGAGCTGATTGCTTTTGCGATGAATGAACCGAACAAGATGCCAAGCGTTGAAAAGATGTATGGCTTCACTGATGAACAACAGTCAGCTGAACCACAAGAAGAATTGCCAGAGTGGAAGAAAGACCAACTGGAATTCATGAAACAGGCTGAGCGTATTCGGAATACGCGAAATGCCAAAGAAGGAGGTGAGTAATCGATGGATTTAGAAACTTTGCAGGTTATCTTCGATGTCAATACTGAGAAGATTCAGCCTAAGCTGGACGCCATGCAACGAAAGTTTTCAGGCTTCTTCAGCAAGATTAACGGTAGTTCTGAGAAAGATATGGACGTTTCAAAGGGACAAGAAAAAGTCTTAGACCAGATTCAGCAAATGAATGATCGGACTAAAGCATTCATGGACAAGTTCGACGACATTTTGAGTGGCGGTTCTAGTAAGGGTGTAAAAGCACTGTCAACGAATGTAAGCCGCATGAAGACCAGTACGATGAAGGATGTTAGTGCGATGGTCAGCGACATTAATTCTAAAATGGAATCTGCTCGTGCTGCTGAGGAACGCATGATGAACCTCAAAGGGTTACGACGTGATGCTCTCGATGTTGGTGATGGCAAGCAAGCCTCACGAATCAATGAGCAGGCGGCTAGTGCTGAAGCCCGAATGACACGCTATCAAAACCAAGCGAAAGCTCTGGCACAGGAACTCAAAGCTGAACTGGCTGGAATTCCAACTGAACTCACACGGATTGCTCATGGCATGGACGAAAATGAAGGTAAGATTGAATCTCTGCGCCGTAAGATTAAGGGATTAGAGATTGCCAAACAAGATGCTATGAAGTATGACCCTGCCAAAGGGTTTAATGCAGAACCTTCCATTGAAACAGATCAATCACGCGCCATTGGGGAACGAATTCAAAAAGAACGTTCTGCAATGCAAAAGTTGATTGATACTAGCGATGCTCTGAACAACCAATATGGTCGATTGGAAGACCGTTCTGGTGAGTTAAAACATGCAATGGGCGGCTTAGATACTGAATTGGGTGAAGGAACCAAGCGAACGCGGACACTACGAGAATCGTTCACTGAATTGAGTAGCAAACTCAGTGGCACGGCGAGTCGTATTCGTAGCATGATGAGTGCATTGGGTAGAATTACTGGTCTGTCACGTCTGTCTCGTTCCTTCCGACAATTGAATGGCGACTCCCGTAGCTTAATCACGAGATTAGGTGAGGTGGGCAGCCGCGGTTCTAGCTCAATGAATAAGTTGAGTCGTGGTTCACGGAAGGCTCAGTCTTCACTTTCTGAATTGAAGCAAGGACTACGGTCATTGCCGGCACAATTTATTGTGTGGGGAATTGGATTTGAAGCCATTCAGAAGTTTAGTCAAGGGTTGTTGAACGCGGCTAAGAGTGACCGTCAATTTAGTAATAGTTTGAATCAAGTTAAAGCTAACCTGATGACGGCCTTTTATCCGTTGTACGAAACGATTATTCCGTGGCTGGATAGCTTCATGAGTACCCTTGCTAAGGCAACTGGTTGGCTGGCTCAATTTAGTGCGGCTCTATTCGGAATGAGTAATAGTGCCGCTCGGAGTGGTGCTGCAGGCCTTTATAAGCAAACTAAAGCAATGGGTGATGCTTCGAATGCAACTAGTCAGGCAACAAAAGCTATTCAGAAGCAGAACGCAGCGATTACCGCGCACAACCGGTCGATGCAGCAAGCTGTTCAGAAGGAAAACCAAGCGATTCAGAAGCGGAATGCAGCACGACGCAAAGAAATTCAAGATCAGAATTCTCAAATTCGGTCGGCTAATGAGAAACGTAAGGCTTCTATTGAGGCCGCCAATGAGAAAATCAAAGCTTCCAATAAAGCTGTAGCCGAAGCGGTTAAGAAACAGAATGACGCTCAGAAGAAACGAATTGCTGAACTGAAGAAGAAATACCAAGATTACAAGAATTCTCTGATGGGATTCGATGAGATTAACACATTAGACCTCAGTAAAGATATTCCTGATTACACACCAAAAACTGCCAAGCAACATACTCTTAAGAAGTATACGGCTACTCCAACTAAGGATGCATCGTTTACACCAGAGGAGACTAAGACGTATACGCCAGAGGCTACCAAGAATGCGTCTGATTTAGGTTATGTTCCAGACGGAGTGGACAACGCTTTAGCTGGTCCAACACAGGCGTTTGGTGGTGCGATGGCGGCGGCTGAAAAGTTTAAAAAGGTGTTAGCAGACCTCTTTAAACCAATTAAAGAAGCCTGGTCTAGTGAAGGGAAAGGCGTTATCGATGCCTTTAAGTATGCTCTCAAAGAAGTAGAACGATTAATTGGCGATATTGGGCATTCCTTCATGACTGTCTGGGATAGCAGTATTGGTGTCCGTGCTATCAAAGATGTTCTAAAGCTTTTGCAGACAGTCTTGAAAATCATCGGTGATATTGCCAAGACGTTTGCTGAGGCTTGGGAAGATCATGGTGCTGGGACCAAGTATATTCGGTCAATCTTCAATGCATTAGATGCTGTACTCAAAGTGTTAAATGAAGTTGGTAAATCGTTCAGAAAAGCTTGGAACGATGGAACTGGCGAACGAATCGCTGCCCATTTGTTGAAGCTATTTACAGACCTAAATAAATTAATTGCTAGTTTAGCTAATTCTTTCCGTAAAGCGTGGACTGAAGGGAATACGGGAACTAAACTGTTCAGCGCTTGGTTGAATGCATTTGATAAGATTATTAAGTTTGCTGACGACATGGTGGTATCTTTCCGTAAAGCTTGGAATCAAGCTAATTTAGGCACTAAGATTTTCAATAATATTTTGAACATCTTAAAAGACGTCGGAAAGGTGATTGGCAATCTCGCGGGCGGATTAGACAAGGCATGGAAGTCTGGCAAAACGGGACAATCTATTTTCCATGTAATTCTCGGAATTATCAATGATGTGTTAGCTCATATTAAAGATATGGCTGATGCAACAGTTACTTGGTCTAAGAAGTTGGATTTTCGGCCACTGTTAAATTCCATTAAAGGATTATTCAATTCGATTCGTGGATTGAATAAGACCGTATGGGATGCACTAGATTGGGGCTATAAAAACGTTCTGTTGCCATTAGCTAATTTCACAATCACCAAAGCTTTACCAGCTTTCTTCGATTTGTTATCAGCAGCAATTAAAGTAGTTAATTCCGTCTTGAAAGCTTTGGCACCCTTAGGCAAGGCTCTCTTTGATACCTTTCTTAAGCCCATTGCTAGTTTTACGGGTGGGTCAGGGATTGGCGCCATTGAGGGCATTTCAAAAGCTTTAAACGGATTAGCCATTTGGATTAATAAGCATCAAAAAGCAGTTCAAGCATTTGCAAAAGTTTTACTTGGGCTGTTTGCGTTTAAAGTTGGAACTTCTTCTTTTGAAAAAGGAACAAGTTTGGTAGGAAAGTTAGTCGATAAAGCAACAATGCTTTCAAAGAACAAACATCTATTGAGTGAATTCTTTGGAAAGTTGACGGGTATCTCCGATCTTAAAAAAGGATTCCAATCCATTAAGAACATTGGCAAGGTCGTCAAGGTTCTAGCGGTGGATAATTGGAAAAACTTTGTAAAAGATACTCAAAAATTGGGTGCAATTACATGGTCCAAGTTAAGCACAGGAGCAGGTTATGCCAAGAAATTAGCTCTTTTAAGTTGGTCGGGAGTGAAGACCGGAGCTAAATATGCTGGGGCACTTGCAAAAATCAGCTGGTCTAAGCTTAAAGCTGGCGGTGCAGTAATTGTGGACGTGGTTAAAGGTATAAAAAACTGGTCTGTTTGGGGAAAATTAGCGGCTGGAGCACAAGCAGCATTGAATGCTGTTATGGCTGTTAACCCATATGTTTTACTTGCAGCCGCAATCGCAGCAGTTGTTGTTGTATTTGTTGAATTGTACAAGCACAACAAGAAGTTTCGTAAATTCGTCAACAACATCTATAAAGCTGTAACTAAGTGGCTTGGTGATGCACTTACTTGGATTAAAAAGAATTGGGGTAAGATTGCCTCATTCATTCTAAATCCTGTGGGTAGCATTGCTACTTGGTTCCTGAAGGATACAAAGACTGGCAAGAATATCGTTAAGTGGGGCAAAGCTCGCTTAAAAGATACTATTGACTGGGCTAAAGACATTGGTCAGGGCATTCATGACAAAGTGCAGACAGGGAAAAAGAAACTCACTAAGGCAAGCACTGATATTCATGATTGGCTGTCTGGAAAGGCCAAGAAGGCTTTCGATGCAGTAAAGTCTAAAGCAAAGACTTTAGGTGCTGACGTTCATGATAAAGTTGGTGCTGGTCAAAAGAAACTGCAAAAGGCTAGTTCCAATATTCATAGCTGGTTGTCCACTAAGGCAAAAGACGCTTTCAAGACTGTCAGTGATAAGGCTAAAGGACTTGGTAAGTCTATTGGTGACAAGGTAACCGCTGGTAAGAGCAAAATGTCTAAAGCCAGTTCCAATATTCATAGTTGGCTGTCAGGCAAAGCAAAAGATGCTTTCAAGACCGTTAGTGATAAAGCGAAAGGGATTGGCGGCTATATTCACGATAAGGTCTCTGCTGGCAAGGGTAAGATGCAAAAAGCCAGTTCTACCATTTACACAGCCGTTCATGATAAAGCTATTAAAGCATTCGGAGCTTTGGAGAAACGTGCTGGTAAGCTAACTGGAAACATTGCTAGTGGATTGCGTAAGGGAATTGATGGTATTGTCAGCGCTGGAAGAGCAATTGCTAATGCCATTGTTGGTACGATTGGAAAGGCTGTTAATGGTGTTATTGATGGTTTGAAGTGGATTCTTAGTCACGTGGGCGCTGGTACTGGGGGTCTAAGTCATTGGAATGTTCCTAGATTCGCTCAAGGTGGTTATCACCATGGCGGGTTAGCGATGGTCAACGATGAGGTAAGTGGTAACTATCGTGAAAGCTACCAGCTACCCAATGGAAAGCAAGGAATCTTCCCTGCTGTTCGTAACTTGATGGTCAACCTGCCAGCTGGAACCAAGATTAAAAGTGCTAGGGATACAGTAAGTTCAATTCCGCACTATAAATCTGGTATTGGGAAATTTAATTTTAAAATTCCTAAGCTGAATATGCCAAAATTTGATTTTGACCTTTCTGGTCTAAACAATTTTGGTTCTGGAATTTTTGATACCGTAAGTGACGTGGTTGAATCGGTTGCTGGAATTATTGGTTCAGTTTGGGATGACGTTAAGAACCCCTTGAGGGTAATTCAGACTGTAGCAAGTCGTTATATTGGCTTTGGAAATCTTACAGGAGCCGGTTTGGGAGTCGCCAAAGGTGGCGTTGACATGACCGAAAAAGGGGCTGTCGACACCATCAAAAAGGCGCTTGAAGATTTTGCTAACAAAGTGACGGCTAAGAAGAAAAAGAAAGCAGCTCCTAGTTCTAGCAGTTCTTTATTTGGCGACTTTGATTTTTCTAGCTTAAATCATCTCTTTGATGGTTTCCGCAATGGTGGCTTAGTTGATAAAGAAGGACTTTATAACTTAGCTGAAGGCGGCTCACCAGAGATTGTGTTGCCATTGGGTCAACCGCAAAGGGCAATTCAGTTAATTCAGCAGGCCATAAGTTATATGCATTTGAACCCTACAGGTAAGGTGACAATGCCAACTGCTTTATCAGCACCAAGTATGAATTTACCAGCAACTAGTGGAATGAATTCAGTACAAGGTGATGGCATCTCTGGTATGCAGCAGGCTGTTGTAAATGCAGTCATGATGGCCATGGACAATAAACCTTCTTCAATGCAGAACAAAAATGGTGAACCAATTGAAATCACTGTCAAGATTGGTGATGAGACGTTGGGTACACACGCAATTCGTGGTATCAATCAGGTCAATCAAAGAAATGGTAAGAATATGTTGAACCTCTAAGGAGTGAAAGCGGTGAGTTATTATCTGGCATTTAACGGGGCCACCATGCCCCTTCCTAAAAGCTACTCATGGACGATTAATGATATTGATGGTAAGTCGACTCGTAATGCAGCAGGAAGAATGAGTCGTGATCGAATTACATCGAAGATAAAGCTAACAATTGAATGGGGGCCTCTGTCAGATGTGGAATGCAGTAAGATTCTACAAGCGATTAAAGATCCTTTTTTCAAGGCAACATATCTTGATGCACAAGCTGGCGGTATGGTCACTAAGACCTTTTACGTAGGTGATCGAACATCACCGGCATATAGCTGGAATGATAAGTTGAAAAAGTATACGTGGTCGGGGTTAAGTTTCGACATTATTGAACAGTAGGGGGTGATATGTAGTGTTAAAGCAATCTGATGCTTTTAATCGGGCATTTGCAAGTGATGATCGTGTCCTAACAGTTAAGGCAACAGTTGGCGATAGGTCATTTACCGCGGACGACATGGTTTCTGTGGAATATAATTCTGCTGCAATGACTGGCGAACAAATGGGGATTGGGTCAACTTTTGAAAATTCTGTCAAAATTTCGTTTGCCAATCTAGTGGAAGGAATTAAAGCGCAGGATAAAGTGACGGTCTCAATTGGTATTCAGTTACCAGATAAGAGCTTTGAGTATGCGCCATTGGGTGTCTTCTATGTTGATGGTGAGATTACGATGGATCGTAATAATCAGTTGACTTCAATCACCGCTGTCGATGGTATGTGTTGGCTTGAAGGGATGTATAGTCCTAAGGTTATAGTGCCAACTACACTGTCTGCTATGGCACTGGATATTGCCAATCAAGCAGGCGTACCTATTAATCAAAGTAACTTTGCAAAGCTTCCTAACATTACTATTAAGTCCCTGCCAAATGGTAAAACTTATCGGGTAGCGTTAGGGCTATTAGCAATGTTAATTCCAGGTTTTTCCTCTTTTGACCGCAATGGTCAGCTTTGCTTAAGAGATATTAATCAGAATAATTACCAAGTGGAACCGAGCAACTATGAATTCCAGGGACTCACTAAAAATGAAAATGCCTATACAATTTCAGGAATTACAGTCAATCCGCTAACCGAGACGACAGATTATTCCGCCACAAATACGGAGGTGACAGGGAGTGATACAGCAACATCCAATACGACTTTGCATGTTGGAAAAACTTCTGGTTCTCAGTTGGTCTTACAGAGTGATTTTATTGATGATCGTATCTTGAATAATATTTGGGGTGCTTTACAGGAGATTCAGTACTTTCCCTATACGTTGAATTGGTTTGGAAATCCTGCGGTAGAAGCAGGTGACTGGTTAACTGTATTTGACACCAAGGGTAACCAATTTATTATTCCTAATAATAGCTATACGCTGACTTTTTCGGGCGGATTAAGCGCCGTATCGAGTACAGGAGAAACGGTTACCTCACCGACTAATTGGGATTATCACGGTTCCTTAACGCAAACGATTAAGGATATTACTGAACGTCTGAACTCGACAGGAACTTATACCTACTACACGCCGACAACGCCAGCAACTGCGCATGAAGGTGATCTGTGGTATAAGACAGGGAGTACCAGCACGTCACTTTATATTTACAGTAATGGGCAATGGATGTTAGTAGTTTCCGATTTGACTGGTGCTCAAATAGAACAAAAAATTAATGCAGCACAAAATGACATCATTTCTGCTCGAAAGATTGCTGATGAAGCCAATGAATTGGCAAGTACGAATGCAAATGCGCTTCAAAGTAAAATTGGGACTGACGAATACAATAGTAAGATCTCACAGCTGACGAATGATATTAACTTGCGTGTTACAAAAGGGAACGTTATTTCTCAGTTGAATGTTGAGGCAGGGCAAACGTTAATCCAGTCTGGAAAGATTCTATTGGACGCACCAAGTGTCATTTTCTCTGGGAGTGCCTTTATTCCAGACGCAGCAATTAAAAATTTGTCGGCAAGTAAGCTATCGGCCGGTATATTGGATGCCAATGTAGTTAATGTAATTAACATGAACGCAAATAACATTACTGCTGGAATATTGTCAGGTAAAAATTTGAGTCTCAATCTTGAAACTGGAGAAGTAGAATTTCAAAGTGGAAATATTAAGAATGCTTCCAATAAGTTTAATATTGATATTGATAAAGGTACAGTTACGTCTGTAGGTGAGTCCGGAAGTGTTGTAACTCTTACGAATGGTGGGCTGAATTACTTTAAAAATTCCACAGATACAGAAATGGCAGGACAAGTTGGGTTGGGTTGGCATACTTTGAATACAGATATACCTAATTTAGTTTTCCAATCCGTGGGTAAAATTGTTTTAGCCGTTGAAAATCCAATTGTGACAAGCGGAACGCTGAATATTGACGAAGTATCAAGCCTTTCGATTAGTAAGGATACATTTGAAAGTAATTTAGAATATGGTTTTACTACCAGTAAAGCAAGTGTGTTCCATCCCAATATTCACTTCGAAAAATCCGGGTTCTCGGTTGCGACATATCCGTATTATTCATCAGTTATTGATTCTGAAGGTAATGCTCCTATTTCCCTTACTGTTTATAAAGGAGATGGTATTACTGATTTTGCGGGAATAACGATTAGCAATGGGACTCAAGCGGGGCCAATTGTTGATATAGTTGGAAAGGCTTCTATAACTGGTGCAACAAAAGTATATGGAGATACTCTTCTTATGGGCAAGCTTGGTACTCTGGGAGCTAAAAACGCCATTCATGTTACTCGCGATGGTGTACGTGCCACTCCAGCGTATGAAACTGCAGAAAGCTATCTAGGTGACATCGGAGAAGCTGCTACTGACGACACCGGTAAAGCTATTGTGCCAATCGAAGCTTTGTTTGGGGATACGGTAAATACAGCTATTGCGTATCAAGTATTTCTTCAGTCGTATAGTATCAATCATGTTTGGGTGTCATCACGTGATGAGACCTTTTTTACTGTTCAAAGTGATCAACCAAATGCACCATTTGTTTGGGAAATAAAAGCTAAGCGTCGCGGATATGAAAAGGATCGGCTGGTTAAATCGGCTGTTGATGTCAAAGAAATTGCAAAAGCGGAGGGTTATAAGGATGAATGAACAACAGAACCAAAAAGTAGACCAGAAAGATTTAATTATGAATCAAATTAGTATTAATGCAGGGAATGAGGTAGCTTCTCTGCTGAAACAAAATGCGCAACTAACTGTTCTTGCCGCTCAATTACAACAGGAAAATAAGAACTTGAAGGACGAAAATTCTACGTTAAAGTCAAAACCGGCAGATAAGGTTGTCTCTCCAGATGAAGAGAAGGAGGCTTAGCCATGGCACTGTCAATTACACAAGCTCTTACCATTTCTGCGACGACTAAGAATGAAGATGGCAAGGTGATTGCCAACTTTTATGCCAATGTCAGCCCTCAAGGCGCTAATAATAGTTTACAAATGACGGTAGTTGACCGAGATCTGTTTACGCAGAATATGGATACCGTTAAAGCTGACTTAAATACATTCATTGATGACTTCACTTCAAAATATACGACAGCTTAGGAGGTGACCGTATTGGCAATTGATTCTTCTTCTGGAATGGCCTCTGCTGGAACCAAATTGTTTTATTCTAAAACTGATGATGTTGCCCCAACTGAGGTCGCTGACGTCAAAACAACGCCAGAGGTTGGTGTACAGCCGCAACAGTTGGAAGTTACAAACCTTGGTGACGAAACGCAACAGTATGACTTAGGGATGAACAATTCCACTGCATTAGCATTCTCTGTCGTTTATAAGGGCCCAACATGGAATAAGATTTATGCTAATAGCGGGAATCGTGTCATTTATAATTGGAAATTAGTTTACCCTGATGGTATGTATATTACCTTCTCTGGTCCATTTCAGGTTACTGTTCAAGGATTGGATATTAATACACCACTTGCTTATACCATCAGCATTTCGCCGACCGTGGTTCCTAAATTCCATAAGTCAGCTAGTGACGAATCGAGTGGTGGCGAAGAGATAGGAGGTGATTCAATGGGATATCGGCCGATGTTCGTTAAGACGTTCAGCAGCGTTGCGGCTATGAACAGCTATGATGATTCAGATGATAGTTTAATTCAAGGAGACTTTGTTTTGGTCAATGGCACTGACGCCGACCGAGGCAAGGTCTACTTTTATAATGGTAGTAATTTTACGTTCTTTGCCAATATTATTGGTCCGCAGGGTGTTCAAGGCGTTAAGGGTGACCCGGGATTAAGCGTTCGAATGAAAGGTAAAGTTTCGTCATTGCCTGCGTTGGCAAACGAAGGCGAGTTATATTTCGTTGGGACGACGCTCTATTCCTATACAAATGGTCAATGGATTAACCTTGGGGACTTCAAGGGTGATAAAGGCGATAAAGGTGATATTGGTCCGACTGGTAAAGTAGGCCCGATGCCGGATATGACCGAGTATGCAACTGAAAGTGATGTTACTAAAGCAGTTAGTACCGCTACTTCTGATAGTGTTAAATGGGGTGACCAAGTGGGAGGACGGAACCTCCTACTTGGCACCGAAACATCGTATGTAGGTTCCTTTGCAGGTAGCGGCGATTCGTTCCCTGATTTGTACAAGTACAGCTTTGTTTCTGAAACAAATTCGGGGTTAACCACCGGTGACGTTGTAACTTGGCATTTCGACTGGTCAACGAATGCTACAGCCTATGGCGATTTTGGCCCTTATATCGTCGGTCAAAGCTATGACGTGATTAAATCGACAGGAATGAGCCATACAGAGGCTGTAACACCTAATTCTAGTATGAAAAGTGGGCATGCCTCAATTACTGTTAAATTGAAAGCACCAATTAATAGTAGCAGTTACCAGTTTATGCGGATGTATGTACGGAGCGGCTTTATTGGCACACTAACCATTTCTAATATGATGTTGGAGAAAGGCAATGTAGAGCATGACTATGTGCCAGCACTTGAAAACTTAATTGCCAGCTCGCAGACTATACCGCTTCCCAGTGGCACAGATTTGTACACATTGCTGGAAGGAGATAGAAGCTACTATGTTAACCAGAAGACTTTAGCTGCTACTATGATCAACTGTCCGACAGCATCAGCTTTTGTCTTAACGATACGAACGATTAGTCCAGGCAACTCTATTGGTGCGTGGAAGATTTTTTCACTGAGCCTTAAAGTATTAAATGGAGAAGAATGGCACGCAATTATTTCTACTGATGGTTCAGCTAAGCAGACAATTAGTATGCCATGGACACTAGAACCTAATGATGATAGTAAAGTCGTACATGTTACAGATACTTCTAATTGGCAAAAGGGTGGAAAGGCAACTGCTGATGATGGTAATCCGTACTTTGCGGTAAACGCTGGTGAAGACCTTTTTACGAAGTTATCGTCTGCTGGTAATGGATTTAGGACAGTCTATGTTAATGCTAGTGCAGTCAACAATCCTTCTGGTACCTCAATGCGTGGCACAACGTTGGCTGATAATAATGGAAATATTTGGATTGCAGATTTTACTACTTGGAGTGGCTACACATATCACATGGTGAAATGGGGAGCAACCAGCACTCCAATTGTCACTACGGTTGATTCCAGTAGCTATCAAGGAAAGATTTTAACCGCAACTGATGACATTTATAATCTTTCACCGGGAACATATTCAATCAACGGTTCGGCACCATTACATGCTCCAGCATTAATTGATAGTTCTGGAAAAATGTATGCGACGATTACAGTTAAGTTCACGGCAGGATATAAACAAGTTGAATATTGGGATGATTATGCAAATCATCGAATCATGATTAATTCTGGAAATTGGAACCCTTGGTTTGTTCCAAATACTTTCGGAAAGGATGTCATGATTGATCCGCACAACGGCACAATTCCAGTGAATGGAAAATATATCACGCCAGTATCATCCAATGATTTAACAAGTGCGATTGCGACAATGAAGGCATATGTAGATAGAAAAATTAAGAGTTAGGAGGGACTAGATGTTTATTTATATCACATATGATGCTGACGGCTATGTAACGGACTATAAATTAAAAGAGACAGACGGTTATACGCAAGTATTCATTCTGGATAGTTGGGTAAAGGATTTTGCAAGGTTTGCGACTAAGTATCGGTATGATTCTCAGAGTAAAGAATTGCTGGACCCAAAGAATCGACCAGAATCGAATACTATTGATATGCAAAAGGATATTACATCTTTGCAGACCACTAGCAAGCAAATGACGGCGTCGGCAACCACACTAGCTGTGGGACAGACAGATTTGAAAACAGGATTAGCTCAAGTACAGCAAGCGGTGACTGATTTAGCTATTCAGCAAGCTACTAACGCAACTGAAAAGCAAGTTTAGGAGGAGATGAAATTATGGTTCAACTTTATACATGGGCGTATAACGATTGGAAAACAATCGATAAGGACGGTCTAAAGAAGTTAGTTGGCATGATTGGTGGCATTACGGCTGCTGACTATAAAACGATTACGAATGAAGATTATGTGGCAGATACGGCGCCAACCGAAGCTACGACTGACACGAAGCGTGATACGTCGACAGCTGAAGCTTAGGTGCTTTCAATTTACAGTAAAAGGGGATGATAGCAATGCCGCCAGTACCTTTTGGGTGGGGACTTGTCTTACAATCATCAGCAAAAATGGTCAATAATCCGGTAGTTGAAGTATTTTTATGGGCTGTGATGGCCGACTTGCTGACAGGAATCGTAAAATCATTTTCACATCGATCTAAGGTTAAGGCCGATAGTTCGGTGGGGCTATATGGCATAGCCAAACATCTACTGATTATGCTGCTAGTTTTAACGATATATCCAATTTTGGACGTTCTGCAATTTGATTCTATTTCAAATGCGGTCGTCCTTTTCTATATCGCCGAATATGCAATCAGCATTATTGAAAACCTTGAAGTCATGGGATTTCCAATTCCAGAATTTCTTAAGACTCGGTTTGAAAAGATGGCAGAAAATGCAGGAAAGGAACGCGATGATAAATGAGTTATAAATTTGATTACACGTATTTGTTAGGTACCAGTCAAGGTTCCGGTGCCAAGGCACTACACAAATATATCATCGCCCATGACACGGGGAATGACAGTAACAAAGGACTCGGTTCGGGCAAGCGAGAAGCTTCTTATATGAAAGGTCATTGGCAAAATGCTTATACGCATGCTATTGTTGATGACCAAGGCATTTATATTGTTGGGACGCCAGGTTATGTCGCTTACGGTGCTGGGACCGTGGCTAATAATAATTCGCCGTTCCAAGTTGAGTTGGCACACGTTGATAGTCAGAAACGCTTTAACGAGTCTTACAAACGGTATGTATGGGTTCTACGGTTCTATGCTAAGAAGTATGGTGTTCCTCTGACACTAGATAAGTCTGGAGCTGGAATTAAGTCCCACAAGTGGGTGTCAGATAATATCTGGGGAGACCACCAGGATCCATATGGCTATTTAGCTAAGTGGGGGATCAGTAAGGCTCAATTTTCTAAGGATTTGAAGATCGGTATTGGCGGTTCTATTTTCACACCAGCAAAAAAGGCTACCTATTTAAAAGCAGCCAAGCAGGTAAAAGCTAAGACGAGTATCACGCGGTACCGCGATAAAGCCTTTAAGAATAAAGAATCGACCTTTAAGGCGGGGACCACTTTTGATGTTGCTAGTGTGGCTAAGTATGGAAAAATCACACGATTGAGACTAGCTAATGGGCTGTACATCACGAGTAACACAGACTACGTAAAGAAAACTAAGTAGCAGAAAAATCCACTCTGTCCGCATTGGATGGGGTGGCTTTTTCTAGTATCATGTATTGACGCTGCCCATTTAGTTTTTAAAATCTCCCACAGAATCTCCCACAGAGACGTGATAAACAATGATAAACAAGGAATATGAAAATTTAAGAATGCCCGTATAATAGGTTTTAAACGTATTAATACTTTTAAAGTTACCCCAAAATCAGTATAATATAAACATTCGATTATCGCCGTTAACGCGGTAGGCTTGGGGCGACTGAAACGTATGCAAAAGTTAAAATATTTAGATTATTGGCTATTGGTACCATACTTGGTACTCAGCCTCTTTGGAATTGTAATGGTGTATTCGGCTAGTGCCGACATCGGTAGTCAAAATGGGGGAAGTCCCGGAAGCTATTTGGTGAAGCAAGCCATTTATGTGCTGCTGGGGATGGTCATCGTGACCTTCATGTTTAAGATGAACTTGCGTAAGTTACGAGACAAAACAATCTTAAAATATGCTGGGTATCTGGCCTTGGCAGCGTTACTGCTCCTACTGGTACGCGGGCAGACGATTAATGGGGCAGCTGGCTGGTTTCGTTTAGGACCAATCGGGATTCAACCCGCTGAATTTGTTAAGTTTTATCTCATTGTCTGGCTCGCCAATGCGATTGACCAACGGCAGGATGAACTTATGGAAAATGGCTGGTGGGTAACGATGCTCCGACCGGTAATTATTTGTGCGGGAATCGTTGGCTTGATCTTTTTGCAACCCGACTTAGGTGGGGCGACGATTAATGGGGCCATTATCTTTGTGATGCTCTTGGCGAGTGGCTTTAACTGGCATCGGGCGGTCGCCTTTTTCGGCGGTGCATTTTTGCTGGTTGTCGCGGTGATCTTTCCCTTAGTGGTTAAAGTGTCTGAGCTGGGTTTTGCTAAAAACGTTTATCAGCTACAACGAATTGTGGCGTTTATAAATCCATTTAAACACTCACAAACGGTTGGTCAGCAGTTAGTCAATTCCTATTATGCGCTCAGTAATGGGGGTGTTTTTGGGGTTGGCTGGGGCAACAGTATTCAAAAGACTGGGTACTTGCCGGAGCCTAATACGGACTTCATCATGGCGATCCTAGCTGAAGAGTTAGGATTGATTACGGCACTCGGTGTAATTACACTGCTCTTTTTAATCATCGTGCGGACAGTACTTGTTGGTATCCGCAGCAGTTCAGCTTACGAGTCCTTGATTTGTTATGGGGCGGCGACTTATTTAACAGTTCAGACCCTATTTAACCTGGGTGGGGTTTTGGGCATGTTGCCAATTACTGGGGTGACATTTCCCTTTATCAGTTACGGAGGGTCCAGTACCTGGACACTGGCGCTGGTGATGGGCGTTATCTTAAATATCAGTGCCCGACAAAAACACTATCGAGCGACACGTTAGGTGACTAAACAGAATTTAATTAGGAGGTCAGCGAATGGCATTTGAAATTCAACCACGGCAGAGTTTGATCGTGTATACCTATAGTTTGAAACAGACACGGCAGTTGAAACGTTATGGCACAGTGATGTACGTCTCCAAAAAAATGCGTTATGTGGTCTTGTATGTCAACCGTGACGCTGTTCCAGACCTAACAGAGCAATTGAATCACCTACGTTTTGTAAAACGGGTGGTGGCATCAAAACGCCCAGAAATTAGTGAAACGTTCAACGGGGTCGCTGAAGAGGTCGCCCCAACAACGGCAGCAGAGGATGATGACGAATGAGAATTGTAGCGGGAGATTTTGGTGGCCGTCGGTTAAAGGCGGTTCCTGGAATGGCAACGCGGCCAACGACGGATAAAGTCAAAGAAGCACTGTTTAATATTATTGGACCGTATTTTGATGGTGGCCGGAGTCTGGACTTATTTGCGGGTTCCGGTGGTCTTAGTATCGAGGCGGTTTCACGAGGAATCGACCAAGCCGTTTTAATTGATCGACAGTATGCCGCCATTCAAACGATTAAAGATAACGTAGCCGTGACGAAGGCGCCGGAACGGTTTGACATTTTAAAACGCGATGCCAATCGGGCACTGGATGAATTAGCACAGCGGGGGGATCAGTTTAACCTGGTCTTCTTTGACCCGCCTTACGCGCAGCAGAAAATCGTCGACCAGATGACCAAACTACGCGAGCTGAATCTCTTGGCTACGGACGCTCGGGTCGTTTGTGAGACGGATCAGAAGGCACAATTACCTGACGATGTGCCTGGTTTTACGTTTATTGAACGCCGGGACTATGGTATTACCGAATTAACTATTTATGCATTAGGAAGTGAAACGGTATGACAATTGCAGTGTTTCCAGGAAGCTTTGATCCACTAACCAACGGACATTTAGACCTAATTGCGCGCGCAAGTCGCATGTTTGACCAGTTGGTCATCGCAGTCGGTCAGAATACGTCTAAGCAGGGCGTCTTTTCACCGGCTGAACGTGTGGCCTTTATTGAAGCTAGTGTGGCAACACTGCCAAATGTGAGTGTTCAGATTGAGCACGGACTGACCGTAGCCTTTATGCAAGAGATTCATGCGACAGTGCTGGTTCGTGGCCTCCGTAATAGCGTTGACTTCGAATATGAACAGGGCATTGCGGGGATGAATCGCACGCTGGATGCCAATATTGATACGGTTTGCTTGATGGCAGATCCCCAGTATCAATTTGTTTCCTCTAGCCTGTTAAGGGAAGTGGCCCGCTTTGGCGGTGATTTGACAAAGCTCGTCCCACCAGTGGTTGCCCAGGCGCTAAATGCTCGTCTAGAAAGAGAGGGGTAGCCATGCGCAGATGGAACCGGTGGGCTTGGCGGGAGATCATCTTGACGGCCGCTATCGTGGTGGCAATTTTAGCCTTTTTCTTTCTGCCCTTACCGAAGTACATTGAGGGACCGGGAGAAGCTAATGATTTAAAAACATTTGTAACGATTAAAAATCATCCCGATAAAGATAAGGGGAAGTTTATGATTACGTCCGTAGCGCTATCTCAGGCGCGACCGGCGACGTATTTGTACGCTAAATTTAATTCTTACTACAGTGTGGAAAGTGTAGATAGTGTGACTGGCGGCGAAAGCAACGCCACTTATGATCGTGTTCAGAATTTTTACATGCAGAGTGCGATTAATGAAGCTATCTACACGGCATATCGTGCAGCCAACAAGCCGGTTAAGCGGCAATACTTGGGTATTTACGTGTTGAGTGTTGATGCTAAGTCACCGTTTGCGAAGAAATTGAAGGTCGGCGATACGGTCACTAAAGTCGATGGTCACCATTTCAATTCGATGACTGGTTATCAACACTACATTCAAAAGCAGCGAGTTGGCAAACGGACGACGATTACCTATCAGCGTAATGGTCACGACCATGAGGAGACTGCTAAGCTGATGAAGTTGCCAACAAAGAAGGCTGGAATTGGCATTATCTTGACTGATAACGTCAAGGTGACTGCTAAGCCGAAGGTCAAGGTTGACCCTGGTGAAATTGGGGGACCTTCTGGTGGACTAATGTTTAGCCTTCAAATTTATAATCAGGTGACGGGCAAGAACTTACGTCACGGGCAAAAGATTGCTGGAACGGGGACCGTTGATGGTGACGGTAACGTTGGTGAAATTGGTGGTATTGATAAGAAAATTATTGCTGCCAAGCGGGCTGGTGCGACCGTTTTCTTCGCACCGTACGTGAAACCATCGAAGTTGTTACTCAAGTATGAGGAACACCACATGACCAACTACCAGTTGGCTAAGGCGACAGCGAAGAAGTATGCGCCGAATATGAAGGTTGTTCCGGTGGAGACGTTTAACGATGCCGTTAAATATCTGGAAGCCCATCAGTAGTTGAATAGGTTATCAAAAGTTAGAGCTGTGATTTTGGTCACGGCTCTTTTGCTATGATTATTGAAAAAAATCGTAATTAAAAAAATATTTGACTACCTTTTACGGAGTTAAACGTAAAGGGGGCAAATTCGGATGGCACGATTGATTGACTGGTGGCAGGAATTTTCATGGAAGCAACGTATTTTGGTGGTAGCGATGGGACTGGCGATTTTGAGCGTGGGATGGTGGCTAACGGTGGCACGGGCAAGTCCAGAACCAGTGTCAGTAGCAATTCCCCCCGCGACGACTAATAGCGTATCTGACAAGAGCGAGCGTCACTCAGTCCGCGCAACGGCTAGTTCTGGTAGTCAGGTCAGTTCACACGATACGCAGGTCTTTGTCGACGTCCAGGGTGCCGTGAAGCACCCTGGACTCTACCAATTTGGGCCGGAGATGCGGGTGGCGGATGCCATTAAGACCGCTGGTGGGCTTAACGGACATGCTGACCGCCAACAGATTAATTTGGCGACCAGACTGACGGATCAGCAGCAACTTTATATCCCGGCTAAGGGGGAGAAGGTGACGGAAGCGAGAGCAACAACGGCGACAAGTTCGGCCCAAGCCGCTGGCAGCCAGTCGGCAAGTCAGACCACGGCAGTCGTGAATTTGAATACGGCGACGGTGGCAGATCTGCAGCAACTGACCGGCATTGGTGAGAAAAAAGCACAGAAAATTGTCGACTTTCGAACCGCACACGGGGCATTTAAGACGGTCAATGATCTAACGCAAGTTCCAGGATTTGGTGAGAAAACGGTTGCTAACTTACAGGACCAGCTGACGACATAAAGCCGTGGTATACTTGAAAATAAATTTAGAAATGAGGGCGTTAGCATGAAACGAGAGAGAATTCCTTGGGATCAATACTTTATGTTACAAGCACTGGTGATTTCAACACGTAGCACCTGTAATCGGTTATCGGTCGGAGCAACCATTGTACGGGACAAACGGATCATTGCAGCCGGGTACAATGGCTCTGTTTCGGGTGATGACCACTGCCTGGACGAAGGGTGTTACCTGGTAGATGGTCATTGTGTTCGGACTATTCATGCTGAGATGAATGCCGTCCTACAGTGTGCTAAATTTGGTGAGGCAACGGATGGTGCTGAGATTTATGTCACGGATTTCCCTTGCTTGCAGTGCACGAAGATGCTGTTACAAGCCGGTATCCGAAAAATCACTTACTTACGTAATTATCACAATGATCCGTATGCTCAGAAGCTGATTGCGTTGAAACACGTGGAATTAAACCAGGTTGAAGTTGATCCGAAGCTACTCACGACCTTGTCATTTGATCAACCACAACACGATTAGTGACGCCGAATCACTTTTTCTTTATTAGTCTTAGTATTGCTGCTGTCAGCATCAGCGCCGGTGGTCATCTTTGGGGCGGCCTAGTGTTATTAGTCGTACTGTTAGTCCGGACTGCAAGGTTGGGTAATCGGGTGACCTTGGTGGTTGCGCTCGTAAGCCTGCTAATCTTTAGTGGGCATTTATGGGGAAGCAACCAACGACTTAATCGACGGCAGTTACCCTTATTGGCACCGGCACAGACGACTGAGCTGGCCGTACGAGTCCAGCCGGATGCAATCGTGATTCGAGGAGCGCTGTATAACGTGGTCGCCACTAAGGTGAGCAATGGAGAACGGGTGTTACTACGTGGTCGGTTGACATCGGGCGAGCAACTTCACCAGCTACAGCGGGTGCACCATGCCGAAATTTGGCAGATTACGGGCCAACAACAGCGTTTGCTACCGGCCACCAACTTCAATCAGTTTGATTCGGCAGCCTACTGGCGGCATCGTCAAGTAGTGACGGAAATTAAAGTGACTAGTTTGGCAAGGCGCACGCCAGCAGTGAGTCATTGGTGGCAGTGGTTTAATGACTGGTGGCATGCGCGTCGGTCACGGCTAATTCGCTACTGTGAGGAGCTACCAGGGGCTCTGAAGGTCTATGCGTTAGGCCTGCTACCGGGAGCTAAGGCGGCGGAGTCTATGGCGGAATTACAGGGGATGCAACGACTGGGGTTGCTGCATTTGTTCGCCATCTCAGGACTCCACGTAGCGTTATTGTTGACGGCCGCAGAGTGGCTATTAGTTCACTTACGTTTGCAACGAGAACATTGGGAATGGCTGCTCCTACTCAGTCTACCAGGATATTGGATTTTAGCCGGTGGGAGTAGTGGCGTCTTGCGCGCTTGTTTGATGCGCGGTCTACAATTAGCTGGTAAGCGGTGTGCATTTCATCTAAGTACGTTGGATACGTGGGCAGTGGCACTCGTGGTCGGCCTGTGGCTAAATCCAGGACTTCTGTTTGAACTAGGTGGTCAGTTGAGCTACGGCCTGTCTCTGGCGCTTATTTTGCTCCGTACAGAGACCTGGTGGTGGCGTCAGGCAGGATTGACGCTGCTAGGATTACCGAGCCTGTTAACGGGTGTTTTTCAGTGGCACAGCCTGACATTATTGGCAAATTGGGTCGTGGTGCCACTATTTCCAGTGGCTATCTTGCCAGTTACGTTGCTTGGTACGATCAGTAACGCTTGGTTCCCGAAAATCAGCCGTGGCTGTGCGCAGGTACTGAGCGGGGTTGATAGTGGCTTACAATGGATTGCGCAGTTACCGGGAAACGTGTTGTTTGGACGGCCGCTTTGGTGGGTTGCGTGGCTCTGGGTCGGTGGAACGTGGTGGCTATTTAGCCGACCAGCGAGAGCAAGACATCACTGGTTACAGCTGCTGGCGGTTAGTTATGTGGTGATGTTCGGTGTGATTCATTATCCGTTGACGGGAGAAGTGGCCTACTTTGACGTTGGTCAGGGCGACAGTATTCTGATTCGGGAGCCGTTCAACCGCCACATTTCTTTGATTGATACCGGTGGCAGGCTAACTTTGCCGCAACCCAGGTGGGCTGTCACACCACCAGTAACCTATAACGCAGAACGGACGAGTATTAACTATTTAAAGAGTCGTGGTATTGATCACGTGGATGACTTGTATCTGACACACCATGACGCGGATCACATTGGTGACTTGCCGGCCTTTTTGAAGAACATGCGAGTGAAACGGCTACTGGTTCCGACAGGAATGGCCGAGGAACCGGGGTGGACACAGCTTTTAGCAAATAGTGCAACACCAGTGCAGGTTCAACCGATTCAAGTTGGTAGCTTAGTTGGGTTGCGTGTTTTACATCCATTTGAAATGAAACCGGCAGATAATGCTGGCTCACTAGCTTTACAGGGAACCTTTGGCCACTTGAACTTTACGTTCATGGGCGACTTAGACCGTGCGGGTGAACAGAAAATTCTGATGGCGTCTCCGCAGCTGCGAACGGACGTGTTAAAATTAGGACATCATGGGAGTAAGACTGCTACGGCGCCGGCATTTATTTCGCAGTTACAGCCGCGTCTAGCGATAATTTCGGCTGGCCGCCAGAATCGGTATGGTCATCCCAATCCAGAGACCTTGGCAATACTTCAGCAAGCAGCTGTGCCGACAGTGAGTACCCAGACGAGTGGCATGATTCGCTACGTCTATACCAGTGGTCGACCAGGAATTTGGCAAACAAAATTGATTTCGAAGGGGCATACTCGTGACAATTAATGAACTCTTAAAAACGTTAGCAACGGGCGGACATTTGGCTAACGTTTACCTGATTTTAGGTCAGGCAGATTACTTACAACGTCGGCTCAAGGCGGGCTTCAAGGCCAGTGTACCGGTCGATGAACAGACAATGAATTTTGCAAGTTATGACATGGATACTGTGCCACTGGCGGTAGCCTTGGATGATGCCATGGCAGCGCCGTTCTTTGGCGAGCGGCGGGTGGTTTGCGTGGACAACCCGCAGTTTTTGACCGGGGAGACGAAAAAACAAAAAGTAGAGCACGATATTGATAGCTTGCAGACATACTTGGGTGCGCCAATGGACAGCACGGCACTAGTTTTCTTTGCACCGTATGAAAAACTGGATGGTCGTAAAAAAGTCGTCAAGCAGTTAAAAAAAGTGGCGACGACCATTGAAATTGGCAATTTTTCAGAGCGTGATGTCCGTCAATTTATTAATGACCAACTGAAACAGGACGGTTATAGCATGGCACCAGCGGCCTTAAATGAATTGATTCAGCGAACGGATGCGGATCTGACCCTGATGATGAGTGAACTTCCTAAGTTAGAACTTTTCACCCACCCTGAGAAGACAATCGACATGGCGGCGGTTACTGGTCTAGTGACGCAGACGTTGACCCAGAACGTTTTTGATCTGGTGAACAAGGTGTTGGCCAAGGACACAGCTGGGGCAGTGACCCTCTATCGGGAACTCTTGCAGGCTAAGGAGGAGCCGTTGAAGATCAATGCCATCTTACAAGGCCAATTCCGGCTATTGATTCAAACCAAGGTGTTGGCTAAGCAAGGCTTCAGTCAGGGACGTTTGGCGAGTGAACTGAAGGTTCATCCATATCGGATCAAGCTGGCCTTACAGATGCATCGGCGCTTTAAATTGACCGACTTGAACCGCGCGTACTTAGGTTTATTTCAGGTGGAACGACAGATGAAATCGACGGCGATGGCGCCCGAGATGCTCTTCTCATTGTTCATGACGCAATTTGCTGGCTATCGTGTACCGGCTTGATTTTTAAAATTAGACAAAAAAGGGGGTCGACCAAATTCATGGTCGACCCCCTGATTGCATCATCTAATCGCGTTGATTAATTGATTACTTAGCTAAACGTGCAGCCATCCGTGACTTGTCACGGGCAGCCTTATTGCGCTTGATTAAGCCCTTTGAAGCGGCCTTGTCAACTGCAGCACTAGCAGCGCGGAATAAGTCTTCTGCGTTGTCGGCGCCAGCCGTCTTGGCTTGTTCGAAACGCTTAACGGCAGTACGCATCGTACTCAGTTGAGCTGAGTTACGTTCGTTTGCCTTGACGTTCGTCTTTGCACGTTCGATTGCTGATTTGATAATTGGCATGAAAATTTCACCTCCGAATGAGAAATCCTAGTACCGGAAATCTTAATTTCAACGTATGTTATTATACAGAAGCCACGGGGGGAATGCAATAGGTTAGCACGATAAATGTAAAGTAATTTTACTTGATAGGCAATGTAGCGAAAACACTTGCTATTTAATCGTGACTCCCGTATGATAGATAACTGTGCTAAGCACAAACCCTTAACTTAGTTTATCTGGCGGCCACCGCCGACTTACTCAGTTTCGGGCACTTATATTGAAGGGTGGTATATTTACCATGGCTATTAGTCAAGCAAAGAAAAACGAAATCATCAAGCAATACGCACGTCACGAAGGCGACACGGGTTCTACTGAGGTCCAAGTTGCTGTTTTGACCGCTGATATCAACGAAATCAACGTTCATATGCAACAACACCGTAAGGACTTCCATTCCCAACGTGGTTTGATGAAGAAGATCGGTCACCGTCGTAACTTATTAGCTTACTTACGGAAGACTGACATCCAACGTTACCGTGAATTAATCAAGAGCTTGGGTCTGCGTCGTTAATTTGCCGCGCCACTCGGTCCATTTCCTTTATTGGAAATGGACTTTTTTGTTTGCCTTCAAGCAAGCTTGCCGTCTTGGTTCTTTAAAATGGCAAAGTATGGTAGAATGTAAGAAGTTTAATCATGGACGAATTTAGGCTATTTGGCCTACAAGAAAACGCTGATCAGTTACTGGTCAGAGATTGAATTGAAACTATCAAAGATACTTGAGGTGAACTTATGAGTGCAAAGATCAAGATTATCCCGTTTGGCGGTGTTCGCGAAAACGGTAAGAACATGTATGCCGTTGATGTTAACGGTGGAATTTATATTTTAGATTGTGGGTTGAAGTACCCGGAAAATGAGTTGTTGGGAATTGACGTTGTTATCCCAGACTGGGCCTATTTACGTGAAAACAAGGACCGAATTGTTGCGGTCTTTCTAACTCATGGCCATGCTGATGCAATTGGGGCACTCCCTTACTTTTTAAGTGAGTTCAACGTGCCCGTATTCGGTTCAGAAATGACGATTGCTTTGGCGAAAATCGACGTTGCAGCTGAGCCTAAGGTGAAGGACTACGATGACTTCCACGTCATCGATGAAAAGACGGAAATTGACTTTGGTGACGTGGTCGTTTCCTTCTTCTCTACGACCCATTCGATTCCAGAATCATTGGGGATCGACTTAAAGACCGACGAAGGCCAGATCATTTATACTGGGGACTTTAAATTCGATCAGACAGCTAAGCCAGGGTACCAAACCGACTATGCCCGTTTGGGTGCCATCGGTCAGGCTGGGGTCTTGGCGGTATTAAGTGATTCTGCTAATGCCGAAAATCCAGCGATGAATGCCTCAGAACAGACGATTGCGGAGTCTATCGAAGAAACGTTCCATTACCGGGACGGTCGGGTCGTTGTCGCCTGTGTGGCATCCAATATCTTGCGGATTCAACAGGTCTTTGACGCAGCCGCCAAGACTGGACGCAAGGTTTGCTTGACCGGACAGGATCTCGAAGCTATTGTGAATACGGCAATGAAGCTGGGAAAGTTGTCCTTTGACGACGATCTGTTGGTGACTACAGAACAATTGGATCAGTTATCACCGTCTGAAATCGTGATTTTGCAGACGGGTAAGATGGGTGAACCAATCAAGGCAATTCAACGGATGGCTAACAAGCAAGAAAAGGACCTGAATATCCAAGAGGGAGATTTGGTCTACATCACCACGACGCCTTCACATGCCATGGACACGACGGTTGCCCAAACGCGGGACATGATCTACCGAGCTGGTGGGGAAGTTAAGGCCATTTCTGATGAACTGAATTCATCAGGTCATGCCTACAAACGCGACCTTCAGTTAATGTTGAACCTCTTGAAGCCAAAGTATTTGGTGCCTATTCAAGGGGAATACCGGTTGTTAAATGCGCACGCTAATGCGGCCATGGAGTTAGGCATGCCAGCCGACCACATCTTCATTTTGGCTAAGGGCGATGTCTTGACCTATGCTAATGGTGAAATGGGCCTTGGCGAAGGTATCGATGTGAGTGATACCATGATCGATGGTATCGGTGTCGGTGATATCGGTAACATTGTGTTGCGTGATCGGAAGGTCTTGGCCGACGACGGAATCTTTATCGCCGTTGTCACGATTGATCGGAAAAAGAAACAGATTGTCGCTGATCCTAAGATCACGTCCCGTGGCTTCGTCTACGTTAAGGCCAATAAGGATTTGATGCAGGAAAGCGCCCAGATCATTCGCAAGGCCGTTCAAAATAACTTAGACAATAAGGAATTTGATTGGGGCCACTTAAAGCAGGATGTGCGGGAACACTTGAGTCACTATCTGTTTGAGCAAACGCACAGACGGCCAGTAATCTTGCCAGTTATCATGGAAGTTAACCAGCATCATCGGCGAACGAGTGGCAAGGAAAAGCCGGTCACTAATCAAGAGACACCCGTGAAGACATCAAAGTCTAAAGACAAGTCAACGCCTAAGAAAGATAAGAAAGATACGACAGATAAGGCCGCACATAAGCCACGTCGTAATCGGAAACGTCGTCGGACACCAAAACCAACGACAACGGATAAAGCATAATTAAATCTGACGGACCGAAAGCCATCTAGGCCTCGGTCCGTTTTGAGTCAAAGAAAAGAGGAGACGGTCATGTCAGAATTTACGAGTCCAGCTGCCCGTGAAAAAGCGTTTGCAGCCGCACAGACGGACTTTGCCGCCAAAAATTGGTCGTCAGCCGCTGCAGGCTTTGAACGCCTGTATGAAGATCAACAGACAGCTACGGTGAATCGCTATTTAGTTGCCAGCTTGTATCATGACCAACAGTATGCTGCTGCTGAACAGGTGGCCGCTGAACAGGACGGCATTTATTTGCAATCGGCTAAGACTTTTCAGCTCCGCTTAGATGTGGCTTTGCAAAATCAACAGTTTATTTTTGCTAGGGAATTTTGTGAACTCCCGGCAGCACAGGACTGGCGTGCCGGTGGCTTGGCCCAAATTGAAGCAGCTGAGGTGGCTAGTCAGGCAACGTTAGGCCGCACACAACGCGTGATTGCGAAACAATTTTATCACTTAGGGGACGTCTCATTTGCCGAACAACGACAACGGTTGGAACGGGCGCGTCAATTGCCGCTATTGCAGTTCATGCAGGGCGTACAGTATCTGCTGGTTGATCCGTTTTTACATCCACTAATGCGGGCGACCTTGCTTGAAGAATTATTACGATTACGAACAACCCAACCGGTTCAGTTGCATTGGTTGGATGAACAGGTTTACACTATACAGACGAAGGATCTGCGACCAGTAAATGCGAGTCAGGCTGCTGCTGAGATTCAACATTTCCTACAGGATCAGTTAGGACAAAGCGACCCGGTGTTGGCTGCCAACGTTCAACAGGTGGTGACACTTCAATTAATGATGCTTTATCCGTTTATTGATCGTGTTATCACCAAACCGGTCTTATGGGTGCGAACTTTAGCAGGGTTGCCCTTGCCTGATGAGGTGTCGGCGGATGATTTAAATCGAATTTCTGACTGGCAGAAACGATTAAATCACTATTCGGCGGAACTTTTTGGGGCAATTGGGGACGAAAAACACGAAAAACCGTAAATTCAGCGATTTTTTAGTTTACAAATAATTCTGCAGCATATATACTGGTCAAGGATTCTTTTTTGGGAGGGTTCCAGCTTTCCCTTTCCGAAAAGAAGTAGTATAATTTTACGCAAAGGGTGATTAATTTTCGTTAGAAGGTTAATTACGCTTGCGATAAAATACAGGAGGGTTTCATTAATGGCTGAAAAAGAACATTATGAAAGAACTAAACCCCATGTAAATATTGGTACTATTGGCCATATTGACCATGGGAAAACGACGTTGACTGCTGCAATCACTAAGGTACTTGCTAGCAAAGGTTTAGCAAAAGCCGAAGATTACGCTGACATTGATGCTGCTCCAGAAGAACGTGAACGTGGTATCACGATCAACACTGCCCACGTTGAATACGAAACTGAAAAGCGTCACTATGCGCATATCGATGCCCCAGGACATGCTGACTACATCAAGAACATGATTACTGGTGCTGCCCAAATGGACGGTGCTATCTTGGTTGTTGCCGCTACTGATGGCCCTATGCCACAAACGCGTGAACACATTTTGCTTGCTCGCCAAGTTGGTGTTGAATACATCGTTGTCTTCTTAAACAAGACTGACCTTGTTGACGATGACGAATTGGTTGACTTAGTTGAAATGGAAGTTCGTGAGCTGTTGTCTGAATACGATTACCCTGGTGATGATATTCCAGTTATTCGCGGTTCAGCTTTGAAGGCTCTTGAAGGCGACGAAGAACAAGAAAAGGTTATCCTTCACTTGATGGACGTTGTTGATGATTACATCCCAACGCCAGTTCGTGAAAACGACAAGCCTTTCTTGATGCCAGTTGAAGACGTCTTCACGATCACTGGTCGTGGGACTGTTGCTTCTGGTCGTATCGACCGTGGGACTGTTAAAGTCGGTGACGAAGTTGAAATCGTTGGTTTACATGACGACGTTTTGAAGACGACTGTTACTGGTCTTGAAATGTTCCGTAAGACGTTGGACCTTGGTGAAGCCGGGGATAACGTTGGTGCTTTACTCCGTGGGATTAACCGTGAACAAGTTGTTCGTGGACAAGTTCTGGCACAACCAGGCTCGATCCAAACGCACGAAAAGTTCAAGGGTGAAGTCTACATCTTGAGTAAAGAAGAAGGTGGCCGTCATACGCCATTCTTCTCAAACTACCGTCCACAATTCTACTTCCACACCACTGATATCACTGGTGTTATTGAATTGCCTGATGGCGTTGAAATGGTTATGCCTGGTGACAACGTGACGTTCACTGTTGAACTGATCCAACCAGCTGCCATTGAAAAGGGTACGAAGTTCACTGTCCGTGAAGGTGGCCACACTGTTGGTGCCGGTACCGTTACGGAAATTGACGACTAATTAATCTAATTAATTAATTGTACCGCGAGGCCCGAAAAGCTTATCTTTTCGGGCCTTTTTGTTTACCATGATTCAGTCGTGGTGGACTGGCTAAAATTCCTGAAATCGGGGCCGCTTTCATTTTCAGCCGATTTTAACTGGAAATTGGAAACAATCCCCCGTCATTCACGGACTTTCGGCAAAAACCATTTTACAATTTGGATAGCATAAGGTACACTAATACAGTATGCAATTGATAGAATTGTAAATAGTAATATCTTTCATTTCGGAGGGAAAATAATGGCTGCAAAGTGGGAAAAAAAGGGCACTAATCAAGGCGAACTGACCTTTGAAATTGCTCCTGATAAGATCAAAGAAGGCTTGGACAAAGCTTTCCAACAGACCAAGAAGAACCTGGCTGTTCCAGGATTCCGTAAGGGCCGTGTACCGCGTCAAATTTTCAACCAAATGTACGGTGAAGAAGCACTCTACCAAGATGCTTTAAACATTGTTTTACCAGAAGCTTACGATGCTGCTATTAAAGAAGCTGGCATCGAACCCGTTGACCAACCCCAAGTGGATGTTGAATCCATGGACAAGGGTAAGGCTTGGGTTCTGAAGGCCGTTGTAACGGTTAAGCCAGAAGTTAAGTTAGGCGATTACAAGGGCTTGAGCGTGACTAAGCAAAACACTCGGGTTTACCAAAAGGACATTGATGCTGAATTAGAAAAGCAACGTCAACAACAAGCTGAATTAGTTCTGAAGGAAGACGAAGCTGCTGCTAAGGGCGATACTGTTGTGATCGACTTTGATGGCTACGTTGATGGCAAACAATTCGACGGTGGTAAGGCTGACAACTACTCCTTGGAATTAGGTTCTAACTCCTTCATTCCTGGCTTTGAAGACCAATTAGTTGGTCACAAAGCTGGCGAGAATGTTGACGTTAAGGTAACCTTCCCTAAGGATTACCAAGCTGAAGACTTACGTGACAAGGAAGCAACCTTTAAGGTTACCATCCACGAAGTCAAAGAAAAGCAATTACCTGAATTGGACGATGAATTCGCTAAGGACGTTGACGAAGAAGTTGACAGCTTAGAAGAATTACAAGCCAAGACGAAGGATAGCTTGAAGGAACAAAAGACGACTGCTGCACATGACGCAATCGAAGACGAAGCCATCAGTGAAGCTGTTGACAACGCTGAAATTGCTGAAGTACCAGAAGCCATGATCAAGGAAGATATCGACCGTCAAATGGATCAATATTTGGCTAACATGCAACAACAAGGTATCGAACCTAAGATGTACTTCCAATTGACTGGAACGACTCAAGACGACTTGCGTAAGCAATTCACTGACGGTGCCGAAAAGCGGGTTAAGACTAACCTGGTTCTGGAAGCCGTTGTTGAAGCCGAAAAGATCGAACCAACGGAAGACGAAGTTAGTGCCGAAGTCAAGGACTTGGCTAGCCAGTACGGTATGGAAGAAAGTGCCGTACGGAGTGCCCTTTCTGATGACATGTTGAAGCACGATATCGCTATCAAGAGCGCTGTTGACTTGATTGCTGATTCCGCTAAGCAAGACAAGAAGAAGGATGCCGAAGACAACGAGTAATCGTTAACTTACGACAACTTGACCGGGATGACAGACGGCTGTTGTCCCGGTTTTCGTATAAATAAGTCCAGATTATCCGGGCCGAGGCGAAATAATTTTCTCGCGGCGTCAACTGTGGTATAGTACACGATTGATAGGTAATCTAGTTAGTTCGATGGGTTTACTGACCAAAGTAATGTGTCATTAATTAGGCTTAAGCCTGGAGAGAAAGGGTGAGTTTATTGTTTGAAAACACCGAAACGAATGGCCCAGTAACTTGTTCATTCTGTGGGAAATCGCAGGATCAAGTGCAAAAGATCGTTGCCGGACCGGGTGTTTACATCTGTAATGAATGTATTGACCTGTGTAAGGAAATTATCGATGAAGAGTTCAGCCAAGATACCGCGCAAGAAACTTTAGAGGTACCGAAGCCGGCAGATATCGTCAAGACACTTAATCAATACGTAATTGGCCAAACCGAAGCCAAGCGGACCCTTTCCGTTGCGGTTTATAATCACTATAAGCGGGTCAACGAAATGGCGCAGGCTGACGATGATGGTCCTGAATTACAGAAGAGTAACATCGCCGTTATTGGACCAACTGGTTCTGGGAAGACTTACCTGGCGCAAAGCCTGGCAAAGATTCTCAATGTCCCATTTGCCATTGCGGATGCGACGACATTAACTGAAGCCGGCTATGTCGGTGAAGACGTTGAAAACATTCTTTTGAAGCTCCTGCAAAATGCCGATTACGACGTTGACCGGGCTGAAAAGGGTATTATCTACATTGACGAAATCGATAAGATCGCTAAAAAGTCCGAAAATGTCTCGATTACGCGAGATGTTTCTGGTGAAGGGGTGCAACAAGCACTGCTGAAGATCTTGGAAGGTACGATTGCTAACGTGCCACCTCAGGGCGGTCGGAAGCATCCCCAACAAGAATTCATCCAAATTGATACGACCAACATCCTCTTTATCGTGGGTGGGGCGTTTGATGGGATTGATGGCATCGTTAAGCGTCGCTTGGGTGACCAGACAATCGGGTTTGGTGCCGACACCAAGGAACAGAATGTGCTGGCTTCAGGCGACAGCATGATGCAGCACATCATTCCAGAAGACCTCCTACAATTTGGGTTGATTCCCGAATTTATCGGGCGGTTACCAATTTTAACAGCCTTGGAGAAGTTAGACGAAAACGATTTAGTTCGAATCTTAACGGAACCCAAGAACGCATTGGTCAAGCAGTACGAAAAGCTGTTATCCTTGGATGGGGTGGAACTCCAATTCCAGCCCGCTGCATTGCGTGAAATGGCCAAGTTGGCAATCTCACGGAACACGGGTGCTCGTGGATTACGGTCGATCATCGAAGACGTTATGCGTGACATCATGTTTGATCTGCCAAGCCGTAACGACGTGGAAAAGGTTATTATTACCGCGCAAACGGTCACAGATCATGCGGAACCAGAATTGGTTTTAAAGGATCAAAAGGCGTCATAATTTTTGTGTCGAAAAAGATCAGCTGCGGCTGGTCTTTTTTTTAAATAATAATGACCAAATGAGTTTTCCCTTTTAGAATTAATTTAAAAGCAAGCCAAATACCGGATACACTGCTTTTGAACCGTTTTCCGAAGCAGCTGGGACGAAGAACGGCCTGCTGTGACCGGAAATTCTGTGTTAGAATGGTGAAAGATATTTTGGAGAGGATGGCACAACTAATGGAAGTAAATCACGTGGAATTAGTCATGAGTGCGGTTGATCCCGCGCAATATCCAACAACGGGGTACCCAGAAATCGCCTTTGTTGGGCGGTCGAATGTGGGAAAATCGTCATTGACCAACGTCCTCATCAACCGGCGTTCGTATGCGCGGACCTCAAGTCAACCGGGGAAGACGCAGACCCTCAACTTTTATAACGTGGAGGATCAACTCTACTTTGTCGATGTTCCCGGCTACGGTTACGCGAAGGTTTCCAAGTCGGAACGGGAAAAATGGGGGCAAATGATTGAAACGTACCTGACGCAGCGCGACCAATTGCGCGGGGTAATCTCGTTAGTTGATGCTCGTCACGCACCGACTGCAGATGACGTTCAGATGTATCAATGGTTAGCCTACTACGACTTGCCAACCTTGATTGTTGCCACTAAGAGCGATAAAATCGCGCGTGGTAAATGGAATCAAGCTGTGAGCCAGATTAAGAAATCTATGGGCCTACAGAACACTAACAACATCATCATGTTCTCCGCACCCAAAAAGATTGGTAAGGATGCCGTCTGGAATTGGATCGAAGAACAAGCCTTTGGGGAGGAATAAATTTGGAATTTAATGATTATCAAAAAGCTGCTAACCGGACACTGTATGGTAATGAGCAGGTGCTAACGAATTGTGCATTAGGTTTAGCGGGTGAATCCGGCCAAGTCGTTGAGTTGGTCAAACGCTATACCTTTCATGGGAAGGATCTTGATCACGACGCGCTCGTCAAGGAAATGGGCGATGTGTTGTGGTATCTGAGTCAGATCGCCCAGTGGGCAGACATCGATTTTGATGAAGTGGCTCAAGATAACATTAAGCGACTGAATGAACGTTACCCACACGGTTTTCAACCAACGCGCTAATTAAAAAGGGACCCACGGCAATGTTGTCGTGAGTCCCCTTTATTTAATCTGTCGCGTGGTCTTTGTTGAGTTTGGTCTGGTCTTCCTTAGTCAGACCTTTGGGCCGCTTGTCGTCCTTGTGGGCGTCTTGACGCTTGAGAAACTTGTCGCGTTTGACGTCGGTAGGATCCATTTGCGCAAATTTGCCGAACATGGAGTCCAGATCATCTTGTCGTTTAACTTTAAGTGCCAATTCAGCCACCTCCTTGCTTGTTTGCAGTTATCATAGCAGAATTACGGTCGTTTGTCATTTTTCAGTTTAATTTTGAAAGGTGGCCGGTTAAATTTGCAGTGTTGCTTGGGTAGGTAGGTTAGGGAGTGAATTGCTTGCACCAAACACGCATTCGGCTTATACTTTATAAGCTATTTAATGGACGAAACGGGAGGGATGCGCCTTGGCATCAGAGTATTTAGAACACAAGCTGGCATTATTGCCGGGACTTCCCGGCTGCTACCTCATGAAAAACATCAACAGTCAGATTATTTACGTGGGGAAGGCTAAGAATTTAAAAAACCGGGTCCGCTCATATTTCAAGAGCAGTCATACCGGAAAGACGGCGCAGTTGGTCAGTGAAATCGTGGACTTTGAAACGATTATCACCTCGACTGATAAGGAAGCCTTTTTACTTGAAATTACGCTGATTCAAAAGCACCAACCGTACTTTAACATCAAGCTTAAACGAGGAACTGGGTATCCCTACATTAAAATTACCAACGAACGCGATCCACAACTCATTTTGGTCAGCAATATCAAGAAGGATGGGGCGTACTACTTTGGGCCTTATCCCAACGTATATGCGGCCGAAGAGACGATTCATTTTCTCCAAAAGGTCTATCCCTTGCGGCGATGCACCGGTTATCAAGGCCGACCGTGTCTGTACTATCACATGGGGCAGTGCTTGGGCGCCTGTTTTAAGGAAGTTCCAGAAGAGGCGTACGCCAAGCAGATTCGTAAGATCAAGTCCTTCCTAAATGGTAATGTGGGCCGGGCTGAGAAAGAATTGACGACCCGAATGAACAAGGCCGCGGCCGATATGGCCTACGAACGGGCCGCGGACTTGCGAGACCAGATCCGCTATATTGAGGCTACGGTCGAAAAGCAGAAGATTATTTCCAACGACAGCACGCCACGGGATATCTTCAACTTTTATTTGGACAAGGGCTGGTTGTCGATCCAAGTTTTCTTCATTCGTCAAGCGCGGTTGATGAAACGAGAGAAGCGCTTGTTCCCAATCGTGAACACTGCCGAAGAGGAATTGGCTAGTTTTATCGTGCAATTTTATCAACGTAAGAACACGGTCTTGCCACGGGAGATTTTAGTGCCTAGTAGCATTGATGGGGAGGTCATTGAAGAGATTCTGCACGTCCCCGTGCGAACGCCACAACGGGGCACCAAGCGGGACTTGCTTGAAATGGCCGGGAAAAATTCGCGCCTGGTTTTGGAAGAGAAATTCCGTTTGCTGGAGCTAGATGAAAGCAAGACCACGGGGGCCATGAAAGAAATCACCGATGCCTTGGGCATTGCACCAGGGCATAAAATTGAAGCGTTTGACCACTCACACATTCAAGGGGCTGATTTGGTTTCGGCAATGGTGGTCTTCGTAGATGGTCAACCCAATAAGAAGTTGTACCGAAAGTATAAATTGCGAACGGTCGACCATGCCGATGAAACGGCTAGCACATTGGAAGTTATTCGGCGCCGGTATACACGTTTGCTGAAGGAACACGGTCAGATGCCGGATCTGATCTTGATGGATGGTGGCGACATTCAGATGAACGCGGTTAAGGAAGTGCTCGAAGACGAGTTAGACCTACACATTCCGGTCGCAGGGATGGTCAAAAACGATCATCATAAGACAGCTGACTTACTGTTTGGTCCGGACGACCATCATATTCAGCTGGATCCCAAAAGCCAAGGTTTCTACCTGGTCCAGCGAATTCAAGATGAGGTTCACCGATTTGCGATTACCTTCCATCGTCAAGTGCACTCGAAGCATTCGTTAAGTTCACGCCTAGATTTGATTCCTGGTGTTGGGCCAAAGACGCGGAATAAGTTGTTGCGTAAGTTTGGGTCCACTAAAAAGATCAGTGCGGCAAGTATTGATGATTTACGCGGCCTAGGCATTAGCAAAGAGGTTGCCCAGACCATTCACATTACGTTAGCAGCGGAGACGGCGGAGATCAAAAGTCCGCGCACCCCATCACAACTTTGACGTAGCACCGATTTGTCGGTATACTAGCAGGAGTCGAATTGAGAAAGCAGCGTAGGCTGGTTTAGAAAACGAGGAATAAAAATATGTTTGTAGATCAAGTTAAAATTAGCGTTAAGGCCGGTAACGGTGGTGACGGAATGGTTGCCTTCCGGCGTGAAAAATTCGTGCCCAATGGTGGCCCAGCTGGTGGTGACGGTGGCCGCGGTGGGAACATCGTTTTTGCCGTTGATGAAGGCTTACGGACGTTGATGGACTTCCGGTATCAACGGAAGTTTAAGGCCAAGCACGGTGGCAATGGGGGCATCAAGCAGATGACCGGCCGTGGTGCTGAGGACACGATTATTCACGTGCCCCAAGGAACGACGATTATCAATGCCGAGACAGAACAAGTCATGGGCGACCTCGTAGCACCCGATGATTCCGTCATCATTGCGCATGGTGGCCGTGGTGGTCGTGGTAATATTCACTTTGCATCACCAAAGAACCCCGCTCCAGAAATTGCGGAAAACGGGGAGCCAGGACAAGAATTTGAAATTCGTCTGGAATTAAAAGTGTTGGCCGATGTTGGTCTAGTGGGCTTCCCATCTGTTGGTAAGTCAACGTTACTGGCGACGGTTACTAGTGCCAAGCCAAAAATTGCGGAATACCACTTTACCACGTTAGTCCCTAACTTAGGGATGGTGCGGTTACCAGATGGTCGTGACTTTGTGATGGCTGACTTACCTGGATTGATCGAGGGGGCCGCTACTGGTGTCGGATTGGGTTTCCAATTCTTACGGCACGTTGAACGGACCCGGGTCATCCTCCATTTGATCGATATGAGTGGGCTGGAAGGCCGTGATCCGTACGAAGATTTTGAAAAAATCAATCAAGAATTGATGACGTACGATCCAGATATTCTCAAACGGCCCCAAATTGTGGTGGCAAACAAGATGGACATGCCGGATTCAGCGGATAACCTAGCTAAATTCAGGGAAGACTTGAAACAAGATGAGTTATTGGCTCAGGCACCAGAGATTTATGCGGTGTCCGCGTTGACACATGAAGGCTTGACGCCCTTACTGCAACGGACAGCTGACATGTTGGCTGAAACGCCACAGTTCCCAGTCAAGCAACCAGAGGTGGCAACGAAGGCTGAGTATGACTTTACGCCAGAACCTGAATTTACCATTACGCAGGATGCGAATGGTACTTGGGTCTTGGGTGGTGAAAAGCTCTTGAAGCTGTTTAAGATGACTGACATCAACCACGATGAAAGTCTACTACGGTTCACACGCCAGATGCGTGGCATGGGCATTGACAATAGCCTACGGGACCATGGCGCCAAGAACGGTGACCTGGTTCAAATCGATGATTTCACCTTCGAGTACATGGCTTAATGTGCCGTTTAGGGTATTAAAAAAGACGTTTCCAGTTGGTAAACTTGGAAACGTCTTTTTATACGCCTACGGAATCATGATGGTTGTATTTGGGCAATCCCTAGAGATCCAAATTGAGCCACCCAGTAGGCTTTACGACTTGCTTCTGCTTAGCGTAAGCACCGGCAAACGCAATCTTAACGCTGCTGAAGCTAGGCTTGGTCTTTTCACTGGCTAGGCCGGTAGCGAAGGTGGCCAACTTGCCCTTAGCGGGGATCGTCTTCCCGGCGCTGGCATCACTCAACTGGTTAGAGGCGTTCAGCTGCTGACTGGCTGATAAACGGATGGCTTTGATACCGTCGGTGGTTAAACTCTGTTTTCCACGGTTATAAATGGTAAACTTAACTTGAATTGTGTAATAAGGGCTGTCGAGCTGGGCTAAGTTTAGTGCCTGTGCTGCCATGCGTTTAGCGGCGGCGGTTTCGGCCGTATTTTTAATCACGCGCACCGTAGTGACCTTATAGGTTAGTTGGCCACTGCGAATAGTGGTCTGCGGATGGGTGACTTGGTTTAAGGTGAGCTTAGTGCCGACTTTGTCATAGGTGTATTGGCCGCTACGGGTCAGATTGCCGGATTTGACGTAACTGGCACTTTTGGTCTGCGCGGTATCTGGGTGATACGTCTGGGCTTCCTTGGAGGAAGAGGCGGCCGTAACCGCAGCATCTGGGTCGGCTGCTTGGTAGTGGCTGGACTGACTACTACTATCCTTAAAACTAGCCGTACTCTTCTGTGCACCGGATTGACAGCCAGTGAGGCCGAAGGCGAGTAAACTTAATCCTAGGACTAATGAAATTTTAAATAATCGCATGAAAAACACTCCTTTTAACCGAGTAAAATTTTGTGAGGAACTAGTCGGTAACCATATAACCGTAAGGGTTCGGGGTCAGTAGCCATAAACAGATTAGTTTGAGGATCTACCTGCTGGCAGCGCGTGCGAAATTGATCCAACGTGAGCGCCGGCCCAGTACCTGACAGTAAGCGTAATTGGTTGGTGCTAGCCACGACCTGCAGATCCGTAATGGGGATGGTCGTGGTGCTCTCCCAGTAGAGTTTTAGTGCGGGATGTAGATCAATCGTCGAAAGGTTAAAATCAATAAGTCGCATGTTGAAGCCTCCCTCGTCACCTCGATTATACCGAACTTTGTCGCGGAACCCTAATGATATTCACACGGGGGTTGGCGAAGATGCTAGTTGCGGTTTGCACGAAAATCCCCTAAAATAGTGGACGGACTCTAATTATAGAATAGGAACGAAAAAATATGGAAATTGAATTTTTAGGAACGGGCGCCGGTTCACCAGGAAAGTTTCGAAATGTGACCAGTACTGCGTTACGCTTGCTAGATGAACGTAACTCGGTTTGGTTATTCGATGTTGGTGAGGCCACGCAGCATCAAATCTTGCGGACAACTTTGAAGCCCCGTAAGATCGACAAAATCTTCATTACACACTTGCACGGTGACCATATTTTTGGCTTACCTGGGTTATTGAGCAGTCGGTCATTTCAAGGGGGCAACGCGCCACTGACCATTTATGGACCTAAGGGAATTCGGGATTTCGTTGAAGTGAGTTTACGCGTCTCCGAAACTAAGTTGTCCTACAAGATTCATTACCAAGAACTGACAAACGATGGGTTGATCTTTGAGGACCCTAAGTTTCGGGTCTACGCCCAGCATCTGGATCACCGCATCACGTGTTTTGGCTATCGTATCGTGGAGAAGGATCACCCCGGCGAATTGCAGGTTGAAAAGTTACGGGCCGCCCAGATTCCATCCGGCCCAGTCTATGGTCAGCTGAAGGCTGGTCAGACCGTGACCTTACCGGATGGCCGGGTCATTAATGGTCAGGACTTCTTGGGCCCTGCACAAAAAGGCCGCGTGGTTGCTATCTTAGGTGATACCCGGCAGACGCCAAATGCGTCGCGGTTGACGCAAGACGCCGATGTCTTGGTTCACGAAAGTACGTTTGCGAAGGGTGAAAGTAAGTTAGCCCGGTCGTACTATCACTCCACTAACATTCAGGCAGCCGAACTGGCAAAGCGCACACACGTTAAGATGCTGTTGCTGAACCATATTTCAGCACGGTATACGGGTAAGATGGCTGTTGAACTGCAGCAACAAGCACGTGAGGTCTTCAAGAATACCCGCGTGGTGAAGGACTTTGATCTCGTCACGATTCCGTTTCAAAAAATGATTCCAGAGGATGCGAAGTAGCATGAAAAATCAATGGCGTATTGTGGTTACCCTGTTATTAGTCATCGTGGTGGCAGTCTTTGCCATCCTAAACGTGGAAAGCGTGCCAGTTTCGTTTGGCTTTACGACGGTCCGCTGGCCGTTGATCTTACTGTTACTGGTCTCCATCTTAATTGGGGCCGTGCTCATGATCTTATTTTCAACGATCACGACCTTTCGGCACAATCAGGCCTATAAGGAATTGGAAAAAACCAGCGATGAGCAATTGCGGAAACGCAATGCAGAAATCGAGCGGTTAACGAAACGACTACAGAATTCGAATACGAAACAAGAAGTCGGTCAGCAGGCAAAACGGATTCAAGAACTGGAAGCACAGGTCACTGAGCTCCAAAGTAAGTTAACAGCTAAATAGAAGTAGAACTAGAAGAGTGGCGCGTGACGTACCGCTCTTCAATCATTTTAGAGAGGATGGTTTGCTGGTGATTGCTGCACAATATCAATGGAACATTAAAAACGTTGACCAGCCGTCAGCGGATGCCCAACAGGTGGCCCAGGCGGTCGGAATTTCTCCGATTGTGGCGCAAATCTTGTGGAATCGGGGCATTCGGACGGAAGCAGATGTGACGGCCTTCTTGAATCCCGGGCCCGAACAGTTACACGACCCCAGTCTGTTACATGATATGGCCAAGGGGGTGGCACGAATCGAGGAAGCCATCGGGGCTGACCAGCAGATAACAATCTATGGCGACTATGATGCTGATGGTGTGACCAGCACGTCCATTTTATATGAAACGCTGAATGAGATGGGGGCTAAGGTCAATTACTACATCCCGAATCGGTTTAGTGACGGGTACGGGCCAAACGTGGCTGCTTTTCAGAAGTTGATTGCGGCTGGTACCCAACTATTTGTGACCGTAGACAATGGGGTGTCGGGAAATGCGGCCATTGCCGCTGCGAATGAAGCGGGCGTGGACGTCGTCGTTACGGATCACCACGAATTACCGCAAGAATTGCCCGCTGCGTACGCCATTATCCATCCCCGATATCCAGGAGCCGAATATCCCTTTGGGGGCTTGTCGGGCGCAGGAGTGGCATTTAAAGTTGCCCAGGCTTTACGTGAGGAAATTCCCCAAGATGTTTTGGATCTTGCCGCCATTGGAACGGTTGCCGATCTGGTACCGCTGGTCGATGAGAATCGGGTATTGGTCTACTTTGGCTTGCAACTGTTGAAGCAAGACGAACGGCCAGGGTTACGTTCGCTGATGGCGGGCGCTGGCATCAAACCGGAGGAACTTACCGAACAGTCGATTGGGTTTGGAATTGCGCCACGGTTAAATGCACTGGGTCGACTAGATGATGCGAGTCCGGCCGTTGAGTTGCTGACGACCGTGGATGACAGTCGGGCGTCTGAGCTGGCCCAACAGACGGAGCAAAAGAATCGCCAACGTCAAGAGCTGGTGCAACAGATCAGTACGGCCGCGTTGGCTCAGGCAACGGATGACCAGCATAAGAATCGGCCGACCTTGATTATTAGTGGTCAGAATTGGCACGAAGGCGTGTTGGGAATCGTAGCCAGCAAGCTCGTGGAAGCAACTGGAAAGCCAACCTTGGTCTTGAATGTGAATGCAGATGGTCGAGCCAAGGGGTCCGGTCGAAGTGTGGATGCGTTTAACCTCTTTACGGCTTTAGATGGCCACAGAGACCTGATGACGGCTTTTGGCGGCCATCACATGGCTGTGGGGCTAACGGCGCCAGCGGACCAATTAGAGGCCTTAGCAACGGCTCTGGATCAGGAAGCAGCCGCCCAGAAATTGACGGAGAGTGGTCCCAGTGAGTTGCCAGTGGCAGCTTCACTTAAGGTGGGGGCGGTCACGCCGAAGCTTTATCAGGAATTGGCTAAGTTGGCACCGTTTGGGACGGATAACGTGCAACCGCTGTTTGCTTTTGAAACTGCCACGTTGGCTCAGGTGAAAACCATCGGTCAGGATCACAGTCACTTGAAATTCCAGTTGCAAGAGGATGGTGCCAGTTTAAACGCCATTCAGTTTGGCGCCGGCAAGTTTGCGCCGCAATTGATGGCAGCGCCAGAACAAGCGGCCATATTGGGTGCCATTGAAGATAATGTTTGGCAGGGACGGCATTCGTTACAGCTGATGGTCAAGGACCTACGGCTGACGGAAGAGCCCGTCACGGATGCCAGAACGATGCAACTGCATCAAGCGATGTTCAAGCAACCCGGAACGTACGTCTTTTTCCATCAAAAAATCTATCAGCAGTTAGTTCGGCAACTACCGGTAACGGCAAAGACGGTCGTTTACGATGGGTCAGCCTTAGCACCGTTGGACACCGAGACGCCACTGTTTATCGTGGATTGCCCGGATACGACCGGCGATTTGACCGCCGTTTTACAGCAGTTGCAACCGCAAAAAGTAACGGCTTATCTCTATAAGAAAGAAAGTCTTTCGCAATTAGGGATGCCAACTCGCGCGCAATATGCTAAACTGTTTAAGTTCGTTGCTACACATCAACAAGTCGATGTGGGACACCAGCTGACGCAACTCGCAACCTTTTTGCAAATTCCACGGACGCAATTAGTCTTCATGATCCAGGTCTTCTTCGAGTGTGGTTTTATTACCATCGCGCATGGGATGATGAACGGTGTGGCGAACCCGGCGCATAAGGAGCTTTCTGCAGCACCGAGTTACCAATTACGACAACAGCAGATGCGGACGGAACAGGAACTCTTATTCTGCTCGTCTGCAGAGTTGATCCAGCGTCTGCATGCCCCATTGAACTAATATAAAGGAGCTACTTAAACTTATGGCAACTGATTTTACGAAATACATTGCAAGCGTTCCTGACTATCCCGAAAAGGGCATCATGTTCAGAGACATTTCCCCATTGATGGCTGACGGCCAAGCCTTTCATGCTGCTACCGACGAAATCGTCAAGTATGCTAAGGGCATGGGTGTTGAAATGGTTGTGGGACCAGAAGCACGGGGCTTCATCGTTGGCTGCCCAGTTGCTTATGACATGGGAATTGGGTTCGCCCCAGCCCGGAAGCAGGGAAAGCTCCCTCGCGAAACGGTCAAGGCGACCTACGACTTAGAGTACGGCACGTCCGCGCTGTACATGCACAAGGATGCCATCAAACCAGGCCAAAAAGTCTTGGTCACTGATGACTTACTGGCAACTGGTGGGACCATTGGTGCTACGATTCAGTTGGTCGAAGACTTGGGCGGTATCGTTGTCGGAACAGCCTTTCTGATTGAATTGAGCGACTTACACGGCCGCGACAAGCTGAAGGGTTACGACATCTTTAGTTTGATGAAATACTAAAAAAATAAGCGACTGTTCTCTTTGTTCCGGTAAACGGATGGGAGACAGTCGCTTTTTGAGTGGTGTGGTTAGGGAAAATATTAAAAATTATCGTTTTGATGGCTGATTTTGCCGGGAAATTGGCTATTCTGCAATTAGTCCACGTCGTTGAATTATTAGGCCAGAGAGGGTCAGGGCGACCGCAAACAAAGCGAGTAGCCAAATGACTGGCGTCCAGGAGTGGGTAAATTGTTGGAGATAGCCGAAGAGGATGGGCCCCACCGCAGCTAGCAGGTAGCCGGCTGATTGGGCCATGCCGGAAATAGCGGCAGTTTGGTACGGGTTCGTCGTCTTTTCCGTGAAGAAGAGGATGGCGAGATTGAAGGCGACCCCGGATCCCAGCCCGGTAATGAGACACATGATGGTTAGAAAGACTAATGAGTGTGTGGGCAGGATAAAGGTCAGTGGGGCAATAACGTAACCGAGGGTCATGATGGCTAAGAGAATGCTGACACCATGTTTTTTACTGAAGAGGTAGGGCACCATAAAGGATAGTGGCAGTCCGCTAAGTTGGAGTAAGGTGAGTAGGTTACTAGCGCTTAGCGTTGAGACACCGTGAGTCGCTAAAATGCTAGGTAGCCAAGTAATGATGGCATAATACACGAGTGATTGTAGGCCAAAGAAAAGGGTGATCAGCCAGCCTAGGGGTTGATGCCAAACACTCTGGTAGTGGGGAACCTGCGCCTTTTGTGCGGCAGTTAAACCAGCTTGCCGTTTGGCCTTTAAATTGGGAAGCCACGTCAGCAGAGCCAGAACACTCAAAACGGAAAGAATGCTCATGGTGGCGCCGAGACTGATGTGCGAGATCAGGAGTCCGGACAAGGCGGTTCCAATCGCACCAATGAGTAACATGGATAGCGTGTATAGACTGGTACCGAGCCGTAGATTGGTTGCCATGTGGTCCTTGATAAGTGCGGGCACGAGAACGTTTCCACTGTCAATCCCAATGCCGATGAGAAAGGTCCCAACGAATAAGGCGGGGACGGTGGGGATAATTCGTAGGTAACTCCCAATAATTAGGAGGAAGAAGAGCAGAAACACCGTTAATTCGTTTCCCCAACGTTGGGCTAGCCGGACGATGATTGGTGAGAAGACGGCAAAGGTGATGAGTGGAATCGACGTGAGCAGGCCGGCCATAGAGCTAGGTAGCGCAAACGTCTTTTCAATGTGGGTCAGTAGTGGGGGGATGATGGTGATGGGCAACCGCAAGTTTGCGGCAATCATCATCATACTAAAGAGAAACCACTGACGATGAGGCTGTGTATCATTCAAAAGAAAGTCCTCCTAAAAAAGTCAATACTCCATTATAAGCTGGTTAGGCTGGCTTTGAAAAGAGCAGTCCACGAAAAAACAGAGTGACCGGGATCACTCTGTTTCCGACAATTAAGCTGTAGCTGGTTTCGGGGGGGATAAATCAAGTTAAATGAGATGCATGTGGTCGAGGCGGTGAGGATGAGGGCCCTCACCGAGGATGGTCGACCGACAATAGAATAATCCGTAGTGGTGGCGGGCGGCCCCAGCGAACGGGGTCGTCAGGGACGGACAGTGTGAATCTGAAAAAAGAGAGCGGTACCGGTGACATTAGTCATGTTCATGGCAACATCTCCATAATTATTAACTAATTATATTGATTAGTTAATAACTGAATTATGCCTGAACTTAGACGGATGTGCAATGAATATGCCTATGACTAAAAAAGCCGACAACTTGCTGAGCTGTCGGCCAGGTGAGCCATTATTGATTCTTACGTGAGAGATAATAGCTGTAGAGTGCAATAACTAGGGCGACCGTAATGATGACCAGCAAAATGATGCGCAAAGTAACGACCTTCCTTCACGATAAAAAATAAGTTGATCTTAGCAAAGAGTTAGGGGCGACGACCGAGGTAGTGAAAATCAGGGTCCCGGCCATTCTTGTAACAGGCAAATGATTTAGCCAACTCGTTGTGAAAGATGACCAGTATGGCTGGCGTTGCCCAAGTTGAAGCCGCCCAAAAGACGGTGTCATCGGGCTCACGATTGTCATTGGGATAACGATAGTATCCTCGTTGGTCGTCCCAAATGGTACCTTGCGTGTTTAACCAGTCTTCAGCTAAGCCAGCTTGAACGACTGCAATGACGTCTTGATTGTCGTGGATAAGGGCGGCTAATGTCTCCCAGTCAAGCTGCCAGTCATGGCGCTTGGGTGTCTGCTGGCGAGTGCCTAGGGGGGTATGCCGCAATGCAATTGGGGTGAGATCAATAAAATCCATGTGTATCTGACCTTCTTTAGGATTATACTAAGATTAGTGTAACCGATTACAGAATAAGCTTGCAACTATCTTAGTGACTCTCAGCCAAATCACTGAATTTGAAACTAACAAACGGTGATTTCGTAGGTCGAATAGAGAATCGAAGGAACAATTAAACCGACAATAGATGCCAAATAGCAACGACGCATAAAATTTTGAAACTGCCTAATTATTATAGTATTCATAAGAAATAAACATTTTTGTAATGGCTTTGTCTTATTAAGAGTTTACACTGGGGCTAAGTTAAAACAGAAAGGAGTTTTACACATGAGCGATCTTTTTATCAGTTACCAGTCTAACGACCCGCTAGCTCGTTCGTTTCAGGTTCAACTCCAGAAATGGGCGCAGCAAGAATGGGAGTTTCCAACGATCAGTTTTCATGAACAGCAGCCACCAGTTAAGTTTAACGGTCGACAGTCGGGACGACTCCGCCGAGAAGTCCATCGGGAAATCAAACAGTCGCACCAACTGTTAATCATCATTAGTCGGGGAACATGGCAATCAGAATGGACGGATTGGGAAATTTTAATGGCCAGAAAAGAGGACAAACAAGTTTTAGCGGCCAAGTTGGATAGTACAAACATGATGCCACTGGCGTTGATGGACAGTCAGCCCATTTGGATTGACCCCTTTCGACCGGAAGATTTGGTGCAACGGATTATTTAATTTATTCAACCACTTGCATTTATAGTCATTATTGGTAAAATATATAGAGTAATGACTTGGAGAGTTGGCAGAGTGGTAATGCAACGGACTCGAAATCCGTCGAACCGGCTAATACCGGCGCGCAGGTTCAAATCCTGTACTCTCCTTAAATTGAAGAACTTTATCTTTCCAAAACGTCGTCAACCGTTGAGTTGGCGGCGTTTTTGTTTTGCTGAGGACGCTTTAAATTGGTGTAAAACGATAATTCGGTGCACTTTTTGGTGCACTTTTACGAAAATAACGCTAAAATTACTTATTTGGAGAAAATAAAGTGCACCATTTGGGTGTGAAAAGTGGTGTCAATCCCTTTGATACCAAGGGATTACCAGAGTGCACCAAAAGCACATTTTAGCCGATTTTTATCGAGTTGATGAGAAAACAATTCGGCGTGACGAACGGAAGGAGATTGATGATCTCTCAATCATGATGTTTGGCATTGATGCTTTAAATGACATATCCAAAACGCGCCGAATGAGTGTCCACAAATAGCCGAATAAAAGGATTACTATAGTAACATTGAGATAAATTAAATTTGATTGCGTATTGCGGTGGCGGAATAGGTAGACGCAACTGGATTTAGGGATAAGAGGCTTTGATGGTTCCTATGTTCGGTCTGAAAACTGTAAGGTGCAAATCCTTACCCGCGATGTTGCTGTGATTAAATCACGGTAAAGAGTAATGTCAAGTTGAGAAGGCCCAAAACAGGCTAGAAATACCACGACGGTGAGAATTAAGTCTTGGCACTATCTGTATGGCTGTAGTCGGTATGCGGAAGGTTCGAATCCTTTCAGTCATATTATGTTTAGTCTTTGAGACTGGACGTTACAATAATTAATATATATCTCCTTCAGACTGACCCTAGCAGTAATGCTGGGGTTTTGTTATGCTTAAAATATAATATGTTTGATAATTGGAGGAGATAGTATGTCAAATTTAGTTCAGCGTCAAAAGCAAATTGCATTTTATGAACTTCAACAAGGAAAGCACAAGTTTGATTTGAAAAGTAAAATAGACCATATTTTTCAGCTATTCGTTAAGAAAAGTTATGACGACATTGATGAATTGACGATTGAAGATGTGCGGTATTATATTTCAGCAATCCAAAAAATCCCCATGAATAAGCTTATTAATTATGGAGAAGATACAGTAGATTATTATTGCTTCGCAATTAATATTGCAAAGGTTGACTCCGCCCAGCAGATTAAATACGGAGACTTATCAAAAGTGGTTAGCGATAGAGAAGAAGTCGTGGATTTGTCGGATGATGATGTGGATATGAATCAAGTTGGTCCACTAGTTGATTCACAGTTTATAGTTGACCCATTCTATTCTGTGGTAGCGGCCGGGAGAACCTCTGGAGGGGTCAATTTGTGGGCGTTAAAGAAGTTCTCACAACAGATATTTGATACACAAGGATTAAGGTTAGCATTTATTCCTGATAAAAAGGGGATAAAGGATTTAGACGATATGACAATTATTACAGCTGTTGACTACAAAGTATCTAAGACTGAGGATGCGAATGATCAGAAAGACGATGCTAGGTCAGAAATGGGAGATATAGCTCTTGCGAATGAGCTGGAAGCAGATGAGTTTGAAGTTAGAATGAAGTCTGTTAGTCTAAATAAAGAGAAGACAAAAAGCAGAATTAAGCGTTTTGTGGACTCTAAACTTGGGGTGGATGAGTTTGATGACGTGAAGTCAATTAAAGTCGAAGGAATCAAAAACGGCCAAGAAGTACTTTTTGATTTGATTACGAATAAATTGAACTATAGAGGTTACATTGAGTTTGATGCAGCTGTGGGAATGACGATTCGTGATAACTTTAATTACTTAGCTAAGGCTTTTGCAAGTGAAGTTGAATTCATCCAGAAAACAATAGCATTGAAGGTGTACGAGGATGATGATAAAGGCACGGATTCGTAGAAATAAATTTTCTATTTTAATTTTCGTAGTAACATTTTGCGCAATACTGATTTTAAAAGTGTCACCAAGTAAGATGCCAAACTATCAGGATTCTATTTCAAATGTAGTTTCCTTCTCTAGTTTGGCTACGGCCATATTCATGGCAGCACTAGCATTTGTCCCAAAATTGAGTGCGGGTTGGTTACGTAAGCTGGGTACTGATAGGAAGTTTTTGGAGAGAATAATTATTGCAACTTTTCTATACTTTATTACATCTGTACTGGCAATCATTATAATTAGCGTTTTCCCAGATATGGCAAAGTCGTACATAAGTATAATGAGCGTTGCACTTATGTTTGGCTGCTTGTCAGCAGCAATTAGTGAGAGTATATATATTTTCAAAATTATTTTCGTTACCAATTAATTTTTCATTGAAGGAGGCCTGCAAAATGCAGAAACTAACAGTAAAACAGCAGAAGTTTGCTGACGAATATATTATTAGCGGTAATGCAACGCAGGCCGCTGAACTAGCAGGTTATGCGAAACGAAGCGCCCATTCAATAGGAGCTGAGAACCTGCAAAAACCTGCAATTGCTACTTATATCGAATCGCGTCGTAAAGAGATATCCGATGGCAAGATTGCCGACCGGTAGGAGATTCTGGAGTATCTTACTGCTACAATGCGTGGCGAAGAGACGGAATCGGTTGTTACGGCCAAGGGAATCTACATTGATGTGGAAGTTGGTGCTAAGGATCGGGTTAAAGCGGCTGAACTTCTCGGTAAGCGTCTAGCTATGTGGACGGAGAAACGCGACGTAACCGCAACAGTCGGTCCCATGCAAATCACCGACGACATCCCCGCTGGGAGTGATGAAGATGGCTAGAATCAGCCTTGCTAATTCGATGGCACCGAGCTTCTACCAGCTGCACCAAGACATCAAGCACCGTCAACATTCGAATTATTGGTTATCAGGAGGACGTGGGTCAACCAAGTCCTCCTTTATTTCGCTCGAAATTGTGTTGGGTGTCATGAAGGACCCGGACGCCAATGCAGTAGTCATGCGACGGTACGCTTCTAACCTACGTGAGTCAGTCTACGACCAATACCTTTGGGCAATTGATACTCTGGGCGTCTCTCATCTGTGGTCAGACTCAGTGAGCCCTATGCAGCTAACTTACATCCCCACCGGGCAGCAGATACGGTTCAAGGGGGCCGATAAGCCGGAGAAAATTAAGTCACAGAAGTTCCGGCACGGTTACACGAAGTTTAAGCACTTTGAAGAAGTGGCCGACTTCAAGGGATTCAAAGAAATCCGGAATATTAACCAGTCACTTAACCGGGGTGGCTCCGATATCGTGACTTTTTACAGCTACAACCCGCCAGCTTCAGTCAATTCATGGGTCAACCAGGCTAGAGAAGAAGAGGGACACCGTGAGGACACTTTGGTACACGAAAGTGATTACTTGTCAGTACCAAGAAGCTGGCTTAGCAAGGAATTTTTAGCCGATGCTGAACAGCTCAAAAAGGACAATCCGAAGGCCTACGCTCACGAATATCTGGGTGAGGTTACTGGGACGGGTGCCGAGGTCTTCAACAACTTAACTATCCGAGAAATTACAGACGAAGAGATTTCACATTTTGATAAAATCTATCACGGCATGGACTTTGGGTTTGCCCATGATCCATTAGCCTACGGGGATGTGTACTGGGATTCAGCACGTCGCCGTATTTTTCTGTTTAATGAAATTTATCAAGTCGGTATGACTAACCGAGAGGCAGTGGAAGCTATCAAGAAGCTTAATCCGATGAATGAGGTTATCACCGCTGACTCTGCTGAACCACGGACTATCGCTGAGTTCCGGGACTATGGATTGAACGTTGTTGGTGCTCGCAAGGGACCTGGTAGCCGTGAACATGGCTTCAAGTGGCTGCAAGACTTACGAGAGATTGTGATTGACCCTGTGCGGTGTCCAAACACAGCTCGCGAGTTTACCAGCTATGAGTTGGCCCGTGACCCTAACGGCAACTTCAAAGCTGGCTACCCTGATGGCAACGATCACTCAATTGATAAGACTAGATATGAACTCGAATCACTTATGAAGAAGGGAGGTTTCAGACCTTGGAAGTAGAGACAATGAAGAAGCTACTAAAGAACACCGACGGCCGGCGAGTTAAGTTTGCCAATCAGTTCGACAAGTCCCTTCACTATTACTTTAATAAGAACGACATCACTAATCGTAACAACGGCGAGTCTAAGTTGAATGAAGCTGGCAAAGACGAGCCGTTACGACGGGCCGATAATCGCGTATCGAGCAACTTTCACCAACTATTAGTGGACCAGGAGGCTGGTTATGTGGCTACTGTGCCACCAACTATTGATGTGGAGAATGACACGCTCAACGATGAGATTAAAGACACACTAGGAGACAACTTCAATCTCCGTCTTAACCAAATGGTAGTGGATGCCTCCAACGCCGGAGTAGCTTGGTTGCACTACTGGATTGATGAAAGTGACCAGTTCCGTTATGGTATCGTGCCGCCTGATCAAGTAGTGCCAATCTACTCCAGCGATTTAGACCGCAAGCTATTGGCCCTACGACGCAGTTACAAGCAACTTGACCCCAAGACAGGTAAGTACTTTAAGGTTCATGAATATTGGACCGACAAGGACGTGACCGTGTTTAAGTCCGAAGCCAATGACTACAGCGACCTGTCTCTGTATGATGATCGCTTCACTCTCTATGATGTGACGAGTGGGGATGAGACTGGCACCGGTGCTGTATTGACTCATAGCATGGGTCGGATTCCCTTTATCGCTTTCCCTAAAAACAAGTATCAACGTCCAGAATTGCTGAAGTATAAAGGTCTGATTGACGTTTACGACAATGTGTACAACGGCTTTGTGAACGATGTTGATGACATCCAACAAGTTATCCTAGTGCTTACTAACTACGGTGGTGAGTCACTCTCTGACTTCATGAAAGCACTCAAAGAAGACCATGCTATTAAGATGGACAGTGTAGGTACCGGTGATAAGTCAGGCGTTGATAAGCTGACCATTGATATTCCTGTGGAAGCCCGCAATGCGCTGCTGGAAGTCACCAAGTCAGACCTATTTGTTGAAGCACAAGGGATTGACCCCGTGGACTTCAAAGAGATTGGCAATGCTTCAGGGACGGCGATTCGAGCGCTCTATGGTCATTTAGAGTTGAAGGCGTCTATTACTGAATCATACTTTAGAGACGCTCTCACGGAGTTAGTCCGGGCCATTCTAACGTGGCTTAAAGTATCTGATGCTGATAGTCGGAAGATTAATCAGACTTGGACACGAACGGCTATCCAGAACGACTTGGAACAAGCACAGATTGTGGCACAGCTTGCTCAATACACTAGTGACGAAGCCATTGCCAAGGCTAATCCGATTGTGGATGATCCACAGCAGGAACTCCAAGACCGGCAAGACGATATCGTTAAGCATGATGGCTACGATAATCCCGACGCTCTCGATAATGTAGGCGGTGAGGACGATGACGAAGCTTAGTTACTGGGAACGGCGCCACCTTCAAACTAAAGCCAAAGAAATTAAGAATGCTGAGGCCTATGAAAAGGCGCTTCAACCAGAGCTTAATGGCTTATACCGTGAGCTACATGCTGAGATGGAAAAGTGGTACGTCCGGTATGCCAACACCAAGGGTATCGACAAAGAAGAAGCCAAGAAAGCTATGGCTGGTATTAACACCAAGCATTGGCAACTCACTCTCAAGCAATTTGAGGAACGAGCCAAGTCTGGTGGATACCAAGACCAGCTGGATGCCGAGTATTTCCGCAGCCGAGTTGCTCGATTACAAGACTTGGAACAACAATTGCGACAACTAACGCAGTCGTTTGCCAATCATCGTACCGAGGTTATGCGTGAGGCGTTAGCTGACCAGTATGACGACACATACATGCGGACCACCTACAACATTCAAGCTCAAAAGGGTGCCTTTACCGCGAATTTCGCTCACTTTAACGAGGCACAGTTATTGATAGCTACTTCTCAACCATGGGGGGAAGATGGCAAGGACTTCTCTAAGCGAATCTGGAAGGACTACCAACAAGAACTTCCGAGTTACCTAATGGACACTGTTCTTCGTGGTACGGTGTTTGGCTGGAGCCCACAGAAGGTCACTCAAATGTTTCATGCTCGTTTTCAGGATGTTAAGCGAAATGATATTCATCGATTAGTGGTTTCTGAAATGGGACATGTTGCTGAAGAAGCAGCTTTTCAGAGTTACGAAGAAAACGAAATTGAACAATATGAGTATATGGCTACGCTCGAAAGCCATACCTGTGACACTTGTGGGCGCTTAGATGGTCAGATATTCAGAACGGATAAGCGAATTGTTGGTATCAACTACCCACTGATTCATGCGCGGTGTCGCTGTACGACGGTTCCTTATATTAAAGACTTACCCGGTGTTACTGAACGTTGGTCACGGGACCCTGAGACTGGCAAAGACAAGATGATCAAGGACATTAAGTTCAACGAATGGAAGCGGATGGTCATTCGTGAACGTGAAATGGCTTCCAGCTCTGGTGAATATGGGGCTAACCTGAATTATGTTCGCAGTCAAGCCTTTGCAGATAAACTAAAGCGAAGCCCTAGAACGGCAGCCATAAGCGATTCAGTGGCAACAGTTGCTAGACATATGCTTCAACATCGTAATGGGACACCGTTTGAAGATTACTACTTGCTAGATGGTGAGACTGGAAGAACAATTGCTGTGTCTAACCAAGCAAGAAAAACTAAAGGTGTTGTGTACAACGGCCAAGTCAAACAGGCTTTCAAGGATGGACGAAATGGACAATATGTTTCCATTCACAACCATCCATCGGGTTTTCCGCCATCGCTAAGTGATATTGCCACTTTATCGTTGAAATCAAAGGAAGGCACAGTTGGTTTAGGATTAACGATTGGATACGATGGGAGCGTTTATTGGTATACGAAACCAGGAATAAAGATGCCTGTTAATGCTAATACTAGGTACAACAATTTGGTTAAAAAGAATATCAAATTAGGGTATAATGAAACCAAGAGTCAAGAGATAGCTTTAACTGAATTCTCTGATAAATATAAATTCAAATTTGGAAAGGTAGGGGATTGAACATGATTAGTGAGGATAGAAAACGATGGATACTAGATATGCATCATAAAACTAAATTAACTGATTTTCCTAGCTTTGAATTTGAAGATGACAGTGGCAAATATCCTAAGTGGATTGATGAGTTGAGTGCTGAGGAATTAGATTGGTATTCAGATTATGTTGATTCAATGACTGAAGCAGAATATATAAATAGTTTAGCTAAGTAGCCTAGCACCCGACAAAATGTTGAGTGCTATTTTTATACCCATTTTGTCCCCAGCATGACGTAAAACTGCTTTTTGTTTTACCTTGATTTGTGGTCGCACCACGTAAATCTAGCGAGAGAGGATGTTTGAAATGAAACGAGAAGCACTAGAAGGAATTGGGTTGAACGAGGACCAGATTAAGTCAGTATTGTCGTTGAACGGGGCTGATATCAATAATGCTAAAGCACAGTCAAGTAGTGATATTGATTCACTTAAGCAAGAGACAGAATCATTGAAGGCCCAGATTGCCGACCGTGATAAGGACATCAAGTCACTCAAGAAGGACGCTGGTGACAATGAAGGCTTATCTAAGCAGTTAACCGACCTTCAGGATAAATACAAGACTGACACCGAGACTCTAACCAATCAGCTAAGCCAAACCAAGTTGAATGGCGCGCTGACCACAGCGCTGACTGGTGCCAAGGTTCGTAACCCTAAGGCTGTGGAAGGATTACTTGATATGGATAAGGTCAAACTCACTGATGAAGGCAAGCTGGAAGGGTTAGACGACCAGCTCGGTACACTTCGTAAGTCTGACGGATATTTGTTTGATGAAGGGTCTAAAGGTGGCTATGAACCTAAGGGTGGCAATGGTTCTGACGATAATAACCAAGTTCAAACTTTAGTTGATGCATTTAAATAAAAGGAAGAAGGAATAATTTATGGCAACAGTTAACTACGCTGACGCTTATCAACAAGCGGTTCAGCAAGCATTTTACGATGGGCATTTATTCTCAGCCAATCTGTGGAACTCTCCATCTAACAGTGTTGTCAAATTCGATGGCGCTAAGCATATCAAGGTACCAGTTTTAAGTATTGATGAAGGGCGTCGGGACCGTGCACGACGGACGATTACTCAACCTAATGCAAATTACTCTAACGCCTGGCAATCTTATGAATTGAAGAACGAACGGTACTGGAGTACGTTGGTTGACCCATCTGATGTTGATGAATCCAATATGGTTATCTCTATCGCCAATATCACCAAGCAATTCAACCTTGACGAAAAGATGCCGAAAGCTGTTGGTGACCAGTTTGCGAGTGTCGGGGAAGAACCAATCTTCTATCACGTCAAAGAAGTTAACACGGACCTGACTGCACTGTTGGTAGCTGATGAGACCGGCACCCGGCCAAATGGCTACCAAGGCCAGATTCTCCCAGTTACGCCGAATGACGCGTTGAGTTGGGCTGAGATTACTTCGGTGGCTGTGCCAGCTAAGGATGATGAGACTGATGATCACTTACGGGACCGGATTCTCTCTCCGGACGCCTACAACGCGTATGGCGGGAACATTGCGGACTATCTCGACATGCTTAGTAAGATTGAGTCTGTGGGTGCCGGTCAGATTTACCCAACTTGGCGTGGTGGTAGCACGGTCAAGCTAGTCATTGTGGATAATGATTTGCGTGCTGCGAGCCCGGAATTGTTGAGTCAGGTCAAAGAGGCTATCGACCCGGTAGACGCTGAAGAACAGGGTTACGGCCTAGTGACAATCGGTCATGCAGTTACGGTGGTTGCTCCCACAGAGGTAAAGATTGCAATTGAAACGACTGTGTCAACGGCAACGATTACAACGTTGGCGGCAGTTAAGCCACAAATTTTAGCTGGAATTGAGTCCTATTTCGACCTACGCCGAAAAGCTTGGGACGATGTGAATCAGAAGACTGGGCGGGGCTATTCTTTGACGGTTTACCGACGACGATTTGAAAAGCCTTGAAGCTGCGTCTTGGAAGCTAGTAGTAAATAGCAATGCAACAACTTTTTATCGTTTGGTCAACGGAATTTTGTATCTTAGTGGATATGCTGATATTGGTGGAAACTATGGCAATGTAGATAGCGCTCTTAAAGTTGCAGATTTACCAGCAGAACTGCAGGGTAAAAACTGGATTGTAAAATCTAACATGATAAAAGGACTTACCAGTGGTGACTATGCATTGTCGGCTAGTCTTGATTTAAGTAATTCACAAATTATCGTACGTGGGTCTGCACCTAACGGGTGGACAACAGAGGGAATTGTTATTTTTAATTGCACGTACACACAAGGTTAAGGAGAAAAAATAATGGCAACTTACTATGTAAAGCCAGATTCAAAAACTGAATTTCCTTATAAAGACACTTTACCAGCACTAGAATCTGCTGAAGGATTGGTAGCTGTTGATATTTCGGCTACTTCGGTGCAGTATTTCACCCGTTACTGGTGGATGTACCGATTAATGGACAATGGCCGTGTTGAAGCGCCTGGCAATCTTCCCAGTTTGGATATCGATTATCTGACTGGACTAGTTGATAAGCAGGCTGAGACCATTGAAAGCTTAAAGGATATCGCGGCCCAGCTAGGCGGTGCCCAAGCAGTAGCCGCCGTTGATTTAGATAGTGTTAAGACAGCTACGAGTGAGCTTGGCGGACAGTTTTCACAGTTTATGGTGGCCAATACCACATCAACAGAATAGGAGAAAGTAATCATGAATTACACATTAATCAAGATGTTCTACAGTTGGGGTAAACTAACACCGACAATTGACTGGTACCGGGAGAATGATTTTATTGACGACAAGCAATACAAAACAATTACAGGCACTGCATACAAAGCACCGGCTACTGACGAGACAGGGAAGTAGAGGTGCTTTTAATATGGATAGCAAACTGTACGATCATTACAAAAAGAATCAGTTCTGGTTCTGGTCCGCCGTTGAGACGTACGCCATTGCGATTGTTTTCATCATTCAAGTTAACTTTTTTGACTTGAAACCGCCAGCACATACCATGCTGGGCGTTCTAGATGATCCGGTATCGATTTTTCTAATTGCAGTTATCGGGACGTTTGCGATGGTTTATTCAATCTGGGACTTCCACTGGTTCTACGCCCGGCCAATTATGATTGGGTGCCTAGTCTTTGTGTGGATGAGTTTCTTTTTGGGATTCTTGGTTCACGACATGGAAATGGGAACTCTGATTAGTCCGGGTGCTGTTTTGACTGGTGGGGTGATTTGTCGGATTATCAGTTACGCTTTTACAGGGGATGATTAAAGTTGAGCGACAAGGTATTTACGGCCATTCTCTCTGCAATCTCTGCTATTGCGGTCGGCTATGTGCCAGTGTGGGTGGCTCGGATTAACGCCGGAAAGCCGCCAACTAAAAATGATGAGATTAAGCGATTGAAACGTGAGAATGACCGATTAAAGCGAGAGAACGAAAAATTGAAGAAGCGAGGTGAGTAGCATGGATTATATCCAGCAACTCAATTTAGGAACGGCGACTGAACTGGCATTGACCACTTTAGTCGTTTTTGTTTTGACACAAGCAGTGAAGCAGACAAAGGTGCCTAACCAATGGATGCCATGGCTATCGATGGCGATTGGAGTAGTAGTTGGCCTGCTGTCGGTACTTGTGACGGCTGACCATAACTATCTGTCGGGAGCCGTTATGGGGCTTCTAGTAGGTGGCTTTACGTCCGGTCTGTTTGATGGATTCAAGGGATTTCAGGTTAAAGGGGATGGCAAATAATGGGATATAGTTTGAATCATAGTTATGAATTGGCAGCCAATGCGGGTGACAATCGAAAGACATCGCCCCAATATATTACTGCTCACGACACAGGGAATGATAGTAATAAAGGTGTAGACTCAGGGAAGCGTGAAGCCAGTTACATGTGTGGCCACTGGCAGAATGCGTACACTCATGCGATTGTGGACGACCAAGGTATTTATATTGTGGGGACACCAGGGTACATCGCTTACGGTGCTGGTTCACCCGCTAACGAACGCAGTCCATTCCAAGTGGAGTTAGCTCATGTAGATAGCCAGAAACGGTTTAATGAAAGCTACAAACGATACATCTGGGTGATTCGATATTACGCAAGCAAGTACAGTATTCCACTGACTTTAGATGGTTCCGGCAATGGAATTAAGACTCACAAATGGGTGTCTGATAACTTGTGGGGAAATCATCAGGATCCTTATGGGTATTTAGCTAAGTGGGGTATCAGCAAGTCTCAATTTGCTAAGGACCTAAAGACTGGTGTCGGTGGGAGTTCATCCACGCCAGCAAAAAAGGCCACCTATTTGAAGGCAGCCAAGCAAGTTAAGGCTAAGACTAATGTGACACGGTACCACGACAAAGAGTTCAAGAAAAAAGAACTGACTTTTAATTCGGGGACTGTCTTTGACATTGCTAGCGTAGTCAGCTATGGGAAGATTACACGGCTGAAGCTAGGGAATGGGCTATATATCACGAGTAACACCGATTACGTGAAGAAACTTAAGTAGCAGTGAAGCCACTCTATCCGATTGGGTAGGGTGGTTTTTTCTATCGAATATAAAATATATGTAACTAGTAAACTTTAATGAGTTAGTTTCATTTTTACCTGTATAATGTTCCTTTTTCATAGGAGCCTTTAACACATTTTAGATTCAGATAATGACCTTTTTTAACAATTTTGTATATGACATTCCCACCCTTAAAGGTTCCAGCTGGTTTTGCATACCCCTTTAGAAAGTAAGCACCTTTTGAATACTTATAATGCGAATGAGAGACCATAGTTGTTGGCATGCCACTTTCTCCAACGAAGAAAGATTTTTTTTTGGCTGAAAATTCTACCGGATGTTCTACATGGGTTGATGACGTCCAATAGCCACCTCTTAAAACTTTAGGTGTTCCTTTTTTCCAACTTGAAGCAGAAGCGATTGTAAGTGGATTAGTTAATCCGACTCCTAAGATTGGTAGGCTTAAAATGAGTAGAAACTTATTCATTTTCATCTGTATTCCTCCATTCATGATATCTAAAGTATACACTTAAGGTTCGCCAAATAATAGTTGCAGACTATGTGGTAAATTTAAAAAGCAATGTTAGAAGAAAAACTAAATTTTAACAGGGGCTGGGTGACACTATAAGAGAAGAAACATGAAAAAGGTATGGTTATCCTTGTATTATGTAATTCACCCGCCTAGGTGGTGCACAAATGGTGCACTTTTGAATTTATGTTGGTTGGAATGCTGTGGTATCAAGTGATTCCAAATCGACTTGAATTCCTGTACTCTCCTTAGATTATATTTGCGTATCTTACTTCTTGGCGGGAGGGGATGCGCTTTTTATTTTGAATTAACTTAGTCTGTGTAATCGAGAATGACTTTGTATGAAGAGAACTTTTTGTTAGTCATAAATTCAAATTGATTAGTTTGTTCCTTACCCCAGTCATTAGCAGAGACATACTGCGTATCAATTGTAGTTTTCTTAGAGTCCATCAATTTCACCTTAATACTGAAGTTCTTGAACGAATAGCCAGATGAGTTCTTAACTTTAGCATCATATGTGTAGGTGTATCCATCGTCTTTTGTCTGTTTGAACTTAATGGACTTGAGCAGGGTATTAACGGCTTCGGTTTTCTTATTTTCTGTGGTAACAGCATCACCGTTTCGGGTTAATTCAGTTAAGTCATTTTTATATTTGTCGGCAACTTTCAGTTTATGCTTCTGATTAATCTGTACAATCATCTTAGTACGCGTGTTGTACGCCTTATTCCACTTGTTGAAGAAAGAGAATTTGTCGTAGCTGTTCAATGCAGTTTTCTGATCATCCAAGGCATTAATATAGGTCAGGGCTTGCTCGTGTAGTTTGTTGTCTTTGAACTTCTTATTTTCGTAAGGTTTCACAACTTTAAGTTCTGCATTGAGAGACTTAGTTAAAGTATCCTCGGAAGTTTTGTCGGTGCTCTTTACATTATCAGTGATCGCCCAGCGCTTTTGGAGACCATTTTCTAATGCGGAGATAAAGTCACTATCATAATATTTTGTCCTAGCTTTCTGGTCACTACAAGCGACGAGTGAAAATCCAGCAAGGGTCACTGCGATAAGTGTAAATATACGTTTCATTTTTATTTCTCCTAGAATGGGGGTATGTATTTGCAGCTTTTAAAGCCATCAGCAGGTTGGGCGGAGGTTATTTGAATACTTCAGCACCATACTTTTGTACCATCTCTTTACGCCACTGGGTGTAGTTCTTGTAAGTAACATATTCATTTTTCCCAGTTTTAGGATTCCGTACTACTCTTTCGTCTGATACTGGCAACCCAGAAATGTGGGGAACAATTTCACATCGACATCCATCATGAAAAGGCGGGAGGTTAACCCCAGGTTTGGCATGAGATGTCTGGAATACCTTTCCATCCATCTCACCACATTTTGCACAAGTTGTTATATCAAGTGAACCAAGAATTTCATAAGTATTGGCACCATAATCTGTAAGTTCCGCCAGAAAGTGCTGGGTAAGTCCTACCTGGTTTCTGGAATGATCTAGTTTCGACTGCATTTCTTCAACGGATTGGTTCAGGGCATTAGCTACGCTGATTATGCCGTCTTTAGAATTACTTTTGTGAGCCCACACTAAGTGACTGTACTTCTTTAAAAGTTTGTCACCAGCAGACGTACATACGAGAGATCTACTTGGAATAGCGGCTGAGTACAGATCCTCGTCGATATTATCAGTGATACGGTGAATTAACTCAAGCTTTTTTCCTGATAGTTTTTGACCGTTGTTCCTTAGAATATCTTTTAGTTCAGGTACTCGTAAGGATTTTAATGATTCGGAAGGTGATGCAGTTGTTAGGTAACCTAGTCTGATAAGTTTCTGCCTGTCTATAGCCGCATTGAGGCCATAATCGTATTCGAAATAGGCGGGTATGCTAGCGTGTTTGCTTTTATGGTTGGACCATTCCAGAAGAATGATTTCTCCAGGAAGCAAATCTTCTTCAAGGGGTTGCATTAGTCGTTTGTCTATCTGCATTGAGGGGAAATTCTGGGCTTGTGCCTCGAACTCTTTCATATCTCTGTCAGGAGAAATGTAGGGTTCAACAGTTTTTTCATCGGAATTAGTAGTTTCCTTATTTTGATTGGATAGTTGTTTTTGAATCCAAGAAAAAAATCCCATTTATTAAAAACCTGTCCTTTGTTTAGATTAGAGTACTTTTAATTAGTTCTTCGCGGTATATCTTTTCAAAGTGGACAAACTGATAAATATATCAACGAATTCGCTTACATTTATACGCTCCCTGCCACATCTTGTTAAGCAGTAGGGGAGATGGGTATTAGCGACTTGATGGGTTCGCTAGAGAAACTTAATTACTGGTACGGAAACTACTGTCAATTAGGCGACACACAAAGTGTAGCCGCTAAAGTCACGTAAACGAACACTTACTTTCCCCAAGGACTCTCGCTAGACTTCGAAATACCTTTAGCTTGCTTAATTGCCTCAGCTAACGCCTTAGAAACTTCAGCGGGGGTCTTGGCTGTCAGATCCTGTTGTTTGAGCCATTCGTAAGCAGATGCTTCATAAATATCATCTGGAAAACTCATTTACCGTCACCACCTTTATTTTGATTATAGCAAATTCCAGCAAAAAACCACCAACCGAATTCGATTGGTGGTTCACTATTTACCAGTTATTTACTTCTTAGCAGTGGTGGCAACCTTTTGGTGAGCGGCAACTGCTAATTCTGGGAACCAAATTGCAATTTCGTGGTGCGCATTTTCCCTGCTATCTGAGGTGTGCACGATATTGCGGAGAATGCCATCTGGGTAGTCGTGGGCGAAGTCACCACGGATGGTACCGGGCTGGGCATCGTTGGGATGGGTCTTGCCAGCGAGGTTGTGAACGGCCTTGACGACGTCCGTGCCACTGACGATGATGGCAACCATTGGGCCTTCCATCATGTACGTCTTGATTTCCTCGTAGTATGGCATCTCTGCTTGGTACCTGTAATGTTGATCTAATTGGGATGAAGTTGCGTTGAGCACCTTCAAAGCCGTAATTTGATAGCGCTTACTTTCAAACCGTGAAATAATCTCCCCAATGTGACCTTCTGCGACCCCATCGGGTTTTACCAATACTAAAGTCTTTTCTGAATTTGCCATGAGTGAAACCTCCTTGTGATTTTTGGGTAAATCGTAAATCAAGGACCTGTTGTTCAATGCATAACAAGTTGCTACCTTAAATTGTAGATTAAACGGTTTCTAACGTCAATTAAATTATTAAAAAATACCAATCGAATTTATCGACTGGTGTTCGTGAACAATATTAAGCAGGGTCACCCATGATCATCCACAGGATCAAGTAGGCGATAATTCCAGGGAACGCTGGCGTAATGGCGAGTAAAACGAACAGAACACGAGCAATGCCAACGTTCCAATCAAAATGGTCAGCCAGACCGCCAATGACGCCTGCAAAGACCCGATTTGAGGCGGAACGATGAATATTTTTCATGATGGCTTCCTCCCTAGGTAATTAAGATTGAAAATCAACTTTGTTGAAAAAGTCAACGTGGATATCATCATCAGTAATCTCGAGTTTCGTGATACTCCCGTTGATAGTCGCAATGCCTTCATCAAGTTCGGGTGCGTAGCGGTCAACGATGGAACGAATCGTCATCCCATGAGAAACGACTAGCACTTGATCGCCGTCCTTAGAGTTAGCCCGTAGTTTGTCAAAACCACGGTCCAGTCGTTCCCAAAACATGGCGTTACTTTCGGCTTCGCCATAAAGGTCAGCTTGGTGAATCAAGTCACGGGCTTTTTCCAGCCCGTAAGTCTTGAGGACGTCAGATTCTGAGGTCAATTTGACCTGTGCACCGACGAACTGCCACATCTGGTTTAAGTCGTTTCCTTCAAAGTAACCGTGGCATTGTTCCCGGAACTCTGGATATTGGTAGGAGACAATATTCATGTTTTCGGGATTTTCGCGGAGGGCGATGCTGGCAGTTTCAATTGCGCGACCGGAGTCACTGCTGTAAGCAGCAGCAAGCGGAATATTTTTAAGCTGTTTACCAGCCCGTGTAGCATCGGCACGCCCTTTTTCCGTCAGTGGTGAGTCGATCCAACCCTGAACTTTGTTATAGTGATTCAACATCGTTTGACCATGACGCACGAAATAAGCGGTAATTTTCTTCATCTTTCGGAACTCCTTCGTCAACTTCGTAAGTGGTTACATCCCTAGTATAGCAAGCAATGAGAGGGAACGCTAAGATTTTGCTACGGGAAAATCAAATCCCTTAGAATTTTTTTGATAAATCAAGGGACGAGGAAGAAAAAGCGTGCTATCTTTAAGGCATAGGAGATGATGCGCATGAGTACTGAAAGCAGTTATCGCTACACGGGGGAGTCACCTGTTGACCTAAGTCAGCTCGCGACGCGGGTTAGCCGTGTTCCAGAACAGGCCGTCATGACGACCGCATTAGAGGCAAACGTTGCGACCCTGAGTGATTTACAGGCCAGACTGTATTCGCAACGTCAAAATGGCATTATTATCATTCTACAGGGGATGGACACCGCCGGTAAGGATGGACTGATTCGGCACGTCTTTAGTGGTCTTAACCCAGCCGGGACCAGTGTTGTTAGCTTTAAGCAACCGACTCATCTACAGCTGGATCATGACTTTCTCTGGCGAATCAACCAAGCGTTACCACAACGAGGCCAGATTCGTATCTTCAATCGGTCGCAGTATGAGGATGTTTTGATCAGTCGTGTCCATCCGGAAATGCTGTTAAGTCAAAATTTGCCTGGCGTGAAGACGCTTGACGATGTGGATGATGCCTTCTTTGATAAGCGGTACCATGATCTCCGCCACTTTGAAAAGTATTTACGGCATCAGGGGTTTATTACCATCAAGTTTTTCTTGCATCTATCACGCGAAGAACAAACGCATCGCTTTGAACGGCGGATTGAAGTTCCCAGCAAGAATTGGAAGTTTTCACCGAGCGATATGCAGGAGCGGGCTTTCTGGCAGGATTATCAACGGGCCTACACTCAAATGCTGGAGAACACGGCGACTAAGAAACAGCCATGGTACCTGATTCCAGCAGACGATAAAGGGGTTGCCCGATTAATTGTTTCCAATATTTTGGTCAAACGGTTACAAGATTTGAACCCGACTTACCCAACGGTTGATCCAGCTGTCCAACAAAAATTAAAGACCACCCTGAAACAGCTACAAGAGGGTGAGTTGTAATTAGCAAAAAGGGGAGAGACAGCGAGTCTCTTCTTTTTTTAACAGCTTCAATTGTATTATACAATTGAATAACATTTGCTAGCTATCCGTTTAAAATGGTATGGTTAGCGTATAATTTCAACGGAAAACGTACAGGAGGAATCAGGGCATGACGGTAGTAGGAATTGATAAGATGGGGTTTTATACGCCCGGAATGTATGTCGATATGGCGGAGCTTGCCACTGCACGAGGTGAGGATCCCAATAAGTATTTGATTGGCATTGGTCAGTCAAAGCAAGCCGTAATTCCACCAACCCAAGACGTTGTCACCATGGCAGCTAATGCGGCTGAACAGATCTTGACACCGGCACTTAAAGCAGAAATTGGTATGGTATTGTTCGGTACCGAATCTGGTATCGACAACTCCAAGGCAACGGCCGTTTATCTGGCCCACTTGCTGGGATTACCACAAAATACACGAGCTATTGAGTTGAAGCAAGCCTGCTATGGTGCCACGGCAGGCCTGCAATTGGCGGCTGACTATGTCCGGGTGCACCCACAGGCCAAGGTGTTGGTTATCGGCGCTGACATTGCCCGTTATGGTCTGCGGACGGCCGGTGAAGTGACGCAGGGAGGCGGTGCGGTGGCCATGTTGGTGACTGCTGATCCAACTATTTTGGCATTGGATACCATCAGCAGTTATCATACCGAAGATGTCATGGATTTTTGGCGGCCAACTTATCGGACCGAAGCGTTAGTTGACGGTAAATATTCAACCAACGTCTATCTGGATTTCTTTAAGACGGTTTGGACGGGTTATCAACAACAGACGCAGCGAACAATTGCCGACTTTGCGGCCTTTGCCTTCCACATGCCATTTACTAAAATGGGGCGTAAGGGATTGCGGCAGATTTTACCGGAAGCCACACCGGAACAACAGACCCAGTTGACGACTGCTTTTGAAGCTAGTCAGGCGGATAATCGCAATGTGGGTAATCTGTATACGGGGTCGCTTTATTTGAGCTTCCTGTCATTGCTTCGGCACGGGCAACTGGCTGCTAATTCACGCATTGGGTTCTTTAGCTACGGTTCCGGTGCCGAGGGCGAGTTCTTTAGTGGGGTATTGCAGCCTAATTTCCGTGATGGTTTTGTCGAAGAACAGTTGGCGCAGCAATTGGCTAATCGGCGCCGGGTTTCGGTCGCGGAATATGAACAAATTTATGCGGCCCAGCTCAGTAATGACGGTCGTGACGTTCAACTCGCAGTGGGAGAGGAGACAGCAACTTACTATCTGGCAGGACGGCAACATGAGCAGCGGCAGTATCGCAAACAGTAAAACTAAAAGGTGTTCGGTTTTCCATTTAGGAAATCTGAGCACCTTTTTTTGGTTCTAAGCCTTAGGGTGTGTCTGATGCGGTGTTGCCGTCGCCAAGCCACTTTTCAGGGCGGCCCCAATTGCTGGAATTTGGCCGAGGTCGGCAATGTGGTCATTGGGAACCACTACCACATTGGCCGGTGACTTAGCTAAGTCGCTGAAAGCCGTGATCGACTGGTTTTCGAAGAATCCCGGTTGTGCGTTGCCCAAACTAGAGTTGACCGTGTCGATCCGGTACTTCTCAGCATCGGCTCTGGTCCGAGTAGCGGTAGCTTCGGCAGTCGCAGTCGCCATTAGGGCATCGTTCTTGGCCTTCGTCGTCAACTCAATGGATTTGGCTTCACCTTCCGCCTTGGCGATAGTGGCGATACGTTCCCGATCGGCAGTCAGTTGTTTATCCATAGCCGATTGAATGGCCTTAGAGGGGGTCAACTCGTCAATGTTGGTTCGGTCGACGTTGATGCCATAGGTATCGGTCAAGTCGCCGATGGCGGTAGCTAACTCCTGGTTGATTTTCGCCGTTGAGCCCAGGGCCTCGTTTAAATCCATGCGACCAATGATGTCGCGGAGGTGGCCCCGAACTAATTGTGCCATGGATTCCACGGAGTCTGTGTTTTCGTATTGGTATTTGACAGAGTTAGTGACGTGGTAGTTCAACGTGAGACTGGCCGAAACATCGGCGTTATCCTTGGTGATCACCGAATAATTCGGCAGGGCCAGTGGTGTCATGGCTAAACTGACCGTCTGAATTCTTTGAAACAATGGCAGATAAAAATGAATTCCGGGGGTGACGCTCCGTTTGTACTTGCCTAACGTTTCGACTAACCCCTCATTATTTTGACGTACGATTCTAATTCCGAACATCTGAATTCCCCCTAGATTTTTTTAAGCGTTAAGATGTTGCCATTACTCTCCGTAATCGTATAGCTGGCAGTGGAATCAGGCTTTGCAGGTGATTCGAGAAGATACCGATAGTAAATTCCAGCAACTAACACGAGGCCAGATTTGGTGTCGAGCTCCTTGCCAGAAAGCGAACGGCCAATCAACTGGCGCTGTTCCCAAGTCCCATGTGGAGCTGCTTGAGAGAGCAATTTAACGATGTAGGCGTTGATGCTCCGACCATCAGCGTCAGCAGCGCTAGATAGGCGTTCAAACAGGCTGTCATCCATTCGTAGTAAAAAACGTTTTTGCTTGTCTTTTGCCATAATTATTGCCTCCTGATGATAGCTTAATGATATCACTTTGATATTGTTCTGGCGATTTAAATGCCCACCACAAATTCTGATGATGTTCTGGTAAAAAGCAGGTGTTAGAAGCTGAATATGGGCAATGGTCGGGGTTGCCAACCTAGACTTAGCCCAATAAAAAAGCTTAGACGCGACTCGTCTAAGCTCATGTTTGCTATTCGAAACTGTTCTTAACGATGTAGCCATCCTTAAAGATCAGGACGGGGGCTTGACTGCCAACGCGAATCTTAAAGGTGTAACCATTACCCAATGACTTTTTCAGTGAAGCACTGGTCTTGGCAAAGCTATTGGCGAACTGTGGCCACTTTGCCTTTTTGGCTTGACTAGGATCTTGCTGTAAGGCCGCAATCGTTTTCTTAAGATTCGTATCCGTCACAGTGACTTCATAGGTCTTTGAAGCATGATCAAAAGTGACGGTGCCCATCTTGTTCAGTGACTTTTGTAACTGTTGTTGAATCTTTTTTTCGGTACTCCGGCGGTCAGTGGTCGTCGTGCTAGAACCAAATGCCCGTCCGGAATGTGAATTTAATTTTGCCTTTTTAACGGTGTGACTGGTGGTTGGTGCCGCTGGTTCATGCGACCAGTAGGGCAACTTCCAGACGGATAAACCGGTTAGGATCAAAGCAATTATCAGAACCAATCCGGGTCCAACTTTAGATTCGTGTCGTTGAATCGCAAGTGTTAATGAAAAAATAGCAATGATGGTGATCAAGCCACAAATAATGGCAAAGCCAAGAACCATAAAAGTTCCTCCCCACGGGTACTTGTTGATGACCAATTAAAATTGGTCAAACTTATTTTCATTAGTATAGCATGAATCAGTTACAGAATAAATTGGCACTACCTGGTTGCTCAAATAGTCGAACATTAGGTCATATGAGGGTGAAAACGCTTAAATTATCATTTTATAACCGAATATTAATTAAAAATATGTCGTAAAAGGTTAAGCTTTCCAGTATAATAAAGTCATCCCGTTAGACGACCACCTTGTCAGCTTGGGTGGCTACGGACAATGTAGAGAAATGAGGAGATTAGTGTGACCAACGTTTACTTAGCAGGACCGTTTTTTGATGATGAACAGATTTCCCGAATTGAACGCGTAGAAAAGGCCTTAGCCGCTAATCCGCGGGTTGACAACGTCTTCAGCCCCCGGTTAGGCGAGATTCCCGGTTTAACTGTCGGCACGCCTGAATGGGCCACGCAAACCTTCCAAATGGATATTCACGAGATCGAACAGGCCGATGTTGTGGTCGCTTTAGTCGATTTCGTAGACGACCAAGTGGATTCTGGGACCGCCTTTGAGATTGGGTACGCCTTCCATCTGCAGAAGCCGGTTGTGGTCCTGCATGAAAAGGACACCGTCTTAAACTTGATGATTGCCGAAGGCCTACACGCTTATCTGCGTGAAGCTGAAGCTTTGGCAGCATATGATTTCAGCACACTTCCTGAGAGTCACTACCAGGGGAAAGTCTTTTAGGTTTGATTCGTTAACAAAGGGTGGAATTAAGGGGAGATAATAACCTTAATTGCCCATCAGTTGCTTTTTGACACCTGTTTTGAGAGAACATAAGAAGGGTCTGAGACAAAAGTCTCAGACCCTTCAATTTATCCTAATTTAGTGAACATCGTCGCGGAACAGGCCCACAACTTTACCTAAAATGCTGACGTGATTCAAGATAATTGGCGCCATGGTGTCATTTTCGGGTTGCAACCGGAAATGATCGGCTTCCTTAAAGAATCGTTTGCAAGTAGCTTCGTTTTCTTCAGTCATCGCGATAACGACGTCACCATTGTCGGCAGATTGTTGCCGGCGGACAATGACTTGATCACCATTCAAGATGCCAATGTTGATCATACTTTCGCCACGAATCGTCAACATGAAGAGGTCGTCTTCATCGTGATCGAATTCAGGTGGAACCGGGAAGTAATCCGTGGCTTCCTGAACGGCTAGGATGGGTTCACCAGCGGTAACGGTGCCCAATACAGGAATCTGCGTTTGCTTTTCGTGAACGCCGAGTTCCTCCAAACCAGCCGGTGTGATTTCTAGGGCACGTGGCTTAGTTGGATCCTTAGTCAGTAACCCCTTCTTTGTCAGGCGGGCGATGTGACCGTGAACTGTAGAAGTTGAGGACAGGGCAACGGCCTCACCAATTTCGCGGACGGTTGGGGGATACCCTTTTTCATTGACCCGTTCCCAAATGAAGCGAAGAACGGCGATTTGTTTACTTTCAGAAGCTTTGCTCATATTTTTTGCCACCTCGTTCGTCATTCGTAGTATAGTTTAGTCTTAGTGTAGCATAGGTTGTCGTCGTTTTCAAACAGATGTTCGGGTAAATGAGTTGAATTCTGAAAATAACCCTGATATGATGGACTGTGACTTGAAAGCGGGGCGGGTCCCCAGCTACTGGCCAACGGGTTATTCGGTTGACCAACCGCGAAGTCATGCGGGTTGCCGTGATTGTGACGGCGACGAACACAATTAAATATTTTAAAGGAGGATCGTTCATGGCAGAACCAACAATGGACACCCTATTAACAAGAATCAATGAACTGGCACACAAGGCCAAGGCAGAAGGCTTAACTGATGATGAGACTGCAGAACGGGATCACTTGCGGAAGCAATATCTGAAATTGTTCCGTGAAAGCTTCAAGAGTCAGGTCGAGATGCTACAGGTCTACGATAAAAACGGGAAAGAAGTTACCCCAGAAAAAGTTCGCGAAATTCAACGAAAAAAGGGTCTACGGGATAATTAATTACGGAAGCGCGTCTTTTTCCGGGATTCGCGCTTTTAATTTGTCTTAAGTTTGTGTAGAATTGTTAAATGAATGACTTCAATGAAGGAGGGGAAATCGTCTTGGCAACTTGGATCTGGATCTTAATCGTCATCGCTGTCGGTTTAGCTTGTGCGGCCGGTGGCTTTTATGGCGCACGCAAGTACATGGAGAAATACCTGAAAGACAATCCGCCAATTAACGAAGACCAATTACGTGCGATGATGTTGCAGATGGGGCAAAAGCCATCCCAACGGAAATTACATCAAATGATGAACGCAATGCAACAAAATGCGTCTTCACCACGTAAGAAATAATCGTCTTGGTTTTTTCAGACTCGCTTCCAGATTTCTTGGAGGCGAGTTTTTTTAGTTGCATTTTATTAATATTTCGGTAAAATTAAAAAGTCTGCGTTATATTTTAATCATATTCTAATTTTAGGAGGGGTGTTCGTGAGTATCTTTCGCAAATTGTCGTGGTATTTCCGACTTGAATGGCGACGATATTTGACTGGAATCATTGGTTTATTGTTAACAGCCCTAATTGCCATTATTCCCCCGCGGATCATTGGTAACATGGTGGACGGCATTCACGGGCAATCAATGACTGGACGTTTATTACTCATTGATCTCGGTTTGATTACGCTTGCCGCGTTGGCGCAGTATGGAACGCGCTATATTTGGCGTAATGCAATTTGGGGTGGGGCAGCCCACCTGGAACAGCTGTTGCGGAACCGCTTGTTTAACCATTTTATGCGGATGGATCGGGTCTTCTACCAAAAGTATCGGACGGGAGACTTGATGGCGCACGCAACTAACGATTTGGAAGCTGTCCAACGGGTTGCTGGTGGCGGTATCCTGCAGTTTGCAGATGCCATCATTACCGGCGGTACGACGTTGATTGCGATGATGACGCTGATCGACTGGCGGTTGACTTTGCTAGCGATCATTCCGTTTCCATTTCTGGCAGTTATTTCTTGGTATCTGGGTCAAAAGATTCACCGGGCCTTTGGCGAGTCACAAGCGGCCTTCTCTCGACTGAATAACAAGGCTCAGGAAAGCATTAGCGGAATCAAGGTCATCAAGGCTCTCGGTCAGGATGATGCCGATGTGGCAGATTTCGATTCACAAGTTGACAGGACGATCGACATCAACCGCCGCGTCAACCGCTTGGATTCACTCTTTGACCCGTCGATCACGCTGGTCATTTCCATTTCCTACGTGGCAACCATCGTCTTGGGTGGGCTCTTTGTGGTCCACAACGTGATTACGATCGGTAACTTGGTTTCCTTCATTAGCTACTTGGCAATGATGGTTTGGCCAATGTTTGCTGTGGGGATGCTCTTTAACACCATGGAACGTGGGAATGCCAGTTATGACCGGGTCATGGAGCTTTTGGAACAAAAGACGCATATCATTGACCAGACGGACGGCATCACGGAACGACCACAGGGCACATTGGACTATCACGTTTCACAGTTCGACTATCCAGACGATGCTGGTGCTAGTCTTAAGCGGATCGACTTTACGTTACCAGCCGGGCATACGCTGGGAATCGTGGGGCGGGTCGGTGCCGGAAAATCAACGATTATGAAATTGATTCTGCGGGAGTTCGACAATTACAATGGTGAAATCATCTTTGGGGGTCACAATATCAAAGACTACGCTCTGGACAGCTATTTGCCAGCGATTGGTTACGTGCCGCAAGAGAGTTTCCTATTCTCAACCAATATTTTTGAAAATATTCGTTTTGCCCGTCCTGAGGCGACAAAGGAAGAGGTCGAGGCGGCTGCGGCCAAAAGCGACCTTGCTGGGCAGATTGACAACTTACCTGCTGGCTATGATACCCAGGTCGGTGAGGAAGGGATTTCACTGTCTGGTGGCCAGCGACAACGGTTGGCAATTGCCAGAGCGCTGTTGATCAATCCGGAATTGTTGATTCTGGACGATGCGCTATCTGCGGTCGATGCGGAAACGGAAGCCGAGATCCTGGCGAACCTGAAGGCTGAACGGGCCAACAAAACAACCATCATTTCCGCTCACCGGTTGAGTTCCGTCATGAATGCCGACGAGATTATCGTGTTGGACGACGGTCACGTGATCGAACGGGGGACGCATGATGAATTGATGGCGACTCACGGTTGGTATCAACGGATGTTTAACCAGCAACAATTGGAAACGCAAGTGAAGGGAGGCGTTCAATAATGGCAGATAAGCCTTACGAATCGGCGTGGGCTCACAGTATGACCACCAAGGAACAAGTCACGGTGATCGGTCGCCTGTTTAAGTTCGCTGCGCCTTACAAATGGTTCTTCATCGTGTCGGTCATTCTCTCAGCCACCATTAGTGCGGTCAACGTCTTCTTACCTTGGTTGCTGCAAATGTACATGGACCGTTATCTGCGGACCAGTAATGCAACGCTGGCCATCATGTGGATGTTTGCCGGCCTTTACTTTCTGGGTATGGTGACGCGAGCAATCATGCAATTTTGGCAAAACTACACGAGCACCATGGGCGCTGAATATATGCTTGAAAATGTCCGGCGTAAATTATTTAGTCAGCTTCATAAAAAGGGCATGCGGTACTTCGACCAGACGCCAGGAGGATCGATTCTTTCACGACTGATGAACGATACCATGACCTTTTCCAACTTTTGGGCCCTATTAAATACGTTAATGTTGGCAACTTTTGCGGTCATCTCGTCATTTATTGCCATGGCTGCTACCGATATGACTGTTGCTTTGTGGACATTGATTCTGGTCCCATTTCTGGCGTTAACAATTTGGTATTACCAACACTACAGTTCCAAAGTGTACCGCCGGATGCGGGAACGACTGAGCGAACTGAACACGAAGCTTGCTGAAGCCATCACGGGAATCAGTGTGATTCAGGAATTTCGGCAAGAGAAGCGGACGGCAACCAACTTTGAAAAGACCAATGAGGCCTATTACGATACGCGTAAAGCCATGATTCGGACGAACTCATTACTGCTGAGTCCCATCATTAACTTGTTCTACGCGCTAGGAACGGTCATTGTTCTGAGCATCTTTGGGATTCGGGGATTACACGAAGTTGTGGCGGCCGGGGTTATTTACGCCTTCATTACCTACCTGAACAACTTCTATAGTCCGATGAGCAACATGATGGACAGTCTGAGTGACTTTCAAAATGGGATGGTGGCCGGATCGCGGGTATTAAAGGTAGTTGATGACCAAACCCTCGCACCAGCCCAGCACCCCGTGGCCGATGCAAAGATTACGCAAGGAAAAGTTGAGTTTCGCCACGTTACTTTTGCTTATGACCAAGAACATCCGGTGTTAAAGGATGTCTCATTTGTCGCTGAACCGGGCCAAACGGTGGCCTTGGTTGGCCAAACAGGATCTGGAAAAACCTCGACGATCAACGTGCTCATGCGTTTTTACGAGTTTCAGTCCGGCGAGGTCTTAATCGACGGTCGCGATATTCGGGAGTACCCAGCCGAAGAATTGCGATCCAAGATGGGACTAGTTCTGCAGGAGCCCCAACTTTTCTATGGGGATATCCAGACTAATATTCGAATGTTCAATCCAGCTATCTCGGATGACCAAGTTCAACAGGCGGCACACTTTGTTCAGGCGGATGAATTCATTGAACGGTTGCCCCAGGGGTACGCCACTCCCGTTTTGGAACGGGGAACGGAATATTCTGCTGGGCAACGGCAACTGATCACATTTGCCCGTACGGTGGTCACCGACCCGAAGATTCTGATTCTAGATGAAGCAACGGCCAACGTTGATACCGAAACCGAAACAATGATTCAAAATGGGCTGGACCGGATTCAAGAGAATCGGACGACCATTGCCATTGCGCACCGGCTCTCCACGATTCAAAACGCTGATTTAATTTTGGTCCTGAACCAAGGGAAAATCGTTGAGCGGGGAACCAATGATGAGTTGATGGCGCAACATGGCTACTATTACGACATGATTCAACTGCAAAATGCAGCGCATGCAGAATAGATCGTCGTTCAGTGTGCGAGAAGAGAGAGTTCTTCACAGACGAAAGCCATCTTATCTAAGTCTAGCCAGGCAAACACTGCTGCTTAAAGACAAAAAGACCGCACCGGTTAATCCCTTTAGGGCTAGTCGGTGCGGTCTTTTGTGTAGCTGAGTCGCGAAAACTAATCTTTTTTGCCAGTGACGTCGACGTAATGGAAGTTCGGATCGATTTCCTGATCGAGCTTATCAAAGGCGGCTTGCATCTGTTTTTCGATTTGGGCTTGGCCCTCTTCGTTGAGCTTCAGCTTGCGGTCGATGGTGATTGGTGTGCCAAAAGCTACGGTGACCTGTTTGTGTGAAAACAGCCGTTTGAAGGTCAGTGGTCCTTGATACACGGCGGGAACTAAGGGAACACCGGCCATTTTAGCAATGACCGCGGCGCCCCCCTTAAGCTCTGCGGAGTGCCGGGAGCCCGAGGGAAACATGATCAGTGATAGGTCGCCTTGGCGTAAGATCCGGACGGGCGTTTTAATCGCGGATGGCCCGGGATGATCTCGATTTACCGAAAAACCATTGACATGGTAGAGCAGCCATCGGAAAATGGGGTTTTGGAACAACTCTTCTTTTGCCATGAAGCTGAACTTTCTGGGACTTGCGGCTAATGCAAAATAAACCGGGTCAAACCATGTTCGGTGAGGCCCAACCAAGACGTAGGGCCCATCCGGTAAGTCTTCACGGTGTAAGTAAGTGGCACGGCCGTTGACCAAAAATAAAATGGCCCGGATCAAGCCACGTAGAAATGAATAAAACATGTGTCGCACTCCTCTCGCAACGTTGCTATTTAATCCAGTATGCAAAAAAAGCGTCGCGGTTGCAAGTTATCTGAAAAATATTTGAAAAGGAAGTGGTGATTGTGACGACCTTAAGACCCGGTGAACGAATCGATCAATTATATAGTCAAGATATTCAAATCATTCAAAGTCCAGAGGTGTTTGCGTTTTCATTGGACGCCGTATTACTCGCTAATTTTGCGAAATTACCGTTGCGCGCGACGAGTCAGACCGTCGACCTGTGTGCTGGCAATGGGGCGGTAGGCTTGTTCATGAGTCATCAGACCCGTGGAAAAATTGCGGAGGTCGAACTCCAACCCCGTTTAGCCGATATGGCACGTCGGAGTGTTGCTCTGAACGATTTAGGCGACCAATTAACCGTCTACGAAGGGGACTTGGCAACGGTCAATCAGTGGATTCCCAAGGACTCCGTGGACGTGGTCACCTGTAATCCACCATACTTTGCTGACCTGCCGCAGAGTCAGAAGAATCCGAACCCCTATCTGGCAATCGCCCGTCACGAAATCACGACGGATCTCGCGACAATCGTGACGACGACCAGCGGGCTACTCAAAATGAACGGGAAGGCCTATTTTGTTCACCGACCAGATCGCTTACTACAGCTGCTAGAGTTGATGACTGCGAATCGCTTGGCACCCAAACGTGTCCGGCTGGTTCATCCTAAACCAGGTAAAGAAGCCAACATGGTCTTAGTCGAAGCAATCAAAGATGGCAAACCCGGTGGCCTACGTTTTCCAGCACCGTTAGTCGTTTACGATGAAAACGGGGAGTATTCAGCCGAAGTGGGGGCGCTACTCTATGGCAGCCACTAAAGCCTACTATTTCTATGTGCTACTCTGTGCGGATCATTCGTTGTACGGTGGGTTTACGACCGATGTTGCGAAGCGCTTTGCCACCCATCTTGCTGGCAAGGGGGCGAAGTATACGAAGGTCCATCGTCCACTGAAAGTCCTGTACAGCGAGTCGTTTGCAAGCAAACACGATGCCTTGCACGCCGAGTGGGCCTTCAAGCATCAAAGTCGAGCAAAGAAGCTTGCTTTCTTAGCTGAACGAGGTATCTCCATAACTGGGTAAGCGTTTGACTAAGCAAACGCTGTCGTCTATGGTAGACTGAATCTGTGTAGTCAACTAAGATAGTTCAGCACCCTAAGGAGGAGCTTATTGTGAAAATTATTGCCTATGGAATTCGAGACGATGAACAACCTTACTTAGAACAGTGGTCACAGCAACAGGGTATCACGGTTACAGCCGTCAAAGACCTACTGGATGACCAGACTGTCGACCTCGCAAAGGGGTACGATGGCGCGGTCGTTTATCAACAGAAGCCTTACACGGCAGAAGTTCTTGACCGGTTAGCTGCGAACGGAGTTACCAATCTCTCCTTGCGTAACGTTGGGGTCGATAATGTGGATGCAGATGCCGTCAAACGGAATGGGTTTAAGGTCACCAATGTGCCGGCTTACTCACCAGAGGCCATTGCTGAATTAACGGTGACGCAATTGCTGCGGTTGTTGCGGCGGACGCCAACGTTTGACCGGAAGCAAGCCAACGGGGATCTCACCTGGGCACCAGACATTGCTGATGAATTAAACAAGATGACGGTCGGTGTCGTTGCTACCGGTCGAATTGGTCGTGCAGCGATGAAAATCTATCAAGGATTCGGCGCAAAAGTCATTGCCTACGATGTATTCCACAATCCAGAGTTGGAGAAACAAGGCGTCTACGTGGATACGTTGGATGAGTTGTATGCCCAAGCTGACGTGATTTCCTTACATGCACCAGCAACCAAGGACAATAACAAGATGCTTAACGATGCGGCCTTTGCGAAGATGAAAGATCACGTCTGGATTTTGAACCCAGCGCGCGGGGCGTTGATCGATACGGATGCTTTGATTCGAGCATTGGACAGTGGCAAGGTCGCTGGTGCAGCGCTGGATGTATACGAGGATGAAGTTGGGATCTTCAACACTGACTTCGGCAGTTTCGATGCGATTCCCGACGAACGATTGAAGAACCTGATGAAACGGGAAAATGTGTTGGTTACGCCACACATTGCTTTTTACACCAAGACGGCTGTGAAAAACATGGTCCAATATGCGTTAAATAACAATAAACAATTGATTGAAACCGGACAGGCTGAAAATGAAGTTGCGTTTTAACTAAAAAAATGTGGGGCTAGCGGCGGTTGAGGTATCTCAACTAGCGCTAGTCCCACGTTTTGATTAGGCGTGTTTGATGTATAAGCAGGATCTGTGCGGATGTCTGCTGGCTGGTAAGGCGACTTAAGCCCTATGTTAGCTAGTTTTAGGTCCATTAGTGTGACTAGAACAGGTATAGCCAGTACTCCGGAACTTTCAACTTTTAGTTAAGTAACCCGCACAAAAACAGTGACGACTTACCCTGAAAGGAAAGTGTCACTGTTTTTGGATACGACTTAAGTTTCGGCAATGGCGGTCAAAGCAAGCAGTAGATCCTGCAGTTCGAATGGATCGCCAACGGTTTGATCCGGAATCCAGTCACCATCAGGCATAGCTAGATTTCGGTGATTAAACCAGAACGCTTGCCAGCCAGCTTTCTTGGCTGCACGAACATCCATGCTGTAGCAGTCACCAATGTAAACGACTTCACTCGCACGGAGGTTCAACCGGTGATTCATCAGGGTGAAGATCTCGGGGTCGGGTTTCGCCAACCCAGTCTCTTCAGACGTCATGATGGCATCCCGGTTGATCCACCGGTGCATCTCTAATTGCATCACTTTTGCCAATTGGTGTTGCGTTTTACCATTGGTGATGATGCCTAATTTATAATGTTCCTTGAGCTGATCCAAAGCGGTGGCTAGTCCAGGAAAAAGCTTGATTTTTTGCAGACCGGCGCAGTAAGCGTCTTGGAAAGCTAGGGCAATCTCGGTGGTCACCGAGGGTATATTTTGACTGTGTAAAGCGGCATTCAACCGTTTAACAGCCATTTCTTCGTGAGACCAAATACCGGCGGCGCTTTGTTGCCGGTAAGTTTGAAAGGCCAAACTGAGATCCGTGGCTTCGGGCAACTTGAGTAACGGTGCTAGTGCTGCCGTGAAGGGGGTCTTTTGGTCATAGAGCGTGTCATCGACATCGAAGACGACCGCTTTTATCATGCTACTTCCTCCTCATTTGTGACCTAAGCAGTTTACCATACTCTTCTGGGAAAGCCAATTTTATTGGAAAATTTAGGATTTTAGCTTGTGTTTAGTCAGTCAGTTTTGTATAATAACTTTCGGTGCGTATGCGCCAATTCACACCTCGCGTGATGACCGGAGGGGTGCTCGCTTGCGAGTTCTTCAGTCAATTGAGCGTGGGGGAGGAAATCAAAAACTATTTGGAGGCATTTTATCATGGCTGTTATTTCAATGAAACAACTGCTCGAAGCCGGTGTCCACTTTGGTCACCAAACCCGTCGTTGGAACCCAAAGATGAAGCAATACATCTTTACGGAACGTAACGGTATCTACATCATCGATTTACAAAAGACGGTGAAGTTGATCGACGTTGCTTACAACTACATGAAGGACGAAGCTGCTAAAGGCGCCGTTGTTCTGTTTGTTGGGACTAAGAAGCAAGCACAAGACTCTATCGAAGAAGAAGCTACCCGTGCTGGTCAATACTACGTTAACCACCGTTGGTTAGGTGGGACTTTGACTAACTGGGAAACTATCCAAACGCGAATCAAGCGTCTGAAGTCATTGAAGAAGATGGCTACTGACGGTACGTTTGATGTTCTTCCTAAGAAGGAAGTTTCTTTACTTAAGAAGTCTCAAGACAAGTTGGAACGTTTCTTAGGCGGTATCGAAGATATGCCTAAGTTGCCTGACGTTATGTTCATCGTTGACCCTCGCAAGGAACAAATCGCTGTTCACGAAGCACAAAAGTTGAACATTCCGATCGTTGCTATGGTTGATACGAACACTGACCCAGATGAAATTGACGTGGTTATCCCATCTAACGATGACGCTATCCGTGCCGTTCGTCTGATCACTTCTAAGATGGCTGATGCCATTGTTGAAGGCCGTCAGGGTGAAGACCAAGTTGACGAAAAGACTTTCGAAGGCCAAAAGTCCGATGCCGCTAAGGGCGACAAGAAGACCGCTGACAACTCGATGGAAGACATCGTTAACGCCGTTGAAGGCGACAACAAGTAATTAAATGCAAGGTGTCGTTCGCGGCACTTTCCAAATATTAGATTTAAAGCACCTTAGGCTGGCTTAATGTTTAGGACCGTTCATGGCCTGAGATTGAGTCAGTCTTTTTTGGTGAATTAGATGAATTGATAAAAGGAGGCCATTACACATGGCAAGCAAAATCACTGCGGCACAAGTAAAAGAATTACGGGACAAGACCCAAGTTGGGATGATGGATGCTAAAAAGGCCCTTGTTGCTTCTGAAGGCGACATGGACAAGGCCATTGATTTCCTGCGTGAAAAGGGAATTGCTAAGGCAAAGAAGAAGAGCGGCAACGTTGCTGCTAACGGTTTAGCTCGGGTGAAGGTTAGTGGAAACACCGCTGCCATCGTTGAAGTTAACTCAGAAACTGACTTCGTGGCAACGAACGACACGTTCAACGCTTTAGTTGACGAAGTTGCTGACACGATTGCTGCACAACAACCAGCCGACTTAGATGCTGCGTTAGCTTTGAAGGCTGACAATGGCGAAACGTTAAACGAAGCCATCATCAAGACGACTCAAGTTACCAGTGAAAACGTGCAATTACGTCGTTTTGCCGTTGTTAAAAAGACCGACGGCCAAGTCTTCGGTGCTTACTTACACCAAGGTGGCCAAATCGCTGCTGTCGTTGTCTTAGACGGTGCTGATGAAGCAACTGCTAAGGACGTTGCGATGCACGTTGCTGCGATCAACCCAGAATTCGTCTCTCGCGACGACATTCCTGCTGACCGTTTAGCACATGAACGTGAAGTATTGAAGCAAGAAGCTTTGAACGAAGGTAAGCCTGAAAAGATCGTCGAAAAGATGGTTGAGGGTCGTTTACACAAGTTCTTGTCCGAAATCAGTTTAGCTGACCAACCATTCGTTAAGGATGGCGACCAAACTGTGAGCCAATTCGTTGCTAGCAAGGGTGGCAAGTTAGTAACCTTTGTTCGTTACGAAGTTGGTGAAGGAATCGAAAAGCCAACTGTTGACCTGGCTAAGGAAGTTCAAGACCAAATCAACGGTTAAGCAAACCGTAAGAAAGCGTAGATTCCGCTAAGGGGCCTACGCTTTTTTATTAGCGTTGACGGGCTTGCCGAACAGCTGACACCTGATGTTAGTAAGTGTTCGGTGCGGTGGCGATAAGTGTGGTTGTCGTCGAGACCAAAATGGTTGCCGGACCACCAGTCAGCGGGTGAATACCCGATATAAAACTTTTTAGTGACAAACCTGGGATTTCGTACCCCCTGACTATCACTAACGGGGGTAAGTATGATAGAATTATTGTCAGAATACAATAGGAGGAAACACAATGGCGGACGTAAAGTATAAGCGGATTATGCTCAAACTCAGTGGCGAGGCTTTGGCCGGTGACAAGGGATTTGGGATCAATCCGCCAGTAATTAAAACCGTAGCGGAAGAGGTCAAGGATGTCTATAACTTAGGGATCCAAATCGCTATTGTGGTTGGTGGCGGTAACATGTGGCGTGGCGAAGCTGGCGCACAAATGGGCATGGAACGCGCGCAAGCCGACTACATTGGGATGTTAGCAACCATCATGAACGCATTGGCACTACAAGACAACTTGGAGTCAATTGGCGTGCCAACCCGGGTTCAGACTTCTATTGAGATGCGGCAGATTGCTGAGCCGTACATTCGACGGAAAGCAATTCGGCACTTGGAAAAGGAACGTGTTGTTATCTTTGCTGGGGGAACCGGTAGTCCTTACTTCTCAACAGATACGACCGCTGCTTTACGGGCAGCCGAAATCAATGCAGATGCCATCTTAATGGCTAAGAATGGGGTCGACGGTATTTATTCTGCTGATCCAAACAAGGATCCTAAGGCCGTTAAGTTTGACAAACTGACGCAACTGGATATTATCAACAAGGGCTTACATGTCATGGATACGACGGCTAGCTCACTTTCAATGGACAATGACATCCCATTTGTTGTCTTCAATTTGAACGAACCTGGTAACATTCGGCGGGTCGTTGAAGGCGAAAACATCGGGACTACAGTTAGGGGAAAATAGATATGGCTGATCAGATAATTACTACTGCAGAATCAAAGATGAAAAAGGCGGAAGAGGCTCTCAAGCGTGAATTGGGAACGATTCGTGCTGGTCGGGCCAACGCTAGTATTTTAAACCGGGTCATGGTGAACTACTATGGTGCACAAACACCATTGAATCAAGTCGCTTCCATCACGATTCCTGAACCTCGTATTTTGATGGTGACTCCATACGATAAGTCTGCACTTGAAGACATCGAAAAAGGAATCATGGAATCAGACGTTGGGATTACCCCTGCCAATGATGGGACGGCCATTCGGTTGGTCATTCCACAACTGACTGAGGAACGGCGTAAGGAAATTGCTAAGCGTGTAAAGGCCACTGCCGAAGAAGGCAAGGTTGCTGTGCGGAACGTTCGTCGGGACGCCATGGACAGCATCAAGAAGGGCCACAAAGACGGCGATTACACTGATGATGACTTGCACAACCTAGAGGATCAAGTCCAAAAGGTGACTGACAAGGCTATCAAGGGTGTCGATGCAATTGCAGCTGATAAAGAAAAAGAAGTCTTAACTGACTAAATCTGATTAGAGTAAGGAGCGTTTTAAGATGGCAGAAGATAACCAAGATCAACAAAACGTAGAAATCACCCCAGGCACGGAAGAGTTTGGGAAGATGGTTTTTCGTCTGAACAACGAAGTTAACGCTGAAAATATTTCAATCTTGAACTATAACGGTGCAGAACTGGAACAAATTCAAGACGGTGTGTATGCCCAACCCGCCTTTGTCAGTGATGACTTCAACTTGTTCTTCGTGGTAACCCAATTGATTGGGGACGATTGGATTGTTGCGTTCTCTAAGGCAACGATTGAAAACGGCAATGAAATTACCGATTTATCTGACCCACTACCAACTGGGGAAGGCTTGAACCTCTTAGGCCAAGTTAGTGCCGATGACGCCAACAAGCTGCTAAGCTACTTCGGCACGTTGGCAGATGCTAAACGTGGTGAATGGCGGTTAATCGAGTAATCAGCCGGTCAAAAGCTAAAGATTTCGCTCAATTTGGGGGCCGGGATAGTTTCCCGGCCCTTTTTTTGTTATGATGAGAGGTTGTAAAGACCAATGGAGGTGCGCTGTGTTTTCATTCTTAAATAAAAATCAATCGACGGGCGAGGTGGAAGAGCTTCACCTTGATGAAGCCAATATCCCCGCTCACGTCGCTATTATCATGGATGGTAATGGCCGGTGGGCGCAACAACGCCATTTGCCACGAATCGCCGGTCACAAGCAAGGGATGGATACTGTGAAGACGGTGGCCACCGCGGCTAGTCATTTAGGGGTGAAGGTGTTGACGCTGTACGCCTTCTCAACTGAAAATTGGAAACGGCCAACCGCTGAAGTCAATTACCTCATGAAGTTGCCCGTCGACTTCTTTGGAACGTTCGTGCCAGACTTGATCAAAAATAATATTCGCGTTAAAGTCATGGGCTACACGGATAAGCTACCGGCGGCAACGCAAAAGGCCGTTCGCGATGCGATTGCCGATACTGCGAATTGTACTGGGATGGTCCTGAACTTTGCGTTAAATTACGGTGGTCGGGCTGAAATCGTTACGGCAGTGCAGAAGCTTGCTGAAGCGGTCAAGGCGGGTAAGTTGGATCCGGCAGCCATTGATGAAGTAGCGATTGACCAGCAGTTGATGACGGCGGACCTGGCTGAGCTTCGTGATCCGGATCTGTTGATTCGGACAAGTGGTGAGGAACGTCTGTCGAACTTCATGTTGTGGCAAGTTGCTTATAGTGAATTTGTGTTTACGCAACAACACTGGCCTGATTTTGATCAGACGGCGTTAGAACAAGCGATTTATGAATATCAACAGCGCCACCGTCGGTTCGGTGGGTTGACGCCCGCTAAGGGGTAATTTTAAGAAACTAAGGAGCTTGGAAGATGAAACAACGGGTTATCACGGCGGTTGTCGCCTTAATTATATTTATTCCCATTATCGTTGCGGGTCATATTTGGATCGATATTGCGGGATTTGCACTGGGGCTAGTGGCCTTATCGGAAATTCTGATTATGCGCAAGAAGTTGTTGGTGAGTGCAGAAGCCATTATTTCTGGAATCGGGATTCTAGCAGTCATTGCACCACAGAGTTGGTGGGCGGATTTGCCAAAATTCCTGAGTCCTTGGTACATCGTGTACCTATTCGTGCTGTTACTTTTGTTACGGACGGTGGTGTCACGCAACCGGTTCTCCTTTGACGATGCTGGGGTGATTACCCTGAGCATGCTGTATATCGGAATCGGGTTTCATTTCTTTATTGCTGCCAGAGCGGTTAGTTTAGTTGCCTTGCTGTACGCGTTGTTTATTGTTTGGACGACGGATTCTGGCGCCTATATGATTGGTCGGAAGTTCGGTCGAAACAAGTTGGCACCGCACATTAGCCCTAATAAGACCTGGGAAGGGTCTATCGGGGGTTCCGTTGTCGGGACCATCGTTGGGAGTGTCTTTTGGTACTTCTTCCCAGTGGGTCATTTGAGTTTAGGCGTCATGATCCTATTGACGTTGATCTTCTCTGTGGTCGGTCAATTTGGGGATTTAGTCGAATCTGCGCTGAAACGCTACTATGGCGTAAAGGATTCTGGGAAGATCTTACCGGGCCACGGTGGTATTTTGGACCGGTTTGATAGCTTACTGTTGGTACTGCCAGTCATCCACTTGTTCGGTTTGATTTAGTCCTCGCTGTTCGCTTGCGCCGTCTAGGGTGCTTAGGGTATGCTAGGTGGCAGAGAAAAAAGTTGGGGAGTTACTACGAATTGAAGAAGGGACGACATCTGTGATTACGACGATTATTACCTTTATCATTGTGTTTGGAATCTTGGTCATCGTGCATGAATTCGGTCACTTTTATTTCGCCAAGCGCGGCGGCATTTTAGTGCGGGAATTTTCCATTGGGATGGGGCCCAAGCTCGTCTATCACCGGGGCAAGGATGGCACGACCTATACGTTGCGCTTACTGCCAGTTGGTGGGTACGTCCGTATGGCGGGCGCCGAAGATGACGAGGAAGAGCTAAAGCCGGGGACTCCCGTGAGTTTATACGTTGGGAACGAAGGCAAAGTTGAACGAATCAATACGAGTAAGAAATCAACACTATTTAACGGAATTCCGTTAGAGGTTACCGGTACGGATCTGGAAAATGAACTGTGGATCGAAGGGTACGAAAATGGGGATGAAGCTGAGGTCAAACGCTACCCAGTTGCCCATGACGCCACCATCATTGAAAGTGATGGGACTGAATTACAGATTGCCCCGAAGGACGTTCAATTTCAGGCCGCCTCGTTAGGTCGCCGGTTGATGACCAATTTTGCCGGACCGATGAACAACATTTTGTTGGCCATTGTGACCTTTATGCTGATGTCGTTTGTTCAAGGTGGTGTTGCCATGGGGACTAACCAAGTTCAGGTGGCAAGCGCTCCCGTTTCTGTTGCTAAAAAGGCTGGTCTGCAGTCCAACGACAGGATTACAGCAGTCAACGGTAAGAAGACGACGAGCTGGACAGATTTGAGTACAGCGATTCAGCCTTTAGCTAACAAGCAGACAGTTCTGACCGTTAAACGTGGGAACACGACCCGCAAGATTACGTTAACGCCGGCTGGTGAAAAGTCCAACGGCAAGACGGTTGGAATGATTGGCATTACGCAAGCACAGGACAAGCACATCGGTGCGATTCTTGCGTCCGGGTTTACGCAGACTTGGACGATGACCAAGGCCTTGTTTGGGGCGTTGTGGCACATGGTTTCCGGTCACTTTAGCTTAAATGACTTGGGTGGCCCCGTGGCAATCTTTGCGACGACCTCTCAGGCCACACAATACGGGGTGATTGGGGTCTTGAATTTCCTGGCCTTCCTGTCAATTAACTTGGCAATCGTCAATTTACTGCCAATTCCAGCCTTAGATGGTGGTAAAATATTATTAAACTTTATTGAAGCCATTCGACGCAAGCCGCTTTCAGAAAATGTGGAAGCAGCAATTACGTTGGTGGGGGTAGGGTTCTTGGTTCTACTCATGTTGTTAGTGACGTGGAACGATATTGAACGTTACTTCATTCATTAACAAATTCGGTCGTTACGAGAAGGGAATATTTAACTATGAAACAATCGAAACTACTCATTCCAACTTTGAAAGAAGTACCGAATGGGGCAGAAGCGCTTAGCCATCAAATGATGTTGCGGGCAGGATACATTCGGCAGGTCACTGCAGGAGTTTATGCTTACTTGCCATTGGCCTACCGGGTGGTTGAAAATATCGAAAAGATTATTCGTGAGGAAATGGATAAGATCGATGCCGTAGAGACGTTGATGCCAGCCATTTTACCCGCAACACTCTGGCAAGAATCTGGTCGTTACGAGACATACGGCCCCAACTTGTTTAAGTTTAAGAACCGGCACGACAGCGACTTTATTTTGGGTCCAACACACGAAGAAACGTATACCATGTTGATTCGCGATGCCATCAAGTCTTACAAACGCTTGCCGTTGGTCATGTACCAGATTCAGCCCAAATATCGGGATGAAGACCGGCCACGTTATGGGTTGCTTCGAGGTCGCGAGTTCATCATGAAGGACGCTTATTCTTTCTCCATTAACGATGAAGACCTTGACCGAATCTATAGTCAAATGGAACAAGCCTATGAAAACATCTTTGACCGGGTTGGCTTGAATTATCGGGCCATCGTTGGTGATGGTGGGGCTATGGGTGGCAAGGACTCCAAAGAATTCTCTGCCATCGCACCAGTCGGGGAAGACACCATCGTTTACTCCGATTCCTCCGATTATGCGGCTAACTTGGAGATGGCGAAGAGCCTCTTCATTAGCAAAAAGTCTCATGCCCAACCAGAGGAGCTAAAGAAGATTGCGACCCCCGGTGCGAAGACCATCGATGAACTGGCCGAATTCTTGGACGTTAAGCCGTCTGCGCTGGTCAAGAGTATGTTATACGTAGCCGACAAGGAACAACCTGTGATGGTTCTCGTTCGTGGTGATCATGAAGTTAATGAGACGAAGCTGAAGAACTACTTGGGTGCAGACTTCTTAGATCCGGCAACGCCTGAAGACGCGCAAAAGTACCTGAATGCGAACTTTGGATCACTTGGCCCAGTTGGCGTTGGCGAAGATGTCAAAATCTTAGCCGACCAATACGTGGGTGACATGGCCAACGTTGCCGTGGGTGCTGATGAAGATGGTTTCCACTACATCAACGCCAATGCCGGCCGTGACTTCCGGGTAGATGCTTATGCCGATCTGCGGGACGTCCAACCTGGCGATTTGTCGCCAGATGGTTCCGGCGTGTTGAAGTTTACGAAGGGCATTGAAATCGGGCATATCTTCAAGTTGGGGACCCGGTATTCAGACGCGATGAATGCCACGGTGCTTGACGAAGGTGGCCGGCAGAAGCCAGTCATTATGGGCTGCTACGGTATCGGTGTCAGCCGGCTATTGTCGGCGATTGCCGAACAACAAGCCGACGAAAATGGCCTGGTTTGGCCCCGCAATATTGCACCATTTGACATTCACTTGGTTCCCGTTAACCTGAAGAAGGAAGACCAAGCCAACCTGACGACCGAGCTGGAAGAACAGTTGACGGCCAAGGGTTACCGTGTTCTGACTGATGACCGCAAAGAACGGCCAGGCGTTAAGTTTGCTGATTCTGATCTCATGGGAATTCCTGTGCGGATCACGATTGGTAAGAAAGCTGGCGAAGGCATCGTTGAAATTAAGATTCGTAAGACTGGTGAAACGGTCGAAGTCATTAAAGACGAAGTTGCTAGCACCGTTGAGATCTTATTCAAAGACATTGACTAGCACACTTGAAAAGGCCAGCAAAGATGCTGGCTTTTTTCATTCTAATCGCATCGGTTGGACGACAATGGGTGCTGTGCAGAATGATAATCTGTAATAGTTGTATATCAAGATAACTTGTAAGCAAGACAGTTGAAAGGAGTTCGCTCGTGGACGAAGATCGCCATGCTTTATTTGAAAAGCTCTTACAACAATTAGATTTAACCAGTGCGGCCGAGCAACCGTACTTTCAAACAGCTACGATTGACCACTTGACGGTTCATGAACAATCACGGCGGTGGCATTTCTATTTAAATGTGCCCAGTATTTTACCATTTACGGCCTTTGCGGAATTCCAAAACCACCTGCAGATGGCCTTTCGGGAGATTGCAACGGTTGAAAATACCTTTTTAATCGCTGAACCGACGCTCACGAACCGTGCTTTAGGCGACTATTGGCAGTGGGTCGTCAAGAATAGTGGGCTGACCAGCAACTTAATTCAGGAGTTGTGTCAGTCCCAGGTACCGGAACTCGATCCGGATGGCCGGGTACTCTTGTATGCACAAAATGAGGTCGTGAAGGACTTCTTGAGTAATCAGGCGTTAGGGCCAATTGAGGATACCTACCGCAACGCGGGTTTCCCTAAGTTTAATATTCACGTCATGATCGATGAGTCGAGGTCACAAGCTAAGATTGACGAGTTCAAGGCCCGGCAAGAAAAAACGGACGCTCAACTTGCTCAACAGGCTGCGGCGGCCATTGAGAAAGCAAACCAGAAACGACAGAGTCAGGGCGATACACCAGCCGCTGAGGGTCCCACACAGATTGGGAAGACCATTAAGGGTGATCAACCCATCATGCGGATGGTTGACATTGTTCAAGAGGAGCGCTCGGTCATCGTTGAAGGTTACGTCTTTGACAAGGAAGTGCGGAAACTCCGTTCTGGTCGGCAATTGTTGACGATTAAGATCACTGACTATACGTCATCGATCGTGGTCAAAAAGTTCTCCCGCGGCGCCGAAGATGAGGCCCAATTTGCCGGAGTCACCGAAGGAAGCTGGGTCAAGGTTCGGGGAAGTGTCCAAGAGGATAGCTTTATGCGTGATCTGGCACTGAACGCCTACGACATCAACGAAGTTAAACATGCTAGTCGCCAGGACACGGCACCAGCTGATGAGAAACGAGTCGAGCTTCACCTGCACACGACCATGAGTCAGATGGACGCCACCAATCCCATTGAAGATTACGTGAAACAAGCGAAAAAATGGGGCATGCCGGCACTGGCAATTACGGACCACGCCGATGTGCAAGGCTTCCCCGCTGCCTTTAACGCTAGTGCTAAGGCCGGTATTAAGATGCTCTACGGGGTCGAAGCTAACCTAGTGGATGATGGGGTGCCAATTGGATATAACAGCGCACACGTGCCATTAGACGGTGCCACGTACGTCGTCTTTGACGTGGAAACCACCGGATTATCTGCCATTTATGACAAGGTCATTGAATTGTCAGCCGTTAAGATGCAGCACAAGAACGTCATTGACCAGTTTGAAGAGTTCATCGATCCGGGGTTCCCACTATCCGAGCAGACCACGAATTTGACGAGTATCACCGATGACATGGTTGCCGGGTCGAAGTCGGAAGAAGAGGTTTTCAAACTTTTCCGGGAATTCTGTGGCGATGCCATTATCGTTGGGCATAACGTGACGTTTGACGTTGGGTTCATGAATACGGGTTATCAACGGCACGGCATGTCGGAAATCAGTAATCCAATTATCGACACCTTAACGCTGGCGCGGTTCTTGTACCCCACACTAAAGAGTTACCGGTTAAACACGTTGGCCAAGCGATTCCACGTGAGCCTGGAACATCATCACCGGGCGGTCTATGATGCGGAATCGACCGGTCACTTGAACTATCTGTTCTTGAAGGATGCTGAGGACCGTTACGATATCCAGTACCATGATCAGTTGAACGATCACATGACTGATAACGATGCCTATAAACATGCGCGACCGAGTCATGCCATTCTAATTGCGAAGACGCAGGCGGGTCTGAAGAATATGTTCAAGCTGGTTTCTGCTTCCAACGTGGATTATTACTACCGGGTGCCACGAGTACCACGGAGCGTGCTCGACCACTATCGTGAGGGAATCATCGTTGGTTCCGCTTGTTCTTCGGGTGAAGTCTTCACGGCGATGATGCAAAAGGGGCAAGTCGAAGCGGCTGCTAAGGCGAAGTACTACGATTATCTCGAAGTGCAACCTAAAGCGGCTTATCAACCTCTGATTGACTCCGGTTTAATTGCCGATGAGGCAAACCTGAAAGAAATCGTTGGCAATATGGTCAAGCTGGGCCATGACTTGAACAAACCAGTTGTAGCAACGGGGGATGTGCACTACCTGAATCCCGAGGACTACATTTATCGAAAAATTCTGATTCATTCGCAGGGTGGGGCTAACCCGTTGAACCGGCAAGAATTGCCAGATGTGCACTTTTTGACGACCGACGAAATGTTGGCGGACTTTGCCTATTTGGGCGAAGACGTGGCCAAAGAAATCGTCGTGACGAACACGCAGAAGATTGCCAATGATATCGACGAAGTCCATCCTTTGAAGGATAAGCTGTATACGCCTCGAATGGAGGGTGCCGAAGACGAAATTCGGCAACGGACCATGGATACCGCCCATGCATGGTATGGCGATCCACTACCAGAATTGGTCCAGCATCGAGTTGACCGAGAATTGAAGTCGATCATTGGTAACGGGTTCTCCGTGATTTATTTGATTGCCCAACGGTTAGTAGCCAAGTCCAATAAGGATGGGTATTTGGTTGGGTCACGGGGGTCCGTTGGATCCAGTGTTGTGGCGACATTTACCGGAATTACCGAGGTTAATCCCTTGCCGCCACACTACCGCTGTCCTAACTGCCAGTACTCGCACTTCTACACCAAAGGGGAGTACAGTTCGGGATACGATTTACCCGAAAAGAACTGTCCAAAGTGTGGCACGCTGATGATTGGCGATGGGCACAACATTCCGTTCGAAACGTTCTTAGGATTCAAAGGAAACAAGGTTCCTGATATCGATTTGAACTTCTCTGGAGACTACCAACCCATCGCGCATAACTATACCAAAGTTTTGTTCGGTGAGAAGAATGTTTACCGAGCTGGGACGATTGGGACAGTCGCTGATAAGACTGCCTATGGGTACGTGAAGGCTTACGAGCGCGATACGGAACAGACTTTCCGGGGCGCTGAGATTGATCGCCTGGCGAAGGGGGCCACCGGGGTTAAACGGACCACGGGTCAACACCCCGCGGGGATCATCGTTGTGCCAGATTACATGGAGATCTATGACTTTACACCAATCCAGTATCCGGCCGATGATCAGACCGCTGCCTGGCAAACGACCCACTTTGATTTCCATTCGATCCATGATAATATTTTGAAAATCGATATTCTGGGACATGATGACCCGACCATGATTCGGACTTTGCAAGATTTGTCCGGGGTCGATCCGCAGACGATTCCAATGGACGACCCAGGTGTGATGGCCCTGTTCTCCGGTACGGATTCGCTGGGTGTCACACCAGAACAGATCCAGTCTAAGACAGGGACCTTGGGTGTGCCGGAATTTGGGACGCGCTTTGTCCGGGGAATGCTGGAAGAAACCCACCCCAAGAATTACTCGCAGTTGCTCCAAATCTCTGGTCTGTCCCACGGGACGGATGTGTGGTTAGGCAACGCTGAAGAGTTAATCAAGGCAGGAACCGCAACCATTGCTAACGTGATTGGTTGTCGGGATAACATCATGACCGACTTGATCAACTTCGGTCTGGATTCCGAAACCTCCTTCCAAGTAATGGAACACGTGCGGAAGGGTCGCGGGATTCCTGACGAGTGGCAAGAGAAGATGAAACAAACGGACTGTCCGGACTGGTACATTGATTCTTGTCTAAAGATCAAGTACATGTTCCCGCGGGCCCATGCCGCCGCTTATGTCTTGATGGCGTTACGGGTGGCTTACTTTAAGGTTTACTTCCCAATCATTTACTACGCCGCTTACTTTTCCGTCCGGGCTGACGACTTCGATGTTGTGGCCATGTCACAAGGGAAAACGGCTGTGAAGGCAGCGATGAAGGCAATTAATGACCAAGGAATGGATGCGTCGACCAAGGACAAAAACTTGTTGACGGTACTGGAACTGGCCAACGAAATGCTCGAACGTGGCTTCAAGTTCAAGATGATCGATTTGAACCGCTCCGATGCGGCCGATTGGATCATTGATGGCGATACACTAATTGCACCGTTCCAAGCCGCACCAGGGCTGGGGTTGAACGTCGCTAAGCAAATCGTGGCTGCCAGAAACGACCGCCCCTTTATTTCGAAAGAAGACTTGGCTAAACGGGGCAAAGTTTCCAAGACGATTATCGACTTCATGACAGAAAATGGGGTTCTAACTGGGTTACCAGATGAAAACCAGTTGAGCTTGTTTGATGACATGATGTAAGCCGGCCAGGCTACCAAGTTGCCTACTTTTAGGGCTACTGTTGTTGGTAGAACAGGCATGAACCGTACTTTGGAGCTTTCAACCTTTAGTTAACGACCTAAGACTGCCACTGTTATCTGTTTCTATTGGATAGCAGCGGCAGTTTTTTATCGTGTTTTGGAAAAAATTGGCGGTTGTCGCGGACGTAACAGTGACTGCTATAAAAGCGGCACCTCTAGTAGCCGTAGGGCAGTCGACTTTTAACCGATATTGCTGTAAATGAGCTAGCTAAACTCGTATGATTAACCAGTTGTAACCGCTTACAAAACGACTGTTTCATGTTATACTAGTGGTGAGGAATAATAGAACCATTAATAAACTTTACCGAAAGCGGGTGTTCACCATGTTACGGCGATTTGTAGGCTTACCAGATGGGTGGATTTTTCTAGCAGGTTATTGTTTGATTGGTTTGGGATATATTCTGTTCGGCACTCTGGCAACCGTGGCTGCGACCCCATTCTTGGCGTTGGTTGTGGCTTACTTCCTGGCAGCATTTGTACTGACGGTTATCAAGGCTATCAGTTTACGGGCGATGGCAACGACGCGGTTGAACTTTCTGGTGTTTGAGTTTATTACGGCAGCCGGATTCATTTTGCTCCTGCTGACGTGTGAATAGCAGGTGGCGCAATGGTTGCAATCGCCGGAGAACTGGTGTATTCTAGTGTTTGTAGTTAAACTCGTTTTTTAAATGAGTGAGCAGTCAATGCTCACTCTTTTTAATGGAAAAATGTAGGAGGCGGAATTTTTTGAGTACTGTCGTCGAGACCGTAACAGACCTAGCTCAGCCAATCGTGGCGCAGCATCAGTTTGAATTAGTTGACGTTGAATTTGTCAAGGAAGGTAAGAGCTGGTACCTGCGGCTCTACATTGATAAGCCTGGTGGTATCAACATTGAAGAATGCGCGATGGTCAGTGATGAGGTGTCCGAAAAAATGGACTCGCTTGATCCAGATCCTATTCCTCAAGCGTACTTCTTGGAGGTATCTTCACCGGGAGCTGAACGACCGTTAAAGAAGCCGGAAGATTTTGAACGAGCCGTGGGTGATTACATTCACGTTTCGCTGTATCAAAAGATCGGCCAAAGCAAGGTTTATGAAGGAACGTTAGTAACGTTGACGGATGATAGCATGGATCTCAAGGTTAATTTGAAGGGGCGCATTAAGACCCTGACGATTCCTCGCGATGCCATTGCGCAAGCCCGTTTAGCTATCAAGTTCTAACTAAATAAGGAGCGTAGCACACCATGAGTAAAGAATTATTGGGGGCCTTAGACGTCCTCGAAACGGAAAAGGGAATCGACAAACAAATCGTGATCGATGCCCTGGAAGCCGCTTTAGTTTCAGCGTACAAGCGAAACTACGATCAAGCCCAAAACGTTGAAGTCAACTTTGATCAACGGAAGGGTGACATTCACGTTTTTGCTGTGAAGAAGGTCGTTGACCAAGTCTACGATTCACGCTTGGAAGTTAGCTTAGATGAAGCCCTGACGATCAACAAGGGTTATGAACTGGGCGATGACATTAAGTTTGAAGTAACGCCAAAGAACTTTGGTCGTATCGCTGCACAGACGGCTAAACAAGTCATTTTGCAACGGGTTCGAGAAGCTGAACGAAACATCATTTACAACCAATACAGCCAATACGAAAATGAAATCGTTACTGGTGAGGTTGAACGCCAAGATTCTCGTTTCGTTTACGTGAGTTTAGGTAAGGTCGAAGCCGTGATGGGGCGTCAGGATCAAATGCCTAACGAAACGTACCGGATTCATGACCGAATCAAGGTTTACGTGACCCGTGTTGAAAACGCAACGAAGGGCCCACAAGTCTTCGTTAGCCGGACGCACGCCGACTTGTTGAAGCGTTTGTTTGAACAAGAAGTTCCAGAAATTTACGACGGGACCGTGGAAATCATGGCGATCGCGCGTGAAGCTGGTGACCGGGCCAAGGTGGCTGTTCGTTCAAATAATCCTGATATCGACCCAGTGGGAACGAGTGTTGGTCCCCGTGGTCAACGGGTTCAAACCATCGTGAATGAACTTGGTGGCGAAAACATGGATATCGTTGAATGGACTGAAGACGAAGCGAAGTTTATTGCGAACGCTTTGAATCCTGCCGAAGTCTTAGATGTTATCTTTGATCCCAATAACGAACGTGCTTGTGAAGTCGTCGTTCCTGACTATCAATTGTCCCTGGCTATCGGTAAGCGGGGCCAAAATGCCCGTTTAGCCGCTAAGTTAACCGGTTATAAGATTGATATTAAATCAGAATCCGAAGCATCTGCTATAATGGAAGCTGATCAGGAAAATGACGCGTCAGCAGACGTAGCTCCTGATAACGAAGATGTCGCCACTGACGACGTTGAGACGGCTGATGCAGAAGCTACGGTGACGCCAGCTACGGCTGCAGATTCAGTCGCCACTGATGATGCACCTGAAGCCGATGACGCACCTGAGACGGATGCCGCAGAACCAACGAGTGAAACTACCAGCGACGCTGACGACCAAACGGCCGAATAACGTCCACCTTAAGGAGGTTTGGGTCCATGAAACAACGGAAAGTCCCCATGCGCAAGGATATTGTGACCGGGGAAATGGCGCCCAAGAAGCAATTGGTCCGCATTGTCCGGAACCAAGAACAAGAGGTTAGTATCGATCCGACCGGCAAGCAGTCTGGCCGTGGCGCCTACATCAGTTTAGATGTGGCCATCGCTAAGAAAGCTAAGCAGGAACGGACTTTCGACCATACCTTTGGCGTTAAAATCGATGATCAATTCTACGATGATCTCATTGCGTACGTTGACCATCAGCAAGCACGGCGGGAATTATTTAACAATGACTAATTCTGAGCGCGCTTTACAATTGTTGGGGTTGGTTCGGCGAGCAGGTAAGCTGGTCACCGGCGAATCCTTTGTCTTAGCTGCTGTGCGTGACGGTTCTGCGAAACTTGTGTTAATGGCCAGTGATGCTGGTAAGACAAGTCAAAAACAGTTTCGTGACAAAACAACGAGCTACGATGTCCCATTGAATGAATCGTTTACCAAAGACCAGTTGAGCACGGCCATCGGGTCGGCGCGCACGGTCATTGCCATTACTGATCCGGGATTTGTCCGGAAGTTACACCAACTATTAGAGTAGCCACCTGACGTTCTCGTGATCGGTAGAATATGAAGGAGAGTGAAGATATGGGGAAAAAGCGAATTTATGAACTCGCCAAAGAAATTAATGTCTCCAGTAAACAGATCATCGCGAAGGCCGAAGAAAAAGGCTTTCCGGTGAAAAACCATATGTCAACGCTCGGCGAGAACGAAGAACGTCAGTTACGGGCTGCTTTTCAACCAAAGCAGTCAACCTCTAAAGCAACATCCTCGGCCAAACAACCCGTGAAAATGCAGGCTGCTCGGCCGGCTAACCACAGCAACGGGACGGGGAACCAGACGACCCATAAGGCAACTGCTAATGGCGGCAACAGTCATCAGGGGAAGCCAGCCAATAGCCGGCCGCACAGTAACAACAGTAATAATGGTGCGGCCAGTGGTAACCGAAATGCTAGTGGGAACAATAATCAACAACGGAACAACAATAAAAATAATGGCCAGACCGGCAGTAATCACAGTGAACAACACAATACCGGTACCGGCAGATTTGGTGGAAGCTTGAATAATAATACAAATAATAGTAATGGTCGGCGGAGTAGCAATAGCAGCAACAGTCGCGGGGGCCGGAATAACCGGAACAACCGCAATAACCGTCGCCGAAACAATAATAATAACCGTTATAAGAAGAATCAACGGATTAAAGATACGAACCAACACAAGGGCGCACCAGAACGTAAGAACAAGGCTTTACCAGAAGTCTTAGTCTATACGGATGGCATGAACGCGCAAGACTTGGCAAAGATCTTACACCGTTCTTCAGCTGAAATTGTGAAGAAACTCTTCATGTTGGGTGTCATGGTCAACCAAAACCAATCCTTGGACAAGGATACGATTGAAGTCTTAGCGGACGACTATGGTATCGAAGCACAAGAAAAGGTTGAAGTCGACGTTAGTGATATCGACAAGTTCTTTGACGCCGAAATGGCTAACAAGGATCACCAAGTATCACGGGCACCTGTCGTTACGATCATGGGTCACGTTGACCATGGGAAGACGACGTTGCTGGATCATTTGCGTCATTCTCACATTACTGAGGGTGAAGCCGGTGGGATCACACAGGCCATTGGGGCTTACCAAGTCCACTACAATGACAAGCTAATTACCTTCTTGGATACGCCAGGACATGCGGCCTTTACCGAAATGCGGGCGCGTGGTGCCGAAATTACCGACATCACCGTGCTGGTCGTGGCTGCCGATGATGGTGTCATGCCACAAACCATCGAAGCCATTCACCATGCGAAGGCTGCGGGGACACCAATCATCGTTGCCGTGAACAAGATCGATAAGCCGGGTGCTAACCCGAACCACGTCATGGAACAACTGACGGAATACGAATTGATTCCTGAAGACTGGGGTGGCGACACCATCTTCGTTGAAATTTCTGCGAAGTTTGGGAAGAACATCGACGAATTGCTCGACATGATCTTACTTCAATCCGAAGTGCTTGAATTGAAGGCTAACCCTGTTCAAAATGGTGCTGGTAGTGTGATCGAAGCACGTTTGGATCAAGGCCAAGGTTCCGTTGCAACCTTATTGGTTCAACAAGGAACCCTGCACGTTGGGGACCCAATCGTGGTTGGGAATACCTTTGGTCGTGTCCGGACGATGGTCAACGAACGTGGTCGGCGGATCAAAGATGCCGTACCTTCTACGCCAGTTGAAATCACCGGGTTAAATGATGTGCCAGAAGCCGGCGACCGGTTTGTCGTCTTTGATGACGAAAAGACGGCCCGGGCAGCTGGTGAAGAACGGGCCAAGGAAGCCTTGGTCAAGGAACGTGGTAACACCAGCCATGTGACGTTGGACAACCTCTTCGATTCCCTTAAGGAAGGCGAAATGAAGGAAGTTGACGTCATCATCAAGGCTGACGTTCAAGGTTCCGTTGAAGCCTTAGCTGGTAGTTTGAAGAAGATCGATGTTTCCGGTGTTCGGGTCAACATTATTCACTCCGCCGTTGGGGCTATCAATGAAAGTGACGTTACTCTGGCTGAAGCCTCAGACGCCATCATCATTGGGTTCAACGTTCGGCCAACACCACAGGCCCGGGCACAAGCCGATGGCGACAAGGTCGACATTCGCTTGCACAACGTCATCTACAACGCCATCGATGAAATCGAGACGGCGATGAAGGGGATGCTGGAACCAACCTACGAAGAAGAAGTTATCGGTGAAATTGAAGTTAAGGATATTTTCCATGCTTCTAAAGTCGGTACAATCGTCGGTGGGATGGTTACCGAAGGCTACGTGACGTCAGATAGTGACGTTCGCTTGATTCGTGATGGCGTTGTCATCTACGAAGGTAAGCTGGGCAGTCTGAAGCGTTTCAAGGACGACGTCAAGCAAGTTAAGATGGGTTATGAACTAGGATTGACTATCGAGAACTACAACGACATCAAGGTAGACGACGTTATCGAAGCCTACGTGATGAAGGAAGTTCCCGTTAAATAAAGATTCGGAGGCAAAACGTCTATGGCACAATATCGAGTTGGCCGGTTGGAACAAGAGATCCAACGGGAAGTTACGGATATTTTACTAAAGCGTGTCCGCGATCCGCGGGTCGAGGGTGTCACCGTTACTGGTGTGGAAGTCACTGGTGACTTGCAGCAAGCCACAATTTACTACAGCATTTTATCAGACAAGGCGTCTTCTGCTGAGAAGACCCAACAGGGACTCAATAAGGCCACTGGTTTGATTCGCTCTGAATTGGGCTCACGCTTAAGCATCTATAAGACACCAGAACTGACTTTCGAACAGGATTCGTCAGTCCGTTATGGGAGTCATATCGATGAACTCTTAAATGAACTTCATCACCGCGAGTAATTGCGGTCGTTAAAAGGCATTGGTCGGTGATGATCAATGCCTTTTTTGAACCAAAATTTGGAAGTTGGTGGTCGTCGCAGTTTTCAGGAGAGTTGTCAATCACCAGCCGATAACCCCTGGGGATCACTCGTCGAAGATTAACCCGTTGCCAAATCTGGGGCGGAATGTGGCGGGAAGAATGGCCAAAGTAGCGAGGAAATAGGAAATTGTGGTAAACTAAATGTTACGCCGTGTACGGTTTTTTTAGCAATGCACATGATCGTATTTTAGCTGTCAGTTCAAGTGTGGCAGATGACCTAAACGAATGATTAAGAAGATAAGAAGCGGAGGCACCATCATGGACGGGATTATTCCCCTGTACAAAGAACGTGGCTTGACCAGTTTTGACTGCGTTGCTAAGCTGCGTCACATTTTACACACGAAGAAAGTCGGTCATAGTGGGACGTTAGATCCTAGCGTCGATGGCGTTTTGCCGATCTGTATCGGTTCAGCAACGAAGGTTGTGCCTTATCTGATGGGATCCGGAAAGATGTACCGGGGAACCGTCACGCTAGGGTTAGCCACGACTACGGAAGATCTTGACGGTGACGTGATTGATCGACAACCACTGACGCAGCCGTTCACGTTGGCACAGTTGACTGCAGCCACGACCAAATTGACTGGGACGATTCAACAAACACCACCGATGTACTCGGCGGTCAAGGTGAATGGTCGTAAGTTGTATGAGTATGCCAGAGCTGGTGAGACCGTTGAACGGCCAACCAGGACCATTACCGTGGAGCACTTTTCGTTGACAGATGCGGGGACGTTTGACGCTGCAGCTGGGACGCAAACGGTGGCATTTGAAGTGGCGTGCTCCAAGGGGACGTATGTCCGGACACTTGCCGTTGATTTAGGCCGTCAGTTAGGTGTACCAGCTGTCATGGCTTCTTTAACGCGTCATAAGAGTGGCGGCTTTACGTTGGCCCAGACGGTGACCTTGGCGCAAGTTGAGGCCGCGATGGCTGCGGATGACCTGAGTACGATTCTACGGCCCATCGATTATGCCCTGCAAGATTACCCCCATGTCGCCCTCTCCGATAAGCTGTGGGGGCTGGTCAAAAATGGTGTTTTCCTAACGCCAGAGGAAATGGCCAGTACGGCGCCAGTCGTCGCGTTGACCTACCAGGGCCGGACTAAGTGCCTTTACCAGTGGGTGCCAGAAAAAAAGCAATATAAACCACTAAAAATGTTTACGGTTAATTAATTCTCAGTAAAGGAAGTTCACCATGGAAGTTATACGCATACATCATCCATTAGATTCACGTCAGATTCCTGATGAGCCAGTTGTCCTCGCCATGGGATTCTTTGATGGCGTTCACTTGGGTCATCAGGCGGTCATTGAACGGGCAAAAATGATTGCTCAGGCCAAGGGTGTCAAGTTAGCCGTATTGACCTACGACCATCATCCGGCACTGGTCTATCGGCCGCTGGAAGCCGATGACCGTAAATACTTAAGCACGACGGACCGCAAACTGCATCAGTTGGACCGGTTGGGCGTTGACCGGGTCTTTTTGGTCAACTATACCGGTGAGTTTGCTTCCCAGACGCCACAACAGTTCGTTGATCACTACCTGATTGGGTTTCATACGATCGTGGCTGTGGCGGGTTTTGATCACACGTATGGAAAAAAGGATGTGGCCACAATGGCACGGTTGCCTGAATACGCTCAGGACCGTTTTGAGGTCGTCACGGTTGCGGAAAAGGCTAGTGGTCATGAAAAAATCAGCTCTAGCCGCATTCGTCAAGCCATGAAGGCTGGTGACATTGATAAGGTCAACCAGTTGCTGGGCTACACGTATCGCTCAAATGGCCTCGTCGTTCATGGTGAAGCCCGGGGCCGCACGATTGGTTATCCCACGGCTAACGTGATGACGCCAGAAAATGAGTGGATCCCTGGAATTGGTATTTACACGGCACGGCTAAAAGTTGGGGCCATCTGGTATCCTGGAATGGTCTCTGTCGGTCGAAACGTGACCTTCGGCGATGATCGCCCCATTACGGTTGAAATGAACCTGCTTGACTTTCAGGGTAATCTATATGGGGAACCGGTCGAAGTGGAGTGGCACCACCGGTTACGGGGCGAAATTAAGTTTGCTGGCGTGGACCCGTTGGTTGTGCAATTAAAGCAAGATGAAGCAGCGACGCGTGAGTACTTTCAAGGCGTGGCCAACAAAATTTAGGAATGACTGAAGTGATGATCTTGATGGCCGAATAGGTTGATGAGGATGGTCACTTTTTTGATTGGTCATGGCAAAGGCGGTACGGCAGCGTGTCAACCGGAGATTGGGAGTTGATAGATTAGTGGCGAAGTCGTGACCATTTAGGTAGAATGGCACGGTTAACCTACAGGTGAGCAGGTTTAAGTGCCATGGGTCGAGCTTAAACGGGGGAGGTTACCTAGAAAAAGTCACGGTGGTTATGGCTTATGGCGAAGTTAATCAGAGTTGGAACCCGGTTGCTTTAATGAAAATAAGGTTAACTCGAAAGCAAAAAGAACTTTTTTAGCACTTAATAGCCGAGATTGCTAAAAAGTCTACCAGATTTCTTGACTTCAAAACCGGGTTTTGCTACATTATATATGTGTCTTAGCACTTGTATTGTTTGAGTGCTAAAAAAGGGGTGATTGTGATGCTTTCAGAAAGACAAATGATGATTCTGCGAGCCGTTGTCCGCGACTTTACTAACACCGGGGTTCCGGTGGGGTCAAAGGCACTAGCCAAGCAGTTGCCCATCCACGTAAGCTCAGCGACAATTCGTAATGAGATGGCGGCGTTGGAAGAATTGGGCCTGATTAAAAAGACCCACTCGTCTTCTGGCCGAATTCCTTCAGTTGAAGGCTACCGGTATTACGTTGACCATCTCGTCAAGCCGGATCCATTGCGACCCAACGATATGGACGTGATTCAATCGTCGTTAGGCGGGGATTTTCATAAGATTGACGAAATTATTTCGCAGTCCGCGACAATTCTGTCTAACCTGACGAGTTACACAGCGTTCACCTTGAAGCCGGAGTTGAAGGACAGTCGCCTCAGTGGATTTCGTTTAGTCCCATTGGGGAAACGGCAAGTGATGGCCATTCTCGTGACCGATAGTGGTGATGTGGAGAACCAAACATTTGACGTCAACGAGTCCGTCACTGGTGACCAGTTGGAGGCGGTCGTCCGTTTGATCAATGATCAATTGGTCGGCTTGACCTTACCAGAAGTGGTGAAGAAGTTACAGGCGGATATTCCGATGAAGATCGCCAATTATCTACAGAGTCCACAAGGGTTCTTGGATATCTTTGGGGATGTTTTGACCAGGGCAGCCCAAGAACGCTTCTACGTTGGCGGGCGGCTCAATCTACTGAACTTCTCTCAGGATAGCGATGTGGATTCACTGAAGTCGTTGTACTCGTTGATCGACAAGACCGACGACATCGCTAATGTCTTAGGTCGACCGGACGATAAGATCTCCGTTCAGATCGGTAATGAGATGACCAACGATGCGTTACGGAACTTCAGTTTGATCACCGCCACTTACGATGTGAACCAGCATGGCCGTGGCATGATTGCCATTCTAGGGCCCACGCGAATGCCTTATTCGCGAATGCTGGGAATTGTCGGTGCGTTTCGTGAAGAGCTCGCGAAAAAACTACTGGATTACTACCGGTTTTACGACGAGTAAAGAAAGGGAGGTTTTATCGTGGCTGACAAGCAACAACCGTCCACTGATGACCAAACGGCGACTAAAGCCGCCGCACAGCAATCCGCTGGCAAAGCCAAGGATGCGCAAGCAAAAGACCAACCAAAGACCGACTCGAAGGCCGCTACTGAAGCTGCTAAGCCAGTAGCAACGGCTGCCGAGGTCGCTGCACTGAAACAAAAGGCAAGTGACTTTGAAGATAAGTATCTTCGGGCCGAAGCCGAAGTGCAGAACATGCAGACTCGTTTCCAAAAGGAACAAGCCACGTTGATCAAGTATGATGGTCAGCAACTCGCTAAAGATGTGCTTCCCGTGATCGACAATTTGGAACGCGCTTTAGCGGTGGAGGCAACGGAAGATACCGCCGCACAGCTGAAGAAGGGTGTCCAGATGACTTATGATCATTTGGAGGATGCTTTGAAGCGAAACAACGTGACGGAAATTTCCGCCATCGGTCAAAAGTTTGATCCAACGCAGCACCAAGCCGTCCAGTCGGTCCCCGTTGAAGCGGGACAAACGGCTGATACCGTGGTGAAGGTGCTCCAGAAGGGTTATCTATTGAAGGACCGAGTTCTTCGACCAGCAATGGTCGTCGTTGCACAATAAATTTATAAATAAACTATAAAAGAGGGAATTTTTGATGGCAAGTAACAAGATTATTGGGATTGACTTAGGGACGACTAACTCAGCCGTTGCCGTTCTTGAAGGTAGTACCCCGAAGATTATCGCGAACAAGGAAGGCGCTCGGACGACGCCATCCGTTGTTGCATTCAAAGATGGTGAAACGCAGGTTGGGGAAGTTGCCAAGCGGCAAGCAATCACCAACCCAAACACGATTTCATCGATCAAGAGTCACATGGGTGAATCCGGCTACAAAGTTACTGTTGATGGTAAGGATTACTCCCCAGAACAAGTTTCTGCGATGATCTTACAACACTTGAAGGCCTTCGCTGAAGACTACATTGGTGACACGGTTGACAAGGCCGTTATCACGGTGCCAGCTTACTTCAACGATGCCCAACGGCAAGCCACCAAAGATGCCGGTAAAATCGCTGGGTTGAACGTTGAACGGATCATCAACGAACCAACGGCCGCTGCCTTAGCTTATGGCTTGGACAAGCAAGACAAAGATGAAAAAGTCATGGTTTACGACCTTGGTGGTGGGACATTTGATGTGTCTGTCCTGGACTTAGGTGATGGTGTCTTTGACGTTCTGTCTACGAACGGGGATACCCATTTAGGTGGGGACGACTTTGACCAAAAGATCATGGATTGGTTAATTGCCGGCTTCAAGGAAGAAAACGGTGTCGACTTATCCAAGGACAAGATGGCAACGCAACGGTTGAAGGATGCTGCTGAAAAGGCCAAGAAGGACCTTTCTGGTGTGACTGAAGCACAAATCAGTTTGCCATTTATCTCAGCTGGTGCTAACGGTCCTTTGCATTTGGAAAAGAGCTTGAGCCGGGCTAAGTTCAACGAATTGACCGCTGACTTAGTTGAAAAGACGCGGATCCCTGTTGAAAATGCGTTGAAGGATGCTGACTTACAGGCTAGCGACATTGACGTTGTTATCTTAAACGGTGGTTCCACGCGGATTCCAGCCGTTCAAGAAGCCGTTGAAAAGTGGACAGGTAAGGAATCTAACCACTCTATCAACCCTGACGAAGCCGTTGCCTTAGGTGCCGCCGTTCAAGGTGGGGTCATCACCGGTGACGTGAAGGATGTTGTTTTGCTTGATGTGACGCCATTATCCTTGGGGATTGAAACCATGGGTGGTGTCTTCACGAAGCTGATCGACAGAAACACGACGATTCCAACCAGCAAGTCACAAGTCTTCTCAACGGCCGCTGATAACCAACCAGCCGTTGATATCCATGTCTTACAAGGTGAACGGCCAATGGCTGCTGACAACAAGACGTTGGGTAACTTCCAGCTGACTGACATTCCTGCTGCCCCTCGTGGTGTTCCTCAAATCCAAGTTACTTTCGATATCGATAAGAACGGGATCGTTAACGTTTCCGCTAAGGATATGGGCACGAACAAGGAACAAAAGATTACGATCAAGAGTTCCGATGGCCTTTCCGACGACGAAATCGAAAAGATGATGAAGGAAGCTAAGGAAAACGAAGCTGCCGACAAGAAGCGTAAGGAAGAAGTCGACACTAAGAACGAAGTCGACCAATTACTCTTCCAGACGGACAAGACGTTGAAAGACGTTAAGGATAAGGTTTCTGATGATGAAATCAAGAAGGCTGAAGATGCTCGTGATGCCTTAAAGAAGGCCCAAGAAGCCAACAACCTTGATGACATGAAGACTAAGAAGGACGATTTGACGAAGATCATCCAAGACCTCTCCGTCAAGCTGTATCAACAAGCCCAACAAGCACAAGGTGCTCAGGGTGGTGCTGATGCGGGTGCTGCTGGTCAAGCTAGCGGCGACGCTAAGAGCGATGGTAAGGATGGCGACACCGTTGACGGTGACTTCCACGAAGTTAACGACGACGATAAGAAGTAATCCGTTCCATTGGCTTAAGAGAGTTCAGACAAGAAGTCAGAGTCCGTGGGGCTTTGGCTTTTTGTTTCGAGTATGCTATTCTTACTAGTAGCGAAAAATTTCGGAATGGATTGGGAGGAAAAAGATGGCGCAATCGGATTTATATGGCGTATTAGGCGTTGCAAAGGATGCCAGCCAAGCAGAAATCAAGAAAGCCTATCGGCATTTGTCAAAGAAGTATCATCCAGATTTGAACAAAGCCCCAGACGCGGCTGAAAAGTTCAAAGAGGTTCAGGATGCCTATGATGTTTTAGGTGACGAACAAAAACGGGCTAACTATGACCAATATGGATCAGCCGATGGCGCTCAAGGCGGCTTTGGTGGTTTCGGTGGCGGTCAACAAGGCGGCTTCAGCGGTGGCTTTGGTGGCGGTGGTTTCGATGATATTTTCAACCAATTCTTTGGTGGCGGCGGTGGCCAGCGGAATCCTAACGCGCCACGGCCTGGTCGGGACCTTCAGTACCAGATGGACTTGAAGTTTGAAGAAGCCATCTTTGGGAAGAAGACGAAGATCAAGTACAACCGGGAAGCCCAGTGTCATACCTGTGGTGGTAACGGTGCCAAGCCAGGAACCTCACCCGTGACGTGTTCTCGGTGTAATGGATCTGGCTATGTGACAACGGTAACCAACACACCGTTGGGCCGGATGCAGAGTCAACAACCTTGCCCGGTTTGTCACGGAACTGGTAAAGAAATCAAGGAAAAGTGCCCCACTTGTGGCGGTTCTGGTCATGAAGAAGAACGGCATGAAGTTGAAGTTACCATCCCTGCAGGGGTCGATGACGGTCAACAAATGCGGTTACAGGGTCAAGGTGAAGCCGGTCAAAACGGTGGGAGCTATGGGGACCTCTTCATTATCTTCCAAGTAGAACCAAGCAAGGACTTCCGGCGAGACGGCACAGAAATCTACTTTAATCAGGAGATTTCGTTCGTTCAAGCGACGTTGGGTGACGACGTGACGGTCAAGACGGTTCATGGTGATGTCAAGCTCAAGGTGCCAGCTGGAACGCAAGGTGGGACGACCTTCCGTCTGCACGGTAAGGGAGCGCCTCGTTTGCGTGGTAATGGCAACGGGGATGAACACGTGACGGTCAAGGTCGTTACCCCTAAGAACCTGAACAAAGGGCAACGGGATGCTTTACGTGACTTTGCGAAGGCTAGTGGCGAAAATGTCACAGGGAGTGGCAAAGGTAACTTATTTAACAAAATGCGCGATAAATTCAACGAAAATTAGTCAACAAACGAAAGTGCGATAATGACTAATCTATCAAGGCTGCTGAAGATTTTCAGTGGCCTTTTTTGTGTCCCACAAGTAAACTCAGTTTTTTGAAAATAAAAGAAAACATTAAGGTTGAGTAGTGTTGTTTGCAATCCCTTGGTAGCAATGATAACCTCAGAATATAGGGAGTGTGGCAGGGGCCACAAATCTCCTCTTCAGGGCCGAATCATTCGTCGGAAAAATGGATTCCGGACTTGAGGATCGATCGGTAGTCAGCTTCGGGGGACGAATGAGCTGGCAAATTTTGGGGGTGAATTTCATGAGAGCAAAGTGGCTGGCTTTTTGGCATCAGCCAGTGGTAGCGTTCATTGGTTGGACCGCATTCTACTTTGTGATTTTGATGGCTTTAGTTTATTTATACGGTTACAGTGGGTTAAACAACTCGACATTTATTTACAACGAGTTCTAGTTGAGGGGTCAACAACTAACCATGTAATCGAGGAGTCTTTGGGGGGGATAGATAATGATTAGAAATATGATCACGGCGATCGACGAAATCGCTGTACGTGATCCGCAACGGATTGCTTATGATGATTTAGGACACACGAACACTTACGGTGAATTAAAACAACGCTCTGACGCTTTGGCAGCCCACCTGGACGGTTTAGCTTTGCCTCGTGAGGCACCCATTATGGTGTTTGGTGGCCAGACGTTCGATATGATGGCGACCTTCTTAGGGGTCGTTAAAAGTGGCCATGCCTATGCACCAATTGACACGCATTCGCCGCTGGAACGAGTGACGACAATCAATGAAATTGCCCAACCGGCTGCAGCAATCGCTGTGAGCGAGTTGCCAACAACTTTAGGAGCAACACCGGTGATCACACCGAGTGCGTTAGCTGAGATTTTTGATCAGACCGTTGACTATCAGGTCGACCATGGCGTAACCGATGATGAGAACTACTACATCATCTTTACGTCGGGCACGACGGGTAAGCCTAAAGGGGTTCAAATTTCACATGCTAATCTGTTGAGCTACGTCAATTGGATGCTGAGTGATGACTTTGATTTACCAGCAGCTCCACGGACGCTCTCACAGGCACCCTATTCGTTTGACTTATCCGTGATGGACTGGGGGCCGACATTAGCCGCTGGTGGCACACTGGTGGCATTACCGAAGGTCGTTACCGATAACTTCAAGCAATTATTTGAGACTTTACCAACGATGAACTTAAACGTGTGGGTATCCACGCCATCCTTCGTGGATATTTGCTTAATGGAACCGTCATTTGACGCGGCTCATTATCCAAACTTAAGCCGCTTTCTGTTCTGTGGTGAAGAATTAACGCACGCCACGGCACAGAACTTACACAAGCGGTTCCCAGCAGCACGGATTTTCAACACGTATGGGCCAACGGAAACGACGGTTGCCGTGACGCAGGTTGAAATTACGGCACAAATTTTAGCCGATTATCCGCGCTTACCAATCGGGTATGCTAAGGATGATACGGAGATCATGGTGGTCGATGACCAACTTAACCCAGTGCCTGCGGGAACTGAAGGCGAGTTGCTGATCTGTGGACCATCGATGTCCAAGGGGTACCTAAACAATCCAGAGAAGACAGTTAAGGCCTTTGTGCCACTAAACGGGCGGACCGTTTACCGGGCAGGAGACTTAGGTGTCCAATTGGATAATGGGTTGATTATGTATCGTGGACGAACAGATTTTCAGATTAAGTTACATGGTTACCGAATCGAACTGGAAGAGGTCAACCATTACCTGTCACAAGAAGATCATATTCAAGTGGGGGTTGCAGTACCACGGTATGACCGGAACCATAAGGTCAGTCAATTGATTGCCTGGGTCGTTCCGGCCGACCATAACTTTGATAGTGAATTAGCTTTAACTAAGGCGATTAAGGAAAATTTACAGGGCGGTGACATGATGGAATACATGATTCCACAACGTTTCGTCTACAAAGAAAGCCTACCGATGACTCCCAACGGCAAGGTTGATATTAAATCCATTATTGCCGAGGTCAATCAGTAATGTTGACGTTTGAACCTTACGGCAACCCAACGTATTTCGCCTTGTTGGGCGTGGCATTATTGCCACTGATGATTGGTCTCCTGTACGGCAAACGGTCACGCTTGTACGAAACGTTGATTTCAATCTTCTTCTTGGTCTTAACCTTTGGGGGTTCGAAATGGACCCAAGGGGTGGCCTTGATCATCTACATTTTGTACGAGGTGGGATTGACCTGGGGGTATGCCGTTTACCGGAGGCATAAAAATTCAGGACCGTTCTTCTATCTAATGGTCATTCTGGCCATTGCACCGCTAACCATTGTCAAGGTGACACCGGCCGTCGAAAATGGGCAGTCGTCACTGATCGGCTTCCTGGGAATCAGTTACCTGACGTTCCGGGCGGTTCAGACCATTATGGAGACGCGGGATGGCACGTTAAAGAACTACAATCTGATGACGTTCCTGCAATTTATGCTCTTCTTCCCAACGATTTCTTCAGGACCGATTGACCGTTACCGGCGGTTTGAAAAAGATTACCGGTCCGTGCCAAGTCGTGAACAATATTTGGGAATGTTACAAAAGGGTATTCGCTATATTTTTGTTGGGTTTCTGTACAAATTCGTTCTGGCGTACTACTTTGGAACGATGCTGATGCCGAAGCTTCAACTGATGGCGATGCACTCGCGCGGCGGGTTCTTGGACCTGTCCTGGCCAGTGGTCGGGTACATGTATGCGTACAGTGCCGACTTGTTCTTTGACTTTGCGGGGTATTCGTTGTTTGCGGTCGGGACATCCTATATTATGGGGATTGCCACACCGATGAACTTCAATCAACCCTGGCGGTCACCGAACATCAAGGACTTCTGGAATCGGTGGCACATTACCTTGTCCTTCTGGTTCCGTGACTTTATCTACATGCGACTGGTCTTCTGGTTCATGAAGCATAAGATCTTTAAGAAGCCGACCACGACCGCTAACGTGACCTACATTATTAACATGTTAGTCATGGGGTTCTGGCACGGGGTGACGTGGTACTATATCGCTTACGGCCTGTTCCACGGGGTAGCATTAATGGTCAACGATATGTGGTTGCGCTACAAGAAGAAACATCGTAAGAGCATTCCACATAACGGTTTCACCCAGATTTTCGCGATCTTCTTGACCGCCAACCTGGTCTGCTTTAGCTTCCTGATCTTTTCGGGATTACTCAACAAATTGTGGTTCAACTAACTTAGGTTATTAATTTCATCGAGGGGGAAATTATCATGGATATCAAAGAAACTGTATTGGAAATTTTGAACGATTTAACGGGGAACGATGTTAGTGGCGCAATGGACGACAACCTGTTTGATAGCGGGTTACTCGACTCCATGGGGTCCGTACAACTCTTATTGCAATTACAAAGTGAACTGGACGTTACCGTGCCAGTTTCTGAATTTGAGCGGTCAGAGTGGGACACGCCCAACAAGATCATTGCGAAAGTGGAAAGCCTGGCCTAGCCAATGGCAAAGCGACTTCTACGGATCTTTGGTCCGTTAATACTCGCGGCAATTCTGGTTTTTGCGGTGTTGGCAATGCCCGTCAAGTTGGGCCTTAGTAAGGTCAGTGCGAATCGGGAACGCCAAGCGGCCGTCTCACTTTCTCCGAATGTGATGAAGGGCAAGTACATTAAGGACGCAGCGTTAAAGGGCAAATATGTCCCATTCTTTGGGTCATCAGAATGGTCACGGTTTGACCCGTTGCATCCGTCCGTCTTAGCTCAGAAGTACAATCGAAGTTACCGACCGTTTCTACTTGGTGCGCGGGGATCACAATCCCTGACTCAATACTTTGTTATGCAAAATATTCAGAGTGAATTGCGCAACAAGAAGGCTGTCTTTGTGATTTCACCGCAATGGTTTGTTAAAGATGGGACGCGTAAGGATGCCTTTGGGTATTACTACTCACAACTGCAAACGACTGAGTGGTTGACCCATTTCCGGCACGATGCCATTGATCAGTACGCGGCAAAACGGCTGTTACAGATGCCAGTAGCCAACTCGGATCACTTTATCTACCAGGCCTTGCAACAGGTTGCAGCGGGGAAGAATTTGACTAAGTATCAACGTTTTTACTTGCAAACACGCAAGAATATGTTGACCCACGAGGATCAATTCTTCTCAGGTATTGACCTACCATCGCAAAACTTGAACCGAGTCAACCAGCAAGCCAAGAAGTTACCCACTCATTATTCTTACTCGGCACTGGATGAACTTGGTGGTCAGATTGGGAAAGCAGAAACGGGAAACAACCCATTCCGAATCAGTGATAAGTTTTATAATCACGGGTTGAAACAGGAACTGAAGAAGGGAAAGTTGAAGGGCTTCCAGAAGAACTTGTCTTATACCGAGTCGCCGGAATTCGCAGACTTTCAACTTTGCCTGGATCAATTTGCCCGCTTGAACACGAACGTCATGTTTATTATTCCGCCAATCAATGCTAAGTGGCAGAAGTACACAGGGTTGTCCGCGTCAATGTTGAAGCAATTTGACCAGAAGATTCACTATCAATTACAATCGCAAGGGTTCAACAACATCGTTGACCTGAGCGACAAGGGGAACGTGCCGTACTTTATGACCGACACGATTCACTTGGGCTGGCGTGGTTGGCTGGCAGTCGACAAGCGGGTTGACCCGTTCTTGACCAAGCAACAGCCACAACCATCCTATTCGATTAGTGATAAGTTCTATTCAACGAAGTGGCAAAACTTGGCACCGTCTCAATTGAAACAGTATGAAAATAACACGAAGTAAATGTGTGAAGAAAACGGGTTTCTGCCAATGATGGTGGGAACCCGTTTTATTAGCCTTGAGATTTGGTCAACGTTACACTGCTGAAGTGACTTGCAGTCAGCCGGCTAACGTCAAGTTTGTATTTAGGGCGGCTGGTTTGGTATAATTGTCCAGACATGGCGTTTAAGAAAGTAGGAAATCAACATGGATCTTGAGAAATTAAAAAACCATCAAAAATACATTCGCAACTTTTCCATTGTGGCACATATTGACCACGGGAAATCAACGTTAGCGGACCGCATCTTGGAGCTAACGGATACCATCTCCAAGCGCGATATGCAAGATCAAGTGTTGGATAACATGGACCTTGAGCGTGAACGGGGAATTACCATCAAGCTGAACGCGGTGGAATTGACTTATCACGCTAAGGATGGCCATGACTATGAGTTTCATTTGATCGACACCCCAGGACACGTAGACTTCTCCTATGAGGTCTCACGGAGTCTGGCAGCGTGTGAAGGGGCCATCTTGGTCGTTGATGCTGCCCAAGGGGTCGAGGCGCAGACGTTAGCCAACGTGTACTTGGCGTTGGACGACAACCTGGAAATCGTGCCCGTCGTAAATAAAATTGATTTGCCAGCCGCTGATCCAGAAAAGGTTAAGCAAGAAATCGAAGATGTGATCGGTTTGGATGCCTCCGATGCCGTACTGGCCAGCGCCAAAAAGGGGATTGGGATTCCAGAACTTCTGGAACAGATCGTCCATAAGGTGCCGGCGCCAACTGGTGCTTTGGACGCGCCCTTGAAGGCCTTGGTCTTTGACTCGGTCTATGACGATTACCGGGGAGTTGTGCTGAGCGTGCGGCTCTTTGAAGGGACGGTTCAACCGGGCGATAAGATTCGTCTAATGAACAGCGGAAGCGAATATGAGGTGACCGAGGTCGGCGTTAACTCGCCAAAGCCAATCTCTAGGGATAACCTGATTGCGGGTGACGTGGGTTATATCACGGCCAGCATTAAGGATATTACCGACACCCGGGTTGGGGACACGGTTACCAACGCCGCTGATCCAGCCGAAAAGGCCTTGCCAGGTTACCGGGAGATGAGTCCCATGGTGTATGCCGGGCTGTACCCAACTGACAACGCTAAGTTGAATGACTTGCGTGAGGCTTTGGAAAAGTTGAAGCTAAACGATGCTGCGTTGGAGTTTGAGCCAGAAGCTTCACAAGCCTTAGGATTTGGGTTCCGGTGTGGGTTCTTAGGGATGCTGCACATGGACGTTATTCAGGAACGGCTTGAACGGGAATTCGATTTAGACTTGATTACCACGGCCCCATCCGTAACGTACCACGCATACTTGACGGACGGCGGGATGAAGGAAGTTGAAAACCCAGCAGAAATGCCAGAGGCTTCCGCCATCAAACGAATCGAGGAACCGGTGGTCAAGGCAACGATTATGGCGCCTAACGATTACGTGGGGGCCGTCATGGAGCTCTGCCAACATCGTCGGGGCCAATTCCTGACGATGGAGTACTTGGACGACTACCGGGTGAACATCATCTACAACATGCCGTTGTCAGAAATCATCTTTGACTTCTTTGATAAGCTGAAGTCCAGCACGCGGGGGTACGCGTCATTGGACTACGAAATGAATGGTTATCAGGCAGCCGACTTGGTTAAAATCGATCTGTTGCTGAATGGCGACAAGGTCGATGCGCTGAGCTTCATTGCCCACCGGACATTCGCCGCAGCTCGGGGTCGTGAAATTGCGTCCCGCTTGAAGAAGATCATTCCACGCCAAAACTTCGAAATTCCAGTGCAAGCGGCCATTGGGGCAAAAATCATTGCCCGGACGACCATCAAGGCCTACCGGAAAGATGTGACTGCCAAACTTTATGGTGGTGACCGTACCCGGCGGATGAAGTTGCTGGAGAAACAGAAGGTTGGTAAGAAGCGCATGAAGGCTGTCGGCAAGGTCGATATCCCGCAGGAAGCGTTCATGGCAGTTTTGAAGACTGATGAGGATGAAACTGAGTAATAAACAGCAGTCCATATTGGGTATGATTTTGCCTAATGGAGACTGCTTTTTATTGATAAAAGATAATATTAAACTGATAAATGAGTGTGTAATAATTGTATTGAGTATGTGTAAAATAAAAACAGAATTTTCAGCGTTGACATATAAAGAAGGTAAGGGGTAGAGATGGAATATCTTCGGGTAAGAATATCTAAAGAAACAGCACAAATCTTCCAAGCATTAAGAGATGTTTATGAGCAAGCATATGGAAAGCCTATGACACAGGCAATGATAATTTCTAAAGCTTTGGATGATATATCTAACTTAAGTCGATGGGATAAAGTGATAAATAACACTTCAGCCAGTATAAAAACGTTAAAGGAAATAACAGAAAAAGATTTACGGATTCGAGTTCAATTGAGTCCACAAATGCAAGAAACTATACAAAATTATAAGTATTACTTGCCTCAATTTGCGGGGACTAGAAGCATTACTTTAGGAGTAACTCTAAAGTTTATTTTTAAAGGTGCCATGTTAGTTCAAAATGATTCAACTTTACTTGATTCTGAATCGAGAGATATTGGTAGCATCCTAAGCGATTGTGAGTCCAGACTGGCAGAGCTGATTGCTCCAACAAACAAAGATACTTTTGAGAGTCTTTTTAAAGAATTAAAGCATGAGATCTTAGCTTTGAAAAAATAGGAATATCCTAAGATAACTGTTTGTTGGTAATCAAATTACTTGATTACTGGCAACAGTTATTTTTTGAGTATAATTTGGAAGCCAAATAAATAAAAAATCAAACACTGTCGAAATTTATGGGCATGAAAAGACGTGGAGACGGGCATTAAAGCTTCAAAAAGATGTAATAAACTTATCAGTACACATTACTGTGTGAATATTGTAAGTTGTAAGGAGAGTAGAATCATGTACGAGGATTAAGAGGATGATTTAGATGGAAGAGACACTCGGGAAGAATTTGCGTATCTTTGGGCCATCGGGCACGACGATTTTTAGGCTGATGATAAGGGAGTTGATCATTCATACGAGTAATAGCTTTCAGAAGCTTTCAAGCTTGACAAAGTAGAAATGTCTTAATATGTCCGTTATTGGTGAGAGGTTTAATTCACTTACGAATTGAAGCTCTTTTCTGACAAAATGAAAGCTTATTTGCATTTTAATCGCTACTCAGCCCATGGTCTAGAGAAGGTCCAAAAAGAAAGTGGAATTCTCATCCTGGCCTTGAAAACTTTCAAGTTGGTTTCCATCAGGAAAATGTGGCTTAAAAATCAAGACCGTGGAAATAAGGCACGAAACCAAAGTTCTATTTCGTGCCTTGTCTTTATCCTAAAGAGGCCAAATACGTCACATGATAAAATACTGTAGTGATAAAAAGTTAAAATGATTTATATGGACACAAAAAGTGAGAATTTCAGATTCTCTTGACCGTTTTTTAAAATCATGTTACACTTATTAAGGTTAGAAGGAGGTGGAATCATGTACGAGGATCAAGAGGATCAAGAAGAAGACGAGAAGGAAGCCCAAATCACAAGGGAAGAATTTGCGTACCTTTGGGCCATCGGGCACGGCGATTTTTGGACTGATGATAAGGGAGTTGATCATCCATACGAGTAATAGTTTTCAGAGGCTTTCAAGCTTGACAAAGTAGAAATGTCTTAAGATATTCGTTGTTGGTGAGAGAATTTTGAGAGGCCTGTGACATAACTGGCCTCTGTAGGATAAAGATAAGGCACGAAACTGAACTTCAGTTTCGTGCCTTATTCCATGCTCTTGATTTTTAAGCCACAATTCTCCTGGTGGAGACTAACTTGAGAATGTTCAAGGCCAGAACGAGAATTCCACTTTCTTTTTAACCTTCTCTAGACCACGGACTGAGTAGCGATTAAAACGCAAATAAGCTTTCATTTTGCCAAAAATTGGCTTTACTTCAATCTTTCGAAGCCCGTAGATAGCCTTATTTTCTGGTTTTGAAAGCTGTGTGCGCTCCTTGGATTTAAAGTATTCACAGGATTAATTCACTCTAATTCGACGAAGATTTTTCTTTGGTGTTAGGGCGGCTGGGATTTCTTCATGGTTTTCATCATATTTTTCGACTTCATATTCTTTTAATTTACGTGTAAGACCATATTTATCAGTGCTTTTTCGATAGGTTTTGAAGTTAATCGAACGCCCTTCGAATCCACAAAATAGTCACTTTTATCGTAATAATTCCAGTTCATTACCTTTCCCGAATTGTCTCATAAGGCACCAAGACGACGTGTTTGTTGATTTCATCTTTGCAATAGTGGTAGTTACTTTCCGAACCGTAACCTACATCGGCCACAATGACTTTACTAGGCACATTTTGCGATTTCAACCTTGCTAAAAATAGTGGAAAGGTTCGTGTACCGGTTGGTTTTTGGAACAGATTGTATCCGGTAATAAATTGATTACTCGTTACGATTTGAAGATTGTAGGCTAGTTTGCATTGGATCTTCATTAACCCTCATGCAAATGGCATCATAATCAGTCTTAGAGTAACTGTTTCGTTGACCGTAGGTTGCTTGCTGTTGCTGATGTTCAATCATCTTGTCCCGTCGTTGGTCTAGTTTTCGGCACTGTGATTTAAGAAGCCGTCGCTGTTTCTTGGCTGGGTTGGGTGAGATTTTCCTAATTGCCTGAACTTCTTCGTCTAAGGTAACCAACTTATCCTCAACTTTTCCAATGACGGCGTCCAACATACTCTTCATAGGATCAAATCCAGCGGGGACTTCACTGATGAGCTTTGCTTCGTGGAGTTCGCCCAAAATCGAAACCAGTTGGTCCCGATTCATTTTGTCAAAACGGATGGTGTTCTTCCGCCACATGAAACTATACTTATTGGCATCGGCTAGAATTTTAGTCCCATCAGTAAATGTGCCGTCGTCAATTACGCCGGTATCTTTCAAAAACGATGTTAATTTTTTTAAACTTTGATGTGTCAGGTTAGCTAATTTATCCGAAATACAAAAACGACAAATAGTTCGATATGAAGGAACCGGGTCGGCAGTTAGCCAACCAGCGGGTGTATTTTCACGAGCAAGTTTCTTGATTTTACGACTACTGAAGATTTCATAGGTATAAGCTAGATGGTGGTATGTCACCTTTTAATGCAAAAAATATTATTGATGGATTTCTCCATCAATAATAAATGTCACAAAGAAAAAAGCTAATAGCATTAATCTGGACACCTTTTTCTAAAATGGTCATAAAAATCTGTTGTAAATCTCGTTGATATATTATACACTAGCTAAGTGGTTTGAAAGAAATTCGTGTATTTGGGGAATAAGCAAAGAGAAGGAGTGCGTTACTAATCACTGATTTTATGCGACGAGATATTACTAGAGATACTAACTTTGAAAGAAAAGAAAATAATAAGCATCCGGATGTGGAGTCATCACTGGCTGCAATGGAATTTTTATGGATTACATATAGCCATGTTCAGTGGAAGTTCTCAGATGATGTTTGGTTTAGCGATGGAAGTATTCGCTTTAATAAAGGAGTTGCATTCTTATTCAAACAGGGTTCAAAGAGCCGTCAGTTATTTGGAGATGAAGCTGCGGTAACGGGAAGTTTAGACTTCAAGTTCGATGAAATACCAATCGCTGTTTTTGATCAACCAAGTGAACCAGAATCAGCACAAAAATTAAATGATCTTTGGACAGATTGTGTTAGACGAACTTCTAGCTATCTGAATTTTAGCTTAATGCCAATTTTTGATGGTAGAAGATTGCCTAAGTCACGATGGTTGCCCGTATTCTTAGTGGAATTGAACCACTATTATACGGAAAATTCACCGCGTATATTTGAAGGATTTACACATCATGAGCAGAAAATGTTTAAATCTTACTTGGATAATGCCTTTGAATCAAAAAGCTTCAGGAATCAACTTAGTGGAATTGGCGATTATTGTCGTCAAATTTTATTTTTAGAAGATCCTTGGTTACTGGATGCCATTTATGAGTTTGGAGAACGATTTCAACAAGCAGAGGATGCCGGTAAACCGCTATTGCAGGATCCTGTTGAAGTTCGTAAGCTGATTTACTTGGCTCGGTGGTATTGGGCTGAGAAAGAGGCCAATCATCCCTTTCTTTGAGATAATTAATAAGGAGAGCTAAGTAAAATAATGAAGATAGTTTCTATTAACATTCCACCATTAGCGAGAAGTCATCCCATGTTACGAGAAAATGATATCTCGAGTGAACTAAGAACCGTTCGAATTATAAATACGATAAAATCAATACGCCCAGATATTATTTATTTTACCGAAGAGGATCCGGTAATCTTTAGCCTCATATCCTGTGCACTATTAAACGACTATGTATTTTACTACCCCCAAGGCTTTAATCGTTGCTGGTATGCTGCTGTTGTTGTTGCTGTGAGAAAGTCAGTGAATCGTCATAATCGTCTTGAAGGAGCCAAGGATGGAACTGGAATCGTTTCCAAATCAGCAAAGTGGATGAGCCTGAAGCTTGATAGTCTAACAGTTCTTGGGGTGCATTTCCCACAGCCCAGTAATCCAACCTATGAAGACTTCTTTAGACAGGTTGTTGAGTTTGGAGAAGGAGACACTAGTACTAGTGTGATCATTGGTGATTTCAACCCAGAACAGGCAACGAGCGTTCGGCTACCTAATTTTAGGAGTGCCTTGCCAGAAGGATCAACATCCATGTTTGGTACGCAGTTAGACTACGTATTTATTAGGAAGGGGCGAGCTTATCAGCATGTGTTCATCGATGACTCCTGTATGGTGAAAGGAGAGAATCTTTTCTCAGACCATGCAATTATTGGGGTAGAATTGTAGGCTGGTATACACCAGTAGTAATTAATTGGGGATTATTGGGCGTCTCAATAGCGCCACATATCGGGTGGGTGTTTAACCTGATATGTGGCGCTTTTTAGTTAGGCATTTAAAATTTAAACCAAATTAGATTTCACAAAGCCAGTTTCGTAAGCGATATTGTCGTTACTGGTTTACTCGTTGCGCAATAGCAAAAGCATAGAATTTAATGGCTTGAGGACCGTTATCAGTGGTCTTATTACCGGTGGTATTTTCAGCAATGTTTAGCCCAATTTGGTAATTCTTTAGACTGTTTAGTTTGGCAGTAGTTAATCCGTAGTCTTTTGCTAGGATCCGCTTAACTTGCTTGAGCCGGGTAGCGGTTGCGACGGTATTACTTCGCTTTAAATAGGCAGTAACCTTAGGGAAGTACATGATATGCGTGTAGTTTTTCGTCTTTAGAGAGCTAGATTTAATGCCGGGACGAGATAGATTTTCGTCAGACATATTTTCTCCGAATTTATAAGCTGCAATGTTAGTTAAATCTAGGCTTAACCGCATATTTGGTAATGCGTTGACTAAAGCCTGAGTAATCTTTTGTGATTTTGAGTGGTTAACGTAGCTTGCGTAGTCCTTATTGTTTGAGAATGATTCTAATGGAACATAACGACTTTTGAGAAGATCCATTGCTAATCCTTTGGTCAAATACCCGTTCCAAACATAACCGAGTGTTTCCTTAGGATGGCTTTTGGTACCACCAGCACTGACGTAATAATAAGTGCTTTTTTTATTGTTATGTTGCAGGACCGTAATCGAACTACGTGAGAACGTTGTATTGGGACGATCATTCAAATAGCCATATCGTTTAGTGTGCTTTTTATTCCAAAGCGCAACCTTTTTACTAGGATACTTTGCCCGATACGCTGGTCGTGCAATGGGCCATTTTTCCGAAACGACCGTATACGTTGTGGCAGCTTGAGCTGATTGGGAAGATTCCAGACACAATGCTATGCCAAACGTTATCCCTAAAACAATACTAAGCTTACTGTTTAATTTCATAATAGCCAACTCCTCTTATTTGAGTTTACCATGAAACATCATGCTTTGAACATGGTTAGCGAAGACGGTATAATTTAGTATAAAGAAGGGTGTTAGATATGATGAAATTAAGGCATTTACTACTAGCAATGGTGGTCGCGATGGGAACATTAGGGATGACAACACAGGCTCAAGCAAAGAAAAAGGTTTTTAATTTTTATGAAAACTATGGCGCTAAAAAAGTTCATAAAAATTATGCTAGTAAAAAAGCCTATCCACTTAAAAAAACATTTCGCTTTAAGAATTCAAATTATAAAATAAGACTGAATAATTTGTATATCTATCAGGTTTCAAACCAGAATGCAAAATACGCGACTTGGGCCAAAGTCACCGGGACGGCCTACAATAATAGTGACGCTGGCTTTTACAGATTTGGGAGGAATAGTATGGATGGTATTTCCAATTACAACCTTGTTGGATTTGAAAACACAATGAAGTCCAATTTTATATTCTCCGCCAAAAATAGTAAGAGTAACCATATGTTGGTCAACGTGACTTATCAGAACGCAATTACGGCCGGCCCTAATTCGGCTTCCTCTTACTTGAAGCCGCATCAAAAGAGTCACTTTGAGATGTTATTGTATTCAAGAAAACGCGTGACCAAGGTTGGAAAAATTGAGTTGTCATTTGCGACCGTAGCATATGAAGGACCAAAAGCCGATAAATTGGTTACTGGGATCTACGATGGCCGTCAAAAGCTCAACTTAAAATGAGCGGTGGGCACTCTACGTTTATAGCCAACTAAAGTAACGGTCATTCGCGCCTTATTTTAATTACTTGCGTGGAACAAGAGTTTCGATAGTAATGCCTTGAATGATGTTGGTTGACTAGTAGGATAGTCATCAATCTGCATGGCGTTCTTGGAAGCTCTTTTTCTTTTGGTATTTCATGGCGCTACATCCCTTACAATCCGCCGCGTAGATAGAGGCAAACTAAAAAGATCACGACTTGTTTTTGAGGCCAAGCTTGTAGCCGTGATGTCATTGGGGTGTGTTGTGCAGAGAATTAAGGCGAGCGTGGAACCTGGTCGGATTCTAAACGGATGCAGGCGATTGATCAGATGTCTGAAAGTGGTTAGGGCGTTATCCGATTGAAAATCTCAGTCGGGTAGCGCCCTTTTTAATAAGAATTCATGGCTAAGAATCGTGTGATTTTTCAAAAAGAAAGTATTAATTCAATATATATTTGAAATTTAATGAAATATACTGCAAACAAGTGGTATAATTATGATTGTCCAGAGGAATAATCTTCAGTGCGATAGTTAGATACCACAGCGTATACATCAGTCGGACTAATCTAAGAAAGTTGAATCTAAAAAAGCCCAGAGCTTAGTGCTTGGGCAAAAAGTGAAATTCAGTTGTTCGGGGCGAAAAAAGTGCGGCGATGGTCAGGCCCTTCATGCTGTAAGCTGTGAACATCTGGTCAACTTCTTCGGGAGAAAAGGTGTAGTTAGATCGATCAGAAAGATTGGTCAGTAAACGTAGATCGTGTAGCACGCGACTCATCCGCTTCTCAGCCAGACGACGGAAACGATTATGAGCCGTCTGAAATTCCGGTGGAAGGGTTGAGGTGTTATCAAAAGCAAAGCTACTAGGCATTTCATTATAGCGAGTAGGGCCTTGAAAGTAAGCTCGGGCTGCCTCACCTAGTTTTTGGTAGGTCATAAAGAGCTCGTCAATATCGTCTGGCGTGTAACGATATTGTGAGTCGGAAAGATTAGCAATGAGATTCATCGTTTGGAATATGCGACTGAGCCTTTTTTCACCTAACCTTCTGAACTTGTCGTTGTGTGTTTCCATAGGGCACCTCCATAAACTTTAATTTTAAGGGTAGGTTATTGTTTGGTCAATACTACCAAATGGCGAATCGTTCACGCTGAAATGAATTAAAGAACCAAACAAATTTGATAAGACACTTATTGTAGGAGGTTTAACGATCATGAAACCCGTAATTGCCGTCAGTGATCTACACGGGCAGATGCTAGTCCTACCAAAGGTTAAGAAAATCCGCCATCGCTTTAAAGATGCCCCCATCGTCTTCGATGGTGATTACCAAGATTCCTTCCATCACCATACAGGGTTTAGTGTTGCACAAGAAATCATGCAGTGGCAGCAAAAAGATCCAGAACACGTATTTGCTCTCAAGGGGAATCACGACGAAGATGCTTACGAAAGCCTGACAGGGAAAAATAGCTACTGGCTGGAGGCAGGTGGTGATGACGTGATTGCTGAAGCTGTGTTGGGTGCTACTCAGGCGCCAGGTAGTTTAGAAGAAGCCATTGGGATGGTAAAAAGAGACTATGCACCCCTGATTACTTGGATGGGAAAGTTACCAACAACGCTGCAGATTGGCAAACTAGTCTTTGTTCACGCAGGACTTGACCTCACCCTGGCTAATCCCATAAAGGATACCCCGGAACGCGAGAAGCTTTGGCTCCGTGAACCATACTGGTATACAGCCATCTATCCCCACTATGCACACAATCCTTTACAAAAAGCAATTATTACTGGCCATACCCCAACTAGTCTGATAACGGGCGTTTATGATGGTCAGGCAGCTGCAGAAACTCTGCGAAATCGGAGCGTGAGTCCGCGGGGGATTTTGACCGTTCAGTACGAAGGCGAATATGCGCGTTTCTTTATTGATGGAGGAAATCATTCTGGTCCAACCATTAATACGGGTAATATTGGTGTCTTTGATGCGGATACCGGACGATTGATCGAAGCGATAGAGGATGACAATAGATAGATTTAGCGACAAATGGGCAATAGCAAGTGAGGCTGGCTTGGGGATTAAGCCGATTGCGCCATCAGAGACAGCTAACGCTGGAGACGTAGTGTTTAACACGCTGTTAGTTTTCTGAACTGATTGCCAAGCGTCCGGGTGAGGTGACGGGCTTACTAGCGATTGGTGAAAATGGACATGCAAGTTGTCGTTTTTTAAGTGGCATTGCAGAATGATTGTGAAGACCTAGGTTCTGAAGTGAGTAGAGGAGAGAGCGGATATGGGAATTGTTATTGCACTGGGAGATTTGCACGGCCAGTTGGGGACACTGACGCGTTTGCGGCGGGTACAGGCACAGTTTCCAGAAGCCGTGACCGTCCTGATTGGTGACTACATTGATTGCTTTGGCGTGAATCAGGGGTTCGACTTAATTGAAGACATTCGCGCGATGCAGTTGGCCGAGCCATCACGGACCGTTGTGTTAATGGGGAATCATGAACAAGCGGCCGTAGATTTTTTTGACGATGCACAACGGCGCGATTGGCTGCAGTTTGGTGGTGACAACACACTACAATCAGTTGCGACATCTTTAGGCGCAAGCAATGGTATCACCCAGGACCGCCAGTTAGTCTTGGATCGTAAGCATGAGTTACTCGATTGGATGCGAGCACTGCCACTGACTTACACGGTAGGCAAGCTGTGCTTTGTCCATGCTGGATTGAATCTGGCTTTAGAGAATCCGATTCGTGACTCATCCGATGATGATCGGTTGTGGGCACGAGATGACTACTGGTATGCGGGCTCACCAAGACACATATTTGGCCGGAATCCACTGGCAACTAGCATTATTACGGGACATACAGCCAATGGTTGGATAGCTGGAAAATACGCTGGTTCGCTGGGAAGTGACGTTCCGGATGACAAAATAAAGTCGACTGACAATTCCATTTATGCCATTCGTTATCCCGGGGAATTTCCCCGCTATTTAATGGATGGTGGCGCAGGTGGTGGTGACCCACAAGTACTGGGGAACATTGGCATATTCGATAGTGATACGGGTATGCTGATTGATAAGGTCGAAGATTAAGTTGAAACTGCCGATTGTGCTCAGACGATGTCCTGGAAAGGAATTAATACGATGTCAGTAATCTACGCAATGAGCGATATTCACGGGTGTTATCCGGCTATGAAGCAAGCACTGGCAGGCGTACACTTGAAGACCACCGACCAGTTGATTTTTGTCGGCGATTATGTGGACGGCGGGCCCAACTCATTTCAAGTTTTAAGCGAAATCATGACTCTTGAGCGAAACAACCCTGGTCAGATTGTTACCTTACTGGGGAATCATGATGAATGGTTATGTAATTGGCTGTTTCCTAAAGACGATGCAGAAGGGCGTCAAGCAACCATTGTGGACTTTAAAACCGTGACGAGTTTTTTTAATGAAGTTGAGTTACAGAGAATGGCTCAGGCGCTTCAGCTAACTGAGCATACGCCTAGGGTTTTAGACGACTTGCTTCGTGAGAAGCTCCTGCAAAATGGCAGAGCTGAAAAGGTATTAAGCTGGCTAAAACAAAAGATGACTGCTCAACGATACTATGAGCTCGAAAATCAAATTTTTGTTCATGCTGGCATTGATGAAGAGACTGGACACTTTTGGAAGCAGGGCACGTTAAATTCTACGTTCACAGAGAAATTTCCTGCAACGAAGGGATCGTTTTTTAAGGATATTGTCAGTGGTCATATTCATTCTGAAGAGGTTGCGAATGATAGCACCTATTTGGGCGCGGTGTATTGGGATGGGGATAGTCACTTTTTTGTTGATGGTCATACGGATACGAGTGGTATTGTGCCAATATTGAAGTATGATACTGAGACGGGGCACTACACCGCCTTTAAAAGGTCAGAAAACGGTTGGGAAGCGTATCGTCTGAAGTAAGCTCTGTGTTCAGGATTCACTGGTAAAATTAGGTCAATCAATAGATCCAGTTAGCAAATGGAGGGCACAACTATTTTTAAATCAATACGATTAGTCTATCAAAGTTTTAAGAATCGACGTTTTGAACGTAAGTATGAGGGGGTTATGCGACCAACCTATTTACCTAAAAAGGAGCTATGGGTCGTCGATACGCCATACCAACAGCGTTGGCGCCGAAAAAATCGTAAAACAAAACTAGAAAAAGAGATGCGTAGAACACTAGGATGGCACTTCCTGGAACGCATGAGTTTTCGAGTGATGGATGGTCCTGAGATTGGCGACATTGACTGGGTCATGGGCACATTCACGAAGAGTGGGTTATTCTTTCGCTTCTGGGATGAAAATTCGCGTCAACACAACTGGCCGGGGGAAGCGCAGTCGTTTAGTGAGGTATTGGGATTTCTAGCGCATGATCCCAAGGGATTTGATGTGGAAGGCTTCGAAAGCGATTATTCTAAACAGGAACTCGAATTTTTGACAGCCATCAAAAGACGGTATGCAGAACTTGATGAAGGGAGTTAACTATGGGCGACGAGAAATCGACAAACGGAAAAATCATCTACGCTTATTTAGGCTTACCAGGGGCAGAATCCTGGTTGCGGGCTCACGGGCTGGAAAAACAGGTGATTTCTGAACAGCGTCTGCGACTGGCGGTTGGCAATCCGCAACTGCTGCTGAACGAGGAAGGGCAGCTGACAACTTCTGTTAATCCGAGCATTGTGCCATTGGTTGACCGGATTCTAGCTGAACTCTTGCGAAAACGATTCGATTCCGCTGAGACGGTTATTTTAGCCGTGAATCTGCTATCCAAGAGCCGGCTCCACTTGTTTCGTCGTTTACTAGCTGATGCCTGGGGGTATAAGGTGGTATTCGTGAATGCGATGGACTTGCCGATCAAGCCGGCTGATGCGATTGCTATGGGCTATGACGATGGGGTTCGGCAGCGTTGGTCGCGCTACTTAGCACGGTATACGGCGGTAGATTGGTCGACCATGGGAACCGTCATCGGTCTGGATAAGTTTCTGCAAGACTTGCAACAACCGCTACAATTTAGAAAAGTAAGTGCGACGACAAAGCGGTTAGTGGTTTTTAGCGATGTGCACGGTGACGCCGACAATTTGCAATCACGTTTGTCAAAACTAGCATCCTCACAAACTGAAGTTGTGTTTCTCGGCGATGCCATTGATCGTGGTCGTGATTCAGCGGGGGTCATTAGAACGTTGCAGGCATACAATACGGGACTACATCTTCTCGGCAATCATGAACATCGCCTGCTGACCTGGTACCTAGAACACCGGCTGAGTCGGTCCGCTACTAAGGATTTTGGGCAGGTGACCTTGCCCCAACTGGAACGCGCCCACGTCAGCCAAGACGAAATTCATCAATTTATTAATGGATTGGGCACATACCTAGCGCTTAAATTCGCTGGCCGCAAGTTTCTATTCAGTCATGCTGGGTTAGAGCCGACGCAAGTGATGAGCTGGTTGAAACCCAAAACGTTGACCGAAAGCATTGCCCTTGCGCCCGCAGATGTTTTTATCCATGGCCTAAGCGTTGCGGGAAAGTCTGTCTACTCACGAGATATCGATAAGGTTTGGGCAGACGCCAAAGCGGTTCGGGACATTATTTCAGTTCACGGTCATCGGAATCGATTTGATCGCGATGTGGTAACTAATCAAGGGATGAGCTTTAATTTGACCGATGCGGATGGCAGTTCTTTTCGCTATCTCGTTTTGACAGCAGAGGATAGGCGATTTGCGTTGCATATTGACCAGCGGAATGGCGAGCAGAAGCGAGTTATTACCGGTGTTTTTTAAACCCCAGTTGATTGCCTATTGAGTAAATGATAAGGCTAGAAGCTGAATGTAAATTGGAAACGCAGCAACAAGAACTTTGTTAGTTCGTCAATTGCACTATCCAGACAAGAGTTATCCTGTGCATGGTCCTCATAGTAAATGGTAAGCTATCCTCATCAGTAGGGTACCTGTGACTACTAAGGGGGAGTATCAATGACTAAAGGATTAATTTTTGCGTTCCATGGGGGGCCGGCGGCATTTGTTAATCACGTCAACGAGGTTGCTGACCAGCTTGACGATGTTGATTTGGATTTGCTGGAACGGTTATGCGAATGGTCTAAGGAAAATGGGTCCGTTATTCCAATGGGGAGTCTTGATCTGACAGTGGAGGATGTTCAATTTCGACTAGAGAAGTTGGAGCAGCTAGACCTCATCGACTTTGGCGTCCGCCTGTAGACCAAGCAAAAGGTCAGGAACATAACTCAAAAGTCAGCTTTTTCAGTGTACTAGTCCCTGTCAAGTTGACAGGTAAAATAATATAATTTTTCGAGTCCTGTCTAAGCGGCTTTGCCACGGTATTCTACCGCGGTAAAGCCGCTT
>NZ_SULH01000007.1:61932-172763 GCF_007115095.1 Levilactobacillus enshiensis | reverse complement strand
CCTCAGGTGTGAATCTGGTTCTAGGCATAATAAAATCCCCTTAAGATTAATAGATGAATTATTGTTTTTCATCTGTCAACCTTAAGGGGACTATAGCACTGAAACAGCTGATTTTTGAGTTATGTCCCAGGTCTTTCTATTTGATATTGATTTTCTCTAGCTTTGCGAACAACTGGTCAACGTCTATTTTGCGCTGTGTGGCTCGTAGTTCAATGAGTGTGTGGTACTGTTGCACGTACTGCCAAAGACGGTCTGGCTCAGTCAGCAAGCGCAGTAAAATTTCCTGATCGAAGAACTGGAGACTACCATGGTTTTCAATTCCGGAGAGTTTCACGACGTCTAGTCCCAAGATAAGTGCAGCCTCATCCAGCGTCAGATCTAGATTCTGGCGGGCAACCGTAATTTCGGTGGCGGTCAGAAAATGGAATCTTTGCCGGTAAAGCGCATAGTGTTGCCTGATATTATAATCTGGATCATTAAGGGGCTCTAAATAGGCGTCTTCATCATGAATATTGCAGTTTTCCGGAACCCAGTAGCGATGAATCTCAGTCAAAGGGTCATTACCAATGAGGTGAGTTTCTTCGAGCTCTATAATGGTGAAAAAGCTATCTTTGCCCATCAGGTCAGGCGAATTGATACGGCCAATTTGTTTTATCATCAGTTGAACTCCTTTCAGTAATGTTTCCAAGTGACATTTAGTTTCTTTTCTCGGGGATGAAAGGACTCAATTTGAGTGAAATTAGAGCCAATGTCGAATTTAACGTACATGTCGATACCGTAAATGTATTCGATAAATTCATAAACAATAATGCCTTCAAGCCAACGATGGGCTGAAGGTCCACGGTAGGAATGACTGACAACTAATTGATCAATCGCGACCGCTAAGACTTGTTCAGTGCTTAAACGTTGTTGTTCTAAGTAACGGGTTGTTTTCTTGTGGAAGAACATTTTAAAACGGCCATGGTCGTAGTCATAAATAATCTTATTTATAACGAACTGAATATCGGATTCATCATTCACGAAGTTTACCTCAGGTCTAAAATTTAGGCGACAAGGTTAACTCCGTAAAATAGGATTGAATATTTTAATTAGTACCAATAAAATTCAGTTACACAGTATCCAGACCTTACCATGCGTAACTGTGGATAGCAATTGAAGCGCCCAACAAAAGCGGCTATCCCACAATTAGGATAGCCGCTTCATCATTTGCTTAATTTAGTTAAATACCCGAGCGATACCCGCAACGTCTGAGCGTTGACCGTTCTTGATCGGTTGAACCATGATCCGTGGTGGCCAGCTTTCGATGACTTTGTTGCCGCCGAGGTAAATGGCCACGTGCCAGATAACGTGCGTCCCTGGTTGGTAGTAAAAGACGAGGTCGCCCCGTTGACGGTTGCTGTAAGCCACGTGCTTGAACTTCTTACTTGCCCACAGGTTCCGTGAATTCCATTCGTTGCCAGGGTAGGCGTGGTGAATCGCGCTAATTGGCGCTGGGTTGATGCCACCGGCGTAGAGGGCTTGCATGACCAATCCGGAGCAGTCCGTACCGTAAATCGGCTTGGATGATGAGCCTACCAAATAAGGATTGCCCTTGTATTGGTAAGCCTGCTTGATCATCGCATTGATATGTTCGGTGCGGCCATTCCAAGCGTGCGCACCAAGGGGAGCGACGTAGGAGTCAATGCCGGTCCAACTTGATTTGGAGAAGCCGAGCTTGACCCACGTTTTTTCGTTAACGTTGCCCGTGACCTTGAGGTGATGCTTCTTCTGGAAATTCCGAACGGCATAGTAGGTGGCCTGGTTGTACTTGTTGTAACCATTGGCAGTGCCCAAACGCTTCATAATCTTCCACGTCTTGATGCCCTCGTAGTTGCGTTTAACCGTGTAGCCGACCTTACCGTAAGGCTTGATCTGCGTGTAATTGACCTGATAGTAGGCCTTAGGGTTTTGGTAACCAGCCGTTTTGGCGACAAATGCTTTGTTGGCGGTGACGTACTTGCCAGTATTGGTCTTTAAAACGGGTGCGTGACCCTTAACGGTAACGACCTTGGCAATCTTGGCGTAGTGCCCAGCCTTGACGGTCGTGGCCTTTTTAGTCTTAGCGGCGTCTTGGTAGTAGGCGACCGTTTTCTTAACGCGAATAATGCCAGGATTTGTCGTGTAATAGTTTCCAGCTGCCTGTGCAGGGGTGGCAATCTCGAGGCTCCCCAAGCCTAAGACCACTAGTAATCCCATTAACCATTGTTTTTTCAAAATAAGTCCTCCCTTTTAATAACTTAATGCCCGATAACCATCGTGACTGCGGTGGGTATTCAGACTGACCTGCGTCATGCTAGTCTTCTTCTTGGTCCACGGATCATTGTAGTAGACCCGCGTCCTGCTGTAGCCCGACATTGTAATGGCGTGATTGACAAAGCCATCAACGCCAGCCACCCAGATGACGACCGGGTGCCCCTGATTGATCTGCTTCTTGAGCGTGGCAAATGAGGCGCCCGTCATGTCCTTAGCCGTGCCCACGTGATTCCGCACGACGCCCAGTAGGCCCTTGGGATAGATCCACCAGCCCGATTCGGCGTAGGGACTTCCCACAAACCCTTTATTCGGATTGGAACTACGCGGCATTTCTTTGGCCAACGTCATTTTCGTCACGTTAGCACCCGCGTACTTCAACATCATCGCGGTCGCCGTAATCTCACAACCGGTCGGCAACTGTGGCCGCTGCGCAATTAGTGGTACATTCAAGTAGCGGTAGCTCTTCACCGTCCCGTTGTGGTGAATCCAGCCAGTTCGTGTATGGTTATATGTAAATTTGAGCCAAGTCCCATCCGCCATCTTTTGTTCACGGGTGACGTGGACCTTAAGATTGGCGTACTGGCGACCAGTGGCGATAGGAGTCATATTCTTCGCCGAAGACTTGGCACCACCGGTCTTGTAGACCTTGTAGTTGTGAGTTAGGTTCAGCCCAATCTTAGTGTAGTAGTTGACCTTTGTCGTGCGCAACACGGCCCGATAGTCAGGCGTTGCTGGCTTCGTTGAACTTTCACGACTGCGCTCACGGGTTGTACTTGCTGTTGCCGATGATGACGTGCTGGTCGCTGAGGCCGACGATACAGTTGTTTTAGCAGCCTGTGCGTTAAGCGCACCACCCCCCATTAGCCCCAAAATCAGGGCTAAACTGCCAATGAATCTTTTCATAAATAGTTGCCATCCTTCTCTAGCTCCGATTAAATATAAAGCTACTAATAATTTGATATTCAATTAATTATATCGCGCAACAGAATTCCCCGCAATGGGGAGGATAGCGTAAAAAACGACATCATTACCACGGTCAGGTCAAAGACTGATTCTGTGGTCATGATGTCGCTTTTTAGTTGAGTGGTATTGGCTTATTACAGGGACAAAAATAGGTGTTAACTTAGAGTTTCAGTTAAATCACTTCCGCGCCCAAGGCGTTCTTGAAGTGGCCCAACGCCCACGCATGGCCGGCCGGATCAAAGCTGGCGACGGCATTTTCATGGACAATGAGGTGGTAACCCAAGTTGTACGCGTCTACTGCGGTGTGGAGCACGCAAATGTCGGTGCAGACGCCGACTAAGTGGAGGGTGTCCACATGGCGTTCACGTAGTCGCAGGTCGAGGTCGGTGCCGGCAAACGAGCTGTAGCGAGTCTTGTCGAATTGCCAAACGTTACCATCGGCAGCGTGGTCATCGACCCAGGTCTTGACCGGCCCATAGAGTTCGCGACCCCAGCTCCCACGGACATTGTGGGGTGGAAACAGCTTACTTTCCGGGTGGTAGGGATCATTCGGTGTGTGGACGTCCGTTGGGAGTAAGACCCAGCCGCCCTTTCGGTGGATATCGGCCGCTAAACTAACGATGGTGGGGGCGAGAACTTGTCCCGGTTCACCACAGGTTAAGGCACCTTTGTCCGCAACAAAATCGTTCGTGTAATCAATAATCAGCAGTGCTTGGTTCGTTGCCATACGACGACCTCCTCAAGAGATTTTTTCCAGTATGCAGGGGTAGTAAATGAATGTCAATGGCCGTGGTGATAAGGGCTTTAATATTGGGTGACCGTTTATTAATAAGTAATCTCTGAATCCAGTTGTTGTCGCTTAGTGGCTTCTTTTCATGATTTATAAAGTTAGTGGCCAAATTAAGTTGACAGATAGGCTTTGACACGGTATATTATTGATGAATTGATATTATACGCCATATAGTATAGCGGGGAGGCAAGCAAAATGGCCATTCAGGTGCCAACGGAATTGTTGGACGGCAGTGTCTTGGGGCTACTCACCAAGGGCGACCATTACGGATACACGTTAACACAGGCAGTTCGGCAGGTGATTCCCATTTCAGAATCGACCCTCTACCCGGTGTTGCGGCGGCTAAAGAAAAATGGCTGGCTAGAAACTTACGATGAACCGTTTCAGGGCCGTAACCGGCGTTATTACCGGCTGACGGACAGTGGTCGTGAGCGGCTCGCGGAGATTCAAAACGAGTGGGCCGACTTTAATCAAGCAATTACCAAGTTATTGGGAGGAAACGTAGATGAATGATTACATTCAAGCCGTACAAAAGCTACTGGGGCAGCTGACAACGGCCGAACAACAAGACGTCATCGAATACTACCGTGAGTATTTGTTGGACGCTGGCATTGATACGTATGAACAGGCCGTCGACGAGTTGGGGACGCCACGGTCACTGGCAAGAAAAGTCTTAGCCGACTATTCGATTCGGTCGAGCAGTCAAGAGAGCCAATCCACCAAGTCACGGTCAGATATTCAGGCGACTAAGAATAATGTGAAGACAGTGTGGCTGATCATCTTGGCCTTACTGTCGACACCGGTGACGATTCCAATTCTAATCGTCATTGGCGCATTATTTATCGCGTTTGCGGCCGTTGTTTTTAGTCTGATTGTCGCGGCATTTGCCGTTTTCCTCAGCGTCATCGCTGTCGGGGCAGCTGGCGTTGTCGTGGGCATCGCTACCTTTTTCCAAGCACCCTGGACGGGAATCTTTTACTTGGGAATGGGCTTGGCAGCTTTGGGGGCCAGTTGGCTTTGCTGGCTAATCGTAAAATGGTTCGGGAGTAAGGTTATCTGGGCGTTGTCGTGGGCGGCAAAGAAAATTTACGACCGCTTTATTCCACGAAGTCGCGCAGAACGGGGGCGTAAACTATGAAACGGAGTACAAAACTTTCAATTATATTAGTCATCTTAGGGTTATTGTTAATGGGAATCGGGTGGTGGAACCATGGCAATAAAGATATCATGTGGTCCAATAACCCACGGGGATTTCGGGTGATTCGCAAGGCGCAACAAAGCTATCAGCCAGGCGCCTACCAACGGATCGTGGTTGACGCCAAAGCACCGGTCACCATTAAAGCGGGCGACAGTAATCGCGTGACCGTGAGTTATTTGGACAATATTCAGGGCCATCCGACGGCAAAGGTAGCCAAGGGAACCCTGACAATCAAGGGGCGGCAGACGACCACGCATTTGAGTGACATGGGTTTCTCTACTGGAGATGGTGCTGGTGAGACCAACGGGGGTGTTCTGGTGACGGTGCCTCGGGATAAGAAGCTCGCTGATGTTACCGTGAAAAAGGGGAGCCATGCGATTTCTTTGCGTGACCTGCGAGCCAAGAGCATGACGATTGCCGCTAGCAAGGACGTCAGCTTAATGGGTGTCCGCGTTGACAAACAGCTGGCGGTCGATTCGGGTAACGGTGATGTCTGGATGAGTGATATTCAGGCGCAACAACTCAGCATTGATGCTGAAAATGGGGATGTTGGGGTCAGCAACAGTCGCTTGGCCGCCGACAATAATCGACTGGTCGCGGAGAATGGGGACGTTCGTCTCTCGAAAACCAAGCTGGGTGGCGGTCGCGTCAGCTCAGAGAATGGTGATGTTCATTTACAGAATAATCGGTTGGTGAACACGTTGACCGCCTATACCGATGACGGGGATATTTCAGCACACATCGCGGCATCTGCCGGAGCAAAAGTGATCGGCAAGGACGCGGATATGGATGATATTCAAGTCTTAGGTAAGGCCCGTCACAGCGGGTATTGGTTACGTCGAACGGCCCAGGCACAGTATAAATTGACGACCGCCGATGGTGACATCACCGTCAGCACAGATTAGGTCATCTAAACGTGTGAAAGGGAGCTGTCCAGTGGGGCAACTCTTTTTTACTGGTTTCGGCGCCGAAACGTGGTAGAATGTAGGGACTGCTTAAAACCGGACTAAACATCAAATTTAACGAGATCAAGGAGATTTTATCGTGTCTGACTCATCTTACTGGCAAAATATTGCGGATCACGCGCGGGCCGAAAACCGGCCATTCTTTAGTTTGGCGCCCATGGAAGCTGTTACCAATGCTATCTTTCGGCGCGTTGTGGCCCGTGCTGCGGCGCCCGATGTCTTTTTCACCGAGTTCACGAACGCCATTAGTGTGACCCATCCGAAGGCGAAGTTCACTGTTCAGGGACGGCTCTACGTGGCACCTGAAGAGGCCCACATGCCAGTCGCCCAGCTTTGGGGCAATGATGGCGAGGCCTTCGCGCGGGCTGCGGTGGTCGTAAAGGACCTCGGCTACGAAGCCATCGACTTGAATATGGGGTGCCCGGATTCCACGGTGATCAAGAATCACGGTGGGAGTGACCTGATCCGTAACTTTGATAGCGCTGCTGAAGTCATTGCTGGCGCCAAGACAGCCGGCTTGCCAGTGAGCGTTAAGACGCGGCTGGGCTATAGTCGCCTGGACGAGTGGCGTGACTGGCTGACTTTCCTTTTCCAACAGGATATTCCGTTATTAACGATCCATTTACGGACCAAAAAGGAAATGAGCCGGGTTCCCGCCCACTTTGAATTGATCGACGACATCGTCAAACTGCGCGACGAAATCGCCCCCAACACCCTGTTACAGTTGAACGGCGACATCGAGAACTACCAGCAAGGTGTGCAGTTAGCTCAGGCGCATCCGGGTGTCGATGGCATTATGATTGGCCGCGGTATCTTCACCAGTCCCTTTGCCTTTGAAAAGGAACCCAAGGAACACGACATCAAGGAGCTGCTGGGGTTGTTGAACTACCAGCTCGACTTGTACGATGACTTCGAAAAGCGGTTCGACACATCGCGGTTCCCTTCATTAAAACGGTTCTTTAAAATCTACGTTCGCAATCAACGCAACGCCGCTAGTCTCCGCAACGCAATGATGGAGACCCACACAACGGATGAAGTCCGCAAGCTGTTGGCGGAATCCGAATTCACGGATTGAAAATAAAAATTCAGGTCTCATCTCAGTATGGGTAAGCAGTCGCGCCATTAAATTAGTCTAAATTGGGCGCACTCCGGCTGCCAGGGATTCCACCTGCTGTGGGGACGCTTCAGCCTGGAAGACCACCAGTCTTCTCGCTCGCTTTGAAGCCCCGAAAACCACGTGTCTCCAAAGTCGCCCGTGGTGTAAGCTGGCTGAAAATTCGTCGCCAGCTAACACCACTTTCACGGCCGGCTCCATCCCTGACCTCCTCCGGCGCTGATGGTGTTTTATCAAGACAATGGCTGTAGATCACAGCTACCTGGTATTTTTGAATTCCACTGATAACAACCGTTATGGTTATCCTCAGAGTGGTCTGAGAACACAATGTAAGCCGAGAGGACGGCAGATATGAGCTTAGGAGCGGCTCCAACTCATATCTGCCGTCCGGTAAGGCGAACAGACCACCAAGTTGCCTACTTTTAGGGTAACTGTTGGTGGTAGAACAGACATGAGCCGTACTTTGTAACTTTTAACCTTAGAAATTTTAACTAAAACGTGCTGACATGGCCTGATTTCTAGGCGGTGGCGGTGCGTTTTTTTGATTTAAGGGGGACACGTCACGATTTCAAATTGTGGGTGATGATAGTTACGGCGACTCAAGATAGCGGAGATGTTCATCCTTGTGCTTATCTGTGTATTGTCAAATCAATCTGAATTGACCACCTCCTACGTAGCCGTGAGTGAGCCAAATTTGAACCCAGCCGTGGGATTTTTCAAGTGGTCTGCTTGAAAAATGGCGTCTTTGAGCCAGTGGCTTTCTGGCTCAAAGCGAGGTCAAAGACCGTTCCTCAGGCTTTGGCCGTCCTCCCCACCGCGTTCCGGTTCAAATTTGGCGAACGGTAAGGCGGCAGTTTAATGGCAACTGCTGATTATTAAGACTTCAATGAGCAAATCCGCGCGGCCCCCCTCCGGAAAGTGGTATCTTAGAGGGAACAGGAAGGGTGGGAACGTCATGGGGCAAGTGACGCTAACAGAAAAAATTGAAGGAAATGTCGCCCGGTCAGTCAATCCGCAGGGACTGCAGCGAATGTTGCAGTCCCAAATTGAGACGGTGCGAGCGAAGGGGCAGTATACCGGTGCCAAGCGAGCGTTGATTCTGGGTGGCTCGGCCAGTTATGGCCTGGCCAGTCGAGTCACAGCCGCCTTTGGTCAGGGCGCTGCGACCGTTTCCGTGGGCTACGCGCGGCCACCTCAGGATGATTTTCTGGGGGCCGCTGGCTGGTGGAACCAGGTTTTCTTCAAACAGGCTGCCGAAGCCGCTGGGCTGGTTGCCAAGAATTTTAATGCCAATGCGTTTTTGCCCGCCACGAAGCGTGACGTGATCCACTATCTACAGACCGAATTAGACGGGCCAATCGACCTGTTGGTGTATTCAATCGCGGCGCCGAAACGGGTGAATCCATTTGACCCGGATGAAGTCTGGCGCTCCGTCATCAAGCCTATTGGTCAGACGGTCACCGACTTTACGGTGGACTTGCAACGTAATCAATTGCTCGCCACGACCATCGAACCGGCCACGCCGAGCGAAATTGCGGCGACCGAGCACGTCATGGGTGGCGAGGACTGGGAACTGTGGGTGCAGTCGCTTCAGGCCGCTGGCGTGTTAGCGCCGACCTGTAAAACGATTCTCTTTTCCTATGAAGGACCCGCAGCCACAGCGCCAATTTATCACGATGGGACCTTGGGCCGGGCGAAACGCGCGGCGGAGGCCAGTGCCCGTCAGCTACAGAAGCAATTGTTGCCCAGTGGCGGTGAGGCTTTGATCAGCGTCAATCGGTCCGTGACGACCAAGGCGTCCGTGGTCATTCCGGGATTTTCCCGATACTGTACGGCACTGTATCAGATCGAGCAGGCGCTGGGAACTCATGAACGGCCCATCGACCAACAGGATCGGTTATTCCGCGACATGGTCTATGGCAGTCGCCGTGAGGTTGATACGCTGGGACGATTACGACCGGATGCGCTGGAATTGTCGCCAGCCGTCCAGGAGAAAGTCGCCACGTTATTGCCACAGATTACGCCGGTTAACTTCACGGCTGAGCTGCCCGGATATCAGCAATTTCGTCGTGAATTCCGGCAGTTGAGTGGTTTTGCCGTTCCTGGTGTGACGAACGAATTTGACGAAAAAAAGTTTGCTGATTTGGCATTCTAACGGGATTCCAGTGAGTCGTACAATGGCATCGTTTACACCCACCACGATTTTTCACAAGGTCGAAAATATTTGATAGGAATTGCTAGGGGATTTTGCTAAAGTAGTCTATAATACTTAACAGTTTATTATTGGCCGGTACCGCCAATGTGTGCCGGCTATTTTGTATCGAGGAGAAATTTAACTTATGATCTCATCAATCCAAATTATTTATGCCAGTCATACTGGGCGTAATCAAGCCATTGCTGGCCACTTACAGGCCCAATTGGCATCGCGCGCACAGACGGTCATTACGGAGATCTCACAGGCGGATGCCTTTGATCTGCCGAATGCCGATGCCGTGATTGTGGCCTGTTACACCTATCATGACGGGGAGTTGCCCGACGAAGCGCAGGATTTCTTTGCCGACCTGAAGGACGTTGACCTGAAGCGGACCAAGTTTGCGGTTTTGGGGTCCAGCTCCAAACAACACCGCCATTTTGGCCGCGCTGTCGATTATTTGACCATGCAGTTAAATTCCAGTAACGGTGAACAGGTCGCCGATTCGGTCAAGATTGACCAGGATCCGGACGATGACGATTACCAACGCATCGACCAATTGGCGCAACGGGTATTAAAAAGTTTCGGAATTTAATAATGAGGTGACAACATGTATTTACGGAAAGCAAAAATTGAAGAATTAGACTTAGTTTGTGACATTATCGAAGATGGCAAGCAGCAACTCGCTGATGCCGGAATCGATCAATGGCAAAATGAATACCCCAACCGCAACGTCATCAAGGGTGACATTGAAGACGGACGGGCAGTCATTTATAACAGTGATGACCACGAAACATTAGGTGTGGCCGCTATCATTGAATCACCAGACCACGCCTACGACACCATGGACGGCGAGTGGCTCTCGACCAGTGACAAATACGTCACGGTTCACCGGGTCGCTATTTTCTCTCATCATCAGGGGAAAGGTTACGCGTCACAACTGTTCCGTGACCTGTTCGATTACATCGCGGCCAACCATCCCGAAGCCGATAGCATTCGCATCGACACCCATCGGGACAATAAGAAGATGCAGCATCTGATTGAGAAATTTGGTTTCCAAAAGGTCGGCGATTTAGTCGGTGTTTATCATCCAGCCGATGTTTGCTTTGTATACGAAAAACTAGTTTAAAAAAGTTGACTAATGACCGTTGCCGGCATAGCGCTGGTAGCGGCCTTTTTAGGCCGGCGGTCAGTTTGAATAAAGTAAGAAATTGCTGCATAATTAAAAGCAAAATGGCCATGGTGTGGGGCTGACTAGTCGGTCCCCGTCTTTTGGGCGATGCCCGTTAGTATTGGCTATTTGGCAATTAGTTAAGTTACACAATTAGTGATGACTGGTGGTAACGTAAAAAAAGATTGCGTTCCGGCTGAGAACCAGATAAACTGGTTCTCATAAAGTTTTAATTTATGGGCTGGATGGTTTAGACCAATTCGTATTTGCTAGTCACGTTTCAAAAATATATTCAATAGAATAGAAAGAAGGAATTAGATTGCAAAGAAAACTAAGCGCTCGCCAAATGCAAATGATTGCGTTAGGCGGAACAATCGGCGTTGGATTATTTATGGGGTCTGGTTCCACAATCAAGTGGACGGGACCTTCCGTCCTTATCGCGTACATCATTTCTGGAATTTTCCTCTACTTAATTATGCGGGCCCTCGGAGAGATGCTTTACGTGCATCCCACGACCGGGTCGTTTGCAACCTTTGCTTCCGAATACATGCATCCCGTTTTTGGCTACTTGACGGCTTGGAGTAATATCTTCCAGTTCATCGTGGTCGGGATGAGTGAAATGATTGCGCTGGGCGGTTACTTTCGCTTCTGGTGGCCTGATCTGCCGGACTGGATCCCGGGGTTAGTTGCCATCACCTTCCTGTGTGTGGCCAATCTGATCTCGGTGAAGATGTTCGGGGAACTCGAATTCTGGTTTGCCCTGATCAAAGTGGTCACGATTATTCTGATGATCATTGCGGGGCTAGGCGTAATTCTCTTCGGGTTTGGGAACCACGGCAATGCGGTCGGGATCAGTAATCTCTGGACGCACGGCGGTTTCTTCACCGGGGGAGCCAAAGGGTTTATCTACGCGCTGGCCATCGTGCTCGCGTCATATCAGGGAATTGAGTTGATCGGGGTCACGGCTGGTGAAGCCGAAAACCCACAACACACCCTGGTGACGGCGATTCGTTCGACTGTGGCCCGTATCCTGATCTTCTACGTTGGGGCCATCTTCGTCATCGTGTCCATCTATCCGTGGAACCAACTCAACCAGATCGGCTCACCGTTCGTTCAGACATTTGCTAAGATTGGGATTACCGCCGCAGCGTCCATCATTAACTTCGTGGTGATCACGGCCGCCTTATCCGGATCGAACTCCGGCATCTACAGTGCCAGCCGGATGGCCTACACATTGGCTGAAAAGAGTCAGTTACCGAAAAAGGTGACGTTACTGAACCGCCACGGGGTGCCATTCTACTCGGTCATTGCGATTTCCATCGGGATTGGGATTGGGGTCGTCTTGAACGTGGTCTTGCCCATGTTCTTCAAGGATGCCAGTCAGATCTTCGTGATGGTGTACAGTTCCAGTGTGCTTCCCGGCATGGTGCCATGGTTTGTGATTCTAATCAGTGAAATTGAGTTCCGTAAGCAGAATCCCCAACACATGGCGAACCACCCCTTCAAGATGCCATTCGCACCATGGTCCAATTACGTGACGTTAGTCTTCCTATTGATCACGCTAGTCTTCATGTTCTTGAACCCGGAAACTCGGATTTCTATCTTAGTCGGCGTTGTCTTCCTGGCGATCATGACCTTGATTTACTTTAGAAAATACCACGCGCGTGAAATGGCGGATAAGTAAGATACACCGGTATCGACGCGGGGGTGCACAGTAGCTTAAACGCGACAACTTTACCAACAAATACAGGGTCGGGACATTGGTCTCGATCTTTTTTTGTCGCCTGAATCACAGATGAAGCCAAATTTTACCCGGTCATTTTGACCACTTGGCCGGCAGAGTGGACCACTTATCCCAATCAGCAAGACGTCTGCCACACGATGGGGTATTCTGCTGGCATAGGAGATGAGGCAGATGCTATTAGAAACGCAACACCTAACCAAGACGTTTGGGGACCATGTCGCGGTCAATGACGTGAATTTACAGATCGAGAAGGGCAGCTTTACGGCGTTACTAGGACCCAATGGGGCTGGCAAATCGACGACCATGAACATGTTGATTGGGTTGAGTCGGCCGACTGCCGGACGGATCATTTACGATCAGCAACCCAAGTTGGGCGTGGTCTTTCAGGGAAGCGTCTTGGATAACATGCTCACAGTACGGGAGAACTTACAGATTCGAGCGGACCAGTATCGACACGTCCCGGCTGACCGAGTTGCCGTGTTGCGTGAGCAATTGGGCCTGACCTCGTTCATGAAGCAGCGTTACGGTACCTTGTCTGGTGGTCAAAAACGGCGGGTCGACATTGCCCGGGCACTGCTCAACGAACCGGACATTCTCTTCTTGGACGAACCGACCACGGGACTGGATATTCAAACGCGGCTGGCTATTTGGACACTGATTCAACGGCTACAGCGCGAGCATGGGTTGACGGTTATTTTAACCACACATTATTTAGATGAGGCGGATTCTGCGGATAACGTCATCGTGATTGATCATGGACGGGTATTGGCCCGTGGCACAGCGACCGAGATCAAGGATCGCTACGCAGCCGATCTGTTGACGCTGACCTCACCGGATGTACCACAACTCGCAGCCCACGTGGCCAGGGAACCGCTGCGGGTGACGGACCAACAGATTGCCTTTAGTCTACCGACGATGCAGGACGCACTCGATATTTTGACGACGAATCGCGCGTTGATCAGCAACTTTGAATTTCGACCGGGAACCATGGACGATGCCTTCTTGGCGTTGACGGGAAAGGGGATGCGTTAACATGTTAGCGATGATTAAACGCAATTTGCTCTTATACTTTCGCGACCGCAGTGGGGTCTTCTTCTCACTCTTAGGGGCACTGATCTCATTCGTTCTCTACCTGGTCTTTCTGAAGAAAAACATGCTGGCGAGTTGGCATCAGCTGCCCAACGCGAAGCTTCTACTCGACACCTGGCTGATTGCCGGAACGTTAGCCATCACGGGAATCACCACGACACTCACCAATCTGGCTCTGCTGGTGACGGATAAAGAACAGCACATTGCCGCTGATCTGGAGCTGACCGATGCCGGGCCGCTGCGCCTATTTGCGAGTTATCTCTGCAGTGCCGCATTCATTGGCATGCTGATGCAGGTCGCCATGTTTGCCATCATGTGGGGCGGCTTCTACGTGACGGACGGGCTGACCTTTTCGGCATCGACCTTACTAAACGTGTTTGTGCTGATGGGAACGAGTTCGTTACTGGCAACGGCGGTCAATGCGGCCATCATTCGTGGGATTCATTCGGTGGATAGCCTCGACAAACTGGGCACCATCGTGGGTACCGCAGCGGGCTTCTTGGTTGGCACCTACATTCCCATTGGGATGCTCCCAACGTTCGCCCAGAACTTGGTCAAATTTATTCCCGGAAGTTACGTGGCGGCCCTCTACCGGCAGTTCTTAATGGCTGATAAATTGAACCCAGTTTTTGCTGGTCACGTGGCCGCTAGAGATCAGTTTGAGCGATTGATGGGGGTGCGGTTAAATTGGTCAACCTTATTGACCCAACAGGAAACTTACCACATAATGGGGTTAATCTTTATCGGTGCGGTGGCGCTAGCGTTTGGGACGGAGTGGTTCCAAGTTTGGCGGCGGCACCGGCGGGTAGTTCATGAACGGTAAGTGAAAATGGGGGGATTGGGGTGCGCCATAAATTTGAGCAGAACGCAGAGATCGACGCTGATGATCCGCTAGTGGTCGTTCAGGCGGCAGAAAATAGTGCCACGGTAGCAGCGATTTTGGCCTACTTGGATAAGTATCAAGCGCCACATACCGGCATTATTCCAGTGAAAACGCCGGATCGGTTGGTGATGGTCAAGACGGCGGCAATTATTCTGGCCGACGTCCAGCACGAGACGCTGTTGTTGTACACGACAACGGAAACGGTGACGACCCATGAAACGTTGCGGCATTTGCTACAACGTTTGGGGGATGACAACTTCGTCCAAGTCTCTAAGCACGGGGCACTGAACCTTGACCACCTCCAGTCGTTGGAAGATAGTTTCTCGGGGAACATGACCGCCATTTTAACAAATAAGGTTAAAACGGCAGTGAGTCGTAAGTATGTCAAGGCGTTAATGACACAATTGGGGTTATAGGAGGAACGGACGATGAATAAGGTTATTCTGTATGGCATGCGTGGCATGGGCTACGGTGCTGTGGCCTATCTCTTAATGATTGCGACGCGGCTGGTTCCGGCAAATGTTTCGCCCAAGGCGGCCAGCAGCGTGCTCCTCATGAGCGCTGCTGTCGGCATTCTCAGTATTATTCTCGATGAGGATTATGAACGATTAGCGCGGCCACTGGTGTTTGGCATCCAGTTAGTGGGAACAGCAATTCTCATGATGGCGCTGATGGCGTATAATGGATGGACGATCGACCTCATCTTCTGGGGCGAATTTGTTTTGGTCTATGTGGTCGTGTGGCTCGCCGTCGCCTTTGACCAGCATTTACGGGTGACAAAGATCAATCAAGCTTTGAAGAAACGAAATAAAGGGAAATCTTAATCGGTGTTGTGGGTGGTTTAACTGAGTAGCTAACGGTGCTTGTAAGTTATGCTTATTCTGGTGTGTAGTGGGCGCACTCCGGCTGCCAGGGATTCCACCTGCTGTGGGGACGCTTCAGACTGGAAGAATACCAGTCTTCTCGCTCGCTTTGAAGCCACGAAGACCGCGTGTCTCCAAAGGCGCCCGTGAAGTAAGCTGGCTGAGAAACACCAGCTAACTTCACCTTCACAGCCGGGGCCATCCCTGGCCTCCTCCGGCGCTGATTGTGGTTTATCACGATAATAGCTATAGGGCCGTGATTATCTAACATTTTTGTGTCCACCTGATAACGATGCTTATAGTTAAGCTCAGTGTTGCCTAAGAATACCGTGTAAGCCGACCCAACCACTATGTTATCTAGTTGGGGATTCAATGTAACAGCAGTCCTAATTGACAATCACTTAAGTAGCCGTGAGTGAGCCAAATTTGGACCCAGCCGTGGGATTTTTCAAGTGCTCTGCTTGAAAAATGGCGTCTTTGAGACGTGGTTTTTCGGCTCAAAGCGAGGTCAAAGACCGCTCCTCAGGCTTTGGCCGTCCTCCCCACCGCGTTCCGGTCCAAGTTTGGCGAACGGTAAGGCGGCAGCTACCTGTAGCTACCTGTAATTGTAGGTATGACAGCTTTTCAAATGTAAATCAATCTAGAAATGGAGGACGAAGGCATGAGTCGTCCAGGAAATTATGGCAAATCAAGTCGCTTGAAGCAGTTGCGACAGCTCAAACGACGTAAACAGCAACAGAACAGCCGCACCATCGACTGGAACCAAGTCGAGGACTTTTTACTCGGTCGTTACCATTTGGTTCAGGGTAGCAAGCTGCCACCGCTGGTCGATGCCACGGTGCAACGTTACTTCAGCGAGTGGCTACAGACGGCACTGGCGCAAGGCGAACAACAGGTGCAGTGGGACATCGCCGCCATCACGGCAACGACCCTCAAACGTATCGGTAATCAGGTCCCCTGGCAATTTTATGGTCTGCTGCTGGGTCAGATTATGAATTGGCAACGGTTATTATTGCGTGAAGGTCCGGTCGTCCCATTATCGGTTCCCCGTCAAATCGTGAAGTCCCTGACACCAACGGCTTATGCGGGGTTAGTTGCCGATCAACTGGCCGTCAATTTACTAACGACCATGGCGACACCCATCACGCCCACACAGCGTGAACAGTTGACCGCCAGCTTCTTTGTGGGGGGACAGGTGCAGTGGTCGGCAGTTGGTTCGTTGTTTTCACCGCTTGGTTTTAAGATTTCAATAAGCGCGGATGACGCGACACATCAATGGTTAAATGAGTTGCTGGCCTTAAAGGTGGAGGACTTTCACCACTAAAGGTCTAGGTACGAAAGACTGGCGAAAAGCTGGTCTTTTTTATTTATAGCGGTTATCATCTTTATTGAATCAAGCGTATGGACACTGAAAGGTTAATTCGGTCAGATAGTCGGCGAACAACGTGGCCGGCACGGAATAATTTAGGGCGTCAGTTAGCGGGGGGCTTAGCCATTACCAAAGCGCCTCGTTTACTCTAATACTGGTAATCACGATATTAGTATGAAGGAGTGAGTAAAAATGACTCGTAAATTGAAGGTTTCACTGTTCAGTAGCCTGGCGGTTTTGAGTTTAGGCGCTGGCTTGTTAGCTGCCGCACCAGTTTCCGCGGCAACCACTGATACGAGTAGTAGTTCATCGACAGCGACCACGACAAGTATCAGCAGTTCGACGAGTAGCAGTTCGGCCGTAACGACGCAAAGTACCACGACGTCAGCCGAATTCGACACGAGTCCTAACGCCACGATTTCTCTGGATACGGCGCCAAACATCAGTTTTGGCAAGAATGTCACTCCTAACGGCAAGACCAACGGCAGTTTCTACGCCGTCTCGGCCGATAATCCGGTTGAAGTTTCTAACCCTGGCTTAGGCAGTGGTTGGAACGTTCAGTTAAAGAACACGCCATTTACGGATGCAGCGGGTGACACGCTGAGTGGGGCACAATTGACCCTGGGGACACCAGAAGTCGCTGCGGCCAACACGGGCAACCCATCGGCAGCACCAGTGGCGACCAGCACACCTTTAAATGGGAGCGGGACGTCGCAAATCGTCTTGGCGGCACCAGCTAGAGGTGGCTTGGGAATTTGGGACTCCGAGTATGGGTTAGCCAAAATCAACTTAACGGTTCCTGCTGGGCAAGTCAGTGGTATCTACAGTTCAACGTTAACATGGCAGTTGAGCGACACGCCACAGTAAGTTTTGAGAGTTGTGCTGATGCTGAAAAGTGGGTCCAAGCGACGGCTAGCTGGTAACGCGACTAGGCCGTCATCAAGCAAGCAGCGCAGGTTGTTTTGACGGTGTCATGTCCGTGGCACCGATTTTTCTGGCGGTTGATGGGGGATGACAACGATGAAACGAGGATGGCAACTTTTACTCGCGTTGAGTCTAGCCTTAGTCGGATTGATCTGGCAAATGCCAACGGCCTTAGCGGATAGCGTGGGGTACACGGTGAGAGCCGAGCTCCCAAGCAACCAGGATGACAAGCAGGTGAATTATTTTGCTTTGCGCGTCAAACCTGGACAAACGCAGCAGTTGGCAATTGTCATCAACAATACGAGCAATCGGCAACAGAAGTATGTGGTTAGCGTCAATCAGGCTGTGACGAACGATAATGGCGTGATTGATTACAGTCAGGTCAAGCCTCAGTTGGACCCTTCGTTAAAAGTGGGCATGCGAGACATCTTCACTAAGGGGTCTGATCAAAAGGTGACGGTGGCGGCTAATGCCCAGAAAAAGGTGACGTTTACCTACACCATGCCTGCCAAACGGCTACCGGGAATTATGTTAGGCGGGGTGTACGTCGAGCAGGTGCCAACCGCAACGAAACACACAGCGGCGAAGATCATGATTCAAAATGCGTTCGCCTACGCCATTGGCCTACGACTCCGCGAGAGCACACAGACGGTCTTACCCGACATGCAGCTTCACGAGATCAAGGTCACGCAGATCAACCGGCGAAATTACGTCACGGCTAATCTGCAAAACCCGCAGCCTGGCATTATGCAAAAACTCACGGTCAACGCCCGGGTGACCAAGTTCGATTCGACCAAAGTTCTCATTCGGCAGCAACAAAGTGGGATGGGAATGGCGCCGAATAGTAACTTTAACTTTGGGATTCCGTGGGGCAACCAGAACCTTCCCGCCGGCCAATACACGCTCTATCTAACGGCTAAGGCGGGTTCACAGACCTGGCAGTTTACCCGTAACTTCACGATTGCAGACCAGACGGTTAAGCGATTGAACAAGACGGTCTTGGCGCCAGCTAAACGGCCGAACTACTGGCTGTACGCAGCGTTAGGCCTCCTGATTGTCATGCTACTGACCATCATTGGTTACCTGCTGTACCGCAACCGTCACCGCGATGATGAGGACACTGACGGCGAGTAGGTTCATCTATGGGGGGCGGCGACACGGGTCATTACTTTTGTCGGGAACGATTCTCCTGGTGGGCACAACCGATACTGGTTGTTACAGATGAATGCTACCCGCGGCTGCTTTCGTAAGTGAATAGGGGGGATTTCCCATGTTCAGACGGTGGTTGGACGCTGGCTTGATTCTGCTAGCCCTGACCTGTTGGAGCGGTGTGGTCACAGCGCATGCGGCTAGCGACGCTGCCCATGCCTTGGCGACCGCGCCGCAAGGGATTTTACTCAGCAAGCCCAATGCCATCTTAACGGTGGCAACGACTAGTAAGAGCTCTGCTACCGTCGTGAACACGACGAATCCGGCAGCACCCGGAACGCAAGCCGCGGTGGTAACAAACAACGCAGGTCAGTTTGGGTCAACTTGGTCGACGGATGATAATAGTTTTGATTTAACGCACAATGAACAGTTGTCACTATGGCTTTACTTTGGTGATCAGGGAAATGCTGCAACCGATGGCATGGCTGTCGTGTTGCAAAATGATTCCCGGGGCGTCCACGCGATGCCTGACTGGGGGAATGCGCCTGTCAGTGCCGAAACGCTCGGGGTGTGGGGTGTGGCGGCTGGCACCGCGGTCGGGTCGGCAAAGGACATTGCCGCAACAGCGATTCAAAATAGCTGGGCACTGGAGTTTGATACAAACTTCAACGACAAGGCGACGCGCCTGACCACGGGTTTAGATGCCGGTCGGACCACCGCCCACATTGCCTCGGGCTATCCGGGATTGGCAACGAGTTACCTGCCTTTGCTCCCGCCAGCGACCAATGCGCCGACTGGGTATCGCTTGCGCCACAGCGGCGTGATCAGCGATGCGACACAGCCGAATTTCTTGGCTAACGGCGCGTGGCATCATTTGACGTTAACCTGGAACGCCACGGCCCAGACCATGACGTACGCGTTTAACGACAAAAACCCCGTGACCGAAACACCTGAACCGGGCACTCGCCGGACGGTAGCGGTCGATCCGAAGCGGATTGATCCAGACCATACCGGCCGTGTGCGGTGGGGGTTCACGGGGACCACGGGAACGCATGCTGAAGACAACCTGGTCGTCTTGGAGAACGCGCCTGGACTGGTGACGGCGCAGACTTCAGCGCAGTTGACGGATCTAACGCAGGACAAGATCGTTGACCACGACGATGAAGTTGTCAGTCGAGATAAGGTCCAATTGACGTATCATCTCAACTACCAAGGCGGTCGGCGAGTCTGGTCGGCGATTGGTGGGCAGCTCCGTTTGCCAGCAGGGATTGCGTATGCCAAACGGGCTACGGTTACCATGGCTAATGGGCAAGTCACGACGGTCGCCCTTTCTGCGACTCGCGACGGCGCGCTCACAGTCGCCTTTAAGTCAGCGTTGTCGCGGCAGAATCCGTCGGCCACGGTTCAAGTGACGGGGCGGATCCTACCAGTCAGCACCCAGCAAGTGGTTGCCAGTGTCACCAGTATCTTCGCATCATCAGCGTTTGTTGGCACGGCCACGACGCCAACTTTTCGCGTTATGCCCGCCGTTAAGCTTGATTTGGCAGTGACTAGTGCAGATCCATTGGTGCTACCAGACTTGCAGAAAACGACGGTGACGGGAAAAATTGGTGGCTTCACCCGTGCCAATGTGCCACCAGCATTGTGCGTCACGCCGAAGCTGAATGGTGCTACCCTGGCCAGGGTAACGCCGCAAAGTGACGGGACATTTACCCTTTCTCTGGCTGCCAGCCAGCTACAGCCAGGGGCAAATGTGCTGAAGCTGACTGCAGTGACAGCTAGCGGTGACGTTTCTAAAACGGTGACCGTGCCCATCACGGTCACCGGCGAGCTGAAATTTGACACGGTTTCTAGCGAGGAGGGGTTCCAAGCCAGTACCTTGACCGGTAACAGTCAGTTGGTCGGTCGGACCGGCGATTGGCGGCTGGTTGTTCAGGATACGCGCGGAACGGGTTCTCGTTGGACGCTGAACGCACAAGCCACCGCATTGACCACTAGTGATGGGCAGCAGTTGGCCGGGCAACCGGTCTACGTGACCAGCCACGGGTCGCTTCCAATTGGGACGACCCCCACGCCGGTCCTAACGCACGTTACGGACGATAGTGAAGATGCGGGACGCTTCGATGTGGTCGGTAGTTGGACACCGCGGACGGGGATGTTACTCACCGTCACCGATGGCTCAGCAATCGGGCACTATTCGGGAACGATTGTCTGGACACTGAGTGACGCGCCGAGTTAGGCAGCGAGTGATCAGTCCGGTTCACAGTTAAATCAAACGTTGCGTCGTCCGGTAATCCGGCGGCCAACACACAAGCTGGATGCGAACAAGTGCCCAGTCTACCGCGGGTGAACGCCCACAGCGGACTGGACACTTATTTTGTTTTGAAATAGTCGTTAATTGGTTAAGCAAGAGTATGGGGGAGAAACAATGGGAGCAAAACGATGGTTACATTTGGGGTTGGTGCTGGTAATGGCTGGCTTGAGCTGGCAGGGCTGGTGCGTGGGGCACGCTGATGATTTGAGTACCGCTTTGGCAACGGCCCCCCACGGTATTGTGCTGGACAAGACGAATCCGTTTGTGACGACGGAGACCACTAAAAAAAGTTCAGCGACCGTGATGGCGAGTACCAATCCGAATGCTCCCGGGACTCAGGTTGCTGCGTTGACGAGCGGACCGAACCAGTTTGGGTCGATGTGGGCAACGCAACAGGGTCTTTTAGACTTAGGGCGCGACCAGACCATTTCAATGTGGTTGTACTTAGGAAATAGTGACGCGCAGGCCGGGGCGGGACTCGCCTTTGTCTTGCAAAATGATAGCCGGGGGTTGGAAGCAACGCCGGGAAAACGCAAGGGCGTTATCCCTGGTGAAACGCTGGGCGTGTGGGGAGTCGATGATGATTCCCATCAATCTAGTGCCAAAAAAGTGGCAAAGACAGCGATTCAGAATAGTTGGGCGCTGGAGTTTGACACGCAGTGGAACGGGCAGGAAAACGATTCGGCAGCGGGAAAAGCGAATTCATTTGATGTCGGCTATCCCGTGATGCACATTGCCTCGAACTACCCCGGGAAGACGACGACGTATCAACGACACGAGATCGACCATGGTATTATTCACGGCCTCTTGGGGAGCCGCTATACGTACTACTACAACCTGTGGCACAAGAATGTTGTGAACAACGTCAACGAACCGAACTTCTTGTCGAATGGGCAGTGGCATCATTTGACGATACGCTACCAAAAGAAGGGTGGGTTATTGATGTACACCTTCGATGACCGGGACCCGCAAATGCACACGCCACAGCAGGGAATCGGCCGAACCATTGAACTGGATTTGAATCAACTGGATCCGCAGAAAACGGGGCAGATTCGTTGGGGCCTGACTTCGGCAACGAGTGACCAATTTGAAAATCATTTGGTCGTGTTGGAGAACGTCCCGGGAATGGTCGATGTCGATTCGCGGACCACGCTGACCGATTTGGACCGCAAACGGGTGGTGACCTCGGGTGGGCAGGTCAAGAGCAAGAGTCGCGTGCGGTTGGACTATCATTTGGCTTATCGCTCCGGGCGCCAGGCGTGGGCAGACATCGTGGCCCACTTGAAGGTGCCTAAGGATATCGACGTGAAGGAGATCAAGATCGCCTATAGCAAGGGAGAGGAGCAGCAAGTGTCACTGACGAATTTCGCGGATAATGAGCTGTCGGTACGCCTGCAAAATGCGCTGAATGAGGAGAACCGGGCGGCCGTTATCAGCGTCATGGGGCAGGCCAAGGCCGTGACGACCACCAAGACGGTTGAGGCGTTGACCAGTAAGTTTACATCGGCGACGCAGGTTAGTGCCGCGGATACGCCAGACTTTATGATCAACCCCCACGCGCGGATGAGCTTGGAAGTGACCAGTGAAACGCCGATCGTCTTGTCGTCTCGTCGGGATATCGTCGTCGAAGGGACGGCCCGCTTGAAGGGTGTGGACGCTGACGATTCGTCAAAGATCTGGATAAAAGCGCAATTGAACGGAAAGGCGCTTGAGCCGGTTCTGGTGAATCGCGCAGGCGACTTTCAATTGCCGATTTCGGGTGCCCAGATTCAACGGGGGGCCAATCACTTAGAATTGATCGCGATGACCGAAGAGGGGGACGCATCCGCGCCAGTGACCGTACCGATTACGTTGGTGGGAACATTACGGTTCAGTACGGTTTCGCTACGAAGTACGTTTAAGGAGACCGTTCTAACGGGAGAAACAAAACGCGTTCAGCGGGAGAATGACTGGATCTTGAGTGTTCAGGATGAACGTGGAACCGGTGAGCCGTGGACGTTAACGGCCCAGGCAGAACCCTTTAAAACGGAGACGGGTAGGCCATTGGTGGGCCAACTCATCTACGTAGATACTTATCGAACGCGGACAATTGGGGCGGAGGCGACAGAGATTTTGACGCGGCAAACGGACGGAAGTGAAGCGGACACCCTGTATGATGTGGGCAATAGTTGGACGCCGGAAACGGGACTGCTGTTGTCAGTCGGCGGTGGGGCCACGGCTGGTAAGTACCAGGGCACCATTACCTGGGGGCTGACCAACGCCCCGGGCTACGATGTGGACGACGAAGCGTAAACTGAAAAAAGAGCGGGCCAGCCAGACGCGCAAACTGCCTGGTGGCGCACATCTCGACACGATAATGGCAAAAAAATCAGCATTTTCAGAAGATCCTTCTGAAGATGCTGATTTTTTAGTGATGTTCCGGATTTTGCTGCTTAGCCGGTAAGCAGGTTACTGCAATAACCGGGTGATCAATTTCTCGTAAATCGTGATGAAGCGGTGGTACATGTCGAGGTCGACGTACTCGTTGACTTGGTGGGCCGTGATGTTGCCGGGACCAAAGACAATGACGTCGATGTCTGGGTTGAATGCCAGGAAGGAAGAAGCGTCGGTGCCACCGGGAACGCCGACCAATGGGAGGGCTTGTTGCAGTTCAGCCTGCCCGATTTCCTTAGCGGCCTGAACTAGCGGCGCATCTGCCATGGTGTGCATCGGCCGGAGATCGCTGAGAATATCCAGCGTCAAGTCTGCACCTTCAGCGTTGATGGCGGCGATGATCTGCTTGATGGCAGCCGTGATGTCGGCGTTTGGCAGTTCGGGGATGGTCCGGATCTTGACGGAGAGGTCAGCGCTGGCCGGCACCGTATTGATCTGCTCGCCACCCTTGATCATGGTCACAACGGGTGTGACGGGTCCCAGAACGGGGTTGCGATAGTCCTTGATGGAAGCAAAGTAGGCTTCTTCCTTTTGGTAGAAGCGCATCAAAGGGGTGATGGCGTTGTTGCCGATTTCTGGCATGGAGCTGTGTGCGGCGACCCCCTTGGAGTGAACCGTGTACGTCAAGGACCCTTTGTGTGCCAGTTCAATGAAATGTTGTTCGTTGGTCTGGTTAGCGGCCAAGAGTTTTTTGGCGCCCGCCTCGTCGCTTTGCAACATGTATTGAATCTTTTTTTGCAGTAATAGTTGTTTGTGGACACCACTTGGTTCGCCGACAATTAGCGTATCAAGGTCCTTGGCGTAGCCTTCTTTGCCCAATTGTTGGGCACCATATTGGCCGTATTCCTCACCAACGGTGGCCATGAAGCGCAAGGTGCCGTGTAGTGGTACGTTTTGGTCCTTCAAATGGATCATTGCCAGGGCACCAGCCATCAAACCGGACTTCATGTCAGACGTTCCCCGGCCAATCATATTGCCGTCCACGATAGCCGCGGAGAGGGCATCGGCCTGCCACTTAGTCGCGTCCCCTAAAGCCACGATATCTGAATGGCCGTCAAACCCCACGACAGGACCGTTGCCGTCACCGATTTCGGCGACTAGGCTGACACGGTTAGGCGCATATTCAACGGCAGTGCTGTCGATGCCGTGTTGCTTGAACAGGTCGGCCAAATAGTCGGCAACCAATTTTTCGTTTCCATTAACTGTATTTAATTTGACAATGTCGCTCAGTGCTTGTACCACTTCGTCCATGTTAAGACCCACCTTAGTTTTAAATGTAAACCCCGATACTGTGACTAGTTAAGTGAAGCAATCGTTTCTTATCAACTTGATTACAGCACTTTTCGCGGAGTCGGTCAAGAATTCTAGCGTTTTTGCGGGGGCTAGGTTTGGATTGAAGGTGGAAAATTTCAAAACATAGTCTAACCACAATATTGTAATCAAGACTAGGCAACTTGGTGGTCTAGTCGCCTTACCGGCCGGCAGATATGAGCTGGATCGGTGCGAACACAACTTGAAGCCTCGTAAACCCCGAGTCCACAAGCTTGGTTTTCTATTAAGCCAGTAAGAAAATCACTTACTGACTAAGTAGAACGACGCGCCTGAGCTCATATCTGCCGACTTCTCGGCTTACATTGTGCTCTCAGACGACTCTGAGAATAACCGTAACGGTCGTTATCAATTGAATCTAAAAACGCCAGGTAGCTGTGCCCTAGCCGTTGTTTTGATAAAGTCCTGACAGCCGTAGTGCGGCCAATCTAACGGTGCGAATGCTTACCCACACTGAGATGAGACTTGAAATTTATCTTTCAATTTTTAGTTTTGAATTTGATATTGCAGGGTGACTAAAGTGGGAATTATTTTGACAGTGCCGTCACAATGGGCGATTTTGCCCGTCATCCAAGTCAATTTAGACCGGATGAAAATGCAACGCTCCTCCACCAAGACGGCTTAAATATCGTCGATCACGTCGATGACCTGGTAACGGGCGACTTTCCCCAGCGCCAGGAGAAAATCGTTCAGCACGTGGCGGTCGTGAAACGCGCCTTCCAGCATGTAATCGTAGCTCCCGGTCGTGCGGTAGTGGTGGCGGAAATCGTTGTGGTGACGCTTGACCAATTTCAAATAGTCCGCATGTTGGCGGTTTTGAACGGCGACTTGAATGAAAACTTGGCGTGGTCGGGCAATCTTGTCGAGATCGACTTCAATGGTGTATTTCGTAATCACGCCGGTATCTTCCAACCGCTGGATGCGAGCGGCTACAGCTGGGGCGGAGAGGTGGACGAGGTCGGCCAAGTGGCTAGTTTTGATGCGACTATCGCGATTAAGTTCCTTGATAATGGCAATATCGGTTTCGTCTGGCACATTAAACACCTTATTTTCTAAGTTTTTTGGACGGAAAGTCTTTCTTTTTAATATTAACAGTCGGGCTGGAAACGTGTAAAGTGGGAGACTGTTGCGTGACAAAGTTGGTAAGTCTTCTGCTTAGGAAATTGGCAGAAGATTAGTATAATTGAAGACAGTCATGTGAGATTGGGTGAGCTGGGTTCCGATTTTGACAGCTCATCGCGAAAATATAAAAGCAGGGTTTGCAAGTCATCAGTGGGAGGTCACGAATGATAGAATTTAAAAATGTTAGTAAGCGTTATGCCGGTAACCAGGCGATTGACAATCTCAATCTGACCATACCAACGGGGGATTTCTTTGTGTTGGTCGGTCCCAGTGGGAGTGGCAAAACGACCACATTGAAGATGTTGAATCGCCTGATTGCACCGACCAAGGGCGACATTTACTTTGAAGATCAACGCCTAATTGATTACGATTTAACACAATTGCGACTGCAAATGGGATATGTGCTGCAAAATATTGCCCTCTTTCCGAATTTAAACATTCAAGAAAACATTGCCATTCAGGCGGAATCGCTCGGCTGGCCGCGCAAACAACGGGTCGAACGGGCACGCGCCCTGCTGAAACAGGTCGATTTAGATCCGGATCAGTACGCTACCCGGATGCCCAATGAACTGTCTGGTGGGGAACAGCAGCGAGTCGGTATCATCCGTGCACTCGCCATCAAACCCAAGGTGGTCTTGATGGACGAACCATTCAGCGCGCTGGATCCGATTTCGCGTAAACAGTTGCAGGACCTGGTTCTACAGTTGCACAAGGAGCTCCAGATGACCTTCGTGTTCGTCACCCATGACATGCACGAGGCATTGCGGCTGGGCCAACACATTGCCGTGATGCGGTTGGGGCAGCTCCAACAGGTGGGAACGGGTGAAGAGATTATGCAGCATCCGGCCAATGAGTTTGTGCGTGGCTTTTTTGAAAATGAGCACGCCCCGCGCCCCGATACCGTCCAGTCATTACTCAATGCGGGTTACGGGGTGGCGACGACTGAAACGGAAACGTTAGCGACAACGGCGACGGTCAACGAGTTGGCGGCAGCCCTGAAAGGCAACACCTCGGTCGTGGTGGGCACGGGAACGACAGCGCGGTTGCTTGGCACGCCGGATCTTCTCGACTATTTGGCAACTAAGGAGGCAAACTAGTTGGCACAGATTATCCATATTCTACGAACGCAGGGCGGTGACATCGTCAATTCGATTGGTCAACACATTGGGTTGTCGCTGATCTCACTGTTGATTGCCGCCATCATCGCCATTCCCTTAGCGATTCTCTTGATGAACCATCGGCGCTGGGCCAAGGTGATGCTTCAGATTACCAGTATTCTCCAAACGATTCCTAGTCTGGCACTGTTGGGGATTCTGATTCCCATCGTCGGCATTGGGACCGTCCCCTCGATCATTGCGTTGGTCATTTACGCGGTGATGCCAATTTTCCAAAACACCTATTCTGGGCTGACCACCATCGATCCCAATTTAGAGGAAGCGGCGACCGCGTTTGGGCTGTCGCGGCGGATGAAATTGTTCCGCGTTGAGCTACCACTGGCCTTGCCCATGATCATCTCCGGTATTCGGATCGCGATGGTCATGATCATTGGGACCGCCACCTTGGCTGCTCTGATTGGCGCGGGTGGTCTGGGAACTTATATCCTGCTGGGAATTGAAACCAACAACAATGCCCTCTTAATCATTGGGGCCGTGTTGTCGGCCATCCTGGCGCTGGTCTTTGGCGCGGCGATTGATTGGCTGGGAAAGCTGTCGTTTAAAAAGGCGGGGATCGTGCTCCTAACGTTGATCGTCCTAATTGGTGGTTTTGCGGGCTATCGTAAGCTGGCGAACCCCCAGACGACCATTACGGTGGCTGGTAAATTGGGAAGTGAGCCCGAAATTCTGATCAACATGTATAAGGACTTGATCGAGCATGACCATCCCAACATCAAGGTGACGACCAAGGCTAACTTTGGCGCAACCTCCTTCCTGTTCAAGGCGCTCCAGTCGGGGTCGATTGACATTTATCCCGAGTTTACCGGAACCGTGCTGGAGTCGTTGGTCACGGGTGAGAAATCGGCGAGCCACGACCCTGCGAAAACCTATCAGGTAGCCAAACAGGCGCTTAAGACGCAACACCAGCTAGCCTACCTGAAGCCGATGAAGTATCAAAACGGGTATGATCTGGCGGTGACTAAAAAATTTGCGCAAAAATATCAGTTGAAGACGGTTTCCGACTTGGTCGCCGTTGAGGACAAGGTCCACGCCGGGTTTGATCCGGACTTCCATCAGTTGAAGGATGGCTATCCAGGCCTCAGCAAGGCGTATGGACTGAAATTTGCCAGCGTCAAGACCATGGAGCCGTCGATTCGCTATAAGGCCATCGCCAATGGCAAGGTCAACTTGGTCGATGGGTACACGACCGATCCCGAAGTACAGGAGTACCACCTAGTCGTTTTGAAAGACGACAAGCAGTTCTTCCCACCCTATCAGGGGGCCCCGTTGATGACGGAAAAATTGTTGACGGCCCATCCCGAATTGCAGCCAACGTTGAACAAATTAGCGGGTAAGGTGACCACAACGGATATGCAGAAGATGAATTACCGGGTCACCGTCAAGCATGAGAAGGCCGCGACCGTGGCACGGGACTATTTAAGAAGTCATGGGTTGTTGGATTAAAATCAACGCTTGACAGGTGGGAATAAGAGTCCTAAACTTATCACTAATTTCTAATCGGTTTGTCATAAATAAAGCTAGGAGAAGAGTAGTGGTGTTGTCGTTGTGCAGTGAGCCCGAACGAGTGGGAACGGGTCGATGACGAACCATGAAGATGAGCTCCTAAGAGCTATCAAGCGGTTCACGCTACTTGGTCGGTAGGAACCGTTAACTTTCCGGGTATCAACTGGTACCGTTGAGGCAAGGTCTGCGAGGACTTTGTGAACTAGGGTGGTAAAACGACACGTTCGTCCCTTGAACTAAGCAATTAGTTTGGGGGAGGAGCGTGTCGTTTTTTAGTTATGCTGACCGATTAGAAAACAGGGCGACCTATATCGTTGGACTGGCAACGGCCATTTTGCCGTTACCAACCCCTTGAGATTCCCCGAGCGGTGCACGCTGGGAGGATTGCGGGCAACGTGCTTGCTGAATGTGCGCTTCACGTTGCCAGTCGAACGGTCTAAGTCCACCCACTTTAGGAGGAAATCAAACATGACAACGACGACAGAAAATGAGTTCCCTTACCGCTATGACATTGTGGGTAGTCTCTTACGCCCCGCAACCCTCAAGGATGCCCGGGCAAAATTTGCGGCGGGTGAGATTGATGCCGACCAACTGAAGGCCGTCCAACGTGCCGAGACCAAACGTGTCGTTGGTGAACAGGTCGCCCTGGGGTTGAAGGCTGTTACTGATGGTGAGTTCAATCGGAGCTGGTGGCATCTGGACTTCTTATGGGGTCTAAATGGCGTTGGTCACTACGACTATCAACAAAGCTATAAATTCCATGGCAGCAAGACCCGAACCGACAACGCCGACCTGGTGGGCAAGATTGCGTTTAACCCGGATCACCCCTTCTTTGAGAGCTTCCAGTATCTGCAGTCACTGGTACCAGCAGGTGTGCTGGTAAAGCAGACGATCCCCTCACCAACTATGTTGTTCCGGGACAACCGTAGCGATAACTGGCACGACTTTTATGAGACCTGGGATGCGTACCTAGATGACTTGGCCAAGGCCTATCATGAAACGATTCTGCATTTCTATGAATTGGGTTGTCGTTACCTGCAACTAGACGATACGACGTGGGCCTTTCTCATTAGTAAGCTCAACGAGACGGTTGACGATGCGACCGCTCACCAGACGTACGTGTCCTTGGCCGAAGACGCGGTTCGGGTCATCAACACCCTGTTAACGGACCTGCCGGACGACTTGACGGTGACCACGCACATTTGCCGGGGGAACTTCAAGTCAACGTACCTGTTCTCTGGCGGCTATGATGATGTGGCCGACTACCTGAGCCAGTTACACTATGACGGCTTGTTCTTGGAATACGACAGTGATCGGGCTGGGGACTTCACGCCGCTTAAGAAAATCTGGAATAATGACCCCAATAAGAAACTCGTCTTGGGATTGATCACGTCGAAGTTTCCTGAATTGGAGAACGAAGACGACATCAAGACCCGGATCAAAGATGCCGCTCAACAGGTGCCACTAGCCAACTTGGCCCTGTCCACCCAGTGTGGCTTCGCTTCGACTGAAGAAGGCAACCAACTGACAGAGGACCAGCAGTGGGCCAAACTGAAATTGGTCAAGCGAATCGCTGACGATGTTTGGGGGAGTTAAATTAGTGTAAATTGACCGCACTGCGGCTGCCAGCTTGGTGGTCCGGTCGCCTTACCGGTCGGCAGATATGGGCTGGATCGGTGCGAACACAACTTGAAGCCTCGAAAGCCCCGAGTCTACAAGCTTGGTTTTCTACTAAGCCAGTAAGAAAATCGCTTACTGACTAAGTAGAACGACGCGCCTGAGCCCATATCTGCCGACCTCTCGGCTTACATTGTGTTTTTGGACGACAATGAGGACGTAATGTAACGGTTGTTATTAGTCGAATCAAGAAATGACAGGTAGCAGTGGTCTACAGCTATTGGCGTGATAAAACACAGTCAGCGCCGGAGGAGGCCAGGGATGGAGCCGGCCGTGAAGGTGATGTTAGCTGGCGTTTTTTTCAGCCAGCTTACTTCACGGGCGACTTTGGAGACACGTGGTTTTCGGGGCTTCAAAGCGAGCGAGAAGACTGGTGTCCTGCCAGTCTGAAGCGTCCCCACAGCAGGCGGAATCCCTGGCAGCCGGAGTGCGCCCAATTTAGACAAATTTAACGGCGTAAATGCTTACCAATGCGGGGATGCGGTCTGGATTTTATCGTTTAACCCTTAGTCAATTATCAGAATAACGATCAGGCGCTATCAGCGGACGAACTGGTAGCGCCTTTTTCATGCCTAGATTAGGAAAACTTAGCGTAGATATTAAGTTAATTTACCTTTTTAGCCACTTGGAATTTAGCAGGTAGAGTGGCAATCAACTGGTCCCAAGTGGTTTAGTGGGAGATGGTGAATTTGACAGAAAACGGCGATGGGTTTCAGCTAGCGCCTGGCCATAATTCTCGCGGGTTGCAAGTTCAACCTAAAAAGATGAGATCAGGCTAAAAACGCCGGAATGATAACGGTTGTAGAGCACTTGACGCCGCATAGCAGCTAGCTAATTTGTCACGGTGCCTAAATCGCTAGGACGGGTTCTGACCGCTAAATAACCCCCTAAATCAAGTGCCACGGAAACGACTATCCCGGCCTGTCAACCCTAACAGGTAATCGCTTTCAAAAAAAGTGAGGATGGTTTACAAACTATTTACATAGACGACACAACCTCGTTACATGGGCCGCGTACACTTGCCCCATACTTAAGTAAGGGGAGTGGCGAGATGTCGATTGAGTTAAACGCATTGGGGAAAGCGTACACCGCTGATAATTGGGTTTTGCAAAACGTGACGGCGCACATTGAGAGTGGCGAATTTTTCGCGATTGTCGGGCCTTCTGGGTGTGGGAAAAGTACGTTGTTACGGATGATTGCAGGGTTAATTCCAATTTCGACCGGTGAACTTCAGATCGACGGTAAGGTGGCAACGGACTTGCCACCGAAAGACCGCCAGTTAACGATGGTATTTCAGAGTTATGCATTATTTCCATTTTTATCGGTCACCGACAACGTGGCGTTTGGATTGAAGGCCCGGAAGTTTCCCGCCAAGGAAATCGAAGAACGGGTCACGAAGGCCATCAAATTGGTTAACCTGGAAGAATTCAAGGACCGTCGTCCCCGGGACTTATCTGGTGGGCAACGGCAACGGGTCGCTTTAGCGCGGGCAATCGCCAGTGATGCCAAGATATGCCTAATGGACGAACCTTTATCCAACTTGGACGCCCAACTCCGAATCAAGATGCGGACGGAATTGCGGAATCTTCAGCAAGAATTAGGACTGACCGTGATTTACGTCACGCACGACCAGGTCGAAGCGATGACCATGGCCGATCACATCATGGTGCTTCACGACCACAAGATTCAGCAGATTGGCACGCCCCTCGACATTTACAACCGGCCAGCCAACACCTTCGTGGCCAGCTTCTTTGGGACGCCACGGATGAACCTGTTACCGGCACGGGTGACTGCCGACCGCGAATTAACATTGGCCGATACGTTGAAATTAGCGTTACCAAAGCCATTACCAGTTGCGGACTACATTGTCGGGATTCGACCAACGTCGCTGTACTTGCTCCCTCAAGGAGAGGGTGAGCCCAATGCGCAGGTCAAGACCGTTGAATACCTGGGTGCGCAAATTTTACTGGAGGCCGAACTCAGTGATGGGACACCCATTGAGTTGACCGCTGATCCCGATGACGTTTACCGTACCGGCGATTGGCTGTCCGTCGGCGTTGATGGCAATGCGTATGTCTTTGACCATGCCGGGGAAGTCCAGTTTATGGTGGAAGGAGGTCGCCAACATGCAAGCAGAAGTCACGCCAGCGCCCAAGCCTAAGGTCGATCAGTCGGCGGCGATTAGTCACAAGCGGGCCAAGGGGTACAACCTCCACGCCGGTGACAAGTACTACGCGTTTGCCTTTCTCGGACCATCACTGCTGGTACTGGGAATCTTCGTCTTTTATCCCATGTTGCGAACCCTCTATCTGAGCCTCTTCTTGACCAATAACCTGGGTCGGCCCACGGTCTTTGTCGGCTTGAAAAACTACATCGGCCTGTTGACCTCTAGCGCCTATCAAGCCAGCCTGCAAGCCACGGCCATTTACGTGATTGGGGTCGTGGCCTTGACCCTGATTCTAGGATTACTGTTGGCCCAACTGGCGGTCAAAAAGCTTGCCGGAATTCAATGGTTCCGGACGATTTTCTCCGCTACGATGGGGGTTTCCGTCTCCGTAGCCGCTATCTTCTGGCTGTTCATTTTCAGTCCGTCGATTGGGCTGTTCGACCAGATTGGGAGCTTCCTCCATTTGCCGATTGTGGCTTGGTTGACGCAACCGGGTCCGGCCATGACCGCCGTCATCATTTCCACGGTTTGGATGAATCTCGGGTTTACCTTCTTGATTCTCTTTGGGGCGTTACAAATGGTGCCCCAACCGCTCTACGAAGCGTCTGCCATCGAAGGGGCGTCCGAGGGCTACCAGTTCTTCCACGTGACCATTCCGATGATCTCGCCAACACTATTCTTCACGTCAACGGTCACGTTGATCGGGGCCTTCAAGAGCTTTGGGTTGATCGACCTGATGACGGCTGGGGGGCCTAACAACGCCACCAACCTGATGGTTTATCGGGTCTATCAAGATGCCTTTTTAAGCGGCAACTATGGGTTGGCGAGCGCCGAATCCGTGATTTTGGCGGTCATCATTGCCCTGTTTACCCTGCTGCAATTCAAATTCCTTGAGAAACGGGTGACCTACTAATGATGTTGACAAAGACTCATAAAACGTTACGTTACCTGGTGTTGGTCATCATGGCGATTATTATCATCGGCCCGTTTATCTTGGGCTTTTGGACCAGCCTATTGCCCACGGCCGATATTGCCAAGGGGACGCTGTTTAGCACGCACATTTCCTTTCAAAACTACGTGGACGCCGTGCAGCAAACGGCCATTATGCGCTACCTGCTCAACAGCTTTGTCATTTCCGTGTTGACGATGGCGGCGCAGCTCCTGTTCTGTTCGTTGGGGGCGTACGCCTTTGTCTTCCTGTCCTTTAAGGGCCGTGACTTCCTGTTCTACGTGATTCTGGCCACGATGATGCTGCCCTTTGAAGCTGAGGTCATCCCCAACTTCGCGACGGTGCGGCAGTTGAACCTGCTGAACCACTACGCCGTTATGGTCGTGCCATTTCTGACATCGGCCTTTGGGATCTTCATGTTGCGGCAGTCCTTCCGCCAGATTCCACCGGAGTTAAAGGAAGCCGCCGACGTGGAGGGCTTGAACCACTGGCAATTTTACTGGCGCGTCACGTTACCTTACGCGCGTATCAGCCTGTTTACACTAGCCGCTTACAGCTTCCTGGAAAGCTGGAACCAATACCTCTGGCCAATGTTGACCACGTTTAGTGATAAGTTCCGCCCAGTTCAAGATGGGTTGCGGCAACTGCAATCACAGGAAACGTTTAACAATTGGGGTATGATTCAAGCGAGTGCTGTGATCGTTGTGATTCCCACGTTGATCGTGCTGTTTGTGGGACAACATTACTTTAAGGATGGCTTGAATGAGGGGGCCACGAAATGAAGAAGCAAACCGTTTCCCACAAAACATTCGGCATTGTGGCCGGTATTCTGGTCGTCTTAGCGGCGATTCTGGGATGGACCGCGTTCAGTCATCCGTCCGCTTCGGCGCAGAGTAACGGCCGGATCAAAGTGGTCTTTTGGCACGAAATGACCGGTCCGGCACAGCAACAGTTGATTAGTTTCTCTAAGGAATTTAACCAGTCGCAAAGTAAGTACGAAGTCGTCCCGGAGTTCGAAGGGAGTTATAATGAGGCCGTGCAAAAAGTCATCAACACGCACGGTACCGATGCATCGCCAGCGGTTTTCCAGTCCATGGATATTTCGACTAGTCAGATGCACCACACGGGCTACACGACGCCGGTCCAGAAGTTCATCGACGCCGACCACTACGATGTGAACCAGATTTCTGCGGGGGCCCGGGCGTTCTATTCTAACCAGGGGACGCAGCTATCCATGCCATTTAACACCTCGCAACCCGTCCTGTTTTACAACGCAACGTTGCTGAAAAAGTTGGGCGTCACGCCACCACCTGTCAACCCGTCCTATAGTGACATCACTAAGGTTGCCACGCAGGTCATGCAAAAGTCGAACAAGAAGGTTCAAGGCATGTCGGTCGAAATTTATGGCTGGTTATTTGAACAGTTCATGGCGAACGCCGGTGCTTCCTTTGCCAACAATGACGATGGTCACACCAGTACGCCAACGGCCGCTAACTTGACCGGCGCTAGCACCGTGAATACGATGAGCTGGATTCAGAAGAACGTTAAAGATGGTGTCTTTGCCAACTATGGTGCCGGTGGGAACGCGCTGAACAACGAAATCGCCAGCTTCTTATCCGGGCGACTCGCCATGTTCTTACAAAGTTCCGCGACAACGACCCAGTTGACTAAGGGCAACAAGGATCAAGTGGGCATCACCTACTATCCACATCCCGATGGCCAGAAGAGTAATGGGGTGGCCATCGGTGGCGCGTCACTGTGGATCTCGAATGACAAATCTGCGGCTGTTCAGCGGGGGGCATGGGACTTCATCAAGTTCGTCATGACCGCTAAGAGTCAAGCAGAGTGGCAGGCAGCGACCGGATACTTGGCCTTGAACAAGGGGTCGCAGCAGCAGCCAGCCTTGCTGAACATGTACAAGAAGTTACCGGAATCCAGAGTTCCTGGCGAGCAATTGGCCGCAGCGAAACCAAACAATACCAACTCTGGTATCTTCATGCAGGGGTTGATTCAAGCTCGTAACTTGACTCAGACCGCCATGGAGCAGATCTACGCGGGGACTAATATTAAAACGGCGTTGCAGACGGCGCAGTCGTCGCTCAACGGCAACATTAAAAATAACAACCGTGCGAACGGCTATTAGTAGGAGAGCGATTTTATGACAGTGAAAACGTTAGTATTTGGACACCGGGGCTATCCCGTTAAGTTTCCGGAAAATAGCATTGCGGGCTTCCGTTGCGCCCTGGAGAACAACGTGGATGGCCTGGAATTTGACGTGCATTTGACCAAGGACCAAGTCCCCGTCATCATGCACGATGAGCACATTGACCGCACCACGAATGGAAGCGGCCTGATCCATGACTTCACCTTTAGCGAACTGCAACAGTTTCGGCTAGCCAATCAAGAAACGATTCCAACGTTGGCGGAGTTCTTAGCGTTAGTCGATGATGCGGATGTTCAGCTGAATTTGGAGTTGAAAACGGACAAGATCCAGTATCCGGAGATTGAGCCCATCGTGATGGCGATGGTTCACGGGGCGGCGCTCAAGCACCCGGTCATCTTCTCATCATTTCATTTACAGACGTTAAAAAATTGTCAGAAGATTGCGCCCAACGAGTCTTATTGCTGGCTGACGGATAAGCCGGTGGTCAACGCCGTGGCGTTCGTAGCTAACGAACATTTGAGTGGCTTGCACCTGAGTCACTACCAGGCCGATGTGCCGGTCGCCGAGCGAATCTGGACGGTCGACAAGCCAGAATTGGCAACGGAGCTGTTCCAGAAGCACGTGGCGGGCATTTTCACCGATGACTTTCTGACCATGATGCGCCTTCGCCAGGAACTGATGCGGGTGTAGCAGCAAGTAGTGGGTCATCGCGCTGCGGGACATCACTAGCCGTTGCAGGGCCACTAAAATAGGACACGAAACCGATCTTGGGTTTCGTGCCCTATTTTCATACTTTAGTTGAGAGCGAATCAATAGCAATTGGACGACTTAGCAGTTGCGCACTAGTCGCCAGTTAGGCCAACCGGTGGCAGAATTCAGCCCCTATTTGGTTGGCGTTGAAGGCGTAAGGAGCGAGGGCTTGGGCGGAATCAATGAACTGTTCGTTGTCGTCCAAATCTTGTTTGCGCAGTGTCAACTGTAAGTTCGTCGCCATCAGTTGCATTTTGAGGCCACGGACGACTAGCTGCATGCCCAGTGCGGCTTGAAAACCACCGTGACCACCGTAGGAGACCAGACTGACGGGCTTACCGCGCCATTCGGTGTAGAGGTAATCGAGGGCATTCTTCAATGGTGCGGGGTAACCCCAGTTATATTGGGGGAACAGGAGGATGAAGCCATCGTAGCCTTGAATCAGTTGGCTCCAGGCTTTCGTATGAGCTAACGTGTAGTGACCATCTGCGGGTTGGCCGGGCTCGTCCAGAAAGGGCAAGTCGATCTTCGCCAGGTCGATGAGATCAACGTCGAGACCATCTTGGGCGACGGCTGATTGGAGCCAAGTTGCAATGCTGGTACTGATACGATTGGGCCGCGTTGACCCAATGATTAAGCCAATTTTCTTTGTCATAGTAGGGACTCCTTAAGTGCTAAAATTTTATCCGTGCATTATGCACACATATTAGCATTCCTCTGGTATAATAACAAGTATGGATAATCAAATTTTTGAAGCACTATTTGAAATCGTTACCTTTTTTAGTCAAACGGAAGAAGACCGTAAGCTACTGGAAGAAGCTCACGTCAAGCTCGATGCACCAGCCCTGCCCATCATCATGCGGGTCGATCATCAGCCCGGCATCAGCATTGGTGAGTTGGCCAATCAGATTGGTCGCAACCATTCGTCGATCAGTCGGCAGGTGGACAAGCTGATTGGGGCTGGTTGGTTGGAGGAAACCGAACGCCGAGATAAACGGATTCGGCAGGTCATCCTAAGTCCTAAAGGACAGCAAACGGTCCAACAGATTAAATTAGCCCGGGAAGCGGCGATTCGGCGCCGATTAGTGAAGTATTCGGATGCGGACCGCGGTGAACTGCTACGGGTCTTACAACGCCTATCTGCCGTCTTAAACGGCAACGACGATTACGAAGAATAGGAAGGAAGGTGAAAATCCCGTTGCACGCGGCAATAAAGCTGGTGCGACGGGATTTTTTTAGTCGAAGGTATGGTTAAATCAACTTTGACACTTCACCTGCGGCTGCCAGAGATTCCGGCATCTATGGGGACCACCTTCGGCCTGAAGAGCGGTCCTCCGATTCGGTTTGAGGTTTGAAAAAAGCGTCATTTTCTAAACAAGCCCCACGCTGTAGACTGAGTTCAAAACCAACTCGGTCAACACCGTCGTCACAGCTACCTTCAGCGCTGTTCTTCTCCAGTTAAGTTCTGTCTTGACAATGACTTTTCGTCAACTCATCGTTGGGATAACGGTAGTTTGAGTGTTAAACGTATACGTAGCCGTGAGTGAGTCAAATTTGGACCCAGCCGTGGGATTTTTCAAGTGGGCCGCTTGAAAAATGGCGACTTTGAGACAGCGACCTTCTGGCTCAAAGCGAGGCCAAAGACCGCTTCTCAGGCTTTGGCCGTCCTACCCACCGCGTTCCGGTCCAAATTTGGCGAACGGTAAGGCGACAGCTTAATCAATGAAACAATTATTTCAGCACAAAAAAATTAACCCCATTGAATCGAACTGGGATTTAGTCTGATTCAATGGGATTAATATTCAATTGGGGACAGTGACCAACGAAGCATTTTCCGGGTACTTCGTTGACTGTTACCAAAAAAGCTTTAGTTTGTCGTCAGTTTGTTAAGCAATTGTTTTACGACATCTTTATAATAACAAAGAAATCAAGGGCTTTGGGCGATTCTGGTAATTTGTAATATTACAATTTTCCAAATCAGTTTTAACAAATGGTTATACTATGAACGATTACCACGATTTGATGGAATAATTGCTTTTGAGTGGGTACTCAGGCGTATAATTATTCATAACGGAACGTGACCGGTTAATTTATTTGTTGACTAAACGTTTTGGCTGGACACGTTTTAGGATATGCGCGTGCTGCTTTTAGCAGGTACGGAGCAGGTCTAATACAATTGGAGGTTTTGCTATGTCAGTATTAACGGATACGTTCAGCTTAGCTAACGGAACTCAGATTCCACAAGTTGGTTTTGGTACTTGGCAAATTCCTGGTGGCGATACGGCTTACAATGCGGTAGCTAACGCATTGAAGACGGGTTATCGGCATATCGATACGGCGAAGGCTTACGCCAACGAATCCAGTGTGGGGAAGGCCATTCGTGATTCTGGAATCGACCGTAAAGAGATCTTTGTGACGACTAAGTTACCGGCCGAAGTGAAGACTTATCAAGGTGCTCTGGACGCATTTGACACGACAATGAAGAACTTGGACGTGGGTTACGTTGACCTGTACTTGGTTCACGCACCGTGGCCATGGGCAGAAATTGGTAAGGACTGCGATCAGGGGAATCTCGACGTTTGGCGGGCAATGGAAAAGATCTACGCCAGCGGTAAGGCAAAAGCCATTGGGGTCTCCAATTTTGACGTTCACGACCTGCAAAACGTGTTGAGTCACGCCGAAGTTGCACCAATGGTCGACCAAATTCAGTACTACGTGGGTTTTACGGAACCGAAAATCACGAAGTTTGCGCAGGACCACAACATGTTAGTTGAAGCCTACTCACCACTAGCAACCGGTGACATGTTGGAAAACGCCGACATTAAAGAGATGGCGAACAAATATCATGTTTCACCAGCCCAGTTGGCACTACGGTTTGTCTTGGAAAATGGCGTCTTGCCATTACCGAAAGCCACGAGCCAAGCGCACATCGAAGCCAATGCGCAGTTGGACTTCTCAATCAATGCAGCCGATATGGCCAAGCTGAATGCGCTGGCAGATACGGCCACGAATCATGGGCACAATGCAACGCAAGGCTAATGTAAACGAATAGTAAATTTAAGCGAGGAGCTAGCGATTTTGCCACTTGAACGGGCAAAACCGCTAGCTCTTTTTAGTAACTTAATCGTTAAATAATGGTGCTTATTCAGCAGTGAATCCAAATTTCAGTAGAAAGACCAGCAAAATGCATTAAATAATTAAATTAATTAATGTTAAGGTTTTACGTTTTACTTTTTCGTTAATGCCGCCATTACTCGTTATAAGTATTTTAATAACGAACTAAAAATTATAAAATGATTGTAAAAGTTCGGCCTTCTGGTAGAATTAAAAGTGTCTTAAAAAAGAGCCATACGACATAATTTGAGGAGTGAGTTCGATGCACTTAAAGGGTAAGGGTAAATTACTCTTGATTGCGGCGGCATTATTGCTACTGCCAGCTGGTTTGGCTGCCTGTGGGAAGGCAACCAGCAGTACGAGTTCGAGTTCTAAGCAAGGCTACACGCCGAAACAGTTGACGGTTGAATTTGTACCGTCATCTAACGCGGGGACGATTGAAGCGAAGGCCAAACCGTTAGAGGGTCTGTTGAAGAAACAATTGGGGATTCCGGTCAAGGTCAGCGTCTCGACCGACTATAACACCATCGTTGAAGCGATGGGATCGAAGAAGGTCGATGTTGGCTTCCTGCCGCCTGATGCCTACGTTCTTGCACATAAGCAATATGGGGATAAAGTGATCTTACAGGCCGAACGGTTTGGGGTTAAGGAACCAAATGACCAAGCAACTAAGCAATTGGTCAACTACTATCGCTCTCAGATTTTAGTTCGTAAAGACAGCGGTATCAAGACGTTGAAGGACTTGAAGGGGAAGAAGATTGCCGTTCAAGATACCACGTCGACCGCCGGCTGGATCTACCCTGCCGTTGAAATGTTGAAGCAAGGTGTGAACATCAACAAGGACAACATCCAAACGGTGACGGTCAAGGGTCACGACCAAGGTGTTCTCTCCGTTTACAACAAGAACACTGACGCTGCCTTTGTCTTCCAAGGTGCCCGGAACTTAGTCAAGAAGGACGACAAAGACATCATGAGCAAAGTTGTTCCAATCTACACGACTGCCAAGATTCCGAACGATACGATTACGGTTCGTGGTGATATGAGTGCTAAGTGGCAAAAGAAGATTGCCGAAGCGTTCAAGGCAATTGCGAAGACCAAGAAGGGTCACGATATCATTTCTAGCGTCTACTCACACGAAGGCTACGTGGATGCAAAGGACAGCACCTTTAACATTATTCGAGACTACGACAAGCAGATTCAAAAGCTGGACAAGTAGGTTCTCGTTGCGAATGGATTTCCTGTTTTAGTTAAATCTAATGGTTAGCAGAATTAGTGGCTCTTGTTCTGTGAATCGGGTCAATTAAAACGGGGGCACATTGGCATAAAATGATTAACAGAAGATTAGACAGCAGAAGTAGTGAGGGCAGCGACACCGTACCTCACTACTTTTTTAATAACGGGGGAACCAACTATGGAGCAAACAGCACCGATTATTTCATTTAAAGGCGTCAATAAGGTCTACAGCAATGGCACCGTTGGCCTCAAGGATATCAGTTTTGACATTTCCCGTGGTCAGTTCCTGGTCGTGGTGGGGCTTTCTGGAGCCGGTAAGAGTACCTTGCTACGGACCATCAACCGGATGCATGAGATTACGTCCGGGGAGATTACGGTGGAAGATGAGTCTATCAGCGATTACAAAGGTAAGGCACTCCGCTTATTGAGACGCAAGATTGGGATGATCTTCCAAGGATTCAACCTGATCAATCGGTCGAGCGTGGAGAAAAATGTGTTGTCCGGGCGCGTCAGTTACTATCCAACTTGGAAGACGATTTTTGGGCTATTCAGCAAGGCAGATAAGGAAAAAGCAGTGCATTCGTTGGCACGCGTCAATTTGGCCGAGAAACTGTACACCAGGGCCGACGAGCTCTCCGGTGGTCAGCAACAACGGGTCGCCATTGCCCGGACACTGATGCAAGACCCCAAGATTATCTTAGCTGACGAACCCGTGGCCTCACTGGATCCGCTGACCACCAAGACGGTCATGGATACGCTCAAACGGTTGAATCAAGAGGATGGCATTACGGTCATTGTCAACTTGCACTCGGTCGCCTTAGCGCGGGAATATGCGGATCGAATTGTTGGCCTGCGCGCCGGCCAATTGGTCTATGACCAACCCATTGGTAACGTTGCGGAAGGCGATTTGGACCAAATCTATCAGACACCTGAGGGGGCCAAGGCATGAGTACACCGACAATTCCACGACGCTCGTGGGCACAACGGTATCACGTAAAGGGCATCGGTTGGACGGTGCTGATGCTGGTTTTGCTGGTCGCTTCCGCCCAGATGACCGGAGTTAATGTGGGGATGTTCTTTAGCAACCTGGGTCAGTTTACGAATCTGCTGGTCCGGATGTCGAATCCGGCTTGGGACTACACCACGGTCATCATCCAACCCCTTTTGGAAACTATTCAGATGGCAATTTTGGGAACCACGATTGGGGCAGCATTTGCAATTCCCTTCGCGGTATTGAGTGCCAGCAACTTAATTCATAATCGTTGGTTACGGGGGCTGACGCGGTTATTCTTAGACTTGGTGCGGACATTGCCCGACCTACTGCTCGCCGCAATTTTTGTTGCGATTTTTGGGATCGGGTCAACGGCGGGGGTCGTTACCCTGGCCATTTTCTCCTTTGGGATGGTGTCCAAACTGTTCTACGAAGTCATTGAGACCATCGACATGGGGCCGTTGGAAGCCTTGGAATCGGTGGGCGCCACGAAGATCACCATTATTTGGTATGCGGTGCTGCCCCAGATCCTAAACCAATTTATCAGCTATTTTCTGTACACCTTAGAGATCAACGTCCGGGCGTCAACCGTCTTAGGGTACTTGGGTGCCGGCGGGATCGGGGTCTTCTTACAGCGGTCGTTGAATGAGTTCAACTACAACCAGACGGCGGTTATTATCTTGGCAACGTTGGTAGTGGTCCTGGTCATCGATGGTGTCAGCAACCATCTAAGGAGGGTTCTTCTTTAATATGCAAACAACAATTACGCCTCCTACTCGGCAGCGGTCGCTGTGGCAACGTTGGAGCTGGTTACTCTGGGTACTGGTCATTGGAATCATTTATTTCTGGACGATCAATGGGTTGAAGTTCTCTGGATTTCAGGAGTCCGCAGCGTCCGTCTCGAAGTCCATCTTGCACGGCTTAGTCCACCCAACGTGGTCTTATGTCTATGACGGCAGTGGCGAGGATCTTGTCTCCCTGATTTTACAAACGTTAGCGATTGCCTTTCTGGGGACGATTGTGTCAGCCTTGATCAGTGTGCCGTTTGCTTTTTGGGCGGCGCGTGGCCCTAAGGAACGCTATTTCCTACGTTCTGGGAGTGGGAAAGTTGTCTTGACGTTGATTCGGACATTTCCTGAAATCGTGTTGGCCATCATGTTCATCAAAGCGGTCGGTCCTGGCTCTTACGCCGGGGTCTTAGCCGTCAGTGTGCACTCGGTCGGGATGCTGGGGAAACTATTTGGTGAAGCCATTGAAAATATGGATCGGGGGTCCGAAGAGGCCATTACCAGTGCTGGCGGCCGCTCGGGACAAGTCTTCGTGTTAGCCACGGTGCCGACCATCATGCCAGAGTTTTTGTCCTACACGCTGTATCGGTTTGAAATTGCGGTGCGGTCTGCCTCCATCTTGGGGATGGTGGGCGCCGGTGGGATTGGGACGCCGCTGATTTTTGCCATTCAGACACGGGATTGGTCCAAGGTCGGCATCATTCTTCTAGGTATCGTGGTCATGGTGCTGCTGATTGATTCGTTGTCCGAACAGTTGCGAAAGAGGTTGATCTAACCATGCACATCCAAATTCTATCGACCAGTGACGTGCACGGCTACGTTTACCCCACGGATTACAGTACGCCAACGGATCGCCATCTGTATGGGATGTTAAAGGCGGCCACGGTGATTCGCCAAGCCCAAGCAACAGCGGGGCCGGATAACGTGGTGGTCACGATTGAAAATGGCGATTGGTTGCAGGGGGCGCCGTTTGCGACCTACTTGGCCAAGCAGCCAGCGGCGGAACAGGACCTATTTACGCGAATTACGAGCGCTATGCGTTATGATGCGGGGATTCTCGGCAACCATGAGTTCAACTACGGGCTGGCCTACATTCGGGCTGCGGAAGCCAAACGGACCTATCCGTTACTGGGGGCCAATATTATTGGCGGCCAAAACCAACGGATTCTCGATGCCCCGTACAAAATTATCACGAAGCAAGGCATCAAGATCGCCATTCTGGGACTGACGACGGCCTACGTACCGGTCTGGGAGCGAGCTAGTAACATTGCTGGCCTGACCTTTGAACCGGCCGTGGCCACCGCTCGCCGTTTGGTTCCTGAATTGCGCCAACAGGCTGATGTCGTTGTCGTTGCCTACCACGGCGGCTTTGAGGCTGATCCGGCAACGGGGGTGCCAACTGAGCGACAAACCGGCGAAAACGAGGGCTATCAGTTGCTTGCTGAGGTTCCCGGCATCGATGCGTTGGTCACGGGCCATCAGCACCGCCAGATTGCTGGCGTCTTTCAGGGTGTCCCCGCGACGCAACCCGGTGATAAGGGCGTTGCGGTAGGGTGCATTGACCTTGAATTGGATGCAGATCACCATATCATTGATCGCTCAGCACGGCTATTATCAACGGCAAGTGCGACACCGGATGAGACCTTAACCCAGCTCACCCAATCGGTTCAAGAGAAGGTCGAGACGTGGTTGGACCAGCCAATTGGCCAAATCACCGGTACCAGCTTGACGGTCACGGATCCCATGGCAGCAAGACTTCATGGCCACCCGTACCTTCAGTTCATTAATCAAGTCGAAATGGCTGCGGGCGTGACGGACATTGCGGCCACGGCCCTATTCAACGATGATGTCCATGGCTTTGGCCAAAATGTGTCGTTGCGGCAACTATTAAATAGTTACCCGTACCCCAATACCTTAGTCGTTGAGCGGTTGACCGGGGCGGATGTGAAATTGGCCTTGGAACGGTGTGCCAGCTTCTTTGAGTTACGCAGTGACCGCCGCGTGGGGATCGCCACAGCATTCACAACGCCTAAAATAGAGCTGTACAATTATGACATCTACAGTGGCGTGGACTATCGCTTTGATCTGACGCAGCCACGGGGAAGTCGAGTGGTGTCCCTGAAATATCACGGGCGTGCGGTCCAGCCGACCGATCACCTGGACGTTGCCATGAACCAGTATCGGGGCAATGGTGGTGGCGATTACCCCATGTTTTCGCCGGCCAAAGTCATTCGGGAGGTCAACGTGGATATGGCCGAACTGATCATGCAATACTTCGAGGCCCATCCGGTCGTGACCGGGGAGCCCCAAACGAATTTTCAAGTGGATTATTAGGCCAGATGAAAGGCGATTCCTAAAAGTAGGGGGTCGCCTTTTTACATACAACTGGACCCACAAGATGTTCTGAATCTTCGGTCTGCAGATCCGTTGCACAGTTACTTATTGATGGCCAGTATTAAATTTAGATTGCATTACCCGCTAAATAGATGCAATTTTCATGAAAACTTGGTAAAATAAATTAACTAAAAATGAGATTTGGAGGTGGACGTCTTGCACCGTTCGTTTGCAGCACTCCCAATACCGGACCGCTAATCGTTAGTTTTTACCTAGAAAGGAAGATTTATTTATATGGCACAAGAACCTGAAGCAACCGTTTCAACCACAACTGAAGCAGAAACCACTGACCCTGGACCCAGCCAGCAGCCGCCGTTATGGCAACGCTCGACTGAGTCCTTACTTGTTGAGTATGCCACTGATGAAGATACCGGGTTGACGACCGCCGAGGCGAAGAAACGCCTCGCGCAAAACGGCCCGAACGAACTGACCGCCAAGAAGCAATCGAATCTGTTACGTTTCTTGAAGCAGTTCAATAACTCTATCATCTACATTTTGGCGGCTGCCGCATTGATTACGCTGTTGATGCATCACTATTCCGATTCAATTGTTATCGGACTGGTAATCATCGCCAATGCTTTCATTGGTTATTTTCAGGAACGCTCAGCGGATAACGCTTTGGACCGGATCAAGGCCCTCTTAGTCTCCGAAGCCATCGTCATTCGGGACGGACAGAAAATCAGTCTGCCCGCACGTGAATTGGTGACGGGGGATATTGTTCAGTTGGAAGCCGGGGATACCGTCCCCGCTGACCTCCGATTGATCAGCGCGGATAACTTAAAGATCCAGGAGTCCGCCTTGACTGGTGAAACTGACTCGGTGCTTAAGGGAGAAGATCCCCTAGCCACCGCAAATTTACCGTTGGCCGAACGATCGAACCAGGCCTTTGCCTCAACGGCCGTTACCAACGGATCTGGCCGCGGTATTGTGACCGTGACCGGTGCGCAGACCGAAATTGGTCACATCCAACAAAACGTTGCGCAAGTTAAGCAACAAGCCACACCATTGATGAAGAACCTGAATAGCTTGGGTCTTGGGCTGTCAATCGCAATCCTAGTTGCCGCAGTCCTCTTATTCATCTTAGGGATGATCACCAAAGTTTACAGTTTACCCGTGCTGTTAGTCGCAGTCATCACGATGGTCGTGGGGTCGATGCCTGAAGGGTTACCGGCCAGCACATCGGTCGTCCTCGCCATGGGGACCCAGCAGATGACTAAGCAAAATGTGATCGTTAAGACACTGCCTGCCGTGGAAACATTGGGCGCCGTGGATATTGTCAACACCGATAAGACCGGGACGTTGACGAAAAACGAAATGACCGTGACCGACATTTTGACCACCGCCGATACCTATACCGTGTCTGGCGTGGGTTACGATGCCGCCGGGCAGGTGCAAAATGATGAGGGCCAGGACGTTGACTGGCAAGCCGACCCCGACCTCGAATGGTTGGTCCAAATTGCGGGGCAGACCTCTGATGCCGAATTCCATGAGGAAGAAGGCCAGTGGGTGTTGACCGGGGAACCGACCGATGGGGCCCTGACGGCGCTGTACCACAAGCTGGTAGGTACTGAACCCGACCCACAAGAGATCGACTCGTTGCCTTTCGACTCCGCCATTCGTTACTCCGCGCGGTTAGTCGACCACAACGGCCAACGCTACCTGTTGGTCAAAGGGGCACCGCAGACTCTGACGCGCTTGATGCGTGAACAGGGCCAGGCTGTCGATGAGGATGCTTGGCAACAACGGTTGTCACAACTGACCCGCCAAGGAAAACGGGTGGTGGCATTGGGGTATCAACCAGTCGCTGCTGACGCCGTTGAAGTTGACGACATCGCCGTGGGCCAGAACTTCCATTTAGCCGGCATGGCCGGCATTATCGACCCGCCACGTCCTGGCGTGGCCGATGCTGTTCGCCAGTTACGTTACGCCGGCATCAAGGTTAAAATGATTACCGGTGACGACCCCGAAACGGCCGCCGCAATTGCCCAACAGTTGAACCTGTCGGAACAAGCCCGCGCCATTACTGGGCCGGAACTGGCCGAATTAAGTGATGCCGAATTGGCGAGCCAGATCGACAAGTACACCGTGTTTGCCCGGACCACACCAGCCGACAAACTGCGAATCGTGAAGGCCCAGCAGGCCCGCGGTCACGTAGTCTCCATGACTGGTGATGGGGTCAACGATGCGCCCGCCTTGAAGCAGGCCGACATTGGGGTTGCCATGGGAATTCGGGGAACCGACGTTGCCAAGGACTCCGCCGATATGGTGTTGGCCGACGATGATTTCACGTCGATTCTGGGTGCCGTGCGGGAAGGCCGGCACGTCTTCGATAACATTCGGAAGACGATTCGGTTCCTACTGCCAACCAGTTTCGCTGAAGGCTTGATCGTGGTGCTGAGTATCCTGATGGACCAAGAGCTGCCATTGTTCCCGACCCAACTGTTGTGGATCAATATGGTGTCCGCCTTGACGATTCAATTTGCCTTCATCTTCGAACCGGCCGAAAGCGGCATTATGAAACGGGGGCCACGGGACGTCACGCGTGGAATCTTATCCAAGCTGGACGTTTTCGAGGTCACTTACGTTTCCCTGCTGATTTCAGGGCTGGGGATGTTTGCCTACGACTTCTTGACGGCACAAGGGCTTTCAGCCGTTATCGGGAGTACGATGACGTTAAACGTGATCATCTTCGGAAAGGTCTTCTACCTGTTTAACCTGCAAAATGACCACCCCGTGTTGTCGAAATACTTCTTCAGAAACAAGATGAGTTTCGTCATCGTGGGTGTCTTACTGGCGCTACAAGCCATGATCATCTACTGGCCAGCCATGCAAGGGGTCTTCCACACGACCAGCGTCAACTTCCACTACGGTTGGGGCATCCCAATCATGGCGGGGGCCATCGTCCTGATCGTCACGGAAATTGCGAAGGCAATCCGCCACCGCATCGATGCCAGTACCATTTCACGGGAACAACGTAACTTCTAATGGTGTCGTTGGCAACTGTGAGCGTGACCTTTCAAGTTACGACCGGTTTTAACGACCAAGTTATGAAGGTTAACGGTTAACTGAAGTTTGAAAGATAAGATCCGGCTCTTCATCTCAGTATTGGTGAGCAGTCGCACCATTAAATTAGTCTAAATTGAGCGCACTCCGGCTGCCAGGGATTCCGCCTGCTGTGGGGACGCTTCAGCCTGGAAGACCACCAGTCTTCTCGCTCGATTTGAAGCCACGAAGAACACGTGTCTTCAAAGTCGCCCGTGCTGTAAGCTGGCTAAGAAAAACGCCAGCTAACACCACTTTCACGGCCGGCTCCATCCCTGGCCTCCTCCGGCGCTGACGGTATTTTATCAAGACAACGGCTGTAAAATACAGCTACCTGACTTTTTTTGCATTCGACTGATAACGATCGCTACGGTTATTCTCAAAGTCGTCCGAAAGCACAATGTAAGCCGAGAGGCCGGCAGATATGAGCTCAGGCGCGTCGTTCTACTTAGTCAGTAAGTGTTTTTCTTACTGGCTTAGTAGAAAACCAAGCTTGTAGACTCGTGTTTTGCGAGGCTTCAAGTTGTGTTCGCACCGATCCAGCTCATATCTGCCGGCCGGTAAGGCGACTAGTCCATCAAGTTGCCTAGTTCTAGGACCACTGTTGTTGCTAGAATTGGCATGGGGAGTTCAACTTTTAACGGTTAACTTAATCTAAGCAAACCTGAAGAGACTAGACAGAAATTGTCTAGTTTCTTTTTTTTGCCAAATTTAGGCAAAATGATTGGCTATTCGGAAATATGACTGACGATTCGCAGCCAACGACAACGGACAAAGTCACTGACAATTCAGCGAATTTTGCGAAATCCCTAGCTCTAATCAAAAGTTAATCTTATACTAGAATGAAGAAGGGGGCGGAACATCAAATGATGAAAAAGAGTTCCGATTGTACTGAGATTTTAGTGGGTAAAGCCGCTAGCATGGACGGTTCCACGATTGTGGCGCGTAACGAGGATGGTTACGGCCCCATCAATCCCATCAAGTTTGTGGTCCACCCAGCAGTAGACCAAACGGGGGCATCGTTCACGTCGATCACGACTGGCGTCAACGTGCCATTACCCGACCACGCCTACCGCTATACGGGGACGCCACAGGCTGACCAAAGTGACGGCCAATATGAAGAGGCCGGCATTAACGAATTGAACGTCGGCATGAGTGCGACTGAGACCACGGCGACCAACGCCCGCGTGTTGGGCTACGACCCACTCGTCGACGACGGCATCAATGAAGAAGCCATGATCACCTTGGTTTTGCCATACATTAAGAGTGCTAAAGAAGGGGCCCAACGTCTGGGTGCCCTGATTGAAAAGTACGGGACGGGCGAAAGCAACAGTATTTCCTTTAACGACCACAATGACATCTGGTATTTGGAAACGGCTGGGGGCCATCACTGGGCCGCAATGCGGTTGCCAGAAGACACCTACGCCATTGCGCCCAACCAGACGTTGATGCAAGAGGTCGATTTAAACGATACCGATAACTTCTTGGTTGCTACGGACTTAGTGGACTTCGTGGAGAAGCACCACTTGAACCCGGTCCCAGGTACCTTTAACTTCCGTGAAATCTTCGGCACGCACGGCGAAGATGACGCGTACTACAACACGCCACGGACCTGGTACGGCCAAAAGTTATTTAATCCAGAAATTACCGACCAACACCCAACTGACCAAGACATGCCATTTACCCGGAAGCCAGCCAAGAAGATCGCGATTGAAGACGTTCAATTCTTCCTGTCTTCCCACTACAACGGCACGCCTTACGATCCATTTGGGACATTTGCTTCAGGCAACGCCGATGATCAGAAGAAGTACCGTTCGATCGCGATGGACCGGAATCAATGCTCATCCATCTTGCAAATTCGTAACGATGTGCCGGCTGACCACGCTGCGATTCAGTGGGTCGCCATGGGCTTCTTTGCCTATGCGCCATACATGCCATTCTTCACGAACATCAATGACACGCCGGAAGACTACAAGAATACGACGACTGAAGTTTCCGTCGACAACGTGTACTGGTTGAACAAGACCTTGTCCGTTCTGATCGAACCGCATTTCCACGAGTTCGTCGCCACGGTCAACGCCTTCCGCGATGGGTGCCAATCCTATGCCCGCGGTCGGGTTGCGGCTACCGATGACAACATCACCGGTGACGCCACAACTTACCTGACGCAGAGCAATTTGGAAACGGCCGGTGAAATTTCTAAGCGGACACATGCGTTGTTCAATGACTTGGTTAAGCAGGGCCTGCTGTTATCCAAGACGGTTTGGGAAAAGGGCCAAAACCTGTAATCGACCGTGAGTCGTAGACCAATTGGTTTTTAGATTAAACGTTTTAAGAGCAACCCAGAATTCAGCTAAATAAACCCTAAAAGGCAATTAATTGTTACGGATAGTGATTATCGCGCACAATTAATTGTCTTTTGGTGTATACTTCAGTAAAGCTACTTTAATGTTTTTTTGATAAATTAATGGGACGGTGTGTGACTAGGACGAACCGTTTCGGGAAAATGACGAATAGGTTGAGGAAGAGATGTTGACAGGTAACTTCTGAGGAGGAGCGCACATGAAGAACTGGATTAAGTTGGCAATGGCGGGCAGTCTGGGACTGATTTTGTGGGGAGGCAGCACGACCGCCCATGCGGCTAAAAAAGTCACGTTGCCAGAATACCCCCAGCAACGGATTTTCACATTTAAAGCTAAGGGAACTAAGGTGTACAGCTATCCGCGCGCAGCTTACGCGAAGAGCACGGTCTTGGGGACGGACAAGAGTACTACGAAGCAGTGGACAGTCGATAAGGTCATCAAGGTCAATGGCAAACGCTACGTGCGCCTGGCCAAAGTGACGACCAAAGCTTTGCCTCACGGGACCGCTGTGCCGAACCCCAGCAAGGCCAACACGACCTTGGTCGGCGGCTATGTGGCACTGAGCCAGTTAAAATTCCATCAGCAGATCAGTAAGCTGACCAGTGTAAAGAAGACCGCTTACTGGACGCCAACGACGAACAATGACTTCTGGAACATGCCTAAGAAGACGTTGGGAACCACGGCGGCAAATCACTATGGTCACTCCTACGGCTACCGGACGTTGTACGCGATTCAGTCATTGACGACGATCAATAAGAAGCAGTACCTCTACTTTGAAACGGCGGCAGGCAAGGCCATCGGTTGGTTACCCGTCAACGCCGTTATCAAGGGCACTTATCCAAATCTCCTGCAGCGCGAATTGACTCGTGACCTGGCCGCTACCACGGCTACCACGACGGTCGATGAAGCGGGTCACGTTAAGGTGGGGGTCGCAACCGCCAATGGTAATGTCCAACGCGTTGTCTTATTACAACAGGATAGTCAAACGGCCATCTATGATTTCCAAGCGGGCAAGGCCGTCAAATTAACGAACCGTAATGCTCATGGCAAGGTCGTTAGCAGTCAGGCCTTTACGCAGAGCACGAAGAATCTGAATATCAAGGCCCATGCCGACTTTGATATTCAAGGGTACCGGTACACCGTCAAGGTCGCCCCGACTGGCAGTGTGAGTGTGCTGAGCACCGGTGGTTGGATCGCTTAAATTAAAAAAAAAAAGTGAAAAGGTTTCGTCGATTACCAGCTAAGTGGGTAATCGACACAACCCTTTTTAATTGGCAGTCGTCAACAGATTGCGGAGATAAGGAACGAGTTGCTGGTCCGCTGGCCAAGTTGCTAGTGACGTACAGGTAGCATAGCGGCCGTGCTCAGCGGTATTCAGCTTTAAATCGGTGAGTGGCGTGAGCAAGTGGGCGGTAAAAATTAGCCGGGTGAAGCGTTGCTCCTGGTTTTGATCATAGGTGGTTGTGATGCCGATAATGGTGGTCGGTTGAATGTGAAGCCCTGTTTCTTCAAGGCATTCCCGCTTAGCAGCTTGGCGGGCAGTCTCGTGGGGCTGTGTGCGACCGCCAGGAATGTCCCAAAATAGCGGGTAAATGTTGGATTGGCCGCGCTCGACAGGTGTTCGTTGAAGGAGCAGGTAGCCGGCTGGGGTGGCAATTAAGGCGTGGGCAATCAGTGTTGTCATGGGAAGACCTCCTGGTTGGAATTAGCATAGATGAAGACAGTGATCATCGCAACTGAGCGGATTGCTGTCATAGTGGTTGCGAATCAACACCGTATTTTCTTAGGCAGCTCAGTGGTAGACTAAACTTGAGGTGAAAGAAATGGCAGAAAGTGAGTTACAGAAGTTAGAAGCAGGGGAACCGTATTATTTCTTAGATCAGGAGGTAGCGGCGCGCAAGGCGCGGGCGGCTAAATTGTGTCAAGAGTTTAACGCGATTCCAGCGACTGACCCAACAGCGCAGACGGCTAAAATCAAAGAAATATTGGGGAGCCACGGTGAGCGCGTTTCGGTTCAGGCAACGTTTAATTGCGATAATGGCCAGAACATTCACGTTGGTGAAGACTTTTTGAGCAATTATAATTTGACGATCTTAGATATCGCCCCTGTGACCATCGGTAATCACGTGATGATTGGCCCCAACGTTGATATTTACACGGTCAACCATCCCATGACGGCGACTGGCCGACGGGCTTATCTAGCCCAAGCCAAGCCGGTGACGATTGGAAATGATGTCTGGATCGGCGGGAAGGTCGCAATTATGCCGGGCGTCACGGTCGGTGATAATGTCGTGATTGCGGCCGGTGCCATTGTGACCAAGGACGTTCCAGCAAACACGTTGGTTGGTGGCGTGCCAGCGAAGGTCATTAAATCATTAGCGAAATAATAAAAAAACGCGTTGTCAGCAACTTCTACCAATGAGTAGAGGGGCTCACAACGCGTTTTAGCTGATAAAGAAAGATGAAATCCAGATTATTCTAGTATGGGGAAGTAGTTGTATTCGCACCGAGCCAGCCTATATCTGCCGGGCAGTAAGGCGAACCCAACCACCATGTTGTTTTTAGTTTAAAACGAGCATGACCGGTGTTTGGGCGTTAGTTACTTATTTTCAGGAACGTTCTCACGAATCACGCGGGCCGGGCTACCCGCGATAACCACGTTGTCACCGAAGGACTTGGTGACGGTGGAGTTGGCACCAACCACTACGTTGTTGCCTAACGTCACGCCGGGTAGGATGACGGCGCCGCCACCGATCCAGACGTGGTCCCCAATCGTGACGGGCTTGCCCAGGCCGATGAAGGCATCACGGCCAGCCGGGTCAAGGGGATGGTAGGCGGAATAGATCTGCACGTGCGGAGCCATCATGCAGTGGTCGCCAATCGTCACGGGAGCGATGTCCAAGATGACGTTGTCGTAGTTGCACATGAAGTCGTCACCAACGTGGATGTTATAGCCGAAGTCACAGCGGAAGTTGGGTTGGACCCAAGGACGTTTCCCAACGGAGCCAAAGAGCTGGCGAATGAGGCCATCTTTTTCGGCGGTTGCCGTATCGTCTAGATCATTCATCAGTTTACAGAGTCGCCGCGCCTTGGTCTCATCGGCAGCCAGTTCGGGGTCCATGATATTGTAGGGTTCGCCAGCTAAAAATTTTTCCTTTTCAGTCTTCATGTGTTTGTCTACCTCCAGAGTTATATTAGTCATATTCTAGCATAGAAAGCGCTTTATTTATACGGATTAATTGTAACTAAACAGATTTATTCAATAACGGAGACTGCGACCGAACTACCAATTGTTTGGGCATTAAGTAGTGAGACCCTTTAATTTACTGGCCGAGCGAACCAGTGACTTTCCATCACGATTTATCCCACTATTTGTTAGAATAAACTTGAGCCACGCAGGCCGGTCGGCGCGACTTGTGCTCAGCTAGCAGCAAATTTTGGATGATGTCAGACGACTACCATCAAGAGTGACTGACATGAGTCTAATGCTGGTTCGTTGGGGAGTCTGGGAGTGATTCCAGACTCTCTTTTGTTCACTCTCGTAGCCACTGCGTTTACACCGTCCTTGTCAACGCACTATTTTTCAGGTATACTACCAACTACTTTAGCCATTTTGGCTGAGGATAAGGAGATGATGATGCGATGCCACAACTTGGATCGTTATTAGTACGGAAGAGTGCTGTCTGTTAGCGACACTTTTCCTAGTGGACCTTTCGGAGAAGTGTCAGGTTTGAAATCTGAAAGGACGTCACAAAATTATGGAACCAACGATTACCACTTACGAATATAGTTATATTACCCAGCAGGTCAACAACCTGGTCAGCGCCTATCTGTCTGTCAACGATGTGAAGATGCGTGGGGTGGTTCGCGCCACAACGCTAGAAAAGATTGTGCCGCTACTCCCTGCAGACGAACCGGTAGCCCAAGCGTTTGTGCGCGGGTTACAGCCAGACAAGTTGACCCGTGAAGCCGCAGCCAAATTGATCGGCATGATTGAACCACTCGTTATCCCATTTCCACGGCTGACGACGAAGCAATTGAGTAAGCTATTTCGCAAAGTGAAGAAGCTCAAGCAGCCAGAATGGGCTAGCTTGAACTTGCATCAACTGACCTATCTGGGCTGGAACGATGGCGGCAATCAGAAGAAATATCTGGTAGCGCCGTACGAGGACCGTTTGATCGGCGTTCAGGGGCAATTTAACCCCGAGACCATCAAAGGGCTGTGTGCAATCTGCCATACAATTGGCAACGTCTCGCTCTTTGTTTCCACGACAAAAACGTCTGGCCTAGGCACGTACACGCGTAACGGTAATTACATTTGCCGGGACAGTGCGCAGTGTAACCGGCAGTTGACTGAACCACAAGCCCTCACCGATTTTCTTACGGTGGTGCGGCCAAAACGTTAAGTTGAATGAATGGGCACGGCCAAATTTGGTCGTGTCTTTTGCGTTGTCTAAGAATGGAACCGCTTCAAAGTAATAATTTAATGATGAATCACTCAGAGTTGGTCGGTAAGCGTGAGACGTTTGTTATACTTATCCCTTGTGCCTAGTGTCATAACTTTTGCGTCAGGGTTGCCGGCAGTTTGGTGCGCCTTCGCACAATCAGATTGGCTAAGCCGCTTAAAAATTGGTCAATTCCAATGATAGGATTACTATCTAAAAGTTGAAAGCTTCAAAGTAGGGCCTATGCCTGTTCTAACAACACTGAGACTAAGACTAGGCAGGGTCGCCTTACCGGCCGGCAGCTATGGGCCGGATCGGTGCGAACACAGCTTGAAGCCTCGAAATAACCGAGTCTACAAGCTTGGTTTTCTACTTAGCCAGTAAGAAAATCACTTACTGACTAAGTAGAACGACGCGCCTGAGCTCATATCTGCCGACCTCTCGGCTTACATTGTGTTCTCAGAAAACTCTGAGAATAACCGTAATGGTCGTTATCAATTGAAGCTCAAAACGTCAGATGGCTGTGGACTATAGCCGTTGTCTTGATAAAACACAATCAGCGTCGGAGGAGGCCAGGGATGGAGCCGGCCGTGAAAGTGGTGTTAGCTGGTGAGCCAGCTTACAGCACGGGCGACTTTGGAGACACGTGGTTTTCGTGGCTTCAAAGCGAGCGAGAAGACTGGTGTTCTTCCAGGCTGAAGCGTCCCCACAGCTGGTGGAATCCCTGGCAGCCGGAGTGCGCCCAATTTAGTCTAATTTAATGGTTTGACTGCTTATCAATACTGAAATCAGACCTGAATTTTATCTTTCAACCTTTAGTTACTATCAAATTGGGGGAGCTTACCGCAACATCAGGCACAATGATAGGATTTAAAGGCAGTTTAAAGTCAAGGTAGCATCTTATTCATAATTCGAGTAGAAGTGGGAAGTGGCAGTAGTGGTACAACAACGGCATCATTTGCGCGGGGTCCTTTTGGCCAGCACCGCGTGTATCTTATGGGGCATCTCGGGGGTTGCGGCGAGCACGCTGTTCAAGCTAAATCCCCACGTGACGGCACTGTGGCTGACGCAGGTCCGCATGATCACGGCAGGATTCTTGCTACTGGTCATGGGTCAAGTCGTGGGCGTCCACCCGTTTCAGATTTGGCACGATAAAAGGGCCGGCATCCGCGTGGTCAGTTATGGCTTGTTAGGGCTGGTGCCCGTGCAATTGTTCTACTTTGAAGCGGTTAAATTTGGGAATGCGCCGATTGCGACCATTCTGCAATTTCTGGGACCGTTTATTATTAGCATTTATTATTTCTTATTTAAACACCTCACACCGACTCGGCCAGAGGCGATTGGGATGGTGATGGCGTTCATTGGGACCCTACTGATTGTGACCCACGGCCATCTCAACAGTCTGGCCATTTCACCGGTCGTCCTGTTCTGGGGCGGTCTGTCAGCGATTGGGGTGGCAACCAACACGTTGATTCCCCGGCCACTCTTACCGCGGTTTGGGGCCATTGCCGTTACCGGCTGGGGGCTCTTCATCGCCGGCCTCTGCCTCAACGTGTTCGGACCGTTGTGGCGCGCAACGGTGACCCTAACGTGGAATGAATGGGGCCTGATTGTGCTGATCATCATTTTGGGAACCATTTTCCCCTTCTTGATGTTCGCACACAGTCTGGGGTACATTCTACCAACGACGGCCAGCCTGTTGGATGCGTTCGAACCCTTGTCAGCAACGGTATTTTCGGTGATTTTTCTGAGCGTGCAACTGACTGGATTTGATCTCTTTGGCGGCTTGCTGATCATCTTAGCGGTCATGGCGTTATCGCTGAATGGGCATAAGATGTTGCAGTTTATTCTGAGGCGAAAAGTAGATTAAAATTAGCATGGGTTATGAATATGAAGAGACGAAGGGAGCGATGACGACTGTCAGGGCTCCCTTTTTTGGATGTTCAGTAGTGGTATACTGATTACTATCGGAGGGGATTTTATGAATAAATTTGTAACAGGTGCCGTCGTTGTCCTGGGCATGGTTGGCAGTCTCGGTTGGGGAACCACTGCTCAGGCCAAGACCCAGTGGACGGCTGGCTCGCCCAAGCAACTCAGGGGAGCTTGGGTTCAGCTACGGGTGAAACACATCGGAACGGATACCGACGTTTCGGCCAATGCCCTGATGTTGGCCAAGGATTCGGTAACGGTCATGACCGGTTTCGGGGATCAAGCCTATGGTGGCAAGCACCTCGCGTATCATGTTAAACGGGGAACGTATTATTTACGGGATTACTTCGATGTAGAGAAGACCTGGAACTATACGAAAATCACCCGTCACGGGAAGAAACTAACCTTACAGGAATACGGTAAACGTAAGCCTGGCAAGCCTTTCCAGCAGGTGACGGCGAAAGCAGTTCATTTGAAATACAACGCCAAGGCCAGTGCGGTATTATTAAAATAAAATATAGAAACGACTTAGCCACCAGAATTAGTTTTGGTGGCTAATGTTTTAACCATAATCTAGATGAGGAGAAAAGACGCCATGAAAATCACGCGAGCAGAACTAATTGCATTCAGCAGTGCAGGCAAAGCGGTCACCATTGATCAGCCATTCAACAACCCCGCCCACCGGAATCAAGTGATCTTCGATGCGCTGCGACACCAAGCCAGTCGAAAGATTTTTGGCTTGGTCTACGAGAAGGGGGACAACCTCTACATTGACCTGAAGTGTGACCCCGCACGGATTGACGAGCTGGTTGACGCTTTTTCCTACATTTTACCAGGTCAGCATTTCACGAAGCAAAATTGGCTGACACTGGCGGTTGATCAGGTGCCTAGCAGAGAAATTCTGGCCAATCTGGTTAATGCCAGTTACCACTTAACTGAGTAGTTGTATGAACCTAAATGTAAATGTATCTAAAACTAGGCAACATAGTGGTTAAGCCGCCTTACCGGCTGGCCTCTCGGCTTACGTTGTGTGCTCACACAATACTGAGACTAATTTAACGGTACGAATGTTGACCAATACTAGGTGTTGTCGGAACCAAAAAAACTTCGGTAGCGCGTCACGCTGCCGAAGTTTTTTAAGATGCTTCTATTCTGTTAGTTAGTCTTCAACTGCTTTGATCTTCAAAGTCATCGCGTTAATCGCCACGATGATCGTACTCAAGGACATAACGACGGCGCCAGCCATTGGGTTGAGCATGAAGCCAATTGGGGCTAAGACACCGGCGGCTAGTGGGATGGCAATTAAGTTATAGCCAGCTCCCCACCAGAGGTTCTCGGTCATCTTCCGGTTCGTTGCCCGCGCCAAGTCAAGGAATTGAATGACATCGGCCGGATCACTGGCGACCAGGATGATGTCGGCGGATTCGATCGCCACGTCGGTTCCGGAACCAATGGCCATCCCAATGTCAGCCCGCGCCAGACTTGGGGCATCGTTGACGCCATCACCGATGAAGAGGACTTTACCATTCTGCTGGTATTTCTGCACCAGTCGTTCCTTGTCCTCCGGCAGCAAACGGGCCTGCACGTCATCGATGCCAATGCTGGTAGCGACCTTGTGGGCCGTTTCCTGGTTGTCACCCGTCAACATGACTGGCGTGATTCCTTGCGCCTTGAGTGCCGTGATCAATTTCTTGGCATTAGGCTTGATCTGGTCACCTTCAGCCACGAGTCCCAGCACTTTATCGCCAGCAACTAAGAAACTAATGGAGTTTCCCTCGGCGGCAAAAGTGGTGAACTGGTCGTGGTCGTAGTCCAGCTGGTGTTGGTCCAAGTAGGCAACGGAAACGACACCGTACGTGGTGTTGTCCAGCGTCCCAAACTGACCCAGTCCGGTTTCCTGATGTGTATCGGTGGCGGCGGTCACCGTCAATTGTTGTTCCTTAGCGGCGGCTAAGATGCCAGTCGCCAGGGGATGACTGGAGCCACTTTCGAGACCGGCCATCAGGCGCAGAACGTCAGCTTCACTGAACTGATCATCCAAACTAACCAGGTGGTTGACCTTAAATTTACCCATGGTTAACGTCCCGGTCTTATCCATCAACGCAAACTTTAAGTGGTTAACTTGTTCCATAGCGTCACGGTTACGGATCAACAACCCGTTTTGTGCGGCGAGGGCCGTGCTACGAGAAACGACCAGGGGCACAGCCAGTCCTAAAGCGTGGGGGCAGGCGATAACAAAGACCGCGACGGCCACGGGTAAGGCGACGGCTAAGTTAGCAACGGTCAGCCAGACGATGAAGGCCAGAATCCCAGCGAAGAGGGCGGCGTAGAATAACCAACCAGCAACTCGGTTCGCCAGATTTTCTGACTTAGACTTGGCGTTCTTCGCATTTTGAATCAGGTCCATAACTTGAGCGAGGTAGCCGGAATCCCCGGTCCCCGTGACTTTAGCGGTGAACGTTCCCGTGCCGTTGACCGAACCCCCGATAACTTTGTCGCCAGCCATTTTCTTAATGGCCTTAGATTCCCCAGTGACCAAGGATTCATTGACATCGGAAGTCCCGGTGAGAATGACGGCATCGGCTGGGATTTGTTCTCCCGCCCGTACAGCCAACGTTTGGCCGACTTGGAGGTCGCTCAATTGGACATCTGTGCTGTTGCCCTGGTCATCGATCACGTGGGCGGTCTGTGGTAATAATTTTCCCAGTGCATCGACCGCCGATCCCGCGTTCATGACAGTGTTCATTTCGATCCAGTGCCCCAGTAACATGATGACGATCAGGGTCGACAACTCCCAGAAGAAATTGTTGACGGTCGGCGTCACGTGAAGTAAGTCATTGGCAATGACGGCGTAGATACTGTAGACGTAGGCCACGCCGACCCCCATGCTGATCAAGGTCATCATGGCGGGTTGCTTCAATTGGAGCTCAGCCTTGGCCCCGCTGAAGAAGGGACCGCCGCCGTAGAAGAAGAGAATCGAGCCCAGGATGGCAACGACCCAGTCACTCCCCGGAAAGACCAGTTGGAAGGGAAGCGTCATGCCCATCATGGGGGACATCAATACCACGGGGATGGTCAGGATGAGGGAGACCCAGAACTTGCGTTTCAAGTTACCCATGTGCATCATGTGACCGTCGCCCATGTCCATATCCATGTGAGCCATGTCCATGTTGCTCATATCCATATCGCCGTGATCCATAGCCATGTCTTCAGGCGGCGTTTGTTTAGCGTCATCCGGCATCTTCATGCCCTTCATATCTCCCTGCATGTTCATGTGTGACATGCCAACGTGTTCGCGTTCTTTCATACGTCACAACTCCCCTCGCAACCGTCCGGCAAGCAGTCACAGTCGACCATAGTGGGGGCCGACGGTAACTTTTGGGTTAAACAGTCAATTAAATTTTGAACATCAGTCTTGCTCAACTCAGTCTGTTCCAGCACGTGCACCAGTGACGTTCCGCGGTGCATCGCACACATCTGATCAAGTTCGTTTAGGAGCGCGCCGTCCATGGCCGCCTGTTCCTTGATGAGCGGGGTGTAGATAAATTGGCGGCCGTTCTTGGTGGTCCCCAGCGCGCCCTTCTTTACCAGGCGGCCAATCAGCGTTTTAATGGTTGGTGCCTTCCAGTCGTGTTGTTGTTCGAGTAAATCAATGATGGTGCGGCTATCCGCTTGGCCCAAGGTCCAAACGATCCGCATGACGCGCCATTCGGCATCGGAAATGGTAACGGCTAATTCTGTGGTGGCCATCTTAACAACCCCTTTCGTTTACAAATGTAATCTTAATTGATGACCTTAGTCTACCGCCTCCCAGGTTTCCTGTCAAGCAGAACATGTTGGGGGCTGATCTTTTGGTCGGATGGGGTGAAGTTATGCCAGTCAGCAAACGCGCAGCGCCAAGGATCTGCTAGCGCGAGCACCTAAAAGGGGGGCTAACGCTTCTCATTGTAACTGTTAGCCAGCACAAGCGGGTTGTCGGCGCCGTTGGATTGCGGTGTTCGGCCAGTGACTTGTCTAAGTCATCATGGTCATTAACAAAAGCTGTCATATAGCGGTTTCACAAATTAATCACTTAGAAGTTAAAATTTTGGCAAGAATCACCATATTCATGCTATCTCTTGGTACACTTTGTATAATCAAAGTTAGACTATGTTAACGGTCGTTGCTGGTTTGCCGGGATTCTGGCTGATGAAGGGCAGCGACTAGCGATTTGACTGGAAGTTCGGTCACATAATTAAGACTTGTCAACCCGCCGAAAATGCGCTATTTTAATAATCTTAGTGGTGAATTGGCGATGACTGCTGGCAACTAAGCCGCTAAATTAATTTACTTATGATCCGGTGAGGACGGCGAGCCGTCCCTCACAGATGAAAGTTAGGGTGAAAGGAGCGTTCGCGCTTGTGGTTAGAATAAAATACTGGTTATGGCGAGGAGTCGTACTGGCTCTGGTGATGACCATTTTAGGGGGAATTGGGGTGACCGCGAAAGCCGCCACCGTGACCAAAGTTCCCGCCCGGGCAGCCTTTGTCATGGACGCAACGAGTGGTCAGGTCCTGTACCAGCAAAATGCGGACAAAAAGTATCCGATTGCCTCACTGTCAAAGTTATTGACCGTGTATTTAACGGTCAAAGCGATCAATGACGGTCAGATTGGTTGGGACGATCCCGTGCCAATCAGCAAAGACTTGCTCAAACTCAGCCACAGCTATGCCTATTCCTCATTGCGGATGAAACGTAGCGACACCTTTACGGTCAGACAGTTGGTGGCAGCGGCGATGATTGCCTCGTCCAATAGTGCGGCGACTGCGCTGGGTGAGTACGTGGCTGGTAGCAATGGTCAGTTCATCCAGCTTATGAATCAGCAGAGCGCAGACTGGGGAATCGAGGCCCACTTCATTAGTTCATCGGGGCTGGACAACACGGACTTGAAGGACTACAACCTAGTCTTGCCGGGAACGGGTGAAAAGGAAGAGAACTTGGTGTCAGCCAAGGCGATTACTATTGTGGCGCAACATCTCCTCGCTGCCGACCCGGACATCACGACGATTTCCAGCAAGACGGAGACCAGCATCAACGGCACGCAGATCTTTAATGAAAATAGTTGTTTGCCAGGGCAAGCACAGTATAAGAAGGAAAGCCACATTGATGGTCTCAAGACCGGATTCACGGAAAATGCAAAGTTGTGTTTCACCGCAACGTATACGGTCAATGGCCAACGCATGATCGCTACGATTCTGGGTGGGGACACGACGTTCTCGGCCATGAATAAACTGATCAAACAGTTGAAGCAGAAGTACCAGTTGGAAACGACCCCATTGACCAGCAAACAGATTTCGCTGTCCAATGGGATTACGACGGTCACGGCGGCGCCAATCGTGAGTCAGGCGGGCGTGTGGTACCTTGATCAGTCGGCTAATTTGACGACTAAGGTTCAAACAAAGCTGACGCCAGCCCAATTGTCCTCCGGTATCGTGGATGCTGGGGAGACGGTCGCCCAGGCCACGGTCACGGACACGACGACGGGCGCCAAGCAGCAGGTCATGTACCGGTCACAACAGAACGCCACGTTGTTCGCCGACCGGGTCGTCTTCACAAGTAAAGCGGCGACGGATCACTTATTGACGGCGTTAGGCCGACCAATGAACGTTGCATTTGAATAAGCCGATATTAGGCGAGAATGGGACATCAGGCGATTAGTTTGCGAGAACAGGGGTTATGCCTGGCCTTGGCATAATTCCCGTTATCGGGTTAAGCGCAACAAACTGCCTGGTGACGCACGTTTCGCCATGATAATAGCAAAAATAAAATCAGTCTTTTCAGAAAAATTCTTCTGAAAAGGCTGATTTTTGAGTTGTGTTCCAAATTCGCCTTCTTACGGGGGTGTCAACGGTCGGCTGCCCCCAATTAGGTGTCACCTGGACAACTAACCCTAACAATAGCCAGCCGCGCGGTAGGGGGTGGCTGGCCTACAAAAAGGGTCACGGGTCCGCGAGTCAGGTGCCAAGGGAAAGCCCCAAAACGTGACGATGGCGAGGGCTAGCGGGTCAGCGTACCGCGGTAATTAACCCATCAGTAATGTCCACCCTAACCAGTTGTCAATTAGCGCCGCACTCGCAATCTTTCGCGGACCTGATCAAGCTAGGGGGTAATACGAAAAAATTTACCGCTAATTCAGTGATTTCCCCCCAAAATTGGTGCGAAAACTGAATCAATTAGTCAACCACCCAACGCCGAGATTTTCCCGCCGGTTGATCTCTTGGGGGTTAAGTAAACAAGAACATAATTAAAATTATCGCAACGCGTGCCCGTTTTTGGTGGTTCGATTCTTTTCTCAGTAGCTGATAGGGTGGTGCTTGTCCATAGCGCTATGGATCATCAAAACTGAGAGGATGATTCATAAAATGACCACCGATAACGCCGCTGCGTACCAATTTCTATTTACCGGCGACCATGAGACCATACTGTATGCCGTGTTGAAGAAACTCAATCTGAAACCCGGCCACCCGGACTACGAGGATTATTTCCAAGAGGCCCGCGTACTGTTCCCCGACATTTATCACGCCTTCCCGGAAGATCCGCTGGTAAAACCACACCAATTCTTGGCCTATGCCCAGCAGAAATTGTATTGGACGCTGATGGACCAGCGCCGGCACGACTTTCGGGAGAATAGCCACCAGGAGAGCGGGGATGGCGATACGCTACTGGGTGAACTTCCCGGCGATGACGATGTCCTGGCAATGATTGGCCTTACCGATTATCGCCAGTATCTCCTGAAACTGATCGGCGCGTCCGGCAAACGGGGCGAGTGGCACTTTCTCGTGGGCACGCTGGTCGACCAATTGACGGTAGCTGAAATTGCCGAGAAACACCAGGTGAGCCGCAACACGGTCTACCGCTGGCGCCGATCACTGACCCAACGATTGATTCAGCAGTTGACGCCGGCCCGTGATTTTTTAAATTAATTGCGCAAACAGCGTTACAAAATCGGCCCGGATTTCGTTAGTAAGAGTGTAGGGGTTGGCCAACACTTACCAAAATCGCACCACGAAAGGAGCACCACCATGCAAACAAATTGGAAGAAAACGACTATTACCTTTATCCTCGGGGCCGACGTTGACCATCCGGTGAAGATCGTGTTGCAAAACGCGATTGCCGATCCGGCAGCCAAACAGGTCGAGGATTTCGGCGGCTACCTCTCCGGTTTGACGGGCTTGCCATTTCGTAACGCCGTCATTGCCACCCAAAACGCTGTTGCCTAACGCTTATTAATAGAAAGGAAGTCATGCAATGAAAGCATTAGAAATGAGTTTTAAAGGCTCCGACACGCGCATCAAGCACCTGCGTCTGAAGTACGTCAACACGGAATTGGCCCCGGCTGAGGTCGAGAGCCTCATGAAGCAGATTGCCGCCGCCAAGTTGTTTGCTAAGGATGGCATTGAACTGTACGCCGAACCCCAAACCGCTAGTGTCGTGGAAACGACCAAGACGGCGCTGGTCACGGCTAAGCCCGCGGTACCAGCTGTCTAACGTGCCATCGTTTCAATAGTCCTAACGTAACGCAACCTAAAACGGCCGTCATCCTTAAGGGGGTGGCGGTCGTTTTGGGTTGCGTCCATCGCGAAATTATGCGTAAAACAACTGGTGAGTGATTAGTGGAAATAGACAACCTAATAGTAGACTTAGGATGCTTCCCAATAAGTAGTACTCCGCAAAATTTGAGTTATCTTCCAAAGTTTTAAAGCGAGTCACTGCCTTGTAGCATAACGATGATATTACCACTCTTTAGAGAGTTTTGAAGTTGATTGAATACAGTGGCTAATTGATTAAAACCAAGGATAATTCCAATTGATACAAAGATGACGATTAAATGTAGGATTTGATCTAACGTATACGTGACAACATCGGACTGTTTCTGGAACCAAAAGTCCTTAAGTTTGTTTTGGATTGGGCGCTTGATTGCGTCCAGTACAAAATGAAATCCAGATATCCAGAGTAGAATCAAAAGGTAATCAAGAAGGTTGAAGCCGGCATGACTGTCCCCATCAATAACCCATTGGTATGACCAAATGATTGAGTATAAAGCTAAACCAATTACTAAATTAGAGATGACTGCGTGACCGAATAAACATTTTGTTTTTTGCCAAGACATTTTTTCAGATTTAGTTTTGACAGTGATGTCTCGCTGAAAAATAAAGTCAACTAGTAGGTGGGTCAGATAGGTCATCATGATGATGGTCATAGTTTTTGTACCAACTCTTCCTTGATATTGCGGAGCCCATTTATGATAGCATTTTGAATAAGGACAATAGGTTCTTTCTTTACAGGTGCTAGCATAACAGAAATCTTTGAGGAAACCTGAGATCGTTGAATAGGGTCATTGTAGTCTACATTGAAAGCTGACATATTATATTTTTCGGCTAATTCATGGGCTAAATCAATATTTGAAATTTGTCGTTCGGGGTAAAGGAGCGCATAACCAAATCTTTTGCTTTTGGTATTCAAAATTTTTTCGTATAACAGGTAGAACAAACCTGTGATGGCATCAGCGCTAGGCTGTGTGTTGTGCTCAGACCCTGTATTGATAAAAAGTTTAAATGGTGATTTCTTAAAAGAAAACTGTGGCGTTGAGACTTGATGGGTTACAATCCTTTTGATTATCATAATGCCTTCAGTGGCCCGTGAGATGGAGGACCCATTGACAACATCGACATTGTTTAATTGGTTAACGTTGGTGTCAACAGTACCGACCCCGACAGAAAAGTAGAACGCTAAGTCTTTTCCTGAAATCATTTTTGTAGTAGCGACTTTTTGGAATTCAGATCGATAATATAATGAATTGCAAAATTGATAGATGCGGTAGACTAAAGCCTCCATACCCTCTTGTAAAACAATCATAATTGAGTCGCCATCCTTTTGCTGGAAGGTGGACGTCCCCGCGTTCATAATAAATTCGGCATTTAACTTATGGACGAAGTAGGAGATAAAGTCACTGGTAGCTTCTTGATCCACAAAATTTGTGCGACTCCCTTTAAGGTCGATAATAATGGTGAAATAAATGGGTTTCCTGTTTGGATCTCGTAGCATTGAAAATCACCTTTACTGTATTGACGTATTTTAATATCGTGGTATAATTCTGAAAATAATCAAAAATATATGTTTATTTTTAGTATATTTCCCTGACATATCCAAATTATAACATGATTATATGTTTAAAAATAGTATGACTTTTTAGAGAATTTAACATTTTTTGAGCAAAACTTGAAAAAATAGTGTGTAGCCACAGTGTTAATAACGACGCACTTTGACCACAACAAAAACAGCCATCCTTTTTCGAGGTGACTGTTTTTTGTAATGGATTTAGTGTAGGGAGAGAACTTCAAACGGTCTTTGACAAGCGATAAGAATAAATGGTCGTGATCACCGCCATAATGATGATACCCGTGAGCTGGACGCTCGTCAGCCAGAAGGCACTTAGTTGGGCGAAGAACCCACTGATGATTCCAGTGGCGAGTAACAGTTGGGCGCCGAGCAGATTTGTCTTTTGCCAAACGATGGGGGAATTGTAGGTCCAGGGGAGTCGAATGCCAACGAGATGGTTGCGTGAAACGTAGGGAAGTCAGAGTGCAAGGAGAGAAAAAATGAGTGCGATCCCGCCAAGATTATGATCTAGCGTGGCGGCTTGAAGCACTCTGGGGAAGATGAGGAGAATCACCGCGTAGAGGGCAAAAACCAGGTTGGCGTCCAGAAACAACTTGGCGAAGGTCGTCGATTTGGCCACAAAATTGGCGGCCAGCAGCAATAGAAAAATGGCGGAGAAGGCCAACAAGTCAGCACGAGACCGCACAGGTTGCAGGTAGCCTGCTTGGAAATGGGTCAGCTGTGCCAGCCAGTTCAGTAGTAAGAGAAGTGCATTGCCCAACAAAAGCAAGCGGGCTTTTGCGGGGGTGTAAGTGAGAAATAACATCGTCATCAGTCCAATCTGTCGCCCATCGATGTGGGTTTAGGGTATTTTAGGGCTGGCACGGAGCCGATGAGGTGTGCAGGGCGTTTGATAATTAGGTGACTGAACGGTGGCTGGCTGGAAGCGTATTAAAAAACAGGTCATCGACATCAGTGAAACTTGATGTTGGTGGCCCGTTAAGGTTTGAAGTAATTTAGTGTTCCACAAATGGAAGCGAAGATGGGTATTCACGCACCGTCACCCCACGTGCGGATGTTCCAGCACCTTATCCGGATAAGTCTCCGCGACGTACCGGGTAATCGCGGCAATCATTTTCGCCGTCGAAGGGGCTTTGGCCTGCTCGGAGTTGACGACCAGACAGATGGTCCGGTAAAAGCGGGTGTCAAATGGATAGACGTTCACGTTTCCGCTGACCCGTTCCAAGGCCAGCTCGGGTAAGATGCCCATGCCCATGCCGGCTTCGACCATGGCGAGAATGGATTGGTCGTCGATGGAGAAGCGCAGGGCATTCGGGCGAATCTGATAGTGGTCCAGCGCGGACTTCGTATCCTTGTCGTAGTCGCCACGTTGCAGGATAAAGTTCTGGTCGACCAAGTCCGCCGCCGTGACCGTGGTTCGGTTAGCGGGGATGAAGTCGCTGGGGGTGATGCAGTAAATTTCGTCCTTGATCAGGGGTAGTACGGTCAATTTTTCAGCGACCGGGAGCGCGGACAGACCGAGATCCAACCGGCCTGTCTTCACCGCTGAGGCAATTTCGCCAAAGCCGGCTTGCTCAAGGGTAATGTCGATTTGGGGGAAATCCTGTTTGAATTGGCGAATAATCGGTGGCAACCAGGCAATGCACACGGATGAGAAGGCCCCCATGCGCACGGAGCCGGCATTCATGCCGTTGATGTTGGCGGCGGCTTGCTGGAGTCGGTCTTCGGCGTTGATGACGCCCTGAATCAGTGGCAGGATGGTCTTGCCGTCTGGGGTGAGCTCAACCCCAGTCCGATTACGGATGAAGAGGGGAAACCCGAGTTCTTTTTCCAGTTGATTGACGGAATGGCTGATGGCTGAGGGCGTCACGTTCAGCGTTTGCGCAGCCCGATAAAAGGTTTGTTCTTGGACGATAGCTTGAAAGACGCGATAGGCAAAGGGTAACATCGGGGACACCTCCTTGGTAAAGATGAATAACATTCACGCTATTTCGAGATGGTTGAAATAGCTTTTCTTTCAAAGGTATTCTATCATACTCTCAGGTTAGCAGGAAGCCTCAGTCGGTAGTTTGGCCGGTCGGTAAGGTAACGGCTAAATGCGATGCCGGCAGTGAATGATGACGATAGTACCGGTGGGTTTGGCTGGGGGCTGGACTCGCCAGAAAGGTGGACTCTTTTATGAAAAATTTGTTAGCGCAACGTGCCAATCCCGATGTTGCATCGGCCTTAGAAGGTTTATTTCCAAATGATCCGCACCCGGATGCCATTTCCTTTGCGGCGGGCAGTCCCAAGGAAAGCTTATTCCCGGTCAAAGCGATGCAGCGGGCATTTCACGATGTCATTGATCAGCAGGGGGCCCACTTGTTTCAATATCAAACGGCGCAAGGCAATCCGGACTTGCGGGCGAAGTTGGCGGCGCGGATTGGCAAGTGGGGCCAGGTGACAGCGACTGCGGCTAACGTCGTCTTAACGGTCGGCGGACAACAGGCCATCGAGTTGGTGGCCAAGGCGTTGCTGGACCCGGGCGATGAGGTGGCCGTGGAGGTGCCAACGTATGTGGGGGCGTTGGCGGCGTTTGATCTGTATCAACCAACGTATCATGCGGTGGGGTTGCAGGCGGATGGCCTCGACCTCGATCAATTAGAGGAAACGTTGCGCCGGCACCCGGGCATCAAGCTGTTGTACACGGTGCCGGACTATCACAATCCGACTGGTATCACGATGAGTGTAGCCAAGCGGCGTCAGTTGGTCGACTTGGCGAACCGGTATGATTTCGTGATCTTGGAGGATTCCCCGTATCGCGACTTGGGGTATGCTCAGTTACCGCTACCAGCGATCAAGAGCTTTGACACACAAGGTAGAGTCGTCTTTGTATCGAGTATGTCCAAGATTTTAATGCCGGCGCTACGTACGGGCTGGTTGGTCGCTGACGGGGAGTTATTGACGGCCATCATGAAGGTCCGCTTCGGTAGTGACTTGGAAACGACCGGTGTGACCCATGCAGCAATTAATCTATTCATGGAAGAAAACGATTTGGATGCGCACGTTAAGGTGCTGAAAAACCACTACCGTGAGCAGTGTGCGGCGATGGTCGCGGCGTTACGGGCAGACTTCCCGGATGAGGTTACTTTTACGATGCCACAGGGGGGCTTCTTCGACTGGGTCACGTTACCGGCGGAAATCGACGCGGGGAAGCTCTTGACGGAGCAGATCATTCCACAGAGCCACGTGAGCTATGTGCCGGGGACGAACTTCTACCCGAGTCGTGACATTCACAACGGTCTCCGGCTGTGCTTCACAGGTATGACGCCGGCTGAGATTGCGGTGGGTATGAAGCGACTGGGTGACCAGATGAAGGCGGCAATCCGGGAGACCCGACCGGTAGTTTAGAAAAAGAAGGCACAAAAAGGCCCGGCGAATAACATTTCGCCGGGCCTTTACCTTAAAGAAGTTAGTCGTTTCCGTTCTCCGCGGAAGCGATCACTTTAAGGTAACAATTTCCTGTTGCCAAAAAGCATCACCCCCTTTCATTTGATACTTGCAGTATGGACCGCTAGAGGACGTTTTGCAAGTAAGTTGACTTACCTTAAGGGGGCATTAAACTTATACATAACTAAAGAACCAAAAATTAAAGCGATAAATATAGAAGCTAAGTCACTTAATTAAGAAATGCATAAAGCGTATAAATGACAGAAATATTACAGAACCGGCCTGATTGTTTCATTCCAACGACAAAAAGAACATATTCCTTGTTTCTAAACGCTTTCCCGGCTATAATCATACTTGTAGTTACGGAATGGCTTTAACGGGTTGGCACCTAGTTGGAATGAATTTCTTAACAAAAGCGCTAACTTCGGTTATACTATTCTTGCTTGATAAATTACATATATTATGTTTGGAGGAAGAAAAATTATGCAATCAAGTTTAAAGAAATCTCTTTACTTGGGTCTGGCTGCTTTAAGCTTTGCCTCAGTTGCTGCAGTTTCAACTACTGCTTCAGCTAAGTCATATGCTACTGCCGGTGCCTATACTACTTTGACCGCTGACGCTACTAAGCGTAACGTTCAAGCTACTGGTACAAACGCTCTGTACACTAAGCCTGGTACTGTTAAGGGTGCTAAGGTTGTTGCTTCTAAAGCAACTATGGCTACGTTGGCTTCTTCAAAGAAGTCTGCTAACTACTTCCGTGCTTACGGTGTTAAGACCACTAACCGTGGTTCAGTTTACTACCGTGTAGTTACTATGGACGGTAAGTACCGTGGTTACGTTTACGGTGGCAAGTCTGCTGACGCCTTTGCTGGTGGTGTTAAGGCCGCTGAAACGACTACTAAGGCTACTACCCCAGTTCGTACTACTGGTTACTACTTGAAGGATACTTCAAAGAACACTCTTTGGACTGCCCCTCGCTTTACCCAATACAAGGCAAGCAAGGTTAACCTTTACGGTGCAACTAAGAACGATCCATTCACTGTAGATAGCGCTGTTACTAAGACGCAAGAAGGTTCATTATACTACCACGTAACTGACAGCAAAGATTCTTCAATCTCTGGCTGGGTCTTCGCTGGTAAGGGTTACGATACTACTATCACCGACCCTGCTAAGCAAGATCTTGGTGGTTTATCATTGAACGTTGCTTCTGATGCCGCTACTAACGACAACAGTGTCAAGGTTGTTTACCGTGATGCAAGCAACAAGCAAGTTGCTACTAGTACTTGGGTAAACTCACCTAAGACTGGCGATGCTGCTACCAAGGCCGGCGACACTGTTAACACTGCCGCTGTCAACGCTGCTGGTGTTACGTTCGCTAACTTCGTAACTAACTCATTACCTAGTGGTTACAAGGTTACTACGGCAACCACTCCTAACGCTGCACAATACGGCAACACTGTTTACGTTGACGTTACTGCTGCCGCTTCATCAAAGATTTCCTTTGTCGTTGATAAAGTGAATACTGACGCTGGTACAGTTGCTAATGGTGTTAAGTTAGGTTCTACTGTTGCAAAGAGTGAAATTTCTGCAACTCTTGCTGAAACTGGTATCAAAGCTTTGACTGGTGATAAGGGTACCCAAATTGGTGAAACTAACCTTGCTACCATCGATTCAGCTTTGAGTATCACTAAGGCTGAAGGTACTACTAACTACTACGATGCTAAGGGTGCTGCTTACCACTACACTTATGCATTGACTACTACTACTTCTTCTACTGGTACTCCTTCTTCTACGTTCGCTACGGATAACCGTTTGGCTAACTACGGCGACACCTTGAAGGCTAGTGTTACTGCTACTTTAGTTGCTGGTCCTGCTTCTACCAACACTTCAGACAGTAGCTGGATTGCTTAATTCAATTCCAAATTGAATTTAGCTTTTATCCTAAGTTAAATAAAAAGCCTGAATCTTCGGATTCGGGCTTTTTTGTATTTTCTGGTAAATTTTTCATAAGTTCATTGTATTAATTTAGCTTTTCCCGTCTTTTATTGGTATACTGATAGTCGTTATAGAGCTATGATTGATGACAGTTCTATAAAAATTTAGTTTCTATTTTGGAGGAGCACAAACATGCAATCAAGTTTAAAGAATTCATTGTACTTAGGTTTAGCTGTTTTGAGTTTAGGTGCCGTTACTGCTGTTAGCACTTCTGCTAATGCTGCATCAAAGGCTTCAATCAAGTCAGATGTTACGATGAAGACCGCTGCTGAAACACGCAACGTTGAATCTACTGGGACCAATGCGCTTTACAGCAAGCCAGGTACTGTTAAGGGTGCTAAGGTTGTTGCATCAAAGACGACTATGAAGAAGCTTGCAGATTCAAAGAAGTCTGCTGACTACTTCCGTGCTTACCGTGTTGCTGTTACTAGCAAGGGCTCTGTTTACTACAAAGTCGTTACTATGAACGGCAAGTACCGTGGTTACATCTACGGTGGTAAGAGCACTGACACGTTTGCTGGTGGGATCAAGACTGCTGCTACGACGACCAAGGCTACTTTGCCTACTCGGACGACTGGCTTCCACTTAGTTAACGCTAAGAAGAATACCCTTTGGACTGCCCCACAAAACACCCAATACAAGGCTAAGAAAGTTAGCATGTATGGTGTTAAGGACACTGACACGTTCAAGGTTTCAGATGCCGCTACTAAGACGCGTGAAGGTAGCTTGTACTACTACGTAACTGACGAACAAAACAGTGCTATTTCAGGCTGGATCTTTGCCGGTACTGGTTACAGTGCTACTGCTACTACCTTTGGTGGTTTATCAACTAGTTCTGCCGAAGCTGCAGCTACTAACGATAACAGTGTCAAGGTTGTTTACCAAAACAACGGTTCACAAGTTGGTACTGCTACTTGGATTACTACTCGGACTGACACTAAGGCAGGTTCAACTGTAGGTTCTGACACTACAAAAGATGTTAATGCAGCAAAGCAAACCTTATCAAGCTTTGCTTCAAGTTCAGTTCCTGCTGGTTTCCAATTGACGAATGCAACTGTTTCAACAACTAACGCTACTTACGGCAACACGTTGTACGTTGACGTTACTGCTGCTGCAACGTCTAAGGTTAGCTTGAGTGTTGAAAGCGTTGATAACGCAGGTGTTTCAATTACTAGTCCATTAACGACTGGTACTTTGAACTCTAGCGAAGCATCTGTTGCATTGAGTGCTGCTGGTATTAAGGCATTGTCTGGTACTAAGGGCGCAACGATTTCTCAAGACAACTTGGGTGTTATTGCATCTGGTTTCAGCACGACCTTCAAAGGCACGAAGAACTACTACGCTGCCAATGGTGATGCTTACCACTACGAATTCACTTTCAACCCAACGAACTTCAAGAGCGACAACCGGGTTAAGACTTACGGTGACACTTTAACTGCCAGCTTTACTGCTAAGGCCGTTAAGGGCGCTGCTTCTACTAACACTGTTGATAACAGCTGGTTAGCTTAAGCTTAATCTCTAACTTCATAATAAAAATCCCAGATCACGTTGGTGGTCTGGGATTTTTATTATGAAGTTATTTGTAAGACGTTTTGCGCCGTAGTTTTGTTGTTGACCTGTATAGTGAGTAGATGTAACCAGAAAAATAAATTGGCGCTTTTTGGGTGTTGAATTTTTGCCAGTAGGTGTTTTTCAAAAAGGGGAGCTGAACGATGACTAAATTGATTGCGAGGGTAACACATCAGGATTTGACGGGAGCACCGGTTGAATTTAATGTGATTGAAGTTGATGAAGAAGTGGTGATGTTCGATACGCCACTGACCAATACACACCGTTACTGGGTACCAGTCACGGTTGAAATTGATGATGAGGAAGAGTATTTAGAACCCGTGGATGATCCGGACTATAATTTTCGGATGGATTTTGCACTTTATCGAAAGAAATATCACTTTCTAGAACCAGGTGAGATTAAGCTAGCCCGAAAGCATCTGGGATTGAGGATTGGTGAAGTTGCGGTCATTTTAGCAATGGATCCACAGCAGTTGATTGAAATTGAAGATGATGTCGCATTACAATCCTTTGATCAAGAGATTAAGCTACGATGGTTGATGGAGCGTTCTATTTTTGCAGAAATTGTCAATACTCATCGCGATTTTATTTGGGAACGGTGTGTTAAGGCAGGAATGGATGCAGATGAACTGCTTAGGAAAAGTAAGGGGAAATATGACACGCTATTTTGATAATGAGAAAAAATCACATTATTTAAAAACAAATTTTTTAGCAATTGTACCAATGAAAATTAAGGCTGGAAAAGGATTTTAACGATATTTATATATATAATTATGGTCAATGATAATTATATACATGATGGATTTTAAATACGCTCTTCCATTTTTAGCTGCACTCTTGCTATACTGATTGGTGTTCAATTACTAAATTTTAGGGGAGAAAAAAAGATGAAATCACGTTTAGCGAAGTCATTGTATTTGGGTGCCGCTGTTCTGAGTTTTGGGGCGGTTACTAACCTGTCAACTACAGCGGATGCTGCGACTAAGGCCACGGTTATTTCTAGTACGGCTATTCCTAATGGGAGTAAGAACGTTGAGATTACGGGAACGAACGCAATCTACACTAAGCCGGGAACGGTTAAAGGTGCCAAGGTAGTTGCTTCTAAGACCATGGTTAAAAAGTTAGCGGAATCCAAAAAATCAACGGATTATTTCCGCGCATACCATATGAATGTTACCAATCGGGGAACGATTTACTACAAAGTTGTTTCCATGAATGGGAAGTACCGTGGCTACGTTTATGGTGGTAAGGTGCAAGGTGTGATTGCTGATGGTGTGAAGGTTGTTGAGACAACAAAGGCAGCTACCTTACCAACTCGGACGACTGGCTTTCACTTGAAAGATGTTAAGAAGAACACGCTGTGGTCAGCGCCCAAGTATACAGCATACAAGGCAAGCAAGGTTAGCCTGTATGGTTCTTCCAAGAAGGATACCTTCAAAGTAACGAAAGCCGAAACGAAGACTAGAGAAGGTTCTTTATACTATTACGTCACGAGCACATCTAATCCAAGCATTTCTGGCTGGATTTTTGCTGGTGAAGGCTACAAGGATGCTACTAGCAAAGACTTAGGTGGGTTAACACTTACCACTGCTGAAGATGAAGCAACTAATGACAACAGTGTAAAGGTTATCTACCGTCATGGTTCAACTCAGGTTGGCACGGCTACTTGGATCACGACAACACCTAAAACCAAAGCCGGTGACTTAGTCAATCCTACGGTAGCAGCTGCAAAACCAGCAACAAACTTAACACCTGCTACCAAAGCAACGACTGCCAAGGCTGGTAGCACAAGCACGGCCTCTGCTGTGGCAGTGAAGCCAGATACGACCACACAACAAGCTAAAGAAGTTAAGTTGCCAACAAACGTAGCTGGTCAGACACTATCTGCTTTCATTGCGGGTTCAGCGCCGGTTGGTTACAAGTTAGTTCAAGGTGAAATGGCAGATAAGCTAGCTAACACGGCAACTTATGGTAATACTGTCTATGTTAACGTTGATGAAGCGGCTACTTCTAAGGTTCAATTGAAGGTCGGCGATGTTAATAATAAGATTGGAACTAATGGTGCCGAAGTTAAGGTTAGCGGTGCATTGAAGACCGGAAATACCTTGACTAGCTCAGATATTAAGACGCTTACTACGTTGTCAACCGAAGGAATGGCCTTACTTTCTGGTAAGAAAGGTCAACAATTAGGCGACAATTTGGACAAACTTGCAACAGAATTAGGCAAGGTGAAGATCACGGGTGCCAAGACCTTCTACACGACTGATGGAACGGCATACCACTACACGTTTGCATTTAGCGATAAGTTCTTTAAGAGCGACAACCGGTTAGCTGTCTTTGGTGGCAATGTGACTGCCAGCTTTGATGCAACCTTGACAGCGGGTGCTGTTGATAACACATCTTCCAACAATAACTGGATTGCTTAGTTTCTAAGACGTCCCTCCAAACCACGTTTTACTACAAGTGATTTAGCCATCCCCCACTCAAGCTTGATTGCACTTGAGTGGGGGATTTATTTTGGATAATATGAGTTGTGGCCGCAAATGTAACAGATTGCTTAAAGCGTGTAAATACTATACGGAATTTAGCTCTAAAGTGTAATTTGAGGTAGGTTACGTGGGGACATAAGGAATAACTATATGGAACCGGGAAAAAGCCACAGATAGCTTCTGAGAGCAGTGATTGTGATCAAGAAGTAATTGAATGGAATCAGAGCTAGGATATTAGCCTAGTAGAAAGGTCCTGCTAAAGTGACGCCGTTCGTTAGTTTGCCGTACCTTTAAAAAACTGTTCAAAAGGTTCGCCAATTAATCATTGTCCCTAATAATTAATAAACCCACTAGCAAGTCGATTTCTCGCTAGTGGGTTTTAAAATTTAGTGACTGTCGCCGCCCATGGGAAAACGTAATTGGGTGGGGATATCTTGCTGTGATAAGTTTAAATGGTGACACAATGTGGCATATAAGTCGTCAGCGTAAATAAACGGATCGAGGGTCGCGACGTTCAGCCGCTGACAGAGAATCTGAATGACAGCGTCCGTCACGGGCAATTGTGCCGCCTCCATTTGCCAGTAGGCCATGGGCGACAGCCGGTAGTAGAAACTACTGATCAGCAATGGACACCACTCGATGCGTTGACGCACGCACCGTAAAATATCCGCGTAGCTGTGGCGTGCCGCGGGGTCAGCCATGTGGACAACGCGATGTTCCGTGGCGTACAGGTCGCTGCTGGGCCATTTTTGGTTTCCCTGCCGCCGGTAAGTTTCCCCAACCGCTTTTTTGCTGGTGACAATGGCGGTGATGGCTACTTTTAAGTCTGGGGCCATCCGAAAATGAGCAACTTGTTCTGCGGTCATTTGATAACAATCATAGATCAACGTGAGTGTATCCGGGTTGGGGCGGGTGATGTGGCCCCGTTCTAATTCAAGTAAGTACCAGGCCGGCAGATCGACCATGGCTAAAATCTCGTCGGGCATCGCACCATCTGCTAAAATTAGCCGCATCTGACGGAGCGTTTCGCCCAACGGATGCCGATATTCTTGCATACGCCCGTCGCCTCCTTATTACTTTGAGTATAGCAAGTTAACTAACAGATTGCATGAAATTTAGGTAACAATCCCAGCAAGAATTATGAGAAAAATCGAATAAACTGGATATTAATATATTTATAGTTCGTGATAGTTTTGACGATAGTTTCTGCCAAAACACATTAATATCCGCAAAATATGGCCGATATAGTGTAAAAACTATTTTAAAAAAGCAGGCTGTCTTTCTTGCTATTATTCGGTTTTTGTGAGAATCTATAGCTGGGCAAACAAGGGGCCATGCTAAGTTATCACACACCTCAATCGTCCTGAGGAGGAGATAGTCGATGGCTAATTCGTTGACCCATGGTTTAACGGCGGAGTACCAGGAAAAGATTGCAACGGAGCAGGTCGTAGATTTTACGGACCTACAACCGGCAGATGTGATGACATTTGTTCCCGGTGATCAGGTCGAGATTGATTGGTCGACGCTCTTGTATTTGAAAAATTATAGTTCCAGCGAGCATGCCGCAGATACTGTCATTTGGACAACTGCTGGTTTTTATCGCACCGAGCGAACACCCCGTGCACTGATTCAGTCGTTGAGTAAGTGTGTTGGGAATGATTGGTTTGATTGCCGCGTGGAAAAGGACTTTTTAAAGCTGACAAGTCCGACGCCATTTGTTCAGGGTGATCTGCTATTGTTTGCAACGGAACGCGCCCAACTTGGCAAATACTATAGCTGGCTGAATGGCCGCTACTTGCAGAGCGTCAACACAACTGCCCGCAAAGAGGAGAGCCGGATCTCCTTGACAGTTAGGATGGAGATGATTATCCGGGACTCGACCACCCGCCTGAACAAGAGTTGGGATGAAGTGCTTCAAGTGCAGCGGTTACAGCAAAGATGGGTGGCACAGTATATGCAGACGCCACAGGCAGGTCCGCTGATTGCGCGGCCGATGCGAGTGGATAAGCTGACTTACCGCCAATATTTTGCCAAACGATTATTAACCGCTTACATGAAGAAGACGCAGCCCAATGTTGCTAGTGCGGTCAACGAAGAGGCCCTCTGGCAAGTTTTGCGGGACAATCAACGTGGCATGGAGCCGCCGCTCGATCCCTGATGAATCCCCGTTAAACCAAGGCTGGCACCATTAAATATAAGTGATATAATAGCAAATTTGGCCAAGATGTGATTTGTTTATAATATAGTCGGTTATCTATGATAGGATAATTGGGGTAGGCCACTTAGTCGCTGTGATAATCAGTTATTAAGCGACCAATGTGTATGATGGCTATGTTAAAGACGAACTGGTACCCACGGCATGGGTGTCAGTGGTCACGAGGAGGAAGAGTGTCATGATGGAAGCCAATAAACTGGCCGTGGACGTGGAGCGAATCCACCAACTGAATTCGCTGCTACGACCCTTTATTAAACGGCCCAGCACTGGAGATGCAATTACGTTTGAGCAGTACCGCATCTTACACGAGCTTGCGTCTGAGAAAATCAGCACGAGCGAACTGTCTCGTCGCCTAAACGTTGGGCAGTCAATGGTCTCCATTCAGATCAGCCGACTGTTGAACGGGGGGTTCATTCAAGATGAAACGTTGCCAACTGACCGGCGGTATCACGTTTTCCAGATTACGCCACGGGGACGGCGCGTTGAAGAACACGTCAGTGACGTTCTGTCTGGCGAGCTGCCAGAATTAATGCGGCAGCTGGCGGATATTATTGAGACGTCAGCGGAGTAGAAGTTCTCGCCACAACCGGGTGACTGTGCAACCGGACGGCCACGCGGTTGTGGTGAATGGCAAACGGGTCTGAGATGAAGTTGTCTTGGGCCCGTTTGTTATGTGGTGCGGGTCAATCTAGTAATAATTAATAATAAAAAAATCAGCATCCACTAAGGGACACTGATCAATTAAACCATTATAAGAATTATTCAGCCGCTTCAAGTGGTTCTTCGACTGGTTCCTTCAGGGGCTTACCTGCGGCGTCGACTAGTTGGAGCTCGCTCAGCCGGATCACAACGAGGTCGCCGAATGAATCAATCTTGTCGGTTTCCTTCTTGTTCAGTTGTTTAGGCTCAACTTTAACTAGCGCGGAGTGTTCGTAAATTTTGGTGATCGTACCGTAAAAAGAATCAGAGAAGAGTTCCGTTTTTTCACAAAACACCCGATTATTTTCGTGCAATGCCATAAGCAATCGTCCCCCATAAAAGTAATTTATAACAGAGTAAAGGTCGAGTGACGAAAAGTCAAGGAAATTCCGCGAAAAAGGACAAAATGGTTAAAAGAATTCGCTAATTAGTTAATAAGCTAACGACTTAATGCCGCAGTTGGTTAATTCGTGATTGGGTGGTGAAGGTCTGCAAGAGTTCGGCCTGCTTGGCGACTTGTGCAGAAAAGGCCGTCAAGAAGTCCAGATCAAGGTCGGTCAGGGGCCGTTGTTGCTGGGCAGCCGTCAATAGGTCATTCAGGTCGTCATTCAGTTGGTGGTTGCTAGCCGTGAGGCGTGTAAAGGCAGTGGTCGCCGTTAAGCCGGTCGTTGTTGGTGCAGTGACAGCAGCGGGCTTGGCAGCGGCCACCACCGTTGTTGCTGTGGCCACGGATACAGGCGCTTGCGATTTGTCGGCGACGGCGGTGTTCGCGTCAAAATAGTAATAGACTTCACGGGGCTTCAACGCCGCTTTCTTGATTCGCCGGTCGATCGACGGTGCGGCGGAGACGGCGCCCATTACGACGGAGGACGCAAATCCTAAGGCACCTAGCATTTGGCGGAGTTTGACTGCGCGGATGCCCCGAATTCCGGGGAATTTGGTAGGCGAAACGACTTCCGTTTCTTGGTCGTCCTGTAACCACGTGATGATTTGTTGCCGAATCTTTGCTGCCTGACTGTTCTTAGTGTTTGCCATGTCAGTGCCTCCATTGTATTAATCATTATCCAATTAATAATTGAATCTTCTAGTTATTAATATTGCGGCATTTATCTGAGAAGTGCAAGGTAAAACATTCAGAAATCATTTAATTTTCGGCGAGTTTTGGCCCGCCCTAATTTTTTCTGAGTAAGTATGGTACAATCAGAGTACATAGAGGACTTAATTCTGGTGATACCAAACGTAACGTGGTTTGGTGAGGCTGACATCACTGTGCGCATTTTTAGCTGATCATGGGTTTAACGGACCGTGGTTGTCGAAAGTCGCGGCGGTTGCCCTAAATCTTTGATCGCTTAAATGACGATATAGAGGAAGGGGCGCGCTGGCGGCTCTTCCTTTTTGTTTTAATTGCCACGCACCAGTAAAAGTTTTAACCAATTTAGGAGTGAACAATTTTGCATATATTTAGAGATGAAAACGGGATTCGCCTGGTCGTTTCCCACCAACTCGGCCACTACGCCGTTCGTTTTGCGGATTATGCGCCAGAACAAGAATTCGTCAACTACGAACTCTCGCGTGACCGGCATGGCCGTTATCATCTGACCATTGAGAAGACGAATTTGACCGAACTTGACCAACCTGTCTTCAAGAAGGAACTGGTCTTCGGCGATTTGGGTGACAGCTTGACGCCAATCAAGGGCGTTACGTTGATGTTAATCTAATGACTTGAGAGGAAGTACTGGGGCTGACCGCCGCGGTGCTTTTTTAATTGGCCAAAACCAGTGTCCCGTCAACCCTGAGCGCGCCGAACGATGCGTGGGTGGAACCGTTTGACTTGCTAAATGTAACTGTGAGTATTACAGTATAACCGTAAACTAAAACGAAACGAGGGATTTTTCATGACAAATGTCGTTATTTTAGGTGCTAACGGCAACATCGCCAAGTTAGCCACGGTCCAACTGTTAGAAAATTCGGAGAACCACTTAACGTTGTTCCTACGCAATGCTAAACGGTTGGCCAATGCCGCCAGCAATCGCGTGGACGTTGTCGATGGAGACGCCAGCCAAGCTGCTGATATCGAGGCTGCCATTAAGGGCGCCGACATCGTGTACGCCAACCTAGCCGGTCACAACATTGAAGATGAAGCCAAGGCCGTCGTTACGGCGATGGACGCCGCGCAAGTCAAACGGTTGATCTGGATCTCCACGTTAGGAATCTACGATGAAGTGCCTGGCAAGTATGGTGAGTGGAACCATTCCATGCTGGATGGCGGGTATCTGGAGACGTATGCGGCTGCCGCTAAGGTAATCGAATCATCCGACCTGGACTACACGGTTATCCGACCAGCCTGGCTCACGAATCACGACGAGGTGGCTTACGAGACGACGCGTAAGGGTGAAGCCTTCAAAGGGACCGAAGTCTCACGAAAGAGTATTGCCGCACTGGTCGCACGTCTTGTCGCCAATCCAACGCAGGCAGTTCGGGAATCCTTAGGGGTCAACAAGCCCAATACCGATGGTGATAAGCCAGCCTGGTATTAAAAAATAAAGATAAAAATTTTTCTTCCTATAAATGCCTAAACGCCGGCATTCGGTCGTTTCACATGTCGAATTGACCGGACAAAAAGGGTGCAATTCGAGCCGTTTCGCGGTATAACTATGGTGTGCGCGAGAAGAACTCCGCACAGGCTCGGGGGAGTAAAACCTTAATTTTGGAATCAATTTTACTACGCTCATTCTGTGAAACTTTTCCTCCAAACAAGAACCCATGGATTTGCCGGAAATTGATTCATACGTTGCGGAAATATCGTTAGCGGTCATTCATCGCCAGCGGTATTTTTTTTGCTTAAAATTAGACGAGGATCCGCAGCACTTGCGACCAGCTGGTTCACAGGGGTTGGCTATCCGGTGCGACAAAATATGTTCAAAAATGAGCAAAAAAATCGGGCATTTCTATTGCAAACGCTTACAGCTCATGGTACTATTATGGTGCGGAAAGGAATTAAGGGTTGTGATTCAAAGCTCCAGTTAATCTAGTTGATACAATGTTAATGAAACCAATTTCCGTTTTAGACGTAAGTTAGGTTTTACTAGTAAGTAGCACCGAGAAACTGAAAGATGTATGACAACTCCGATAAACCTTCTAACGAACTCTGGTAAGATTCAGGTATCAGGTTTCTGGCAACAAGACAATTGAATAGTGTTATAGCTTAGTGCTTCACGTAAGCATACTTGTTTTAAGACTTGTAAACAGTTCCAGGTAATAGCTAGAGCTCGGATGTTGCGTTAGCGCGATCGCACAAGGATTTCAAAAAGAATCGTTAAAGTGTCGACCCGTTGAAGTAATGAAGGAATTAAGATTTTGGTAACGTGCTGAAACGACAGTCTGAAATTACTCAGAATGAAAAAACGGCTGTGTCAGTCAGTAGGAATATCTAGTTATGAGGCGATTAAGAATTAAAATGATTATGAAACGGAAATTTAGTAATCACAACCTCCTTTCCGAGAGTTAGCGGACTTCAAGTGAGTTGTCATCCCATACTTGAAGCCCGTTTTTATGACGTAAGGAGCCTTAGTCGTTCGGGTCAGTCGCGTCACGTTCCATTTTGAAAAAGATTATCTTACAAACCGTTCGGTCACCATCGAGGCGGGCTGGTAGGGCTACCAGCAACCGTTTAGTGGGTGGCCAACGGGAATTATTTTTCAAGGTAAATCCTTTTAGCAAATAAAATGGAAAGTTCGGTGGCTGACGGACAGGGTAGCAGTTTGACAATCATTAACACCCGCAATGTTCGGAAATAGAGTTTTTACGATTTTCTTAAATCGACCATTTACAGGCCGGTTCGGAAAAGGTATATTATTACTAGACCGAAAAAATATTGGGACAGTTCAATTCCCGATATTGACCTAAGGAGTGAGAAATGGTGGCCTTTCATCGCATCTTCGTGATCGATTTTGCTAGCTTGGGTCTGGGGGAAGCCCCAGATGCAAACCGCTTTCAATCGGTAGGCGCCGACACGCTGGGTCATGTGGCGGTTAGTTGGGCTGACAAACTAAATCTTCCAACATTACAGCAGTTAGGTCTGGGTAATATTCGGATTGACCATCCCTTGCCGGGGATTGATCCCGTGGAATCCCCAACCGGCTTCTTCGGCCGTCTGCACGTGAGCGCGCAGACCAATCGCCGGGCAACCGGACTTCGTGAGATGTGGGACTACAATGGGGCCACTCGAACGGAGAGCGTCTTCGATACCTTGCCTGCTGCTGGATACACAGTCACTGTCGCCGGGCCGTTTCTAAGCTACTTAGAAACTCAGTCTTTGGCAGAACGTGTTCAGCTAGGAGACAATAAGGATGCCTTTCGTATCCTATATGACCGTCTGGCGCAGCCGGCGTCTGGATTGACTTACGTCTTGTTGCCGGAATTCCGGTTTGCTGGTGAACAGCAAGAGACTCAGGCATTTGGCGAAGCGTTAATGTTAGCAGATCGCTACGTGGCGCAACTCATGCATGACATGGGAGCCAACGACTTGCTCATTATTACGGCGACCCATGCTGATGATCCAACCATTGCCGTCACGCCGACCCGCGAGTATTTGCCGCTACTGGCTTATTCGCCGTCACGACCGAGCACCCATGCATTGGGGATTCGGCGGACGTTGGCCGATGTTGGCGCAACGGTCTTGGAAAATTTCGGCTTAGCGGGACACGCGGCTGGACATAGCTTTTTAAATGAAATTACGCAATAGGACTTAACCTTGAAAGGGGGTGGGGCAAGCATCAGTCTCAGGGGGTAACCGTTGGGTTGCAAAGGTCAGCGCACATCAGGAACCGATTCATCAATTATTCACCAAATTTCACCATTCCCTGGTGGCCGCTGAAATCCAACTGTTACGAACTGTTCTCGTTCGTAACAGAAGTTATGCGTTACATAATTTCTGCATCAACATCGTGTCAACTTTTGTAGGGAAATTGTCCGTACATCAAAGAATAATATCGGAAAGAGGTATTTTGACCAATGCTAGTCGCAGTCAATATTTTAGGGGTAATTGTTTACCTCGCAATCGCTTTCTTGTTCTCAAAGAACAAGAAGAAGATCAACTGGAAGTCAACTGCCATTGTCTTAGTTCTTAACTTAGTCTTGGCATGGTTCTTCACTAGTTTCTCACTCGGGCAAGACATCGTTAAGGGTGCCGCCGATGGATTCAACTGGTTAGTTCAAGTGGCTTATCAAGGTATCGTCTTCGCCTTACCTAACTGGGTAACGCCTGACTATGGTGGTACTGCTAAGTCAATGAACTTCGTTACCAGTTCATTGCTGCCAATCTTATTAGTTGTTCCAATGTTTGATATCTTGACTTACATCGGGATTCTTCCTTGGATCATCAAGTGGGTTGGTCGTGGCCTTTCCTTCATTACTGGTCAACCTAAGTTCGAATCATTCTTCTCTGTTGAAATGATGTTCTTAGGTAACACTGAAGCCTTAGCCGTTTCTCAATTACAATTAAAGAGCATGCGTAAGGAACGTAACTTGACCCTTGCCATGATGTCAATGTCATGTATCACTGCTTCCATTCTGGGTGCATATACCCAAATGGTTCCTGGTCAATTCGTATTGACGGCCGTTCCAATTAACATCTTGAACGCCATCATCGTGACCAACATGTTGAACCCTGTTGAAGTTGCCCCAGAAGAAGACACCATCGCCAAAATTGGTGGTTCTAACACTGCAGCTGCTGAAGAGGGCGACGTTGAAGACGACGGCAAGAAGGAACCATTCTTCTCATTCTTGGGTGACTCTATCCTGGGTGCCGGCCGTCTGATCTTAATCATTGCTGCTAACGTTATCGCCTTCGTTGCCTTAGCTGCCTTGATCGACAAGTTGCTTGGTCTGTTCAACCCATGGTTATCCTTGGAACACATCTTAGGGATCATCATGTTCCCATTTGCTTGGTTAATGGGTCTGAACGTCCACGACGCCTTCGGTTTTGCACAGTACATGGGTACTAAGCTGGTTACGAATGAATTCGTTGTTATGGGTAAGATTTCTTCAACCATCAACACCGGCGCATTCTCTAATCACTACCGTGCCATCTTGACTGTCTTCTTGACTTCATTCGCTAACTTCTCAACTACTGGGATGATTATCGGTTGTTTCAAGGGTATCGTCGACCGTGAAAACAACGAACTTATTTCTAAGAACGTTGGTTACATGTTACTTTCCGGGATCTTGGTTTCCTTACTTTCTGCCGGGATCGTTGGTTTGTTCGTTTGGTAAAATGATTGCTCGCGGGTAACCGTGGGTTTTAAAATTGATAGCCCAGGGGCGTTTGCTTCCTGGGCTATCTGTGTCAAAAAATGCGGAACTGCCTCAGACTGGGGTGGACCGCGATGCCCACTTCACTGGTGGCTAGCGGCTGACGGGATAACCCGTTCGGTCCGTACGGGTGCCGACCTTCCTCAGGGAGTGAAACCCAGCCGGATGTTTGAGACCATTCGGTTGCAAAGCCCGTGAAGTCTGTGCGTCGTGAATTGGCGCACCGAAAGATAGGGATTTTTATGGATAAGCAACAAACGCAGGTGGACTTAGCCAACGATATGACGCTAAGAGAAGCGCTGCGACATAAGGATGTCGTCCGCAACGAACTGATCGCAGGTGTGACTGGCTTCTTCGCCATTTCATACATTATCATCGTGAATCCGCTGATTCTTAAAGACGCCGGGATTCCGACCGATTTAAGTGTCTTTGCTACCATCTTTTCGTCCGTGATTGGCTGTTTGATTATGGCCTTCTGGGCAAATGCACCAGTCATCTTGACCCCCGGCATGGGCGTCAACGCCTTCTTCACATACACGATTGTCGTGAACATGGGCTTGAGTTGGCAAGAGGCGTTGGGAATTGCGGCGGTCGCCAGTTTTATTTACATGCTGATCGCCTTTACCAAGATTTCCACGATTCTTTCCGAGGCCATTCCGGAATCGTTGAAGAGTGGGATTACCGCGGGGATTGGACTCTTCCTGGTCGAAATCGGCCTGGAAAAAGCGGGCCTGATCGTTGCCGGGAAATCTTCCTTAATCGTACTGGGTGATTTGACTAAGCCAACGCCGTTACTGGCGCTCTTCGGCTTAGTCCTCAGCTTGATTCTGTTCATCCGAAAGATTAAGGGTAATTTCTTCATCGCGATTATCGCGACCAGTTTGTTGGCATTTTTCTTAGGCGTGAAGGATTCTGACACGCCTAGCGTCGACTTGGCACGACTGGGGCAGTATCACAAGATTGTCTTCCAGAACGACTTTTCTAACTGGTTAACGACGCCCTTCATTTTGGCAGCCTTCTCCATGACCATGATTTTGGTCTTTGAGTCGATGGGGCTGCTACAAGGCCTGTTGCCCGACCAGAAGAAGTTCAAGAAGACCTTCGAAGGCAGTTCAGTGACCACGTTCCTGTCGAGTTTCTTGGGAACGAGTCCGACTGTGGCTGCTGCCGAAAGTGCTTCGGGGATTGAAAGTGGGGGCCGAACGGGAATCATGGCATTAACTGCCGCCGTTCTCTTCGCGCTATCGCTGATCTTCGTGCCACTGCTGGCATATGTGCCATCAGCCGCCATTGCGCCCGTAATCATCATTACCGGTGCGTTGATGATGGCGGCCATTGGTAACATTAAGATGGCTGATTTCTCTGAATGGTTCCCAGCTTTTCTGATCATTGTGCTGATTCCATTCACGAACAGTATTTCGACCGGGCTAGCGTTTGGTTTCGTTTGCTACCCGATTATGAAGCTGGCCTTGGGCAAAGGTAAAGAATTGACCTGGCCAGTGTACTTGTTAGGTGTTTTGTTCCTACTCGATTTGGTCTTCAGTGCCATGCTCTAGTAGGAGCTTGACCAAGGGTTAAACGTAAGCGGTTACTGACCGCGCTAAAAAATTGAATTCATTTCATTGGGAGGAAATTAACATGACAATTAAAATTCTTATGGATACAGACCCAGGTATTGACGATGCAGCTGCTTTGACGATGGCCATCAACGACCCTAACATCGACTTAAAGTTGATCACGACGGTTGCTGGTAACGTGACGGTTGACAAGACCACGATCAACGCATTGAAGATCGTTCGGTTCTTCAACCAAGACATTCCAGTTGCTGCTGGTGCTGAACAACCATTGTTCAAGGACTTCGAAGACGCAGCCCGGATTCACGGTGCTTCAGGGATGCCTGGCTACGAATTCCCAACTGATTTACCAACGCCATTACACAAGACGGCCGTTGAAGCCTTACATGATGAAATCATGGCCAGTGCTGACCCAATCACGTTGGTTCCAACCGGTTCATACACGAACATCGCGTTGCTCTTCTCAGAATACCCAGAAGTTAAGAGCCACATCGACCGTATCGTCGCCATGGGTGGTGCTTTAGGTAAGGGTAACATGACTAGTGCCGCTGAATTCAACGTCTTCACCGACCCAGATGCTGCCGCTATCGTTTACAAGTCTGGTATTCCAATCGTCATGGTTGGTTTGGACATTACCATGAAGGCCCTCTTGACCCACGAAAGCATTGAAGAACTGCCAAAGATCAGCGAAACCGGGAAGATGCTGCATGACATCATCATTAACGATGGTGACAACAGTGACAGCGGTATCGCCATGCATGACGTGAACACCATCTTCTACCTGCTTCACCCAGAAGCAATCAAGACGGAAGACATGTGGATCGACGTTGTGACTGACGGCCCAGCTATTGGTGAAACGGTTGGTGACATCCGTGGTGCTTACCATGATGGCAAGACCAACGCCAAGGTTTCTGTCGACATCGACGCCGTAGCCTTCAACAAGTGGTTCCTTGAAGAAGTTCGTGCCATTAAGAACTAGGCGCGCGCTTAAGCTATAAAATTTAAAATCATGAAGTCGTCCGCACCGTGATGGTGGGGGCGACTTTTTGGGTTAGATCTAAAGATGAAAGGCTGACCTCGTTTCAGTATTGATAGGCAGTTGCACCATTAAATTAGTGCTCTAAATTGGGTGCAGGATGGCTGCCAGGGACTCCAAGAGGGACACACCGCAGATCAGACTGTTCGCTCGCCTTGAAACCACGGGAAAGGCTTGTGGTTACGGGAATCGTTGGTCGTGTAAAGAAACCTTTACGTGTTCTGAAAGGTTTCAATACATAAATAACATACTGACTTGCTATGATGGGGGTATATCAAGGGGAAGAGGATGATCGTATGTCTGCCATGGATACGGATACGTTGATCTTACTTATTATTACTTGGTTACCGATGTTATGGTTTTCCCGACCACCTAAGCATCCATAATAGATCCGCTGGTAGGCTGAACTGAGATTCGGTGACTAGCGACGGTTGAAATAGCGTTGCGGTTCCGCTGGGGGCTGTCACGCTATTTTGTTATATCGCGGTTGCAGTCACTACAACCAGTTAGTTCCCTTGCTCAACCTTTGCGGAAACTTTACAAGATGTTGACGTAGACCACACCAATAATTTACAAAACTTCGCTATGCTAGAACTAACTTAGTGATAGTCGGGTTTAACTGTCGCCGGGTGGACCGTTCCCGGGGACCATGAGTCTATTTTGATGGGGGCAACGGGGGCATGAATAAGTTTACAATCGTTCATTTATCAGATCCGCAATTAACGGCATCGGCGCAGTCACCGCAGTATCACCAGCAAGTCGCGCCGACTGCCAAGTTACAACGTATTTTTGACGACATCGTGGCCCATCAGGTGGAACCAGACCTGATTGTGGTGAGTGGTGACCTTTTACAGGGCGGAACTAGCGATGACTACGCGCGGCTCCATACTTATTTCCAACAGCAATCTCAGCGCATTGGGGCGCCCGTACAGGTGATTCTGGGGGATCAGGACGACCGGGAAGCCTTCAATGTGGGATACTTAGCGCAAAAGCATCAGCCCTATTACGCCTATAAACAAGTTTATCAGAACATGGACTTCTACTTTTTAGATTCCAAATGGGAGCCGAATAAAGAGGCCGGCTGGCTAGAGCGCGAGCAACTCGACTGGCTCAATAAAAATCTTCACCTGGCCCCCCGCCGCCGGGCCTTTATTTTCTTGCATCATCCGTTGGACACCCCTGCATTACGGGGGATGCGTTACGCTATTCTCCAGAATAACCGGGAGTTACTGGCAATCTTACATGGTCACAATATTGGCGGCATCTTTACCGGTCATCTCCACTTTGGCGCGAGCTATCTGGTGGATAATTCGATTCCGGTCACCAGCGTGGGGTCAGCAACGACCTATATTGACTGTCAAGATCCCCACCGCCACGAGGTTTATGATGGGGTGAGCTATAATATCATTACCATTCAGCGGGGCATGGCAAGCGTCACCAATCATCCGCTCTATCTCGGTCAATCCGTCATCGACACGATTACCATTGGCAACACAGGTTTCGCCAAACACCGTCCCCGGCTGACTGGTCAGCATCGGACTAGCGACAGTGTGCCATTCTAAAAATTGCTAACGCACGCCATGGTCACCAGCCTATCCTCGGTGATCATGGCGTTTTTTGTACAGAAATTTCGGTGATTGGCCGCACTGGTTATCGTGACTAGACAAATTTTGGTGTATGGCCAGCCCCAATGGCATCCTGAACGCCACTAGGCAATTAGCCGTGTTAGTTTTGCCTACATCTAATTTAACTCCGGAATAAGCGTTTCATGTGACGCCGGTTTTCGGTATAATAGGAAACGACGTCACAACGAAAACAATCACACCCCGAAGGGCACAACCCGTGGTGGTTCGGTTGCGTTTCGCTAGTAAGTAAGGTAAAGTATAATCAAACGTGAAACAATTGTGTTTCACAGAAGTGAACTGGGAGAGTGTGTATGAATCCAGAAGAGTTTCGTGCCGCGCTAGCCACGCAGGGCATCCAATTAACCACAACGCAGGAACAACAATTCGCTGACTATTATCATTTCTTAGTCGCAACCAACGAACATGTTAATTTAACCACGATTACCGCGGAGCCCGATGTCTATTTGAAACATTTCTACGACTCGTTGACCCCCGCTTTTTACGTACCCGCTATGCGCACAGAGCCACTCAGCATCTGTGACGTGGGTGCCGGGGCCGGTTTCCCGTCATTACCGCTCAAAATCGTCTTTCCACAGCTCCAGGTGACCATCGTCGATTCGCTGAACAAGCGCATCACGTTCTTAAATGACCTCGCCGCCAAGCTCAACTTGAGTGGGGTGGCGTTCCATCACGCCCGGGCCGAGGAATTCGGTGGCAAACGCGCTGCAACGCGTGAGAGCTACGACTTAGTCTTGGCCCGTGCCGTGGCCCGCATGTCCGTGTTGAGCGAACTCTGCTTGCCACTCGCCAAGGTCGGCGGTCAATTCGTCGCCTTGAAGGCCGCGCAAACGGAAAATGAACTGGCGGTCAGTCAAACGGCAATCACTACTTTGGGCGGTCAACTCAAGGCGGACGAGGCCTTCAACTTACCAGTGTCCAATGACCCACGGCACATCGTGGTCATCGACAAAGTACGCAAGACACCCAAGCGGTATCCGCGTAAAGCCGGCACACCCAACCGGGAGCCGTTAGAAGATTAATGGGATGGGGGTAAGATAATTGCCATTTTCATTATTTGGAAATAATCGGGAAAAAGCGACGCAACCGGCTCATCCCGTGAAACAAAACGTGGTGATGATTCCGGTCGCCCAGATCATTCCGAACCGCTTCCAACCACGGCAACGGTTTGACCCGACTGCCATTGCGGAGTTGGCGCAGACTATTGAAGAACACGGTCTTCTACAACCCATCGTGTTACGGGAGTACGAACCGGACCATTATGAGATTATTGCTGGTGAACGGCGTTTCCGGGCCATTTCCAGTCTCAAATGGGAAACGGTACCCGCCATCATCGAGGTCATGAACGACGACGAGACGGCATCCATGGCGTTGATTGAAAATCTGCAACGCGAGGAACTTTCCGCCATTGAAGAGGCCCACGCTTACCGCCAGCTGATGGACTTAAACCACATGACCCAGGCCCAACTGGCCGAGGGGATTGGCAAGAGTCAGGGGTTCGTAGCCAACAAGCTGCGGCTACTCAAACTCAGCGAAGCGGTGCGCAACGCCATTTTAAACCGGCAGATCAGCGAACGACACGGCCGCGCATTGTTAGCCGTGCCGGAAGAGCAGCAGGCCGACTTGGTCAAAAAGATCGTTAACGACAAGCTGACGGTCAAGGAGACCGAAGCGCTGATCACCAAGCAGCAGCAACCCAAGAAGCACCGCCGTAAGGTTACCAAGCACGGTGTTTCCGGCGATACACGGGTAGCGGTCAACACGATTCGCCAATCGGTCAAGATGGTGACCGATGCGGGGATGGCGCTGACCACGAAGGAAGAAGAGACACCGAACGGGTATCGCATCACAATTGACATTCCAAAAGAAAGCTAGAGGTGAAACGACATATGGGCTATATCATTGCTTTAGCCAACCAAAAGGGCGGCGTGGGAAAAACCACGACCGGCGTTAACCTGGGGGCTGCATTGGCGAGTGCCGGCAAACAAGTCTTGCTGGTCGATACTGATGCCCAAGGAAACGCAACCAGTGGAGTTGGTATTCAAAAGGCCACCATTGAACGGGAAGTTTACGACGTTTTGGTCAACGAAACGCCGATTCAAGAGGCCATTTTACACACGGAACACCCGGGATTGGATATCGTTCCGGCAACCATCCAGCTTTCCGGTGCTGAAATCGAGTTAACGCCAATGATGGCGCGGGAAACGCGCTTGAAGGCGGCGTTGGATGACGTGCGGGACAACTACGACTACATCCTGATCGACTGCCCGCCTTCGTTAGGCTTACTGACGATCAACGCGTTTACGGCCGCCGATTCCATTTTGATTCCCGTTCAGAGCGAGTACTATGCGCTGGAAGGGCTGACGCAATTGTTGAACACGGTCAAGTTGGTTCAAAAGCACTTTAACCGCGACCTGAAGATCGAAGGGGTCCTGTTGACGTTGTACGACGCCCGCACGAACCTGGGGAAGCAGGTCAACGAAGAAGTGAAGAAGTATTTCCAAAACAAGGTTTACGCCACGATTATTCCGCGTAACGTTCAGTTAGCGGAGGCACCGAGTCACGGCATGCCGATCATTGATTATGCGCCGAAGTCTAAGGGCGCCGAAGTTTACACCGAACTCGCAAAGGAAGTGCTAGCTGCCCATGGCAAGTAAGAAAGAGAAAAGTTTAGGTCGGGGAATTGATGCGCTGTTTGCTGAAAATGGCGTGGACGCCGGTGAAGAGACCGTCGTTGACTTGACGTTGGCTGATATTCGGCCCAACCCTTATCAACCCCGCCAAAAATTTGATACCAAAGGGTTGAATGATCTGGCGGCTTCCATCGAGAAGACCGGGGTCTTTCAACCGATTATCGTCCGTCAACCTGACAAACAGATTCAACGTTACGAGATTCTTGCTGGTGAACGGCGTTTCCGGGCGTCGAAGATTGCCGGAAAGAGTACCATTCCGGGCATTATCCGGGAGGTTACCAAAGAACAAATGATGGAAATTGCGGTCCTAGAGAACTTACAACGAGAAGACCTGACCCCACTGGAAGAAGCTGAAGCCTACGATACGTTGATGACCAAGTTGACGCTGACCCAGGCTCAAGTTTCCGAACGACTAGGGAAGAGTCGGCCTTACATTGCCAACTATCTGCGGTTGCTGGGCCTGCCTAAAGCCGTCAAGGACATGCTGCAACGTAACGAACTGTCCATGGGGCAAGCGCGGACGTTGCTGTCCTTGAAGGACAAGACCAAACTGGTCGCCTTAGCCAAACGTGCCGTCAGTGAAGGCATGACCGTCCGGGCTGTTGAAGCCGAGGTCAACAAGCTGAACGGCGCCGCAAAGAAGCTCGCCAAGAAACCAGCCAAGAAGAAGTCACCATTCCTGCGCTCAACGGAAAATCAGTTGCAAGAACGCTTCGGCACACAGGTTTCCATCAACGAAGGCAGCAAGGATCATCAAGGACACATTGAGATTGAATACCTGTCAAACGATGATTTGAACCGCATCTTGGATCTTTTGAACATTCAGTCGGACTAGCACCGATCGTCAGCCCTGAAGGAGGACCTGCCATGTATGATTTAGGTGATTTGGTTGAAATGAAGAAGCCGCACCCTTGTGGCACGAACCGCTGGGAGATTACCCGGATGGGTGCGGACATCAAGATTAAGTGTACGAATTGCGGTCACGTGGTCATGTTGTCACGCCGCGAATTTGAAAAGAAATTAAAAAAGGTATTGGTGCACCAAGCCGATGCCGACAAATAGAAAGAGTGAATAATTGCTATGTCATTAACTGCAGGAATCGTTGGTCTGCCAAACGTCGGCAAGTCAACTCTATTTAACGCGATTACCAAGGCCGGTGCCGAAATGGCGAACTATCCTTTCGCCACGATCGACCCCAACGTCGGGATGGTTGAAGTCCCAGACAGTCGCCTGGACCGGATTCAAGCTTTGATTCCAGCCAAGAAGGTCGTCCCAACGACGTTTGAATTTACCGACATTGCCGGAATCGTTAAGGGGGCCAGCAAGGGTGAAGGTCTAGGAAACCAATTTCTGGAAAACATTCGCCAAGTCGACGCCATCGTTCACGTTGTGCGGGCGTTTGACGACGATAACATCACCCACGTTTCCGGTAAGATCGACCCAATCGACGACATCGAGACCATTAACTTGGAACTCGGGTTGTCTGACTTGGAAGCCGTCAACAAGCGTTTGGCTAAGGTTGAACGGGCTGCCAAGGGGAGCGACAAGGAAGCCAAAGCCGAATTGGCCGTCTTAGAAAAGATCAAGCCCGTCCTCGAAAAGGGTGGCGCTGTGCGGTCCATCGACTTTGACGAAGACGAAGCCCCAATCGTGAAGGGCCTCTTCTTACTGACGTCCAAGCCAGTGCTCTACGTGGCCAACATTGCTGAAGACGACATGGCCGATCCCGAAGACTCCAAGTACTTTGGGGCCATCAAGGACTACGCTGCCAAAGAAGGCGCCGAAGCCATTGCGGTTGCTGCAGAAGCCGAAGAAGAAATTGCGCAGTTGGATGACGACGAAAAGCAAGACTTTTTGGAAGCTGAAGGCGTTGAGGAACCTGGGTTGAACCGGCTGATTCGGGCCTCATACCATCTCTTAGGTCTGCAAACGTTCTTCACGGCTGGTGGTAAGGAAACCCGGGCGTGGACGTTTAAGACTGGAACGAAGGCGCCACAAGCAGCCGGCATCATTCACTCCGACTTCGAACGCGGCTTTATTCGGGCCGAAGTGATGGCCTTTGACGATTTAGACCAATACGAATCCGAAGCTGCCGTTAAAGAAGCCGGTAAGCTGCGGGTTGAAGGTAAAGATTACGTGATGGAAGACGGCGACATCGTCGAATTCCGCTTCAACGTTTAGAAGGGAAACAGATAAATGAGTGATAACAAAAAGCAACCGCGTAACGCGGGCGTTCACCAAAAACGCAATGACGTTGCGGCGAACGAACGGGCGGTCTTCGACAACGTTGGGTTAACCAAACGGAATGCCGACTACATGTTCCGTTTCAATCGGGCTTTGGACAAGACCAAGCTCTCACCCGAAAAAAAGGCCGAGGCCATTCAAAACATGGTCAATGAACTGGTCGATGGCCAAAAGAGCGGGAAGACGGCCAAGAACCTCTATGGCGACATCGACAGCCAGATCAAGCTAGTTGTTGAAGGCCCACAACATCCCGATGCTATCATCGGGGGACCAGATTACTGGCCTAACATGGCGTACAACGCCTTAACGTTCTTCATGATCTTCAACTTGATGTTTGGACTGATGTACCTCTTCAGTCCCAAGTTACTCCAGACGAGTAGCCCAGTTGGCATTACGGCGATCTTGGTCAGTGCCTTGGTTGCCGGCTTCATTTTGCCAATCATGCCCCGGCTATTCGATCCCAAGATCAAGCACAAGTACAATGGTTGGATTCGTGCCCTATTCGTGTTATTAGGGTTCATGGTCTGGATGTTGCTGTTCTACGCGGCCCAACTCCTGCCACCAATCATCAACCCCGTCATTGGGGCTTGGCCAAGTATCATTCTGGGGGCCTTATCCATCGCAGCCATGTTCTGGATGCGCCGTCGCTACCCAATTCGTGGGGGCTTCTTCGGTTAGACCATATAGTGTGTCAGCTCGCTGGCAATTAAATTAGTCTAAATTTGGCGCACTCCGGCTGTCAGGGATTCCACCTGCTGTGGGGACGCTTCAGACTGGAAAACCACCAGTCTTCTCGCTCGCTTTGAAGCCACGAAAACCACGTGTCTCCAAAGTCGCCCGTGGTGTAAGCTGGCTGAAGAAACGCCAACTAACGCCACTTTCACGGCTGGCTCCATCCCTGACCTCCTCCGGCGCTGATTGTGTTTTATCACGACATCAGCTGTAGAACAGGTTTTGGTCCAATCAATAACAATAGTTATCGTTAATCTCAGTGTCGTCTGAGAACACAATATAAGCCGAGAGGTCGGCAACTATGGGCTCAGGCGCGTCGTTCTACTTGGTCAGTAAGTGACCTGCTTACTGGCTTAGTAGAAAACCAAGCTTGTAGACTCGTGGGTTGCGAGGCTTCAAGTTGTGTTCGCACCGATCCAGCCCATAGCTGCCGGCCGGTAAGGCGACTCAACCACCATGTTGCCTAGTTTTAGGTCCATTGTCGTGACTAGAACAGGCATAGTCGGTACTCTGGAATTGTTAACCATTACTTGATAGCAAAGCATCGTCAGAACCTTTCACTTTGGAAGGCTCTGGCGATGCTTTTTTGCTGGTGGTTCTAGTGAGGTGGGGCCGGCAATGTGGCCAGCTGGCAATTGTCGTTTGCCCACAAGATCTTGCCCGACAACCGTTCAGCCAATCAGGTGGTGAGTGGATTAGTCCTTGGGGTTGCAAGCGTCACGGGCGCTTTGGTTAGGTTAGAAACACAAGCCAAAATTTCATCAAGGGTTAAATTTGGGAACATTATACATAAAATGAATAAACCTGATGGCGTGGCAGGCGACCAACCCGAGAGTTCATATGTTCTCTAGCCGTGTACAGAAAATGATTATGCAACTAGTGCTTTCCAAAAATTAACTTAATTATGAAAAGGGCCGTCTTGACCCGGATTTCCCGCGGACCTATGATGCCAGCAAGTAGTCAAGTTGGTGACTAGCTTGACGAAAAACTATCATGATCTGTGGGGAGGATTTTGTATGAAACGAGTTTTTGGGTATGTTTTAGGGTTAGTCGCTGCACTGTCAACGGCCGGCGTCATTGCGACTTCGGCGAACGCTGACGGGGGTAACGCCAACGCCTTGAGTGGTAGCGGCAGTGGTACCGTCAGCGCCGTGGTCGACTCAACCAAGAGTTCTGTCGCCCCAGCTGGCAGTAGTTCTGCGACCGTTGCTGAAAACGGTGGCCGGACAGCGCCAGCAACCGGGACAACGAGTTCCAGCAGTTCTGCGGACTCTACCGCCACTAGCACGCCAGCAACCGATACCGGAGCTGGCACGACGACTGACAATGGTGGTGCCGTCACTGACACGACTAACAGCAGTACGGCTAGCTCGACCGCAACGTCAACGGCGACGTCAAAGCCAACGAAACCTAACAAGCCAACGACGCCGGTGAAGCCAACTAAGCCAACGAAACCAGCTAAGAAGCCAGCCAAGAAATTAGCTGCTTCCAAGCGACTCCGTGGCCGCAAGCACTATGCTCGTTACAGCCGCACCCTCTTGTTCCAGAAGGGGCGTAAGGGCGCCGTGGTGACCTTGTTGACGAACAAGGGCAAGAAGGTTTTGACGTTCAAAGTTAAGAAGACCGGGCGTTTCACGGTCAAGTTAACCAAGAAGGAAGCCGACAAGTTAGCTGCCAAGAAAGCAACTTACTTCAAGTTTGCCGTAGCTGAAAAGGGCTACAAGACTTACACGGTTCGCTACACCATTTACAAGAAATAGGGAGCAATCGTGACGAAGCGAAAACGTTGAATTAGGGATGGATAGCCTGTTTTCGATTCGTGAAAACCAAACGCCAAGTTAATTCTTGAAGTGGCGATGGCTGCGCTTGGCGTTGCAATAGTGAGTTGGAAATGAGCCACAAAACCTGCTGGATGCGGGGGCTTGTGGTCGTTTCTCAGCGTGGAATTTAGCGCCGACCGGTGATGAATTTTACGAAAATCAGTATTGGAAAAGACGTGGCGGGGACCACGTCTTTTCTTATCCCCACAGATTGATTGTTTACGAAACAAATTAAGGAGGCACACCGATGAGAGGATTAGGCCAAAAATTACGGAGCCGTGACGCCCAGCATCTCGCGTTACTGACCATTGTTGGGACGTTCATCATGCTGTTTTGTTCGTACACGTCACCCGCCTTTTACGTGGACGATTCGCCGGACAACAACGCGTTCTTTACGGTGGGGAAGGCGATGATGAACGGCATCGTGCCCTATAAGGATATCTTTGAGCAGAAGGGGCCTTACGTCTACTTCTTGCATGGCTTGGCGTACCTGGTGTCGTCACGGAGCTTTATTCTGGTCTTTGGCTACGAGGTGCTCACACTGGTCGCGGCGATGTACCTGACGTATCGTTTGGGGAAACTGTTGCGATTAGCGCCCCTACCGGCATTTTTGGTGGCGCTATTGTCGCCCATGTTGTTTCTGTATCACCCGTACTACGATTATGGCGATACGGTCGAATTTTTCACACTGCCATTCTTGCTCTCGCTGATCTATTTATTGGTATTGCTGGACCGGCACAATTTCCACGCCAATCACTGGTGGTACTTTGCGCAGGGAGCACTGGTCGGTGTGGTCCTGTTGTCGAAGTACACGCTGCTGGGGGCCTGGATCATGTTCTATCTGGCCATGGGGACGTACTTTCTGGTGCACAAGCGGTGGCGGGATCTGGGCAAATTGGTTGGCTGGAGCGCGGCGGGTTTCGTGGTGACAACGGGGCCGTGGCTGGTGTATTTCTTACTGACTAAATCTCTCGGCGCATTCATTAAGGTCTACTTTCTGTTCAACACGCACGTCTACCTCACGTCGTCGGTCGCCTTCTTCGCCAACTTGATTCAGTCGACCTCGATTTTGGCTCAATTTTACCTGGGTAACATCCTGTTCTTCCTCTTGGGCGTCTTGGGCACGCTGGCAATTTTATTTCAGCCGGCAGTCTTCCATCACCACTTTACCCGGGGACTCTACGTGGCGGTTGGCCTGATGAGTGCACTTTTGGCGCTGTATGGGTATCAAGCGGACGCGGTCTATCAGTATTATGAATTGATTTATTTTGCCTTCTTCGTGCTCCCACTGATCTACTTTGGCCAGGTATTCTTCAAGCGGGTACCGTTGCCAAATGGGGATGAACCGTTTGCTATTCTGGGGACGTTAGCGCTGAGCCTGTTCTTGGTTCTGGGGGTCAACAATAACGTGACCGACTCGCGGGTCTTTCCGAACAACACGGCCATTACGGAAGAGGCAACCACCAAGCCACAGCAACCCGCCCAGGTCGTCTTTGGCCAGTTGATGCGGCAACGTACGCCGGTTGGCCAAAAACTGACGCTGTTAAACTATGGGTCGATCGACATGGGCTTCTACACCACTTCGGGCGCGGTGCCGTCGACGTACTATTTTCAAAATTACAACATTTCACAGTCGGCCGATCCACAGATTTTACGTGATCAAACCAACGTAATCAAGCATCACCAGGTCGAATGGGTCGTCCTCAACACGCCAGCTGGCAAATCGATCAAACAGTGGCAGGGTGGCAGTGGTCGAATCACTAGTGGCAATCTGAATCCGGGTACGGCCAAGCTAGCCAAGACGCTGGACCATAGCTATCGGGCTATCGCGTACCACACCCAACTCTTTGAGGGTACCAACGTCACCTATTGGTTGTTTCAGAAAAAAGCGTAGGACGGTGGCCGCCAGTGATTTCTGACGCCAGGTAATAAATTTAGCGAACGGCAAGACGGCAATCCACCGTTAGCGAATTTAGAGGTGACCAGCCGAGCAACCGGCAGTTAAGGCGCCTGATTTTAGACCAAAATTGGCCGTTCAGCAGTAGACAGGTAACACCAACTATTTTCAATATACCGTTATAGTTTGATGAGAACCCTTGACCAAAGTGGCCTAGACTGGTAAATTAAGAAACAATATCTCCCAGGATTCCTAGCCGAGCCTGAGACTGAAAAATAAGAGGAGCGATATCAACTATGTCTAATTGGGACACGAAGTTTGCTAAAGAAGGATTTACTTTTGATGATGTTTTGCTAATACCAGCCGAAAGCCACGTTTTGCCGAATGAAGTCGATCTGAGTACCCAATTAGCGCCAAATTTGAAGTTGAACGTTCCATTTTTAAGTGCTTCCATGGATACCGTTACGGAAACGAAGATGGCGACTGCCATGGCCCGTAACGGGGGCCTGGGGGTCATCCACAAGAACATGAGTGCCACGGACCAAGCCCAAATGGTCGCTGACGTGAAGGCCATCGAAAATGATGCCGACCAGTATCCTCACGCTGCTGTGGACGACAACAATCACTTGTTAGTCGCCGCAGCCGTTGGGGTAACTTCTGACACCTTTGACCGGGCCCACGCCTTACTGGATGCGGGTGCCGACGCCATTATCATTGATACGGCGCACGGCCACTCCGCTGGGGTGCTGCGGAAGGTTGCCCAGATTCGCGAACAATTACCGGATGCGACGCTGATCGCTGGTAACGTTGCGACTGGTGAAGGCACACGGGCACTGTTTGAAGCCGGCGTTGACGTGGTTAAAGTGGGTATCGGCCCTGGTTCTATCTGCACGACGCGGGTGGTTGCCGGTGTCGGTGTGCCCCAGTTGACGGCCATCTATGACGCCGCGAAGGTGGCGCGTGAATTTGGCAAGCCCATCATCGCTGACGGTGGGATGAAGTACTCCGGTGACATCGTGAAGGCGATTGCCGCTGGAGGGAACGCCGTGATGTTTGGGTCAATGTTCTCCGGCACCGATGAAGCGCCTGGCGACATCATCGAAGAAGACGGCAAGAAGTATAAGACGTACCGGGGGATGGGGAGCTTGGCTGCCATGTCTCACGGTTCAGCTGACCGTTACTTCCAAGGCGGCGTTAACGAAGCCGACAAGCTCGTGCCAGAAGGAATTGAAGCACGTGTGGCCTACAAGGGTAGCGTCAACGACATCATTTTCCAAATGGTCGGTGGTCTGCGTTCCGGAATGGGGTACACGGGGAGCGCCACGATTCAGAACCTGATCGACAACGCGCAGTTTGTTCGGATTTCCAATGCCGGGTTGATCGAATCCCATCCACATGATGTGCAAATCACCAAGGCAGCACCTAACTACAAATAAATAATGATTGGCCGATGCAGAAGTTATTTCTGGGTCGGCTTTTTTTTGAAAAAAATGGATAAGCATCAGGCACTACTTATCTCTCGTTGGCTTTATACAAATATTGATGGTATGGAGGATCCGACATCAAAGTACTGGCCATGTGAATCCTGACCAATACTGAGATGAGACAGGTAGTTCATTTTTCACCGTAAACGCCTCATTTCGCCTTAAGTCCCCGTTAAACTTGAGGTTGGCTAGACGGGAATAAATAGTGTAAAATTAAGGAATGGTAAAGTGCCTTACGCCCGACTAAAGGTTCGGGTTTTCCGGCCGCACCGCCAGGGTTATTTGTTAGAATGGAATTAAACCCACGGGGAAGACGGCTAGTGGAATTGCCTAGCTGGCAAAGGAGATTAGCGCAATATGAAAATTTTAGTTGTCGATGATGATAAAGAAATTGCCCAATTACTTGAAATCTACATTAAAAACGAAGGTTACGAACCCTTAACCGCCTACAACGGTAAGGAGGCGCTGACCAAACTGCACACCACGCCTGATATCGCCTTGATGATTTTGGACATTATGATGCCAGAAATGAGCGGAATCGAAGTTGTGAAGGAAGTGCGGAAGGATTCTCAGATTCCAATCTTGATTCTGTCCGCAAAGACGGGGGACATGGATAAGATTCAGGGCCTGATCACCGGTGCCGATGATTATGTGACCAAGCCATTCAATCCCTTAGAGGTGATGGCCCGGGTCAAGTCGCTGCTACGGCGGAGCCAAGACCAAGTGACCGATGATAGCCCTGACATCTTGGATATCGGTACGTTGACCATCAACAAGGATTCTCACGAAGTCAAGACGATCGCCGGCAAGACGGTGTCACTGACAGCGTTGGAATTTGGGATTCTCTATTTGTTGGCGAGCCATCCTAACCGGGTCTTCTCCGCTGATGAGATTTTTGAACGTGTTTGGCGCCAGGAGAGTATCGTTTCTGCCAAGACCGTCATGGTCCACGTGAGTCATTTGCGGGACAAGATTGAAGATGCCACGAACGGTGAGAAAGTGATTCAAACCGTTTGGGGTGTGGGGTACAAGATTGAATCGCACTAATCAAAGTCGTAAGTTTACGCGTTGCTGGGGGGCCGCAAGATGAAGTTAACCACGCGTGAGAAGAGCGCGCTGTTCATGGAAGGCGTTGTGACCGTCATCCTGCTATTTATGTTAAATTTGGCGTTACTGGTCCTGATCATTCAGGCCATTGAGAGTAACCCCGGATTGCGGGATGGGATTTTCATTATCAAACGGTCCGTCGTGTTCGGCCCCAATCACTTTCAACTGTGGAGTTGGGAAAACCTCTTCATTGGCCTGATGGTGATCGGTGATGCATTGGTCGTCTGGTGGCGACTGATTCGGCGTTACCGGCAAATGCAGCTGCACCATATCATTGAAGAATTGCACTACATTGCGAATGGCCACTTTGACCATCGGATTCCGTTTCGGGTCAGTGGGGACGTCCAACGGGTGGTCGATTCGGTCAACGCGCTGGTCGATTCCGTCATTCATTCGATGGATGAGGAGCGGGCAATTGAGAAGTCGAAAGACGAACTGATTACCAACGTTAGTCACGATATCCGCACGCCACTGACCTCGATCATTGGTTATTTAGGCTTGATTGAAGATAAGCAGTACCACTCGACGGATGACCTGTTGAAATACACGCACACGGCCTTTCTGAAATCAAAACAGATGAAATCGTTGGTTGACGATCTCTTTGAATACACGAAGGTGCGGCAAACGGATACGCCGTTGAGCCTGACGAATATTGATCTGGCAGCGATGTTGGAACAATTGGCGGCCAGCTTCGAGCTGGAAGGTCAGAAGAAGGGCATGACGATTGGCGCCAGCAGCACCCCGGCGATATTGATGATGGAGGCTGATCCGGAAAAATTAGTCCGAGTATTTAACAATTTAGTTTCCAATGCGTTGAAGTACGGGGATGGCGGGAAGCACATTAATTTAAATGCCAAACAGATCAGCGATGCCGAATTAGAGGTTCGCGTGACCAACGATGGCCCGAAGATTCCGAAAGAGTCTTTGTCGATGATCTTCGAACGGTTCTACCGGGTTGAGGAATCGCGTTCCAAGGAAACTGGTGGCACGGGTCTAGGCTTAGCCATTGCCCAGAGCATTGTGGCGCTCCACGGCGGGTACATTTACGTGGAATCCGACGATGCGCTGACCAGCTTTGTGATCCATTTGCCGGTCAAACACGATGCCCCGTTACAGATTCCCCAACGCTTGAAGGCACCAGGAAGTCTCGATTAGCTAGAGGCTGAAAGATAAAATCTCAGTATGGATAAGCAGTTGCACCGTTAAATTAAGCTAAATTGGGCGCACTCCGGCTGCCAGGGATTCCGCCTGCTGTGGGGACGCTTCAGCCTGGCAGAACACCAGTCTTCTCGCTCGATTTGAAGCCACGAAAACCACGTGTCTTCAAAGTCGCCCGTGCTGTAAGCTGGCTGAAAAGGCGCCAGCTAACACCACTTTCACGGCTGGCTCCATCCCTGGCCTCCTCCGGCACTGATTGGGTTTTATCACGACACCAGCTGCCGGCCGGTAAGGCGACTTAATCACTGTGTTGCCTACTTTTAGAGCAACTGTTGTTGGTAGAACAGGCATGAGCTGTACTTTGGAACTTTCAACCCTTAGTTGATTAGCAAAAAAAACTGAGATTAGCAAAAAAAACTGATTAGAACAACTGCATTCAAGTTGGTCGCTGGGGAGACGTAGCGACGATAATTTGGTAACAAGCACCGGTTCGCCGGTACTACGTAAGATAGAGGAGTTTTCGAGAATGAAACGTTTAAAGCAAGTTGTGATGGGCCTGGTGACGGCGGTCACGCTGTTTGCCGGTGGCCTGAGTACGGCAGTGACGCCAACCATGACGGCGCACGCGGCCAGCACCAAGAGCACCAGCACCACGGTCAACCTAAAGGCGAAGGCGGGAATCGCCGTTGACGCCCAGACCGGTCAGATTCTATACAGCAAGAACAGTGACCAAGCATTACCAGTCGCTTCGATGACAAAATTGTTATCCATCTACCTGGTCCTGGATGCCGTACACAGCGGTAAGCTCAAGTGGGACCAAAAGATTACCATCAACAAGGACATTGCGAAAGTGGCCAAGGACACGAACCTGTCGAACGTCCCATTGCGGGCCGGTCACAAGTATACGGTCAAGTCGTTGTACCAAGCATCCTTGATCTATTCAGCTAACGGCGCCATTGAAGCGCTGGGAGTCGCAGTTGCTGGTACGCCGCATGCCTTTGTCGATCAGATGAAGGCGCAGGCGAAGAAGTTGGGCATGACCGACGTTAAAATTTACAACGCTTGTGGCCTGACCAATAAGCAGGTCGGGAATCTCGGGTACAGCAACGTCAAGGGTTCTGCTGAAAACGAATGGTCCGCAGCCGACCAAGCGACGTTGACGGTTGCGTTGTTGAAGAAGTATCCGGAAGTGCTGCAAACCACGAAGATCGCTAAGATGTGGTTTGAAAAGGGCACGCAGGATGCCACGAAGATGGAAAACTGGAATTGGATGCTGAAGGGGCTGACCGCTTCTTATGCCAAACTCCACGTTGACGGTCTGAAGACGGGAACGTCCAAAGCGGCCGGGGCTAACTTTACCGGGACCGCCAACAATGACGGCAACCGAATTGTGACGGTCGTGCTTCACGCGGCCCACAAGTCAGAGACCGACGCTTCTCGGTTCCAACAGACCCAGAAGATGATGTCTTACGTTTACAACAACTTTAAGACGGTGAGCTACAAGGCCGGCGACCAAGTTAAGGGCGCGAAGAGTGTGAAAACCAACGACGCCAAGGAAAAGACGGCCAAGACGGTCTTGTCAGATGGCGTTAAATTGTGGATTCGTGATGATCAAATTGCCAGCAACATTTCCGCAACGACCACGTTGAAGTCGAAGCTGACTAAGAACAAAGCGCTAGAGGCACCAGTTGCCAAGAATGCGGAAGTTGGGACCGCCAATATTTCATTGAAGGGCGATCAACTGGGCTTCTTGGGGAACACCAAGACGACCAAGGTGCCCGTTAAGGTGACCAAAGCCGTTGAAAAGGCCAACATCTTCGTGCGGATGTGGCGTGCAATTGTTTCGTTATTCTAAAGTGAAGTTGGGAGTCACTGACCGTTAGTGGGCAGTGGCTCTTTTTCTGTGCGCAAATATAATAGTAGAAAGTGACACCCCAACTTGATTTCAATCAAAGTAAAGTGCGGACCTCGCCGCTATACTAGGACATATCATCAGAACATGAGTTGAACTTGATAAGTAATAAAATTTAAAAATAAATTTCAAAGTGCTCTAAATGCATGTGGGACAAGGCTGGTGCCGCTTTCTAAAAATTGTCTATGGCGTGTTATTGTTTTGACAAGTCAAGTATTAATGTGCGAAGATACCTTTAATATTAGCCTAAGACATGCATTTTTAAGGATATTTTGAGGATAAAGGGAGTTGGCATTCGTGAACATGGTAAAAGGTGAATGGAAATACATTCGGCACAACCGGTTGATTTTAATCTCCGTCTTGGCCATTATGTTTATTCCATTTCTCTACAGTATCTTCTTTCTGAAGTCAGTCTGGGATCCATATGGCGAGACTGGAAAGTTACCCGTGGCGGTGGTCAATCAGGATAAACCTGTGACCTACCAAGGGCAAACGTTAAATGTTGGGGATCAGACCATCACCAATTTGAAGAAAAATCATCAATTGGGTTGGCGGTTCGTTTCTGCCAAGACGGCAGCGCAGGGATTGAAAGACCACAAGTATTACACGGTCATCACGATTCCGAAGAACTTCTCGGCCAATGCAGCAACGGCCTTGGACAAGCACCCCAAGAAAATGACCTTTACGTATAAAACTAACGCATCGGCGAACTACATCGCAAAAGTAATGAGTGATGTTGGTTCAGACCAGCTGAATAGCCAGATTCGAGCTAAGGTGACGAAGGCATACGCCCAAGCAACCTTTAAGCAGATCTATGCGGTTGGTAAAGGGATGAACAAGGCGGCCAAGGGGTCGAACCAGTTGAAGGATGGGACGGTCACGTTGACTGACGGCCTGAACACCTACACGACTGGGGTCAAGACCTTGAACAATGGTCTACAACAAATGAAGACTTCCGTGACGCCTTTGGCAACCGGGATTCAAAAGTTGTCGTCTGGTTCGAAGACCCTGCAAAGTGGGTTAAGCACCTACACGGCAGGGGTCGGCCAGTACGCAACTGGGGTTAACCAGTACACGTCTGGTGTCGGTCAATATACTGCTGGGGTTAACCAGTACACGAGTGGAACTGGCCAATATGTCAGTGGGGTCAACCAATTCACAAGTGGTGTTAGCCAGTTAAGTGCTGGGATGCCACAACTGACGGCTGGGACCAAGAAGCTCGCTAATGGGGCCAACTCATTGAACTCTGGTGTCTACAAGTACGTCGACGGGGTCTACACGTTGAACACTGGTGTCCAGAAGTTAGGTAGTGGGGCAACTTCACTGGCTAGTGGTGTTTCTCAGTTGTACGACGGGAGTTCTTCATTGAATTCTGGGTTGTCGACTTTAAGTGGCAATTCGACTGACCTAGCTTCCGGTGCCAACACCTTAGCGGTACAAGCACAGAGCTTGTCAGATGGTGTTAGTCAATTGGGAACTGCTGCTGATCAAGTATTAGCTAAGATTAATGGTGATGCCAACAATCCAAGTGCTACGGCACAATTAACTAACTTAGCGGCTGGATTGGGTAAAATCGATGCAGGTGCAAAGGCGGCAGACACATATGCGCAAAAAGCAGCCGCATTGGCACAGCAAGAAAATCAGGCACAACCGCAAGCAAACACAGTTTCTAGTCAAAGTACGACTAACGGTAATGGTTCTTCTGATAACGGTGCTGCTGCGGCGAAGAGTGCTGCGAATACCGCGGTTGCAACGGCAGCTGCGTTAAAGGCAGCTACTGGTAAAGAAGACAATAGTTCGGAAGTTGCTTCATTAGCAGGTCAGATGGTTAATGATGCAGCTGCAGCTAAAAAAGCTGCGGATAGTGTGTCAACTGGAACCTCTAATGCAACGAATACGACCACGACCAAAACCGTTGAATCGACCAAGGCTAGCGCACAATTGGTAGCATTAACGGCTGGTGTTGCTCAAGCAACTAGTCAAGTTTCTGCTGGTTTAACGCAAGTGATGACAGAATTATCAAGTACAGATTTAGGAAGCACAATTGGTCAATTATCCGCATTTGCTCAGGGTGTACAATCGCTTAACGCCCAAGTCAACGGTGGTTCCACGACCTTAACGTCTGGTGTGAACACGTTAGCTAACGGGGTTAAGGCGTACACGTCTGGTGTCGACCAAGCCTTCGCCGGTTCCACGACCTTGAAGAACGGCTTGAACACACTGAACAGCCAAGTCCCAACGTTGACGAATGGGGTTACCCAAATTCTGAACGGGACTGCTGAATTGGCTAAGAACGGTGCTGCCTTGAAGAGCGGTTCTAAGCAAGTTGCTGGTGGTGTGACAACGCTGGATAGTGGGTTACAAACGGCCGCTGCTGGGGTGAACAAGCTGAACGCCAACACGGGTAAGCTGAACGCTGCTGGGTCGAAGTTAACGTCTAGTTCAGGAAAACTCTCTGCTGCTGGTTCACAATTAAATGCCAACACGCTTAAGTTGACGGCTGCCGGCAACAAGTTGACCAGCAACTCGAACAAGTTGAACCAAGGGGCAAGTCAGTTGAGCTCTGGTTTGACCACGTTGAACGACAGTGTGCCAACTTTGACCAGTGGGGTTAACCAGCTGGCTGATGGGTCCGCTAAGTTGAACGACAATAGTGGTAAATTGGTCGATGGCGCCAACAAACTGAAGGACGGGAGCGGTACCTTAGCGAAGTCCTTGAAGAGTGGTGCTGATCAATTGGCCGCCCAACCATTGACGAACAAGACGGCGGACATGTTTGCCGCACCAACGAAGCTGAAGCATGAAAACTACAGTTACGTGCCAAACTATGGTCATGCCTTAGCACCATACGTTCTGTCCGTTGCCCTCTACGTTGGGGCCTTGGTCTTCAACTTTGCCTTCCCAATTCGGAAGGTCTCACGTGAAGACGGGACTGCAACGGGCTGGTTCCTCAGCAAGGTTTCCATTGGTGCTTTTGAAGCACTGGCAATGGGGGTTGTTGAACCGGTACTGATGATGTTAGGTGGCTTGACGGTCGACAATCCAGGTCAAATGATCCTGGTTTCCGTGTTCTTCGCGGAGGCGTCGATGTTTATCGTCATGTTCCTGTCGATGTTACTGGACAACCCTGGTCGTTTCATCGCCATGGTTCTCCTGATGTTGCAACTTGGTGGTTCCGGTGGGACGTTCCCAATGGAAGTCACGAACCACTTCTACAACGTTGTGCACCCATTCTTGCCAATGACTTACTCGATCCTCGGATTCCGTGAAGCCATTACATCAGGGATGAGCGGCGAGGTTGGACAAGCTGTTTGGATGCTGACCCTCTTCACGATTCTGGCGTTAGCATTGCTATGGCCAACGATGGTCTGGTTGCAGAAGAAGCATTTGATGGGCAAGTCACAGTTGGATGACAACCAGAAGTTACAAGAGGTTGAAGATCCAACGTCAAACTCTCATTCATAAAAATGATTATCGAGAAGTCTGGATGAAAATCCAGGCTTTTTTTTGGCTAAATCAGGAAAATTGGTCGTAGCGGTGTCATCATTTTTGCGTATAATGGAACGCAGTAAGAGAAAAGAGGAACTGAGATGGCAGCAACGTTTCGTTTAGCAACTTCTACAGATCAACCACGAATTATTGAAATCTATAATGAGGCCATTGCCACCAAAGGGAGTACGGCGGATTTGGAACCAACCACGGTGGCGCAACGTCAAGCGTGGTTTGCGGAGTTTACGGATGACCATTTTCCATTGTGGGTGATTGAGAGCGCCGGTGAGGTCGTTGGCTACGTGGGGCTAGAACCTTACAGTGATCGTGCAGGTTACCGTTATACGGCCGAAATAGCCCTTTATTTGGCTCATACAGCACAGGGTCAACATATGGGGAGCCAGGCAGTGGCTTGGGTGGATGAGCAAGCGCCGAAATTAGGGCTCACCACCATCATTTCGCGAATTTTTGGGCACAATCGGGCGAGTCGCGGCCTGTTTGAGAAGGCCGGTTATGCACACTGGGGCCATTTACCAGCAATCGCTGACATGGCCGGTTTTACGGCGGATCTAGAGGTGTATGGGAAGCATTTCTAAGTGAAAGCACGGGTATGAAAATTGACCGCGGCCTTTCACAAAGCGGGAAGCAACCGCGGTGAAATCCGGGATACAGCTTGATAAATATTAGAGTTGTTATATGAAAATGACTTGAAACATGTTAAAATATCATCGTGTGGTTTTATGGCTAATGGGTAAACCCGTTAACCTGATTCATATCTCAGAGTATTCGACGGAGGCAAACATTCTTGAATAAACGACGGCCAAACCCCAAGCAGGTGGCGGACCCGAATGAACCCTTATGGCGGTCTACACTGCGGGTAGCCATGCCCCTTAATTTGAGTTACATCCCAATCGGGCTGGCTTGTGGGATTTTGCTACACGCGGCAGGGTTCAATACCTTACTGACTGGATTAGTTTCGATCTTGATCTTTTCCGGTGGGGCACAATTTTTAATTGCCACGATGTTGACCATTAATTCCCCATTACTTTCAATTGTTTTGATGCTGTTCTTCTTGGAATTACGGTATGCTTTACTGAGTTCGAGTTTATCGCCTTACTTAAAGGGGCAATCCAACCACTTTTTGTTCATCTTCGCGGTGTCTTTAAACGATGAAAACTACGCCATTAACTACTTAAAATTCGCCACCGATAAAAAGTGGACGGGTAAGGAAGCCTTGATGGTGGAACACTATTCCTTACTGTTCTGGGCTGTCAGCAACATTGTTGGGAGCTTGATTGGGAGTACGTTGAAGATCGACTTGGGAATCGTTAACTTTGCCCTAACGGCGCTCTTCTTGTACATGATCGTGATGCAGATCAAGAACCGGTTGACGGTGGTAATCTGCTTAATTTCTGGTGTGCTGGCGGCGGTATGTATGATGCTGACCAAGAGTACGTTAGGATTAGTTATTTCGACGATCATTGCTTCGTTGATTGGCTTCTACTTAGAAACAACGCTGCGGAAGCATTTACCCGACAGTCACTGGCTGTGGAAGCTCCGGGGACCGGGCGCCAAGAAGTCGGCAGTTGAAAATACGGACGAATAGGATACGGGAGACGCTATATGAGTGCAGTTAATACGTGGAACAGTACGCAACACTTTTGGTTGATTATTTTGGGCTTTTGCGTTGCCTTCGTGCCGCGCTTCCTGCCCCTAATGTTATTCACCAAACGGGCAATTCCTGAATGGTTCAACGAATGGATGAAGTTTGTGCCGGTGTCGCTGTTTACGGCACTAGTCGTTAAGGACATCTTCATTGATAGTGCTAGTTACGCGCTGATTTTGAACCACTTTTCAGAAATGTTGGCGGCCGTCGTGGTAGTCATCATTGCCTACAGAACGCGATCAATGGCGATTTCAGTGATTACGGGATTGATTGCTGTGTTCCTGTTGTCGATGTTTATTGCGTGATTAAAATTAATGATGAGTTGAAAGGCTGGGCGGATGCTTGGCCTTTTTTTAGTGACTAGTCATTTGCGGTCATTTTAATTGACCTTCTCCCTAAAAGGGCCTATCGTTAGCCGCAGAAAAGAGGCTGTATTATTATGGCAGAAACAATTTCGATTCGTTTGGATAAGGAAACAGAACGACGGTTGGAAAGTTACACCCGCCTGCACCGCATCAACGACGAGGACTACATCAAGCAGGTCGTGGCAGCTAGTCTGGAGAACCGGCCAACTGAACGCGTCGTAAAGCGACCCACGATGAGTCTGTCGTGGCGGGATACGTTGAAGGAATTGAATATCGATTAAAGTAAAAGACTCTCCCAGAATTCAAATGGGAGAGCCTTTTTAAGTAAATAGAGTATGATAGTTGCATCTTGTATCTACATGGGACATCTTTAGCTTAAAGATAATAATTTAGGAGGAAAATATGGAACTTATAAAAGAACAAACAAGCTTGGCAATATTGGGGAACGACAGAGCTGTTAGAATTCCAAGCCAGATTATTAAGCAATTGAATTTAGATGATAATCAAGATATGACAATAACAATTGAAAATGGATCTATCATTTTAACACCAATAAGAAAGAATCCGACCAATATTCATGAATTATTTAAGGAATGGCAAGACGATGGAAAACGAGATCACGAGCTTGATTGGGGAAAGTCAGAAGGTAATGAACTTCCATGGTAAGCCAAGGCGATATATTTTATATAACCTCAGCAGAAAACCTTTGATTTCAATCAAAGAATGAATGCGAAAGCTTAACTCTTTTTAAAACATATGTTCCCCTTATGGGTGATTAAATCATGCTATAATTAATTCAACCTTTTGGGGAGGTGAACGATGGTGCTATTAGGCCGAACAGCAAAAATCAGACTCTATCCTAATTCAATACGAGCAGTTCAGCTTTTGGCGGAGAGCCAAGAGTATCAGCGATTAGCCAACATCGTTAGTGAATGGGTATTTAACCATGCGTTCCCAATGAACTATTTAAAAATTAATCATGCCCTGTATAAAAAGTTCCGGCAAGAATCTCCTTTGAACAGTCAAATGATCCAGTCCGTCTTCAGGACGGTTGTCGCTCGTTACAAAACCGTCTTAGAACAGATAAAACAACATCCTTTCCGTTACCAAGATGTTGATAAAAAATGGGTTCGGACCCCGAAAGACCTAACCTGGCTGTTCAAGCCTATCCATTTCTCGAAGCCCCAAGCAGACTTAGTTCGACAAAGTAATTATTCCTTTGTCAATGGAATGACTGAAATTTCACTCATAACATTAGGCAAGAGAACTAAGATGAGCTTTACTAGCAAAGGCTTTGAACAATACTTTCAGAGTGGCTGGAAGTTTGGGACAGCCAAGCTAGTCCATTCTCAAGGCAAGTGGTACTTACATATTGGCGTTACGAAAGAAGTCGCTGATTTTGAGCCAACAAGCCAGTCCAAGATTGTCGGCATTGACCGTGGGTTGCGTTTCTTAGCAACAGTTCATGATTACCTGGGGAAAACACGATTCTTTGATGGCAAGAAGATCTTACGCAAACGCATGAAATTCTTAGAGACACGACGACAGTTACAAAGC
>NZ_SULH01000007.1:0-61831 GCF_007115095.1 Levilactobacillus enshiensis | reverse complement strand
TGAAGCAATTGGCACAACGAGAGAACCGCTGGATGACTGATGTGAATCATCGGTTAGCTAAGACACTCGTTAGTATCTATGGCTCACGTACGCTCTTTGCTTTAGAAGATTTAACTAATGTGACGTTCAACACAGATGATTTACCTAAAGCTTTGCGTAGCAGCCACCGTTCCTGGGCTTTCTTCCAGTTAGAATTATTCCTAACCTATAAAGCGGCAACGGTTCAAAGTAAGGTTTTGAAGATCAGCCCAGCCTTCACCTCTCAGCGTTGTCCGCAATGTGGCCTGATTGAGAAAACTAATCGGCATCACGAGACGCATGAATATCACTGTTGCCGCTGCCAATATCGCTCCAACGATGATCGGCTAGGAGCCATGAACATTAAGCTATTAGGTGAAGAATGGTTGCGTGGGGTCAAACGTCCCCAAATCAAAAAAGTAACGGCTACTGGGTAAACCTGGTAGTTAAACGGGTACCTGTCAATTACCCGATGATGTTGCCACTACGAGTAGGAGTCTCAATTGAGATGTTAGACTACTGTGTCGCCAGACACGTGAGCGACAAGCCTCCGAATTTATTCGGAGGTAATTGACGTTAACTTTAATCCAAGCCGGGGTCATGAACAGATGAATAGGCGGCGTTGCGCTAAGCAATGATCTCGTTTGTCAGACAAGTAACATGACGATTGTGGCGCCAATTAGCAGTGCCGAGCGTAATTTTCCGATGTATCATCAATTAACTAGCAGTCAGACAGTCTATGGGAAAGTATTGTTAGACCAGACAATAGCTTTAGATTTGCAGGTAAGGCATGTCACTGACGAAGAGATTGTTGATCATGTGTCACGTAAAGAATTAGAAGAGATAATCTCTGTGTACAAATTATTGTTCAGTATTGATGATGAGTAAAAGAAGCCAGGATATAATTTGGGGAAAGAACAACTCAAAAATCATTAAAGTTATATTGGCAGGCTACACTCGCTTGCGCCGGGTTAATGATGAAGACGATATCAAGCAAGCTGTTGCAGCTAGTTTGGAGAACCGGCCAACAGAATGGGTAGAAAAATGGCCGACGATGAGCTTGTCATGGCGGGATACTTTGAAAGAATTATAAAGTAGTAAAGGAGAGTATTGCCAAGTGTTGGCGATACTCTCCTTTTGTGAGTTAATAGTTGATGTATGAGCCTTCATAAGGTGCATCAGGCTGGAGTATTTGTAGTTCTTTTGCCAATTTATTGACTGCGTCGGCGAAAGGACGAATTCTTCCTCTTAGGGCATAGAACTTTTTATCCGTTGCTATATAAAGAGGTAAGTATTTCTCGTATTTATCTTTAGCCAATTCTAAGTTTTTTTTGGCGATAGCTATTTCATCTGGATTTCCGGTAGTCAATTTTCGTTGCACTTCAAGTCGTGCTCGTTCAATGTCATATTGGTAGCCAGTAAGGAATTCATCGTCATATTCTTCGAAAGATGAGAATAATTTTGCAAATTCAGGTTCAAGTTCAACAACTATTTTTGCATAGGCATCTTTCGCTATTTCCAACTGTGCCTTCTTTTCTTTAATTAGTTGTTCATTAGACTTTGAAGGAATGACTGGTAAAGCGGGTTTAGATGGATTGTTATTGTTGGTATTACCTGTATTATTATTTTCATCTAACGTTTGCGGTTTAGCTAGATTTTCAGGCTTCGTAGCATTTGGTCCAGCAACAGTCTCATGATTAATGGCCGGCTTCGTTATCTTAATAGCATGCGTATAAGTGCGTCCCTTAAATCCTTGTTTCACTGCTTTGAGTTTAAACCTTAATTTTGTCAGATTATTTTGGCTAACTTTGAGTACAAATTTCCCGTTCTTATCAGCTTTAGTGTTGACCTTTTCGCTATGTTTCAGATGAGTCAATTTCACGTGAGCATACTTGGTCGTCTTCCCCGAGACGGTATGCTTAGAAACTTTCACATGCGTAAATTTATTGATCTGCTTAGTCTGTGCCATCGCAGTAACTTCCCCGCCTGAAACAATCGTCAGCAACATTGCCAACATAATTATTTTCTTTATTCTCATAACATTAGTTCTCCCCTTACACTATAATTAATGCTGACTATATTCAGCAATCACCAATATATCATGGTTGATGTGCCAATTGAAGGGGAACGAAAAATTTATATTTTTATATTTGTTCTGACGGAGATACGCTAATTCTTTAGAACGATTTGGGGGGAGGCTCAACACAGATTATGTCAGAGTTCAATCAGAGACGTAGTGCAGTTATTTTTACAAGTTTTCTCCCAGAAAAAAAGCTCCAACCAACGGTGATCAATCCGTCAGTTGAAGCTTTTTCCGTCGTGCAATCCGCGGTCGCACGACTTCATCTGAATTAGTTGGTTACCTTGGCCTGACTATCCGTGTACATGTAGTCACGGGTCATTGGCAACATCCGGGCTGAAGGGCCCTTAGAAATCAAATACTGAATCACGTCAATATTACCAGATTTGAAGGACGCTGCGCAAGCTTGCAAGTAAAGATCCCACATGCGAACGAACCGGTCGTCGAACATCTTGGCGACTTCATCGCGATGTTCATTGAAATTCTTGTCCCAAATTTCAACAGTCTTTTGGTAGTGACGACGCAGGGGTTCCATGTCGTCGATCTGCAGACCACTTTCGATGATGTGCGTGGTGTTTTCGATTAAACCGGGAACGTAGCCACCGGGGAAGATCCACTTGTTGAGCCAGCCGTTGTTGGCACCACCCTGTTGCCGGGTGATTCCGTGAATCAAAGCGACCCCATCGTTCATCAGGTACTTTTGAACGCAGTCGAAGTATTGGCCTAGGTTTTCTGCGCCAACGTGTTCGAACATCCCGACGGACGTGATGTAGTCCCATTGTTCGTTGCCCAGTTCACGGTAGTCTTCCAAACGAACTTCGGCAACGTTTTCGAGGCCTTCATCCTTGATCTTCTGGCTAACGTAGTCGTATTGTTCCTGGCTTAACGTAATCCCTGTCACGTGTAAGTCGTAGTCCTTCGCCGCCGTCAACATCAAGGTTCCCCAGCCACAACCGATATCTAAGAGGGTCTTCCCAGGTTGGGGGTTAAGCTTCTTGATGATATGGTGAACCTTATTCATTTGTGCCGTGTAAAGGTCATCTTCGGGCGTTTCAAAGTAGGCACAGGAGTAAGTCATGGTGTCGTCTAACCACAGATTGTAGAAGTTATTTCCAATATCATAGTGGTTTTGCACGTCGGCCTTGCTTTCCTTTTCCGTGTGCTTTTGCTTGGGCAGGAAGTTGATGAACTTCTTGTTATGGAAGAAACTGTCGGCGTTTTCGTAAGCGGCCGTCAGTAAGTCTTCAATACTACCATCGATTTCGATTTTGCCATCCATAATGGCTTCCCCCAGCGCGATAGACGCGTTGCGGGAGATTTCTTTGACCGGAATGGCCTCGTGAATGGTGATGGTGATTTCGGGAGTGCCAGTCCCATAAACATCGCTACTGCCGTCCCAGTAGTTAACGCGGACGGGGATGTTGAAGGTATGGCTCAGAAACGTTTTGTAAAATGTTTTTTCAAGCATGTCAGGAGTCCTTTCCGGTTTTCTTGTTAAATTTGGACACAAAGAAAACGAATTATACTCAGCCATTATACGCCTCCTGAGGGGGATAGTGTAAGGAGAGGTTTCAATGTAACCGCTTAATCTTTGGTCAGCGCGATTCCCTATGGCTAAAATCATCGATTCCGCGAAGAGGCATGGTATAATGTAGCTACAATTAACCAGTGGGGGTCTTTCACTTTGAAAAAATGGGTATGGGTCGTGGCAACAATCGTTGTGGCACTGCTGATTGGTGGTTACGCGTATTCAAATCACCACGCAACAACCAAAGAGTACCAAGCGGCAATGGCCAACGGGCGTACTGCCATTGAAAGTAAACATTACACACAAGCCGAAAGTTATTTTCAGAATGCTTTGAAACGGCGATTGAACGACAAAACGGCACAGACGTACTTAACGCAGACGCAACGTTACGTTTCCGGTGAAAATGATCTGGATGCGCGGCACTTTGCAGCTGCCCAAGAGCACTATCAAGCAGTCAAGGAGACGACTGGTGGGTCGAGTATCTTAGTGACGCGGGCAACGAAACAAGTGAAGAAAGTCAAGCTGATTCGGGCCAACTACAAGCAGTTCAAGAAGATTCTGACGAAGGCGCAGGGCCAAAATAAGGCGCTGAACTATGGGCAATCCAACACGACGCTGGACGAACTCTTTAACAACGCGACCTTCCGTGAAGTCTACTACAAGGGCTTGTACGATCAGGCACTCCAGTTGCGGAAGGCAAATAATGCCGGTCAATCTAGTGCGGTTACGGAAGCTAGCAGCAGTGAATCGTCGACGAGCAGCAGTAGCGACGATTCCAGCAGCACGGCAACGAGTCACAGCTCTAGCGCTTCACTGACGTCTTCCGAACAGTCGGCGGCTAGCGCATACTCTGGCAGTAATGAGTACACGGTGACGCAGAGTCAGCAGGAACTGAATGGTAAGACCATCACGGCGGCTCAGATCAATAACGCGCGGAAGACGATTAACGCCGCGGGTGGCCAAGCCGATGCGATGAGTGACCAAGATGTTCGAGTGGCAATTCAACAGGCCAACAAGAAAGACATGTCACTGACGAAGTACACGGCGAAGTATTTGAAATAATAACTGGAAAGGCAAGTACGTTGAACTGGCGTGCTTGTTTTTTTACGCTTAGAATAAGCAGCGGCTAAATGATGATTGCCCACAACATAAATCACCCCTAAAAGTCCAGTTAAACTTGCAATTAGGAAGGAAACCTAACCATATTGAACGAAATGGTCACAAAATTTGACATGAAGGTAAAGTCAGCAAACAAATAGATTAATAATCTTAACAAGAAAATTAATTGGTATGTGTACGATTTTGACGCGACAAAGCCACCAATAGCAACGATTTCCCGAAAATTCGGGCGAAAAAGTGCCAGAAAATTCGCGAGTCATTATTTATCCCAAATTGGTAAGGGTGATTTACTATGTATGTAGAATCAGAAATTCTACTAAGGGGGGTCAGGTAATTCGGCCTTCTCGATAGCGGGTGAGCACCAATCTTGGGGGATGGGGCAACCTAAAACTGATTTGATTCCCGAATCACCACACAGCTATTGGGGGAGCAGTGTTACCAAGAAAATTATGATTATCAACAAACACATTATGCGTACAACCAATGAGAAACAAGTTTTACAACAGATTGTCAACGCTGGACCCATTTCGCGTAGTCAAATTTCACGTAATCTGAGTTTAAACAAAGTGACGGTTTCTGATATTTATAGCCAGTTACTGCATGAAGGGCTGATCCGTGAGGTTGGTCACGGTGTCAGCACGCGTAACGGTGGGCGGAAACCAGTGATGGCATTGCTAAACGTGGGGTATGGCTATGTCATTAGTATCAACATTTTACGGTCACGGTTTTCACTGGTGACCAGTCGGCTGGATGGCCGGTCGGAAAATTATGAGAGTGTGTCGACCCGTGACGTGGATCTCGCAACGGTGCTCGACATGATCGATGAACGTATCGCGAATACCATGGCGGCCAGCGACTCACGGCTGTTAGGCATTGCCTTTGGTTTGGACGGCGTCATTTATGAAAATCAGATTTTAGCCGCCTCACTGAAGGGCTTTAAAAACTTTGATCTCGCAAAGTACTTTAGCGACAAGTTCCAAGTGCCGGTCGTCTTGGAAAATTTAGCCAATGAATCAGCGATTTATGAACGGGATTTTGCGGGCGAAGGCGTGTACAGAAACCTCATTTCTGTGACGATTCGCGACCAAGTCTCAGCCGGCATCATTACGGAAGAACATCTATACCGCGGCCACAACGGTGAAGCAGGTAACATTGGAACCTGTCCAATGGCTGACCGCTACCGCGAAGAAAATGTAGAGACAGTCAATCATTATGTGGCTGAGGGACCGGTGCTCCAGCGGATTATGGCCTATCAAAAGCTAGACCGCGTGGACGTCAACCGGATTCGCCGGGACTATTTGGGCCACCGACCAGAACTGTTGTCCATTTTAGATGAGTTTACGTACTACCTGGCCAAGGTATTGGGGAACCTCTCCAACACGTTCGCGCCGGATGCTATCGTGGTCAACGCGCCAATCCTGGAGCTGTTGCCAGAACTGATGGATAAGGTTCGCGACTACGTGAGCCAAATGGCCATTTTGCGGAAGGCACCATTACTCTTAACGAAGAATTCAAAGGAAGCATCCTTGATGGGTGGGGCTTCAGCCATCATTCACAAGGCGCTTGGACTGGACGACCTGCAACTGACATTCGGCAATCAGCGGTCGGCTATTTTAGAGGGAGTCGAATCATAACCAGTCATGCGTAAATTTACGTTTGACGTCAGTAGGGTCTGAGATGCCTGTCTCAGGCCCTTTTGTGTGGCGACTGCAGGTGATAGTAAAAGGCAAGGGGCACGGCTGAAGGAAGTAAATGAAACCACTAAGGAAAACGGCTGGCATAGGGTATAATAGAGCTATTGCTGAGATAATTGGATGGGGGAGATTCACAAGTGAGTTTATGGCAACGCTTTGTTGAAAACGTTCAGCTCCGACGCTTTACCGTGTTGGCACTGATCATCTTCGTGTTGTGGCTGATTCGGGCCGAAATGAATATGATTTTGTTGACGTTTATCTTTACATTTTTAGTCCTACAACTGGTTAAGGGAATTCGGAAGTATGTGAAGCTGCCGCCGACATTGATCGTGGCGGTGACGTACGTTCTGATTTTGGGACTCCTGTATGGCGCGGTCACGACCTACTTGCCACAGATCTTGAAGTCGTCGATCACCGGGATTGAAAGCTTGTATAAGTTTTATCAGAATCCGGCAAACAATAGTAATGAGGTCATCAATTACGTTACCAATTATATTAAGACGTCAGATATCGTCAGTCAGTTACAGAATGGGGCCAAATTAGTGTTGACCTACATTTCGACGATTGGGTCGTTTGGGGTCACGTTGTTCATGTCGATGATCTTGAGTTTCTTCTTCACCATTGAAAGTAAGCAGATGAGCGAGTTCTCCAAACGCTTCTTGACCAGTACCTATGGCTGGTTCTTCGCCGATGTGAGTTTCTTTGCCAAGAAATTTGTGAATACGTTTGGGGTCGTTTTGGAAGCGCAATTCTTTATCGCGTTATGCAACACGGTGATTACCACGATTGTGCTGGCGATTATGGGGATGCCACAGTTGGCGACGTTAGCCATTATGATCTTCGTGTTGAGTTTGATTCCAGTGGCCGGGGTGATCGTGTCGATTATCCCATTGGCTATTCTGGGGTACTCAGTTGGGGGCCTGCGCTACGTTATCTACATTTTAGTGATGATCGTGGTGGTCCACGCACTGGAAGCGTACGTGCTGAACCCGAAGTTTATGGCGAGTCGAACGGAATTACCAATCTTCTATACGTTCGTCGTCTTGTTGGCGGGTGAACAGTTATTTGGCGTCTGGGGCCTGATTGTTGGGGTGCCGATTTTCACGTTCTTCCTGGACATTCTGGGCGTGCGGCCGGTCCATGGCCTGCACCCGACGCCACACGTGGATGTGCAGAAACTCCAGAAGTTGCGTGAGTACCGAAAGAAACACGGTCAAAATAACGATCAAGATGAGTAAATTAGATAACGACTCAGCCGCAGATGGTTGGGTCGTTTTAGCGTTTTAAATGGGAGTCTTCACAGAAGAAAACGATTACATGTAAAGAACGCCACAATTGAGCTGAAATTTGGCGGCAGATGGTGTAAAATGACAAGGTATTCTACGACAGAAAGAGGTTATCAGTGATGGCAAAATTAGTATTGATTCGCCACGGCCAAAGTGAATGGAACTTAGCAAACAAGTTCACTGGCTGGGTTGACGTTGACTTAAGCGAAAAGGGTGTTGAAGAAGCTAAGGCCGCTGGTCAAAAGATCAAGGAGTCTGGCTTGACCTTCGACTACGCTTACACGTCAGTTCTCAAGCGGGCAATCAAGACGTTACACTACGTTTTGGAAGAATCAGACCAACTCTGGATTCCAGAAACCAAGACTTGGCGTTTGAACGAACGTCACTACGGTGCTTTACAAGGCCTGAACAAAAAGGAAACCGCTGAAAAGTACGGTGACGACCAAGTTCACATCTGGCGTCGTTCTTACGACGTCTTGCCACCACTTTTGGCTGCAGACGCTGAAGGCTCAGCTGTTAAGGACCCACGTTACGCTAACTTGGACCCTAACATCGTCCCTGGTGGCGAAAACTTGAAGGTCACTCTGGAACGGGTTATGCCATTCTGGGAAGACCAAATCGCACCTAAGTTGCTTGATGGCAAGAATGTGATCATTGCTGCCCACGGTAACTCATTACGTGCCTTAAGCAAGTACATCGAACGGATCTCCGACGATGACATCATGGACCTTGAAATGGCTACTGGTGAACCAGTTGTCTACGACTTCGATGATAAGTTGAACATGACCAACAAGACCAAGTTAGGTAAGTAATTACCTGATTGTGTCAGAGCCGCCTCATTTTGGGGGCGGCTTTTTCGTGGAAAAAATGTCACTAGCGGTCACTAGAGGGGCCGTTACTGACCGAAAATTTAAATAAGAGAAAAGAGATTGAATTTGGCAGACAAAGAAGTAACGCAGATTGAAATGATGAAGATTATCGGCTTGTTCCGCAAGGAAGGTTTCACTGGCGAGTATGACAGTTTCCAACGGGTCAGTGGCACCGATCGGGAATTCTTTGTGGTGATGAGTAATGAACAGGGCATCAAGGCACTTTTCCGGGCTAGTTTGATGTTGAACGCCGTGGAATTTCAGTATGTGTTGGATGACAAGCATACGTTTGTGACGGGGGATGCGGACGCTAGCTAGTTAATTAATTCGATGATTAATAATGAGTTCATAATTTAAAAGCTGATTGAAGAGAACTGCCAGATTTTCTTCGATCAGCTTTTTTAGTATCTTTTATAGTTCGATCTTTTTCGCAAAGTAGAAATTAAATTCTAACTGATACTTTATTTAACACATTATTTTGATTTTAGGAAGGATTAAGCTGGTAAAGGGATAAAAGAGCAATTTCGTTCCTTGTGTATCTGTAGTCAACAAGTATACTTAAAATAACTATCATCCTAAAATCCTATTAAAAGGTTTTTTTGAATAACCTTATCTGGATTGACGAAGTTAGGAGGTTTAGTTAATGAAATTATTTTAAAAATTAATTTTTTTTGGAATTAAAGGAGTGTGAATTTTGAACGAACAGGAAATTGTTGAATGGATACTACGAGGTATAGATGATAAGACTTTTAATAAGATGGTAACTGCGTTTAAAGGAAAGGTTGGTGGTGTTCCTCATAAATCTAATTCACGTATAAAAAGAGCGATAATCGATAGGATGTTATTGTCGGTGAATTATCAAAGAACAAAAACCATTTTAAAAAAAATGGCTAGTGATGTACCTAAAGAAAATATGTCGACAGAATTGAGTAAATATTCAAATGATAAAATATTTTCTCAAATTATTAGACTGGTATTTGAAAGCGACTTAAATTTAGCAACTTCATATATAAAGGAAATTAATTCAAGAAAAGAAAGTATTCAAAAAGAAGTAGTAATTTCCCCCCAAAAAATTGAGAACATAAATAAGAATAAAAAAGAAAGAAATGTAGAAAGTAGCCCAAAATTGACGAATATAGATACTTCGCTACTGGAGAGAAATAAAAGGCTAGAAAAGAAAATCAAGTTTCTTATGTCAAAAATTAATGAATTGAATAGTACAGTTGACCAATATGCATCAACTGTTGATCGATTTAAAAAGGATAAAGAAAAGAAAGAAGCAAAAATTAAGTCTTTGAAAATGAGTTTGGAAATGAGAGAGAAAGAAAATTCTAAATATATTAAAAAAAAGAAAAGCGAAATTGAAGTGATTACCCAGAAGAATAATGAATTGAAAGATAAAATTGACGGATTGATGGCTGATCGAACTGAGATAGAACGAAAAATTCAAAATAGAGATTTAGTGATTGAGGATCTAAATACACAGTTGAAAGACAGAGAATTATTGATTGAAAATTTAAGTGTGCCTCATAAGAAGGAGAAAAGTGATCATATAGAAGAACGTATGGAGCATAATTTACAGATTGGTATTCCAGAAGACTTAGATGTCGAAGAATTTAGGAAAGCTCATTCAGATACTGATATTATCGTCCCACAGGTATTTTTTAATAGCTCAGAGAAAATGAAATACTATGCCAACATTAGTGGTATCTCAAACTCTCTAGGGAAACCGTTGGAATATTATGATAACGTTTTTCTATACGAAGAAACTGTACCATATGGTGACCAATGTTTCTTAAAAAATAGAGTAAAAGGCTTAAAGACAATAAGCAGAGATGAATTAATTAGAGGAGAAATGAAATGACATTATTAAATGGATTATTTATTGGTGTGTTAGATAATACTGACTTTGATGGTCAACCTTCAAAGACGGGAGGTGTTATTCCAATTCAAAAGGGAATAACGGGTGAATGGTTAGTCCACATAAAGGTATTGAACTCAAATAATAAAAAATATGTAGATAAAGAAGTAAATATGTTTTTATCTGAAAATCAATCATACGGATTTTCACTTCCAACTAACTTGGATAACTTAGAAAAACAAAGATTTGCTGAGTCTTTGTCTCGCTGGGTTTTTATTTTTAATATAGAAAGAGATATGTGGAAAGATGGGAAAGAAAAGCTAACAGCACAGAATATCGAACGTATAGTTCATAATACTGATTTTTCAGAAAGTGATATGTATGAGCTTATTCCAGTTATCCATGAATTCCCCTCGGTTAAGGATTCAGATGATTTAAATGATGTATTAATTAGCGGAAAAGTATTAGAAGGCCCCAGTGATAAAGTGTTAGGAAAAGATCTAGATACCATTAGTTCGTTTCTAATCTTTGAAAGTCAGCTTCAGAGAGAACGGGTAGTAGATCGTTTTTATGAATTTCTAAATCCGTCGGAGATTAATACTCATTATATTAAGTATGAAATTCCAACCGGAAATAATCCAATAGTGGTATTTAATTGGAATAATGAAGTTTGGAATGGGGGAATCTATCGTTCTGAAAGGAACCCAGATGTACTTTTTGTACCTGTACGTTATTTGGCTGAAGGTAAATTGTCAGAGAAACTGACGAAAGCTTCTGTGGATTCCTTGTCTCAAAGTATAGAACGTAAAGAAAAGATTGAAGATATGGATAAACAAATAATCGATCGATTCTCTAAAATGGTCAAATCAAAAAAATATAATTTAACATTTGATAAAATCGATTTACTGAATTTTCACACATCGATAAAGACTAATAATCTAACAATATTAGCTGGATTAAGCGGTACTGGGAAATCAAAAATTATTACGGCTTATGCCGATGCACTCGGATTAATTGATAAAGAGGGAGTAAATAGTCAATTTAATATGATATCGGTTCGTCCATTTTGGCAAGATGATTCAGATCTTTTAGGCTATGTGGATACGTTGAGTAGCAATTATCATCCCGGAGATTCTGGGTTGGTGGATACATTAATAAATGCTTCAAAAAATCCCGATAAAATGTACATCATTGTATTGGATGAGATGAATTTAGCACGTGTAGAACATTACTTTTCTCAATTCCTATCTGTTATGGAAATGGACAGTGGGGATAGATTTATTAGGCTTTATAATGAGAACTTAGCACCACGACTGTATAATTCTCAAACATATGAGCCTAGGATTCAAATAACACCGAATGTGCGATTTGTTGGTACTATGAATATTGATGAAACAACTTACCAGATGTCGGATAAACTGCTAGACCGCGCAAATGTAATCGAGCTGAAGATGATGCCCTTTAATCAAAGAATTTCAGAAGCTAATAGCATCAATCCTGAAGATTTTTCAGAAATTAGTTATTCTAACTATTCAGAGGTTATAGGAAATAAGGACAGTCTCTCAGAGAAAGAGTTAGACTTCTTTTGGGAGTTACATGTCACCATTAATAAAGTGCTGCCGATGGTTGGTTTAGGATGGAGAAATCTCAATAGTATTGAGCAATTCTTGTCAAATATACCTATTGATAGCGGTTTTGATAGAAAAATTGCCTTAGATTATCAAGTAGCGCAAAGAGTATTTCCAAAGGTTCGAGGAGCAGAGGATGCATTAAACGAATTGTTATTTCCCGATAAAGAAGATATGAATAAGAAGTCACTGTTCGAGTTATTGGATCAGTATAAGGATTTGTCAAACTTTGATGTTTCAAAAGGGGTACTCAATCAAAAGAAAGCTGAATTGAAGGTGAATGGATTTGTCAGCTAAGGTAACCTTGTCACTGAATGATAAATATGTAGGAGAATTTTTATTTAAAAAGGATCAGTATGATTTAGAAACTCTCGAAGCTGTTGAAAATAAGAATTATGGAATCTTATTCTCTGGTAATGTTGAGGACAGATTGTATATCGATGGTTTAGATCTAATCAACAATTCAAGAGTACAGACAGATGATGAGGGAAAACTCTTTATTTCACCGGGAAAGGAACTGGTTAGTCTTTATGATTTTAATAATAATGGGCATAAATATTTACCAGGAATTTATCGATTACAACTGAAGGAAAAAAATGGTGAATTGTTCTCCTGGCTGAAAATAGTTCCTAAATTTTTAGATGATGATCAGCTTGATAAGATGCGACAAGACGTGGAAAATACAATAATTGGGTTAGCTAGATCTTTTTCTGCAAATACAAATGGGACAATAACTGAAAGCAATGATGATTTATCCAGTGATGATTATGAGATACTTTCAATATTGCATGATGAATATTACCGGTTCCAGCGGGCAATGTTTGCTATTGATAAATTCCCGAAGTCAGGCATTAGTGAACTGTATCATTGGACACGTAAAATGATGGAGCCAATGGATAGTAGGGGCATCAGGGAGATGACTAACAGGCCAGATAGAAAAAAAGAAATTTTTGGTAGGTATAGGGTCGTCAATTACGACATTCAATATAATATGTTACTGGCTTATGATTTAAGAATGCTTCTTAAAGTGATTAATGAATTACGTAAGAAAATACGAAATATCTTGAGCTTAGTTAATAATACAAATAAAAGTTTAAGAAACTTGGAGAATGATAATAAGATATTAAGTAAGTATCGATTTATAATCAGTGGTACCTTATCAACAGACTGGATGAATGATGTTTCAGAGGCAAAAAATGTGGTTGATAAAAATTTTTTGCCAAGAAACATTAATTATCTTTTTGTAAAAAAACTCTTAAAAAGGGTTTTGTCTGTCTCGGATAAGGAGTTTTCTTTTCACAGACAGTACACGTATTATTGGCATCGAACCGATTTATTATATGAAATTTGGGGATACATTCAAGTTATCAAGGGAATGAAAGCGATTGGATTTAAACCTATTAAGGGATGGATTTTTCAAAAGAATGCGAAAAAGATTGATATTCTAGAGAATGGGACAACAGTAGAATTATCTAGAGAAGGAGAAAAGAAAAATTTAAAGGCCAAAATAATTTATAATAAAAAAATTATTCCGAACAGTCCCGATAGAGTTACCAAAGAGAATCCATTATGGACGCCTGCAAAACATAATTGGCCAGATATCAGAATTGATTTGTATGATGAAGGAGATAAAGACAATCCAGAAACGTTAATTGGTGTATTAGTGTTGGATACTAAGTATAGAAGATTTAAGGATATATCTTCATTTGAAGAAGGTGGAGCAGGAGATCAACTTGTTTCATATCTTGATCACATAAAAACAACAGATGAGTATGCATTTAGCTCAAATAAGTACGCCGAAGCAGTTAGGTTAAAGGTATTTGACAGTTCGAAATCGTTTGTTGATGGTGTAGGGGTCATATTCCCGACTATGCAACAGAACGATAAGGAAAAAGAAATAGTTAAGCAGAGCAAGGAAAAGGGAATATTTCCAATTCCGCTTAAGACAAACGAAAACGATGATGCCTTGATTGATTTTTTGAAACAAGAGGTAAAGAGTATTACCCAGAATGCGAATGAGTGGTCAAGAATAGGCGTGTAAAATGCTAGGTTAAGAGTCAAGTAAATAGTTACCAACTGTTTAAAGCCAGCTTGAATGTGAGAAGAACTTTTTCGTAAGTAAACTGTTGATAGCGAGATTACTGGTGAATGAAAACCGGTAGGAAAAATAAGCTTGAATTAGTAGACACATCAGTAATGTAGCTTAAAAGATGTGATGGCACATGCGGCAAAGAAAGTTTTATTCTGGCGGAGCGTAAAGTCACCGGTCAGATTCTGTAACTATACTGGTTACGGTGATGATATGACGGTCAAGCTAACGGATGACAGTAAGAAATAGACGGTGACTAAGCATGATTTGAGTAGTGGGTCCTTCCCTGGAACGTATCACTTTGATATTTCTTCAGGTGATACTGATGGTAGTACCTATTGGATTAGGCCATCAGGTGAAGACGATACGATTGATTTAACGGTTACAGATTATTAGCAATTGAATAGAAATTGGGCCCTCAACTCTTAGTGGTTGAGGGCCCTTTTCTGTTGCATATGGATCATAGGAACATAGAAAAATAGAGGTGATTTTTGATGATTGATCAGAAGATGTGGCAAGAGTGGATTCGTTCGAAAATGGAATTAGTCAGTCAACGACAGATGCCAACTGAACTGGCGGAAGAGTCCTACATGTTGGAACGTAATGAACTAGATGAACATTACCTACCGCAGACGTTAGATATAGATGACTTGCCTCGGTATTTAGTCGTTTACCTATATGGCGCGTATGGTAACGAGTTAGTGGGGTACGTCCTGACGAGTGGTGATTTGGATGCGATGTATGTGGCGGGTGTGCTAGTAAATGGCAGATTGAAATGGTCAGAATTGGAAGGAGAGATTGAGTAATGGTAGATCGTTACTTGGGCGAATCTTGTTGAAGATGACTGCTGCGGTGATTGTGGAGTTGGTGAGGGTTGTGGATATACAGGCAAAGGAAGCTCGGAAGAAGTATGCCTGATTAGATTGAGAAAACGTTGGACGCTGCGGTGGCGTTCAATTTTTTTGCTTAAGATACTGAGATTATACAAGAAAGGTTAAGGACATTAGTGTCTTGAATAGTTTCGACACTAGTGTATTATTTATATTGAAACCGCTGTCAATTGTGGCTTCCGGAAGGGAGAGTTACTAATGAAGAAGAGATTTTTTTTGATTTTGATGAGTGAATTGTTGATTTTACCATTACTGGTGGAACCAGTTTCAGCACAGGCTTCTGGCTCACCGAAGTCAGTTCGTGGTGCCTGGAAGCATAAAAATAGTATTATGCGGATTTACAAAGGAAAGAAAATTATATATCTAGGTAAGGGAGGGATGAAATATACGGATAAAGTTAATTGGTTTCATTCAAGCTTAGGTTATGGCTTTACACCAGTTGGTGCTTCTACCTCTCAATACGCCAACAGAACTAAGAAGGGTAAGCTGAAGGTTTCTTTGTCGACAGCATTCCATGCTAATGCTAAGCCGACTTATTACTCGAAAATTAGTATACAGAAATTTAACCATTATAAGGCAATCTGGCATGCATAGGAAGAGATGAATTAAAGTATCGGGTGAAATCCAATTCAGAGAAGAATTGGATTTTTTAATATTTAAGAAGTGTTAGCCGTCGGTAGAATTATTCTCTTTAAAATCTCAAACACTATATGTTGCGTTTGCATATGGACGATACTACAATAGATAGTAATATACTATTCAGCGAGGGGCTGTTGTCTTCAAATGACCGATTCAAATGAAAAAAGATGGGATAGATCCGAAAAAGTACCGGATATGAATTTTTTAAATTCAGAAAAGATACCTGGTATGGAAAATAGGTTTTATAAGGCATCATTGGGGTTGCCAGCAACGGCAACTCATCGAGAAATACAAGTAGCAATTGCAAAACGAAAACCGATGTTTGATATGGCAGACAAGTTTCATAAGGCATCGCTGGGGTTGCCACCAACAGCAACCCAGCGAGAAGTGCAAGAGGCAATTGCAAAGCGAAAACCGATGTTTGATATGGCAGATAGGGCGCGTAAGCTATCGCTAGGGTTACCACCAGCGGCAACTCAGCTGGAAGTACAAGAGGCAATTGCAAAGCAGAAACCGATGGCAGATTTTGCTAAAAGAAATCAGAGGGTTATGCTAGGATTGCCGGAGAATGCAAGCCAAGCAGATGTTCAACGAGCAATTGAAAAACGACAACACCGACTTGTCGAATGGATACCTAAATCCTCTTATGGCCTATCAGCGAAAGCCTCAGGGAATAAAACAGTAATTGGACATTCGGTGTTGAAAGGTTTAACTGAAGAGATTAGTAAGGGTTATAGGCTTAATCCGGGATGGGCAGGAAAAGTGCTTGTCGATGATTGGAAGATTCCTAATAAGGCAAAAGTTGACAATAGTCTCTTCAAATTGAATAAACGTATGTTGGTATTTGAATCTCGGAAGGTCAGAAACTCATTTGCGCATGGTATTCTGACTGTTGACCAGCTCAGTACAGATGTTCCAGCATTGAAGAACTGGTTAGATGATACAAATACAGCAAATGATTCGTTCGTTGAAACGGTTAAAACAGTTGTTGAGAAACAACCCCAAAAGTCTGAGCTATCGGAATCATCAATTTCAGCAGAGGTTGAAGTTGCTGCCACTCAAGATCTTATCAAGGACTCTTCTGGCGGTAAAACGGCGTTGGAAGTTACTTCAGAAGAACTATATGAGTTTCAAGACTTATTGTCGAAGAGTTCACTAAAGGCATATGATTTACCCGTGGCTAAGAGACTACGCAGCTATTTTAGTGGTTTTAAGGTTAAGCGACAAAAGATAAGCATTCCTTTATATCATGGTCGTTCCAGAAATATTAAGAAAAAACCGGCACCATTTGTGGAAAGTGAGCTGGATAGCCCAGCGTTGTATGGAATGCCGGGGGCAGGAAGGTTCAACAATGCTAATGTGAATTTGTACTATACATCAGATAATGTTGGGGCACTGGTGAGTGAGCTGAAGCTGGAAAGAGATGAAGTTTATGATGCAATTGAATTTGAACCGGATGATGAATTTGGAGTAATTGATTTAACTATGGAAAATCCAATTCTGATGAACTTTTGTTTGCAGCGAGTAGCTTCGACTAGTAATGTCCCGGTCGAATATTTCATCCCCATGTATATCACACAATGCTTGCGTGAAAATCGTGATGTTGATGTCATTAAGGTTAGAAGTGCCGTTGCACCAGATACCATCAATTATATCTTTCTTGATATCTCGATGCGCCGAGATGCAGATCTTGTTAAGATATACCGTTCTTTAGGTCAAAGTGACAAATAGTTAAATGATGTTTAGTTCTTCTCTTTTGTCACTAACCGGCACCTACCCAGAGAAAAGATAGTTACGAAAGTCAGTCCTATCAACCGGTCCAACGTACCGTGCTTAGTACATTCTGGGAAGACCAAATCGCACCTAAGTTGCTTGATGGCAAGAATGTGATCATTGCTGCCCACGGTAACTCATTACGTGCCCTTTCCAAGTATATCGAACGGATCTCTGATGACGACATCATGGACCTTGAAATGGCTACTGGGGAACCAGTTGTCTACGACTTCGATGATAAATTAAACATGACTAACAAGACGAAGTTAGGTAAGTAATTACCTGATTGCGTCAGAGCCGCCTCATTTTTGGGGCGGCTTTTTCGTGGAAAAAATGTCACTAGCGGTCACTAGAGGGGCCATTAGCGACTGAAAATTTAAATAAGAGAAAAGAGATTGAATTTGGCAGACAAAGAAGTAACGCAGATTGAAATGATGAAGATTATTGGCTTATTCCGTAAAGAAGGTTTCACTGGCGAGTATGACAGCTTTCAACGCGTCAGTGGGACTGATCGGGAATTCTTTGTGGTGATGAGTAATGAACAGGGTATCAAGGCGTTGTTCCGGGCTAGCTTGATGTTGAATGCCGTGGAGCTCCAGCATGTGTTGGATGACAAGCATACGTTTGTGACGAAAGATGCGGATGCAAGCTAGTCGGGAACTCTTAGACCAGATTAAGGGGCAGGTCTGCTATACCGATAACTACCGGTTGATTACGGTGAATCGTGTAGCTGAATAAAAGAACCAAAGAAGTGGTAACCCTCGGATGATTTTTCGAGAGGGTTACCACTTTTTTAAGAAGAATATGATTAAATCTACAGTACTGAGCATTCAGTAATGTTACGAAACTACTTAGCATGCTAAAAGCTACAACTGATACGTAAATATTCATTACTGCACATTAGTATACATAAACGAATTATTGATGTGGGTTTAAGACCGAGGACCAGTCTAAATTAATGTTATTGCTTTCTATCATTGTGGAAAGCAAACAGCAGTAATTTCTTAGGTCAGATGTTGTGATAGATTAAGCATTGCTTTTAAGCATAGAAGAAAAGAGCAAGGCTTTGGTTCAACTCCCTGTTTTTTAGCAGACTCGGCAGTTGAACGTACGTTCCCTTTGTGCCATAATGTAATGCAGTATCTTAATTTGAACAATAAATATTGGAGGGCCTAGTTATGACGGATCATTGTTTCTTTTGTAATGCGGAAATTACAGGGGACAATAAGACAGAAGAGCATGTGTTTTTGTATGGATTAGGTGACCGTTTGAAAGCCACTGATATTATTTGTGATAGCTGTAATAACCTGCTAGGTGATATTATTGACAGCGGATTTGTGGAGGAATTAAAAAACTTTGTAAATTTTGCAGGTATAAAAACGCATGAGAAAAACCAAAATGTAGTCGTGAAAGATTTAGAAACTCAAAATGAATATTTGTTTGATCCAAGAAATAATACGTATAAGCTACGGCATACAATAGTCAAAAAAGAAAAACAGGGAAAAAAGGTCCGTATAGATGGAACGTTTAGAGATGAAGAGTCCGCAAAAAAGTTTTTTAAAAGTATTCAAAAAAGATATCCCAATGTTCGTGATGGGGATTTTGTAATTAAGCATAAGCTCCGTAAACCTACATTTCAGGTTGAACTACCATATACTAATAGTGTTGCAGCTTTAGCAGTGCTAAAAATGGCGATTGAGTTTGCGTTGTTATGTGGCATGGACAGCAAGGCGATGACACAGGTTATTAATGTACTGAGGAGTGTAACGAGAGGACTTAAACTAAAAGTTATTACAATCAATAATCCTTTGCTTGAAAGGTTAGGAACGGAGATGCTCCACCCGTTTGCACCTATTCCAGGTGATATGACACCCAAAGCACGAGTTATGCAGGCTAAATTATATACAGAAAAGGGAAGGTTATATTGCTGGATATCAGTGTTAGGACTCTATTCGTATCAGGTGTGTTTATCTGATATCAACGTAGTAGTGTCAATGAAGCGCTCAATTTATTATTATGGGAACTCGAAAAAATTTTGGGAAAATTACTTTGTACGTGAAGCAGAGTAGTTGAAATAAACGATTGAGATTTTAGCCAATTGATAAGCCTCTAGAATGTTACCAGATGAGTCGACAGTGAATAAATACTATTTACTAGCATTACAGAGAGGTCTGGGAGACCAGTTTGTGACGGCAAGAATGTGATCATTGCTGCCCACGGTAACTCATTACGTGCCTTAAGCAAGTACATCGAACGGATCTCTGATGACGACATCATGGACCTTGAAATGGCTACTGGTGAACCAGTTGTCTACGACTTCGATGATAAGTTGAACATGACCAACAAGACAAAGTTAGGTAAGTAATTACCTGATTGTGTCAGAGCCGCCTCATTTTGGGGGCGGCTTTTTCGTGGAAAAAATGTCACTAGCGGTCACTAGAGGGGCCGGTAGCGACTGAAAATTTAAATAAGAGAAAAGAGATTGAATTTGGCAGACAAAGAAGTAACGCAGATTGAAATGATGAAGATTATTGGCTTGTTCCGTAAAGAAGGTTTCACTGGCGAGTATGACAGCTTCCAACGTGTCAGTGGCACCGATCGGGAATTCTTTGTGGTGATGAGCAATGAACAGGGGATCAAGGCACTGTTCCGGGCTAGCTTGATGTTGAACGCGGTTGAGTTCCAGTATGTGTTGGATGACAAGCATACGTTTGTGACGGAAGATGCGGACGCTAGCTAGTCGGAAACTCTTAGGTCAGATTAAGGCACAGGTCTGCTATACCGAGCTGGTGTATCAGCGGGTGAATAAGAAACTGGCGGTTAATCTGACAAAGGCAGAGGTAGAAGCGCTGGTCATTGCGATATTGGATGATGACACTACTGATGTTGAGAAGTTGGGGAAGAACTACTAAGTGACTAACCGAACTCGACAGGTACAGCTGGTGATTAATTCATTTAACTACCGCTTGATTGCTGCGAATCGCGTAACTGAATAGAAGTGAAAAAACTGCTAGCCCCAATCAAGGGGTGGCAGTTTTTTTACAATATTTGTCAGAAGAGTTTATATGAACGCGCCTTGTGTTCTCGATGCCCTAAGACAGGGGCATCTTTGCATAGACAATTGACAAGGAGTGTCATGCAATTGCTCACGCGGTTAGAGAATTGTTTTTAGTTGCGTGGCGTAAATCCAATCTTTTAACGTCCCAGCAATGTGTCAAAAGTTGACTCTCAGGCAAAATAGAGTGGTCACTACTGATGAGTTTACCTATTGTAGCTATGACATTGGAACTGGTTGGCAACTGGCTATGCTGACCCTGAGCGCCATTAACTTGAGTTGTGTGGATCACACGATTTCCAAAAATAGTTTGGCCCGCTCTTGCTGACTTCAGGGGTACAATTCCGTCCCCCTTAGCATACGGTAGACGTCCGTATATCAAAGTTACTTGGATAGAACGGGCAATTTGACCACGGCTTGAATAGTAAGTTGTAAATTCAGACGAGTATTTATTTTGGTCGTGTAATTGATCTGGTTTGACGTTTTGCGTATTTGTTTCAGCCGTTTGGTAAATATCATTATAGGGCGTGCCAATTGTAATGAGTTGTTTTAATTTTGGTGCAAGCGTGGAGTGAGGATGTTCTAAGTAATCAAGCATCACTAGCCCGCCATTGGAATGACCAACGTAATTGTAGTTATGGAGGCCGTAAACCCGTTTCAAATGAATTAACGCATGTGCTAGCCAGTTAGCCTGTTCGTGAATATTATATTCGGCGGGCTGTTCGAAACTGATAACCACTATCGGACTGGCCGGATTGTAGGTTCCGTGTTCGATTATCTGATTATTGATAGTTATTGTTAGTTTAAGGACATTTTGGCGCGGTACTTTTAATTTATGGAAAGTCGCATCAAATCGATTTTGATTGGCATGTGTCCCTGGGACCATAACCAATGGTGTAGGGTGGTCGGCTGTTGTGCGACTTGCTGATGCCGGTATTGAGTTGTTAATTGGTGTAATTACAATGAACAATGCCAGAAGGTATTTAATCGAGTTAAAAAGTTTCATAGGCCGCTCCTCTTTTTAGAAACATTCTATGAGGGTAATGCCTGCATGTAAAATACCTATTTAGCAAGAGAATGTATAACCAATCCGTATGCCTAAATATATGCTCATAAGCTATGAATTAGCATTTAGTATAGGCATTTTACATTGATTGATTGTCACCTTAAAATAATGTCATAGTCTTCAGCGACAATGAAATCTTAATCAAACACAAGGAGCGTAAAGCGTGAAAACAATTCTTGAAAAAGCATTATCTGGTGAATTAATTAACTTTAAAGCACCAGAGTATGAAGTTGTTCCTCGAATAGCGAATGAAAATTCCCAAATTTTAGCTCGTTTAAATGGGCAGTATCACACCGATACACAAATCATTGCGTTAATCAGTCAAATTACACGACAGAATGTTTCAACATCCAATGCAGTGATGCCACCATTCAATACTGACTTTGGGGCGCACATCTTCTTGGGAAAGAATATCTTTATTAATCGTAACGCTATGTTCGTTGACTTAGGCGGCATTTATATCGGTGATGGAGCTTTGATTGGCCCCAATGTCACCCTAATTTCGGTAAATCATATGGAAGCTCCAGAACAAAGACGTAACTTAAATTGTTCAGCAGTCCGTGTTGGCAAGGGTGCTTGGCTTGGAGCCAACGTGACAGTGCTACCGGGCGTCTCGATTGGTGATCATGCCATCATTGGGGCTGGTGCAATTGTCACCAAAGATGTACCAGCGAATGTGGTTGCGGTAGGGACACCAGCAAAAGTGATACGGCAAATAAATCTGGAGAAATAATTTGCAAATGACGTTCAGTGGGAGGTAACGGATGAAGAGAATCTGGTCGGTATTTTTAATGCTAAGTCTCTTAGTGGTGTTGGGTGGGTGTGCGCAGAGCAAGCAACAAGCAGGTTCCAAGAGTCATGCCAGCACCGAATCGGTCACGAGTAGCCATACTCAGACAAGTCCAGCTGGTTGGCAAAAGATAGTCATCACAATTAATGGTAAGAAATTGACGGCCCATTTGAACGGATCCAGTGCGGCCAAGGCATTTGCGAGAGAATTACCGACAACGTTAAGTTTCCGTGACTATCCAGGGTTACCGGAAAAGATTGCAGATCTCGGTCACGGATTGCCAACGAAGGGAATGCCCAGTGGACACGCCGGAACACGTGGAAGTATTGGTTACTGGTCACCTCAACAACGAATTGTCTTTTACTGGGGAACTGAGGAATATTACGACGGGATTCACATCATTGGCCATTTTGACACGAATGCCTATCGAACGGTGGTTAGACATATGGGAAACAATCGTCAGGTTGAAATAGCGGAGGTTAAGTGATGCGTTCAAAAATCATCATGTATATAATACTCATAGGGCTTGTTTGTGTGGGCGCTGCCATTGCTTATGGTTATAAATATACTAAACCTACACAGCGTGAACACGTTAGTTCAGGCCCTTCATCAGGTGAAGTGACTAACGAAAAAGTAGCCAATGTCAAGGATCAAGTGGTTCGATTGCGTTTTAAGAATGAACAAATCTACGGTCACTTGTATTCACCTAAGCATTCTACTCAAAAGAAATTGCCAGTGGCTGTTGTCTCACACGGACTTGGTGGTAATTATCAAGAATTGGCTGGTTATGCCCAGCAACTCGCACGTCATGGTTACTTAGCGTATGCGTTTGATTTTCCTGGTGGTAGTTCTGGTGGTGAAAGTTCTGGTGTCAGTCAGACTGAAATGTCGATTTACACAGAAGCCAGAGACTTGTTAGGGGTGGTCAATGCGCTCACACAACGCCAAGATGCTCAGACCGGAAAAGTTCTGCTGGTCGGTGGCAGTCAAGGCGCAGTCGTATCAGCTTTGTTAGCATCTCAGCATCCAGAAAAAATTAGGGCACTGGCTTTAATGTACCCAGCATTTTCAATTACCCACGATGCCCAGCAGAAGTATCGCAGTATGAAGTCAGTTCCAGCGACGACCAATGTCTTCGGCTTCACTGTTGGTCGTAGTTATTATCGTGGTTTACTGAAGACCGATATCACTAAAAGTGCCACTCAATTCACGGGACCGGTCCTACTAGTTCATGGTGGCAATGATGATATTGTGCCAATTAAGTTTGCACGTGAGGCAGCCCAAAATTTTAAAAATGCCCAGTTTCATGAGTTGCCAACTGCCGGACACGGATTTGAAGGTGCTGATCAAAAGAAAGCTTATCGGTTATTAGATGAATTTACTGAAAAACTAAATTAGGAGTTGAACGTTAATGGCTAAGGAAAATGCAGTAAGAGTCACCCCCAATGACGAATACTATATCTTTGAACTTGACGATTCAGTGACACGGGAACACGTTTACTACAAGACACGTTATGATATTGAGATTGCCGCCGACTTATACTATAGCCGGACGTTAGACAAAGCCAGTCAGCATCCCGCGCTCGTTGTGGGACCGCCATTTGGTGGGGTCAAGGAACAGGGACCAGGCGTCTACGCCAATCAGTTAGCCCAGCGGGGATTTGTGGTGATTGCTTTTGATCCAGCCTACCATGGTTATTCTGGTGGCACGCCGCGAGATAGTGGCTCGCCGGATACTTACGTCGAAGATTTTTCCGCGGCTGTTGATTTTTTGGGAACGTTGTCATATGTTGATCGGCATCGAATTGGCGCCTTGGGAATCTGTGCTTCAGGTGGTTTTGCGCTAGCAGCTGCGGCCCAGGATATGCGTATCAAGGCAGTTGCTACGAGTGTGATGTATGATATCCCCCACTTGGCCAATTTGGCAACCGGGAAGGATCGCGCAGCCCAGTTGGCTGCCTTGAGTGAACAGCGGTGGTCGGATATCTCCGCTAAGCAGGCCAATTACCCCAGCCAGCCAGTGACTGAATTTCCTGAAGGTTTAGATCCAGTGTCGCGGGAGTTCTTCAGTTTCTATGGCTTTAAGCGAGGCTGGCATCCACATGCTTTGTACAATGTAACGAACGTCTCTAATCTGAGCTTCATGAACTTTGAAGCTACGGCTAGAATCAATGAAATCAGTCCTAGACCAGTCATGTTAGTGACGAGTGAAGAGGCCCATTCGAAGGCATTTAGTGAGGAAACTTATGCTAAATTAGCGGAACCTAAAGAATTAGTGGTCGAACCACATGGTCAACACGTTGATTTTTATGATGACGTTTCTGTTATCCCATTTGATAAATTTGAAAAGTTCTTTAATACGAACCTGTAAGGAAACATAAAAAAGGAAGGGAGCTGTAACGATGCAAAATAAACAGCCAATTTATTCAGCCGGAGAAAACAATGTTAAGCAACGGAACCAGGCGTTAGCAACGGGTGATATGAGTCATGGAGCGGACAACTGGTATGAAAGTAATCAAGTGACGAAGACGCCAGTGACTTTCGAAAACCTGTATGGGATGAGCTTGGCCGGCAATCTGTTTGCGCCTAAAGAAGTGCAAGATCGGGCTTTACCAGCAATTATTGTGGGTGCTCCCAACGGCGCAGTTAAGGAGCAGTCGGCGAACCTGTATGCAACTAAGATGGCTGAATATGGCTTCATTGCTTTGGCCTTCGATCAAGTATTCTGGGGTAAGAGTGATGGTCAACCACGTAATGCGATGGCGCCGGAGCTCTATTCTGAAAGCTTCTCAGCCGCCGCGGATTACTTAACGACCTTGGACCAAGTCGACAATGACCGTATCGCGGTGCTAGGAATTTGTGCATCAGGTAGCTTTGCGATTAACGAGCTTAAGGTAGATACACGGCTAAAGGCATTAGCGACGGTTAGTTTAACCGATATGGGCGCAGTGGCTCGAGGACAACGGGACGCGATGGGCGCTCATGCGATGATTGACGAAGCATCGAACACCCGAACTTTAGAGATTGCCGGTCAGGAGACAAGTTATACCAGTGGCACGCCCGAAGAAATTGGGCCGGATTCAGATGCCTTCTCGAAGGAATTCTATGACTTCTATCGGACGCAACGCGGAGCAGCAGCTACAACGACGCATCCAACGCTAACGAGCTTTGCTAAACTATTGAATTTTTATTCGCTGTCTGATATTAAGACCATCTCACCACGACCACTACTCTTTATTGCTGGTGAAAACGCGATGTCACTTGGATTCAGCGAAGATGCCTATAATCAGGCTGATGAACCCAAGGAGCTTGTCAAAGTTAAAAATGCGGGCCACGTTGATTTGTACGACCGGACTGAACTGATTCCGTTTGCCAAATTGAATGACTTTTTCACGAAGAGTTTAGCTAAATAAGCAAGGACTGGACACGTTTCGGCGAAACAACTAAATCGACTTTTTCAGAATGGCATCATCCGTTCTGGAAAAGTCGATTTTTAGGTCCGTTTATGATGTGCCACTTATGGCAAGGGTTGCCCAATATCTGATGAGAGCTGTTTTAAGAAGGCTTCTGCAGCCGCAGAATGATGTTGTCCGTGATGCCACACTAAACTGGTACCAGACGTGAGACGGGGCTGAAATGGTACAAAGACCAGATCGGATTGGTTCGTATTGATAATACCATCAAGACATAAGGCGCTGCCCATGCCCGCCGAGACCATCAGAGAGGCATTGTAGAGCAGGGTGTAGGTTGCCACGACGTTTAATTGGGTGGTATTGCCACCTAGCCAGTCGTTTAGCTGTTCCCTCATGCCGTGTTGCCCCGAAATCAGTAATTTTTCGCCGGCCAGATCAGACAGTTCAAGGTGATCTCTGGTGGCAAAGGGGGAACGGTTAGATACTAGTAAACCCCAACGGCTTTCACCCGGCAGCCGTATAAAGTCATAATCTGTTTTATCACCGGGTTCCATAATGACCCCGAAATCGTAGTAACCGGATTTAATACTCGTTCGAATTTGATCGGCGTTGGTACTGATAACGTCGAGTTGAATGTGCGGGTATTTTTTTTGTAAGCCAGTGAAGGATTGCGCAATATTTAAGAAACTCCGTGCTTCGGAACTCCCAATAACGATGTTGCCACGAATATCCTGGTCTTCATGGATATTCGCGAGTGTTTTATCCGTTAAGGCCAGAATCTGATTAACCTGGTTGGAAAAATATTCACCACTGTCGGTCAGACGAATCGTGCGACTTCCACGATCAAATAGAGTGATACCTAATTCTTCTTCAAGATCATGCAATTGGCGTGAAATAGTCGGCTGTGAGACGTGCAGTTGTAAGGCGGCCCGACTGATATTACGGTTTTGAACGACAGCCTGAAAATAACGTAAAACTCGTAATTCCATAAATATTCCTCCTATGTTCATTACGTATACTTTTTGATTTAATCTAAGCATTAGACATAGACATTGTCAACCCTTATGCTAGTAATTGTTAAGAAGTCAAAGGAGGACATACGATGAGCGTTCAAGATAAAGTTGTGGTTGTCACTGGCGCGTCTAGTGGTATTGGTGAGGCGACCGTTAAAGAATTGACGGCACAGGGGGCCAAAGTGGTCTTTGGAGCTCGGCGACAGAAGAAGCTAGCCTCAGTTGCGCAAACCTTACCTGAGGGTACTTATGCCTATCAAACCGTTGATGTGACTGATTTTTCACAAGTTGAATCACTTGTTCAATTAGCGGTAGACAAGTTCGGCAAGGTTGATGCCCTTTATAATAATGCCGGTATTATGCCAATGGAACCACTCAGTAATGGCAATCGAAAAGCTTGGCAACAGATGTTAGACGTGAATGTGATGGGCGTCTTGAATGGCATCAGTGCCGTCCTACCAATTATGCATCAGCAAGGCTATGGTCATATTTTAACGACGGATTCGCTCGCAGGCTATCGCGTCTATCCCAATGTGGCCGTCTATTCGGGAACCAAATACGCCGTGAGAGCTATCATGGAAGGCCTGCGCCGAGAAGAAATCAAAAATAATATTCGTACCACTGTGGTTGCACCGGGAATGGTCAATACGGAACTTTACAAGTCTATTCCGGATGCAGAAACTGCCCAAAACTTGGTAGATACCTGGAATGAACCGGATCACTCGCTATTACCCAGTGATGTCGCGCAGGCGGTCGCGTATGTGATTGGAACACCACAACGTGTGTCAATTAATGAGTTTAACATTCGGCCAACCGTCGAATTTTAGCGAAATATGTTAAAGGAGCTTTTAAGATGAGAAATCGTGATGCAACGATTGCACACTGGCAAGCACAACAATTAACAAATTTTTCCGCTGCCGACGATTTTCGTGTTTCACCATTTTATGATGATGGTAAAACATATGGCACGCCAACTTGGATTTGGTCAGTCGTGGTAGATGGACACTTATATATTCGGGCCTGGAATGGCTTGAGTTCGCGGTGGCATCGTTCGGCGGTTCAGCAGCGTGCTGGTCGGATGTATCTGGCGGGTGCAAACTATGAAGTCAGTTTTGTTGATGTGGACAGTGCTGATTTGAACAACCAGATTGACCAAGCCTATCAAAAGAAGTACGCGAACAGTTTGTATTTAGATTCGATGATTCAGCAGCGAGCTAGGGTGTCTACTTTAGAGGTCGTTCCTAGGTAAGAAAGGAAGTTGTGATTAAGATGATAACGTTAAATAACGGTGTGGCAATGCCAACATTAGGGTTTGGCGTCTTTCAAATTACTGATTTAGCAGAGTGTGAACAGAGCGTATTAACCGCTTTGAAAACAGGGTATCGCTTAATTGATACGGCGGCAACTTATGGTAATGAGCCAGCTGTCGGTAATGCAATTAAGCGCAGTGACATTGACCGGCAGGATATCTTTATTTCGTCCAAGGTATGGATTCAAGATGCAAGCTATGAAAAAACAATGGCTTCATTTGAGAAGACTTTGGATAATTTGCAGACGGATTACTTGGATCTGTATTTAATCCATATGCCTTATGGTGACTATCACGGTAGTTGGCGCGCCATGGAAGAACTCTATGAAGCCGGGAAGATCAAGGCGATTGGGGTCTGCAATTTTGAAGCGGACCGGCTGGTTGATTTGATTTTGAGCCACCATGTAGTGCCAGCAGTTAACCAAATTGAAATGCATCCCTTCTGGCAAGAGAAGCCGCTACGTTCGGTGATGAAGCACTATGATATTCATACGATGGCGTGGGCACCATTCGCGGAAGGTCAGCAACATTTGTTCACCAATCCAACATTGACGGCTATTGGATCCAAGTACCATAAGACTGCTGCACAAGTCGTTTTACGTTGGCTACAGCAAAATGATATTGTCGCAATTCCTAAGTCGGTGCATGCCGAAAGAATTGCTCAAAATTTTGCCACGAGCGATTTTAACTTGAGTGAGGCCGATTTAGTTCAAATTGAAGCATTGGATCAAAATAAACCATTGATTTTAAATATCCGTGATGTGAATGAGGTTTATCGACTGCATGATATTACATTTGAACAGTAGAAAGGACACTAAAATATGCGAGAAATTCAAGCTTTACAAGCTGATCATAGTGATTTTAAGTCTTTCCATCACACGACGATTGTTCGGCGAGATTTACGTGCCGATGATGTCGCCATTGATGTGAAGTATTGTGGTATTTGTCATTCAGATATTGCCCAGGTCGAGGGTATTGATGATGTTTTTAAGCATCCGATTGTTCCTGGTCATGAGATTACAGGAATTGTGAGTGCCATTGGTTCTGAGGTGAAAGATTTTAAAGTTGGCGACCGTGTCGGAGTGGGTTGCTTTATTGACTCTTGTGGCAAATGTAAGTACTGCCTTGCTGGACAAGAACAATTCTGTGAGAAGGGGTATGTATCTGTCTTTAATACCCCAGATTATGATGGCAAGGTGACTGAAGGCGGTTATTCACAATCGTTGGTTGTTAAGGATCACTTTGTCTTGCACATTCCAGACGCTTTGAGTTTAGCTGAAGCAGCACCATTACTTTGTGCAGGGATTACGACTTACAATCCATTGGTGCGTTATCACATTGGCAAGGGGTCAAAGGTGGCCATCATTGGTTTAGGTGGACTTGGTCATATTGCCGTTCAATTCGCTAATAAGTTAGGTGCAGAAGTCACGGTTTTAGGCCATTCAGATAGTAAGCGGGCCGAGGCCGCCCAATTTGGGGCCACAAGTTATGAAATCTTACGTAAAGATGAGGATTTTGATCGTCTTGCGGGTCAATTTGATTTTATTTTAAACACAGCAGCGATTAAATTGAATTTAGACAATTATCTAAAATTATTGACGGTTAACGGAACCTTTTGCTTTGTTGGGCTCACCATGGAGGAACAACAATTCAATCTGTTCAGTATCTTCAATAAACAGGGAACAATTACCGTTTCAAATGTTGGTGGTATCCCAATGACACAGGATATGCTGAACTTTGCTGCGGCCCATGACGTTAAGCCACAGATTGAAATGGTTGGGATTGATGATGTACCGACTGCTTATCAACGCATCATTGATAGCGACGTTCATTATCGCTTTGTCATTGATATGGAGACGTTGAAGTAATCTCTATGGCTTGAATGCGGTTGAATTTCAGTATATGTTGGATGAGAATCACGCGGTTGCTAAGTAAATAGAATTAATTGACTAGAAGGGATGGGTAACGCCATCTCTTTTTTTTGTGGTTTTTATTAGTTTGATTAAGGCTGACTGAAGGGGTTCGCTGATCTCTTGGGGACTATTAGGCAGTGTATCTTTAAAAAGTATATCGATAAGTGTACAGAATCCGCCAATCGAATAGATAAGGGCTAATTTGTCACTTTTGGAATTAACCCCTTGATTGTTTCTCCAGGGAACGGCGACTGATTGAATTGTGGTGACTATCTTATCCATATGACGGGCGGTTAGAGGTATCAACAGGTCCTGACGGGCTAGTAATTGGAGTGTTTGACGTTTGGGCCACAGAAAGGTGATTAGAAGTTCTGAAATTTTTTCAGAGATTAACGGGGCTGCCAGCAAATATTGATGATAGTTGGCTAAATTAGCAAGAAACATAGCGTCAAGAATCGCTTCCTTTTGACCAAAGTAACGATAATAAGTCCGTCGAGAGTAACCAGACTCTAGAACGAGCTGTTGAACGGTCACCTGATCAAAAGTTTCGTGTTTAAGTAGTCTGAGAAGTGCATCAATGAAGGTCTGCTTGGACTGATTAATGATGATGTCTCGTGGCATGGCACATTTCCCCTCGTTTTGCGGCACATAGCATGCTGCCGTATATTTTATTCAGTGACAATTATATACTGCAATCAAGGGGGAATACATCATGAAAATGGATTCTTATTGGCTATTACCATTACTATTTGTCTGGCATGACTTTGAAGAACTTGTTTTGGTTCCACGATGGTTACGGGGACATAATCCATATATTGGAAAAGAAGCGTTATTCGGAGGTGTGCACCGTTCAGACATTTTAGCAGTTGGCGTTTGGGAAGAACTGTGTCTGTTTATTTAGTGGCCGCAGTAGCTTATTGGTGTGATTATCCACTACTGGTCTTGGCTGCTTCGGTGCCCTATTTTTTACATTTAGTGATGCATCTCATTTTTTGGGTTATTAAACAAGACTATGTTCCGGGCGCTGTGACATCAGTACTTGAACTTCCAATTGGGGGACTGTATGTTCTAAACCTGTCGAGATTAATCCATGAACCCCTTTTACAATGGGTATTGGTGATTACGGTGGCAATTGTCATTTTTGTCATGAATCTTGGTGTGATTCATTGGGGAATGGCGAAACTGATGCGACACTTTTAGCAGGAATTTGTTAATTCAGACACGACTATGGAAGTAGAAAAGGGATTGGGTGTAGTAATTAGAGAGAGTGACAAGTTGAAATTATGGAGATGCGCGAGTGTTTCGTAAAGAAGGCTATAATGATGAGAATGAAGACTACCAACTGACTAGCGGCACTGAACAAGGTATTAAGGCGTTGTCTCGAGCCAGCCGGATATTAAACATTGTAGAGTTCCAGCGTGTACTGGGTGGTAAGCATGGGTTTGTTCAGGAAGATGCGGACGCCAGCTAGTCGGGAACGCCTAGCTCAGATGGAAGAGCATGTCTGCTATACTGAATTGGTGTAGCAGCGGGTGAACAAGAAGTTGGCCGTTGACCTATCACAGACAGAAGTAAAGGCACTAGTCAGCATTAGCGTGATTTATAGGATATCATGGTGTGATCCGGTATCCAATAAAAGTAGTGTAACTTCGTTTTCATTAGTAATTGTGTACATTAAGAGCCAGTCAGCTTCTAAATGGAGCTCATTGATTCCCGCATTGTTGCCTTTAAGCAGATGCCATCGATATTTTCTGACTAATGTTTCGTGATCTTCAGTGACGATGAGTTGCACGACATTTTCAAGTTTTGTGATATCATAGTGCTTTTTTCGTAGTCTTTTAAGATGACGTTCAAACAGTTTAGTTGTTCTGACATGCGTGATCATTGGCCTATTCCTCAGGATACTTTAAATGCTGAATGAAGCCATCCACCGTATAATCTGTCGTATCACCGTTTTTAACGTCTTTTAGCGCTTGTTCTAGGTTCATGGTCAACGAATCATTGGTTGGTCTGAATGGCAAACCATTTTCTTTAATCATCTGTGAGATGAACAAATTGACTGCTGCTGTAAGGTCAATGCCCAAATCTTTAGCAACCTGTTCAGCTTTTTGTTTACGCTCAAGATCCATGCGGATAGTTATACGAGTTTTTTCTGGATTTTTCATAAGTAAGGCCTCGTTTCGTGTACTTTGGTGACAATTCTATCACCATTAGTCATACAACTGAAGCGCTTAGCCTTATTAAGTACGTTGTCCATGGATTTAGCCACGATTTTAAATGCATTAAATCCGGATTAGGGATCTTTTGACAAAGTAACGTTTAGAGACTTTGTCGATGTGGAGAGTCCAGAATGGCGGTGGACTGTTAACTTGAATTAACGAGGTCACGGTGATCACCCCACCAACGATTACCCAGGATTACTTGCCAAAAAGCAGACAAGTTTGAAATTTCAAACCTGACTGCTTTTGGCGTTCGATTAAACAATTAATGTTCTCTCAAACTGACTTCGGTTGCATTTGGTAAATGGCAGCGCCAACAGTCAAATTGCTGCGCTGTCATTTACTTAGTCATATACATATACTTGTAGATCCACTGCGCGCCCACGGAATTATGAACCATGCCGTGGAGCTTCGTATTCATCAAGTAGTAGTTGTAGTTTTGATACAGGGGTGTTTCGGCCTGGTCATCGGCCAGAATTTTTTCAGCTTGGAGCAGTTTCTGCCAGCGTTTGTCAGCACTCAAGTTGTCGGTCGTGGAGTCATTGATCAGTTTGTCGTAGCGCTTATTCTGCCAACCGCCGTAGTTTTGCGGGTTGCTACTGAGCATGGGCTTCAGGAACTCGATTGGGTCGGCAATATCTGCCCCACGACCCCCAATGTAGGCGTCATATTGCCCATTAGTGCTCCGGTGGTAAGCAATCTGGTCGGGGACCGTCTGTAACGAAATGGTCAGTCCAGTAAGCTGCTTTTCGGCGGAGGCCTTGATCAGTTCGGCTAACTTGCTAGAAGCATCGTCCGTAGACGTTAGCAGGGAGAACTTCAACGTCTTTAAGTTAAGTTGGGCGAGCCCCTTCTTCCAGTATGTCTTGGCTAAGCTCGGGTCGTACGTCACACTCTCGCCGGCATCTTGGAGTTTCCCAAAGTCTTCATTTTTAGCGTTGTAGCTCAGATATTTTGTGACCATTCCGGCTGGCTGCAGGGCAGAATTGCTAAAGAGGTCTTTGACGATTTGCTTGCGATCCAGCGTTAAAGAGATGGCTTTGCGGATATTGACATTGTTAAAGGCTTGCTTGAGAGTGGCATCCTTCGACTTTTGGTTGTAGAGAATGTAGTTCATGTACGAGTAAGGGCCAGCGAATAGCCGTTTATCACCCTTGAAGTTTTTGTACTGGTTACTGGACAGGATGGTAAAGTCTAGTTTCTTGGCTTGATAGAGGCTCAGACTGGTTTGGGGAATTGGTTCGTAGAACAAGTTGATTTTGTTCAGCTTGACCTGGTCCTTATCCCAGTATTTATCATTTTTAACGAACGTCCAGTTCTTGCTCTCGGGTTCCCAGTTACTCATCTTGAAGGGGCCGGAATAAACGACCTTGTCAGGGGCGGTGCCGTAACTTTTCCCGTATTTATCGACCAGTTTCTTATCCTGGGGCGAGAAAGCTTGGTAGGTCACTAGCTTGTCAAAATAAGCGATGGGGTGCTCCAAGGTCACCACTAAGGTGTGATCATCCTTGGCGACGGCCCCCAGCTTACTGGCGGGTAATTTGCCAGCGTTAATGGCCATTGCATTTTTGATACCCTTAAATATGTACGGGAACATGGACTTCGTGGCGGGTTTAAGTGAGCGTTGCCACGAGTAAACAAAGCTTTGCGCGTTGATCGGGTCGCCGTTGCTAAACGTAGCACCCTTACGAATCGTAAAGGTGTAGGTCTTCCCGTCCTTAGACACGGTGTGATTGGTAGCTAAGGCAGCCACCACCTTATGATGCTTGTCCACAGTGAGTAGGGTATCAAATAGATTCCCGGTTTGGTCGAATCCCCGTGACTTGGAAATATCTAACGTGGAGACGGAGAAGTTAGACGACAGATTCGTCGTGCGCACCAAGTCCTGATTGGAGACGGCCGACTTGGAACTGCAAGCGGAAAGAGTCACCAGCAACGTTGCAAAAGCAGCTACCACAGCCACTAAACGCAAATGAAACGATACGTGAGACATAAGCGAACCTCCTAATATAAGCTATTAACCACAGCCCTTAGATTATTATCTAAGGAATAACCAGGGATAGTATAGCAGGGTTTGATGGGACTAATTAACTATAAACTATCTCGCTTGAATATAATTAATATTATAAAATTTGTCCATGAGTTTCCAATCCGTTTCAAGCGGTATGTTTAAGGGCTATCTTTAGAAGCTGATCAGGTTAAGTACGAGATATGCAAGAAGCATTACTTAATTGGTGAATGGAAATAGGTCGCATGTGATCTCAGTTCACCTTCCTTTTTCACTGGCAATCACCGCCAAGTCGCCAGCTGATCAGGTACTTGATCTGTATGAAGCCAATTTTTTCTAAAGAAGAGTGACAACTGTTTAGCAGCGGGTGCCACATGACTTGGAAAAGACCTATCAAACAATGAGTCGCCAAAAGGAGAAGAGAAGGATAGGCCGTTTAACTAACCAGCGCTTACTAAAAAACGTCTAAATGAATAAGCAAACATTACTTGCTGTCAGGCCTAATCGAAAGGATTGACAGTTCTTTTTTATAAATTTTGTGAGGAACACGACAAGAAAAAGTATGATGTTTCCGTGCGGTGGAAGCTTTAGTAGCCAGCTGGGCTTTAGGCGTGTAAATAGTAGGCAGGCCAAAATAATAGTGAACGATGATAATATTAAAGGTCAACCTAGTACACATACAAACAGTAGCTGTAATTGTTTGATTGTATGATTGATTATTTCCACATAAAAGTATATGATTAAACCAAGTTGAGGAAAGCGTTTTCTAAAAAGAAGCTGATTTTTTAGTGCGAGGGGAGCTAACATCATGAAACTTTATCAAAAAGCAATTACAGCAACGATTACCGTTCTGGCAGCGTCAATGTTATCGCTGAAAACTGTTCACGCCCAAGTGCTGACTCATGTTTTTGGAAATGGTGAGAATTTAAAATTAATCGCACCAGGTGACTATAAACTAGATGATTTTACGGGGAATAATAACCTTAGTTCGACCTCCGCATGGGTGCTGAAGCAACCAATTCGTATGTTTACCAATGACACACTTTCTGGATTAAGTGCAACTGGTGAGACGATAAGTTCAATTCACAAACCGGGGACAAATTCTCTAACTAGTAACATTTTTCCGTGGGGGGTAGCTTATGCTAAAGATGCGTTCTCCTTATCTGGAAATTCGTTAGCAGAACCTTACTCCGTCAAGCTTTATCACAATTATGGGTCTTGGGAATTGTTGCAAGCACAGATTCCAATTCTGGTGTACCCACAACCGACGATCAAAGAAACCGGACCGTTTACGATTTATCAGAGTGGTAAGTTTGTTAGCGACGATTACGATATTATTCAAGATGATTGGATTAAGCAGGCTTGGACGGGTAATTACTATTTAAACCAAATTACCTTTGACAATGATGGTGGCACGATTACCAACAATGGCGCGACCATTTTAGGGGAGCAAGACCAACGCATTACCGCGGCACCGGGCGCCTATCAAGTGAACTACGTCGAAAACATTGCCAATGAGTTGGCGGATACGTTGGCAGTAAAATCCTCCGTTAAGGCCGACGAAAAATGGCAAGTCTTGGCCACACCAAATGTAACCGCCCCCGCTGCGGTTGAAGCTGAGATGGATACGCCAGTCGATTTGACCCAAAATGCGGCCGTTACGGACGCTGGTCATAGCGACAGCAAGGTTAAGTTTAGCGATGCTGAAGTTACGAACAAGCCGGATGATACCGATATGACGGTCCAGGTTAATGTTCTCAACGATCAACACCAAGCGGTTTCATTAGATAATTTATCCGCACAAAATTTCAAAACGCCAGGTCAATACACGGTGCAATACATCTACAACTACACCGATCAATTTGGCACGCAGTACGCACCGGTTATTTCAGAAACAAAACTTGTTATTAACGGGGCTGATGAGAGTTCGTCAAGTTCGTCAAGTTCCTCAAGTTCATCTAGTTCTTCAAGTTCATCGAGTTCGTCGAGTTCATCAAGCTCCTCAAGCTCCTCAAGTTCATCTAGTTCTTCAAGTTCATCGAGTTCATCGAGTTCATCAAGTTCTTCAAGCTCCTCAAGTTCGTCGAGTTCATCAAGTTCATCAAGCTCCTCAAGTTCTTCAAGCTCCTCAAGCTCGTCGAGTTCATCTAGTTCCTCAAGTTCTTCAAGTTCGTCAACCTCTTCAAGTTCCTCCAGCTCCGAAAGTTCTTCTGATTCTTCAAGTTCATCAAGTTCTTCCAGTGTGCCGAGCTCCTCAAGTTCCACGAGTTCCTCGACCCCATCGAGTTCTTCCAGTGTCCCAGGCTCATCAAGCTCTTCGAGTGATCAGTCAACATCCAGCTCCAATGTTCCTGTCGTTAGTTCCAGCAATGATCAGAACATCCAAAATGGCGGTGACGGTGACGTGATCAACAATGACGGGAATCAGACCGAAACGTCACAAGCAGATCGTACTTCTAGCAAGCCAGTGACTGCTAGCTATGAAAAAGGATCATCTGCTGATCAAATTAGTACGCCGGCTGCTAAGGTAACCTCATCCAAGGTAGCAGCGCAGTCCGCAAAAGCTAACCATCCCAAATCATTGATTCCACAATTAAATGAAAAGAGTGGCCTATCACTACTGTTCGGTGGATTAGTGCTACTGCTGGGAACTTTAGGAATCGCTAAGTTGTACCGCAAGAATAAATAACTATATGTCAGCTATTGATTTTGAGCCGTCCTGTGTTTAGGGACGGCTTTTTTGAATGTAGCGGGGCAATAGACGATCAGGTTTAAACGGAGTCAGATGCCTATTGGCCACGTTTTGACACCATAATGGCGAAGAATCGACTTTTCAGAAGGGCCGCAGCTACCTTTCTAAAAAGTCGATTCTTGAGTTTTATCCTCCTACGTTTACGTGTGTCGAACAGGAAGCAGACACGAATTATAGGTGGCGTAGGCTAGCTGCTGGCCCACATTTTTTACCAAAAAAGGGCGTAATCTCGTCGATTTCGTGTTGCAGAGGTGACACGAGGCGTAGGGGTAATTTCACAATGAGTTGATATGAAAGATAGCAGTAAAAGGTTAACTTAACAGCGGTGATAGCAACAACTCATTAATCAACTGGCAAAGCTGCTTGTTGCTCAGGTGACGTTCTTGACGCTGGAAGGCGTAGCTGTCGCTCTTTAGCATCGCAATTAGCATATCCGTTCTAAATTGGATGGTAGCTGCGGTGGCACTTGGCAAAACGGCCTGCAGGAAAGGAAAAAACAAACGTGATAATTGGTGATAGAGTTCAGTTTGGGTGAAATTGACTTGCGAGTCACTTTCGATGGTTGCTAAGAGGGCGCTATTGGCTTCACGAAAAATAAGATAGTTGCTGAGTAACAGGTGCCAATTGGCGGCGGTCGGCGTTAACGCCCTGTGAGTAGCAATGAATTTTTGAAGGTTATTGTAAACGAGATCTAGGCAGAGGGTTCCCTTATTGGGGTAATTACGGTAGAGGGTTCCAGGACCCAAGTGCGCAGCGGTCGCAATATCTTTCATACTTACCGCGGCAACGCCATCTTTTTGAAATAAATCGGTAGCAGCTGCTAAAATTTTCTGGTGATTCTGAGTTGCGTCTTTACGCATTTTGAACCAGTCCTTTCACTTAGAATCTAACCATAACTCAGACGACCGGACTTGACAAGTGGAGCACACTCCGTTTTGATAAGTGGAGTGTGCTCCATTTATTAAGGACGGTGAAATTATGATCAGTATTATCTATGGGTTGTTAATTGGAGCTTTTGTGAGCTTGATCGGTGGCGGTGGGGCTTCCCTATATTTAGGCGTTTTAACAAGTCAATTAAATGTCCCAACTGCAATTGCAGTGCCCACCTCATTATTTGTGGCATTGCCAGCACTGTTTTTTGGCTTTTTAACCCAGGCACGAATCCGTAACGTGCAGTTCAGGTTAGGTAATTATTTGATTCTAGCAGCGCTACCGGGCATTGTTGGTGGCACGGTGGTCGCTAGATTTATTTCGACACGCGTTTACGATTGGACAGTGGGCGTCGTGTTGGTTGTGATGGGGGGCGTGGTTTTGCTTAAATATTGGCGGCCAACTTCCAAGTCAGCTAGTAAACGACCAGGGTGGGCCATCGTGTTTGGCCTCCTAAGTGGCTTGATGGTTGGAATTGGCGGCCTTAGTGGGGGCGCAACAACGGCTGCTGGACTGAGCATTCTTGGACTGTCGGCCATTGAAGCTGCTGGAACGGCCACCTATGTGCTTTTTTGGATGTCCTTGGTGGGGTTTATCAGCCACTTATTGACGAGTCCAATTGATTGGCAAGTTGGTTTAGGACTTATGGGGGGCGCTGTCGTCGGCGCGATTATCACGCCATTAATCTTACAACGACTGAACTATGTGAAAGTTAATCGCTTATTAACGCCGTTGCTGGGAATGATTATCATTTATTTCGGTGTCAAACTGTTAGTTTAGTGTGAGACGGGCCACACACGATGATGACTTAAATTGAAAGGTCTGCTGGCATCATCAGAGCAGCTTTTTAGGATTGCTAGCAAGAAATAATTCCCTGCATTCTCACCGCTACCGGGAAATTACAATGGCCGAGACCGTGGTGTTTGAATATGGTGTTGGTGAGGAGGGACGTTGTTGAACGCGGCGTTTATAGCAAAAAAAGAACTAAGATCGCTATTTCGAAGATCTTAGTTCTTTGTTGTCGTTAGGTTTAGAAAAAATTCAAGAGTGCTGTGGTGTCACCTATCACTAACTAAGTGAAGTTACGCATGATTCGTTCTTGCTTTGATGGTCGTAGCAAAAATAACGCAATCACTGGCAAGACTGTTGCCGCAATCGCTGCATCACCCTCCGTCGCAGTAGCCACGTCGCGAATGTTTGCCTAAAGTTGGGGTGCAATGTAGCGGTAGGCCTGCGTTTTACCACCGAAGCCCCAATCGTCGGCGTCGACATTCTTGACGACCACGTAACTGGCAGGATTGACGGGGCCGAGAATGGCTTGCATGCCACTAAAAGTCTTGGCGATGAAGCGGGCCTTTTCGTCTCGTGTATTCGTTCCGGTCGTCACTTTGATTTCAATGTAAAAAGTGGCGGTATCTTGGTCAGCTGTGGCCTGGCCGCCGACAAACCAGTGTGCTGGTTCGGCAAATTGTACATCAACGGCGACAACGTCATGGGCCTTGCCCAGGGTATCCGTTGCCAGGGTCGTTAGCAGTTGGGCAACTTGTTGTGCGGTTGTAGTAGATTCTGGTGCAGCGAGTCTCACGTTTAAATAGGGCATGTTGATTTCCTCCTTAGTTGGTTACAAGTCTTAGTATAAGCAGTGGCCTACGCGTTGCCTATATTTAAAATATGGTATAGTTATCGTAAATTACGATAACTAGGAGGGACAACTGTGCAAATTCAGGATCTTAGTCTGTTTCAGACGATGTATACATTGCGGTCGATCAATCGGACTGCGCAACAACGGGGGTATTCGCAATCCAATGTGTCGGCCCGCTTGCAGGCCCTGGAAGATGAGCTGCAGGTGAAACTGTTTGTTCGCAGTTATCAGGGCTTGACGCCCACGGCTGCGGGGGCGGCCTTTAACGCCTATGCCCAAGAGGTGCTGACGGCGACTAGAAAATTGCATGCGCAACTGAACCAGCAAAATAGCGTGACCCACATCGTAATTTCGGAGCTGCTATTTGATTATCTGGTCGTTACGCAGCACAAGTATGATTTAGCCAAGCAACAGTTCACCATCAAGAAATCAACGACGTTAGCAACGACAACTCATGAGACGGCCCAGCTAGTCATTACGTATGCCAACTTTAATGATCCTAAGTATCAGGTCCGAGATCGCGGCTGGTTACAGGCAAGCTATGCAGGGCGTGAAGCAACGTTGAGCGGCAAGCCGCTGTTGGTAAATAGCGATCGCGCTTGTCCGTTTAGACGCGCGTCGTTAGCAACAGCGGAGTCGAAAACGGTCATTAGTGAGGTGGATTCTTGGAATGGCATTGTTGCCTTGGTGAAGGCGGGGGAAGGGGTTGCATTGTTACCCCAGTTTTTGATTCAAGAGAATCGGCTGGTTCAATTAGCGGGTACGGCAAGTCAGCGGATTCCGTATTGGACGTTTGAAAGAAACGTTGAGTAGCCAGCACTAGACGCCACTATGAATGACTAGGTATATGTTTGTGAAGGACGATGAAGCTAGCTCATCAGGCCTAATCAAATAGTCGACTAGAGAATACAAAATGCTGCCAGACCCATAAGAACGGGGATGGCAGTATTTTTGTCTGTCGCAGATATCTTTGCTGACTAAGTGAAGTTACGCATGATTCGTTCTTGCTTTGATGGTCGCAGCAAAAATAACGCAATCACTAGCAAGACTGCCGCCATAATCGCTGCATCACCCACCGTCATTGTTGGATCGGTGCCTTGCCGGAACCCGAAACGTAAGAAGGCCGAAAAGTCCAAGCAAAAATGTAGCAGGATTGGCCACCAGAGACTGCGGGTACGGAGGTAAATTGCGCCCAGCAACAGCCCGAGACCAAACACGCCCACGACCTGGGTCACCGTCATTGCCAGACTTTGATGGAAGAGGTTGATCATGTGGGTCAATGAAAAAATCAGACTGCTGATTAAGACGGCCCAAATCACCGCAGTTGATCGCTTTCCGCGGCATTGTGCGACGATGCCACCCAAAATCATTCCGCGAAAAAGATACTCCTCAAAAAAGGCGACCAAAGCAGCAGCAATCCCATACAGGCAAAATTTTAAAATAGGCGTCTGGCCTAGTTTTTGACCAACAAAGGTTAATAATAGCAAGATATAAACCAGCGTTACAGTGTTTGTGATTAGTTGGGACCTAAAAGATAAATCGGATTTGAAATGGATGCTAATCTTCACCCAATATCGATTTAAGAGATAGAAAACAAGTGCTAGTGTCAGCTCTTGGAAGATGATGGCGTGCACATCACTCAGTCTTAGCACACTTACAACCCAACCTAGTCCAAACAACAGTAATACACAGCCGACCCACGATAGACCTAATTGTAAATTTTTGCGTTGATTCATTTTCCCTCACTCCATTTCAATGCTTCTTATTATAGAAGTGGCGGGGCACAAATACGATAGATCGACCGTCTTAGTTATCGAGACATGCTGGTTTTAAAGGGTTTTGCCGTGTCTTTTAGATATAGACGGGTTTATCGGGTCATGCAATCGTCTAAGTGCGTACACTGGAATTAGAAACCTGAAGGGGGAACTGTTATGTTTAATCATCGTTTTTATATCCAGCATCGTTTTGGCTGGGGAGTACTATTGGTCTTCTTAAATCGACAAGTTCTTAGTCAATTGATTCACAGGACGCTCACACTCTCTGTTCAGCACTATTCACAAATCTTTGATCTGTTTTTCGGTGTTTTCGGCATCATGCTGATCCTAACCAGTCTTTTCATTTTTCCTAAACCCGAGGAACGATTGACTCATCACCATTAGTAGCAGCCGCTCGTGGCGCTTCATTTTTAAAGAAGATGATGATCAGCAAACTAATGGTCAGAAAGCAGAGCAACGTAAAGTGGCCTGCTACGATGCCGATGGTATGGTATTCGTCTGCTGTCACCAACTTTTCGCCAACCCCTAAGCTCAGCAAGACGATACTGACGATGGCATTGAGCAGGACACCTGCCAAAAAGCTTACTTCTAATTTCACGCGCTGCCGCCGTAGTTTGAACCGGTCCCATTGCGAAAAGTGCGTTAAAAATACAATCGTGTTGATGATCAACAATAGCGGCACATAAGGCATATGGAGGCCAAACACTGAATAAATACTAAGATAGGTTAGTATCAGCCATAAAATATTTAATGAATAGGTGACTTTAGTGAGCTTTTTTGTCCGCAAAGTCGTTTGTTCTGCCTGTTGATAGTGTGTTAAGAGGTGATTGTCGCGTAACAAGTCGTCCAATGCCACCGCGTATAAATCACTCAACCGGACCAAGCTCGCGACATCTGGATAACTGCGATTATTTTCCCAGCCAGAGATGGTTTTGCGTGAGACGTGAATCGTTGTTGCCACCTGCGCCTGCGTTAGTTCTTTAGCTAAACGACACGCCTTCAATTTTTCGCCAATTGTCATGCTTGGTTCCTCCCTCATAAATTATCTTACGCCATTTCAGCCTAACCGGACGGCTTAATGTGGTGCTGTGCAGGAAGAAAATAACGTGACATACTAATATAGTCAGAACAAGTTAGCTAGGGAACCTAACGCGTCTAATCGAGCAGAATTTCGATATTGCTTACCGCAAACTCAAAACTGAGAAACCACCGCAAGCGTTCAATAGCTTAAAATCGTAGTTTGCGAAATAAAGCGTCGCCATCAACATCACCGTGATAGCCAAAAGTAGGCCAAGCATTTAGCCCATCCCCCGTTTTTCGCGGGATGAAGTGAAAATGAACGTGCGGCACCGACTGGCCAGCTGGTTTGCCGTCTGCACAGAGGAGGTTATAGCTGTCAAAACCGGCAGCTAAACTCTGTGTGCCCAGTTCCGTGATCAGGGTCATGATGGCCAGTAGTGATTGGTCGTCCGCCACTTCTAGGCTAGCAAAGTGCTGCTTCGGGAAAACGATGATATGGCCAGGGACTTCTTGCTCCAAGGCCATGATGGCCATCGCCAAGTCATTTTGGTGAATCATCTTGCTTGGAACTTTACCAGCGATGATCTGACAGAAGATACATTCAGGTTGCATGGGCGCTTCACCTTACTTTTTGCCTAACGTAACACGGTAACTGCGCATCCGCAATTTGCACGGGTCAATTGCAGAAAAATTGAGTGTGTTTTGAATGACAACGCCCATACCGGTTGTGTAGAAGACAACTGGCTGGCAACTAAAAAGCAACTAGGCTCTGGCTTTTAAGGGCCTGGTTGTTTTTAGCTTCACTTAAAATTCAAGGGCTGTTCATGATTCAGTACGGAGATATCGCCGATTACGAGGCCTATAGATAATAACCTGTATAATGTTTAGTGTCACATAATTATTTTTGTAGCTAATTGTTCTTCTGGAAGATTAACAGCTTGAATGTCAGCGTGGCCGCACTTATAATGTGAGTATAGTTAAGAACCCCATGAAAAGATTAGCAGTAAAAACGGTTCAGACGATATAAAATATAATATAACTTGTTAGTCGTAAGCCTACGTAAAAATATTGACATATAAAACAGGAAAAGGTGTAATCCGTTGTCGAAACATGGTTATTTTAGATGGCTAGTCGAAAGTGAGTAAAAATCAGACTGGGCGCATGATTACAGCTGGCAAGAAACCATATTTGAGAAAGGATATCGGGACTTGTGGATACGATTACTGATCAATAGGGGGATTTATCTGTCGTTTCATCAATGAAAGGAAACTTTACTAACCAAGGTACAGTGATTGCTAGGGGGAGCTAAACAATCAGTCGTGAAACTGGATTCAGAATGAAGTCGGTCTGGTGTTTGGACACATGGGGGTTCAGCACTGTTGAAAAAGGAGAGGGCAAGCTTGAGACAGAAAACAGCAAATCAAACGACCAAGAAAAATTTCATCTTATACAAGGGACACACGGGTTGGAAAGTCAAAACACGTCTATTTGGAACGTTACTGGTTAGCTTATCCGCAGTAGCCATCGCGGAAAGTCAGGGGATTGTCGACGCCCATGCAGCAACGGAGTTACCAGCCGCTAATGTTGTACCGGCAACGGCCCCAGCAACTCTGAAGCCTGTGCCAGAAAATCCAACTCCAGCAGATCGTGCAGATACGCCTAAAGATCCAGTCACTTCGGGCGATTCAACGACGTCGGTCACGCCGACTACACCGACCACACCGTCTACACCGACCACACCGTCTACACCGACCACACCAATCACACCAACGACACCAACTACACCGACTGTGCCAACCGTGCCAAAGCCGGGATCACCCTCAGTTACAGCGCCGACTGATGCCGCTGCCAAGCAGTACCAAGTATTGACGCCAGATACGCAGGTCAACGTTAATAGTACGGATTCAGCAGTGAGCTTAACGGCGAGTCAGATTAAGGACCATTTCACGGGAAGTGTTGAGAACTTTGATACCAGCGATAAAGACGACAACGTGGCGAAGAACACGCAAAATATCCCTATCGATGATAAAGGGGTAGTTAATCTGACTACGAACAGCTCCCACAATCATGTTGATGCCACGGGGACCTCTGCAAATGTAATTGGTCATCAGGTCGCGCACGTCTCCTTTGAACATGAAATTGACTTCTCTCACGATTTCTCAATGAGTGGGGCATTAGGGATCGGGACTAACGGGGCAGGTGCGGATAGTGTTGGGATTATCTTTGCGCCTGGTGATCCCGCGGCTGCGACAAAGGGAGGATCAGGACGGCTATTGGGACTGGGGAAACTCCCGAACGCTTTCGGATTTATCTTTGATGATTTTCCTAACCAAGCTGACGATAACAACGTTGCGGACCCTACTGATCAGTCCTACTTTGGTTGGCGAACGACGGATGCCGATGGCAAGTTGCAAGCTGATAAGGACTCATCGCTTTGGAAAAATAAAGTTATGCTGAACCTGAACCCGCGGGCAACCAATCCTTTCAATGAATTTAAGATGACTTATGATGCGGCTACGAAGCAGTTGAAGGTTACCTTAGGGGGAACAGACTTTGTGCGGATAATCGACGATGTGACCTCGGGATATTCGATTTCAATCGCGGCTTCTACTGGTTCAAAGACGAACAATTACGCTGCCAGAATCGATAGTTTTAACTACACCCCTAAGACGGCACAAGTTGCAGTGAGCTTTCCAACCCAGATAACGACGCCATTGGGGAACGCTAAGCCGGCGAATGTCGTTGCTAACGTGGGGGACACCATTTCCGTGTTCTCATCGCTGGCCGCCGCACAGCGCGCAACTGAGAAAGATCCAACGCTAAATCCTGATTTGGTGACAGTGATTCCAACCGATGCAGACAATAACGTGTATGTCGTTGATGGGGACCAAACTACCAGTGCCGGTAAGGTCAACTATATCGGCGCAGATTCCAAGGCAATCGATGGCGCCTACTACAGTTATGTGGTGACGGGGGCGGCAAAGCAGACACTGGCAGTGCCAGTCAGCTTAACCTTCCCAGCCAACGTGATACCGGTCGACCAGGACGGACATGCAATTTCAGGGCTCGATGCTGTTCAGGTGACCGCAGTTGCTGGTAAGGCTATCGTGGTTCAAATTCCGGGCTTTACTCCCGCGGCAATTACGGTTCCGGTGCCTACAGATGGACAGGTAGGCACCTACAAATTACCAATTGATATGACCAAAACGGGTACGGCAACCACCACAACGGAGGGGGTAGCGAACCCAATCGCTCATTACTATACGGCCGCGGGTAAAACCATCGATGGTAAGCCAGTTGATGTAACGGCGACAGTTGGAACGAATCAATCGATTACAGATGCGCTAAACGGTCAGCCTTTGACGGAAAAAGGCAATCAAGTCGCAAGTGGCGATAAGACCGCGATTACCAACACTGACTATTACTGGTCAACGGTGGCGAATGCTAGCAGAACGGATTCCATGGATGAAGCTAAGCCGCAAGCTAGCGGTAGTATGTTGCTACCCACGCAATCAACGTTAGATTACTGGGTTCAAAAAGCGACTGACAACCTGACTAAGGCCGATCAGTACCAAAAAGATGCCCAAAATATTTACGATACATTTGTGGCTAAGTCTGGTATCACACAGGAGCAAAAGGACGCTGCCAAGACACTGTTAGATGCTGTTAAGCCTCTTTATAAGCAACTCGCAGATGAAAATGGACGTGCTCGGGCTGCTTTAACAGAGGCTAAAACGGCAACGGATCTCCAAACAATCTTCGACAAAAGTCAGGCTGGTTATGCTGCTATAGCAGATATGAACGCTTCATTGGAGCGTGTTAAAACTGATCTGGATAAATTGACGGATGCTACTCAGGCTATTTTAGTCACTTTTATGCCTTGGTCGCAAACGTATGGGACATCATTGGAATCGCCTGATGTGACCTTTGGTTCCGGGTTTGGGGCAGATGTGACGGATGCCCAAAAGAAGGACTTTAATAAGTCGGACTACTTCTACTACGTTAAGACTTTGGACTCAGATGTCCACGTGACGCCTAAGAATGTCGGCACCTATTATTTCAAATTAACCGATGCCGGCCGTACCTATCTCAAGAGTCTGACGACGAACACCAATGCCGGGTTCTATGTCTCCGCGGCAATTACGATTACGCCAGCAACAGCAACGCCAGCAATTACGGACACAAGCTTAGTCTATGGCGGCGACAATGGGAAGCTGACGAGAATTACGGGGAGTTTAGGCTCAGCCCAGGCCAACACTGATCATCCCGTCACGCAGGATGAGTTTGAAATCGTCGGCCAAGATGGCAAGCTGGTCGCCGTTGACCAGTTGCAAGCTGGTGGCGACTACACGATTCGTTATACAGCTGATGCACAAGCTGCTTTGAAGGCAGATAGTAACTACACCTTTGGGAAGTTTGGGACGGCCAAGTTGACCGTCACACCACGGAAAATTACGGTGACGGCGCCAAACGTTGTGGAAAATTACGGTGCTCAGGAGGACATCTTTAAGCTGGCCGGTGTTGCCAAGGGAGAACTGGCCAATCAGGATACACTAGCTAGTCTGGGTGTGACGCTTGAACGAGACGCGGGCAAAGACGCAGGCCAGTACAAAATTGGGCTCAATTCCGCTTCGAATTTAAATAAAAACTATGAGATTACCGTTACGGATGGGAGTTTAACCATCAACAAGAAGCCAATTACGGTGACGATTGCCGATGCTCATAAGGCCTATGGTGAGGCGAATCCGACGCTAAAATTTAATGTGCCAACGTCTGAGTTAGTCGGTACCGACACGGAGACTGACCTAGGAGTGACGTTGACTCGGAAAGCGGGAGAGACCCCGGGGACGTATACGATTTCAGGAACTACTGATGCTAATAGTGCCAAGAATTACCAGGTGTCCTTTGTCAATGGTACGCTGACGATTACGCAAGCAGCCGGCAAGGTAACGCTGGGAAAGGGAACCATGACCTATGGTGAGTCATTCCCAACGTTTGTTGCAACGCCTAATATGACTGGGACTACTAGTGTGATTAGTCAAACTGACTTTGAAGTGGTGGACTCGGCTACTGGTGAGACGGTAAAGGCCAACAAGGTACAAGCTGGCAGAAGCTACAAGCTGCAGTTGTCACTGACTGCGCAAAGGCGCTTGCAAGCAGACAATCCTAACTATACTGTCACGTTTGATGCGAGTGATCTGAATGTGTTGAAGCGACCAATCACGGTGAAAATCAACGATGTCACCACGTCCTATGATGGCACGGCGAAGGGGGCTAATGGGATTAGTATCGCATCTGGTGCATTAGCCAGCGGCGATAGCAATGATGCGCTTGATGTGACGCTGGACCCAATCTCCGAAACGAATGCGGGGACATACGCCATCACAGGATCAGCTGAAGCAGCGAACTATGCGGTCACCATTCAAAAGGGGACACTGAAGATTACCCAAGCAGCCGGTAACGTAGCTGTCACGGGCACTGAGCTTCACTATGGCAACGCACTGCCAAGTCTATCGGTCTCAGTGAACGGTGCAGCAGCTGAGCAGCTTAGTGCAGATAATTTTGAAATTGTGGATACGGCCACCAAGAATGTGATTACTGCTGATAAGCTACAAGCTGGCGGTAGCTACAAGGTTCAATTGACGTCAACGGCGCAGGCGGCCTTGAGCAAAGCCCATGTGAACTATGATCTTGCCTTTAACGCTGGTGACTTGAGTGTGGCGAAGCGGCCAATTACGGTGAATATTAACGGTGTCAAAACAGCCTATGATGGGACAGCACATGGTGCGAATGGGTTTAGCATGGCCCCTGATGCTTTAGTCAACGGTGATGATAAAAGTGCGCTCGGTGTGACGCTAAAGCCAATTTCTGAGACGAATGCGGGAACGTATGCCATTACAGGATCAGCTAATTCGGCAAATTATGCGGTTACCCTTAATCAGGGAACGCTGACGATTACGCCAGCAGCGGCAACGGTGACATTAGGTGATACCACCATGGTTTACGGTGATCAGCTCCCTGGCTTAACGGCAACGAATAAAGGTACAGGAAGCACCAGTGACATTAACGCAACGGGTGTTGTCATCATTGATGCGGCGACGAAACAACCAGTGACAGTTGATCACCTACAAGCTGGTGGTCAGTACACGGTCCAATTGACTGAAGATACTCAGGCTAGTTTGACCAAGGCCAACCCTAATTACGCGCTCACTTTTGCCCCAGCTAAGTTGGCTGTGACGAAGCGGCCAGTTTCGGTAACCGCTAAGAACGCGGGGAAGACGTATGGGGACAAGGATTCTGTCTTAGAAGCAACGGTTGACACAAGCACTGCGGCAAGTACGGGATTAGTCAATGGTGATGACTTGGGAGTCAAACTCGTTCGGCAGACCGGAGAAACTGTGAAAACGTATGTGATCGATCTCGACAAGGCTTCAGTTTTGAACCAGAACTACACGATTACCGTTAACCCGGGGACGTTCACCATCAACAAGAAGCCAATCACCGTGAAAGTCGATAACATCAGCAGTCAATTTGGTAGCACAACCGATCCGGAATTAACGTTCAGTATCCCAACGACGACGCAGGATGGACAAGCTAACGGCAAGCTGGTTGGTCAGGACACTAAGGCAAGCTTAGGGGTCAACTTAGTTCGTGAAGCGGGAACTGATGCCAAAAGTTATGCGATTAGCGGTACGGCGGCTGATAACACGAATTACGACGTTACCATTGAAAATAAAGGAACCTTCACAATCACACCGAAATCCGTTTCGGTGACGATAGAACCTGCCAATATGACTTACGGCGATGCGCTACCAACGTTGGTGGCAACCGTTAGTGTTCCCAAGAATACAATGACGCAGTCTGATTTTGACATTATTGACAAGGCCACTGGGCAGGTTATTCAGGCGACCCAATTGCAGGCGAGTGGCACCTACCTGATTCGGTTGAATCAAGCCGCCCAAACGCGACTGGCGCAGTTGAACGGCAACTATGATTTCACCAACGCATTTGGAACCAGTACCTTGACCGTTGCCAAACGGCCGATCACGGTTAAAGTGAAGAACCAGGAAATGTACGTGGGTAGCCCAATTCCTGAGAACCAGGCCGAGATAGTTGACCATGGCTCAACGGTCGATGATCACGCGCCGTTTGACCTGAAATACGTGGGACCAAATAGTCAGGAAGTGGGGACTTACACAATTGGTGTGGAATCCAACAATCCCAATTACGTGTTGCACGTTGTTCCTGGTCAATTGAAGATTTTGGGTAAAGTTGCGGATGCTGCCGGCAATGTGACCATTACCGAAAAAGATTCAGAGGGTAACGTGGTTAAGATTGATCAGCAGTGGAAAGATGGTAGCCAAACAATCTACACCTACAATCCGAAAACGGGTGAGCGGACTGTGAGTGAGCAACGGAATGGCCAGGTCGTTGCGCAACAGACGATGACGTCTGGGTCTGGCAAGGTAACGCTCCCTGGTGACCAGAATACGAACACGGTCATTGTACTTGACCCAACGACCCACCAACCAACATTTGCACACGAAACGACACAGACAACGCGTGATAAGTCAGGTAACGTCACGGCCACGACGAAAGCTGCCGATGGCAATGTTGTCAAAGTCGTTAAGCAGTGGAAAGATGGCAGCAAGACCACCTATACCTACGATCAGACGACTGGTCAACGGACGATTAGTGAGCAGCGGAATGGCAAGACGGTCGATCAACGCACGGTTGCGCCCGATACGGCAGAGGTCACCTTAGTAGATGGCGTTGGTGGTACGGTCACCATCAAGCTTGGTCAAGCCGGCACGATGTCAACGTTTACGCACAATCCCGCTAGTCCTAGTTATCATCCAGCGCCAACCGTGACAGCTGATGCGGATAAGGGTAAGGTTGTGACGGTCACCAAGCAATGGCAAGACGGTCTTCAGGTCATCTACACGTACAATCCAGTATCTGGTGAACGGGTGATTCGTGAGCTGAAGAATGGGGCGGTTGTTGAACAACGTACGGTTGAACCGGGGGCCTTAGCTGTGGTGTTACCCGATGGCAAGGGTGGTTCGACCGTTGTGAAGTTCGATGAGTCAGGCAAGACGCCAACCTTTACTCGTCAGCTTGCCACGGCAGATGGTAGTCGCCAGACAACACCGCAAAAGCAAGCGCCGAAGAATGTCAGCACCACGGCCAGCCAAGTGAAGGGTGTGCACAAACAAGTCAATGCTGTGAAGCCACTGGTTCGCAATGCAAATGGTCAGCGGCACGCCCAGACTAATGATGGACATGTGGTTGCCACTGCGGTAACTGGAACTATTCAGGCTCAGCAGAAAACGAAGCAACTGACACAACCGAAAACGGAATTGCCACAGACGGGTGAAAAGAACGAAGGCTTCTTGACCCAATTAGGGGTAGCCTTAATGGCCCTGTTGGCGGTTATCCCATTTGTTCGTCGGCGTCAGCGTTAACCGAGTTAAGGAAAGATCGAAGTAGTGATGTAGACAGACGAAAAGCCGTCCTGAGGTAAAGGGCGGCTTTTTGTGTATATAGCATTAATAACTAAAAGTTGAAAGTTGCAAAGTACGGCTCATGCCTGTCTTATCAACAACGGTGACTCTAAAACTAGGCAGCATGGTGCTTTGGTCGCCTTACCGGCCGGTAGATATGGGCTGGATCGGTGCGAACGACGCGCCTGAGCGCATATCTGCCGGCCTCTCGGCTTACATTGTGTTCTCAGACGACTTTGAGGCATTAAAGGAACCAGTCGCGAATATGATTGGCCACGGTTTGCTGGAACTTATCGAACCGGGTGGGGTTGGCGGTATTGATTTCATCATAGAGGCTCGTGTTGATCTTCGTTAAAATCGTGGTTAATTGGTCGAGCTCGGTGTCCGTCAACGTGTTCAGAAATTCGGGGACCTTGGCGGTTTCTGTTTCTGCCGTTGCCCGCCCTAAATCGGTCAGGTGGATAATGGTCTTCCGCCGGTCCGTCGTGGACTTTTCTTTGGTCACCAACTGCTTTTTGACCAGTTTGTTGACAAACTCAGCTGTCGATTGGGCCGTTAAATTTAAGCGGGTCGCCAGTTCTTTTTGGGAGAGTCCATCGGCCTGAGCGAGGGTCAGTAGAATCTTACCTTGCCCCTGAAAGCGTAGCGGGTGCTCGTCTTTATCCGCATGTTCTCGGTGAATCAACTCTTCAGCGGTGTGTCGGACCATGCCGAATTCAATCAGCTTGCCAGCCGCTTTTCTTTGTTTCGCTAAATTAGGCATAGCGCCGCCTCCTTAGTGCCATTATACCCGACAACCACGGAAAGTGGCATGTTCTATTTTTAAGGACTTGACAAATTAATCAGGGGACCTTATTATATTTTTAGTCAGGGGGACCTGATTAAAAAGAAAACACTAAGAGGGAATTAAAATGACAGCAGTGAATGCAATTGAGGTCAATCATTTGACCAAGCGCTTTGGTCAGAAAACGGTCGTGGACGATATTTCGTTTCACGTGCGGCAGGGAGAAGTCTTTGGATTGCTGGGCCCCAATGGTGCGGGCAAGACCACGACACTGCGCATGATGACCACGCTACTACAGGCCGATGCCGGTCAGGTAAAGATCTTTGGCCATGACACGGTAAAAGAAGGGCGGCTGGCCCGGTCGATGTTTGGTCTCACGGGCCAGTACGCGTCCGTCGATGAAGATATCTCTGCGCGCGAGAACCTGATGATCTTTTCCCGCCTCAATGGCCTGTCACGTCGGGCGGCCAAGCAACGCACGGCGGAACTTTTGGCGGAGTTCTCACTTGAGAATTCCGCGGATAAAGCCTTGAAAAATTTCTCTGGGGGCATGCGGCGGCGATTGGATCTTGCCGTTAGCCTGATTACGCGGCCGACCTTGATTTTCTTAGATGAACCAACGACCGGACTGGACCCGCGGACCCGCACACAGATGTGGGCCACGATTCGGCAACTCGTGCGGCAGGGGTCAACGGTGGTCTTGACTACGCAGTATTTAGACGAGGCCGACCAATTGGCTGACAACTTGGCCATTATTGATCACGGGAAGCTCGTCAAGCTGGGGACGCCGGCCGAACTCAAACAACAAATTGGCGGGACCAAATTGAGCTTTACGGTGCGGCAGGCGGACCAGGTAGAGCCGGCGGAGCACCTCCTAACAACCTCGGCGGCCAGTGCAGTGCAACGCGTGGGCCAAAATTTAAGCGTTCGGCTCAAGCACGTTGCGGCGTTGGCCCCCATTTTGGCCGCGCTCAATCAGGCTAAGATTACGATCGACCACTTAGTCGTTCAGGAACCTTCATTAGACGATGTTTTTATGACCTTAACGGTTGGCAAGAACTAAGAAAGCGGGATGCAAAATGGATATTCAAACGCACGGCGGCAACGTCATGATGAACACGGCCACGATGGCCTATCGCAATTTACTAAAGACGGTCCACAATCCAGATAACTTTATGGATGTGGTGATTCAACCCGTCTTATTCATGTTGATGTTCGGTTACTTATTTGGTGGCGCAATCGCTGGCGGTGTCAGTGCCTACCTGCCGACTATCGTTCCGGGAATTTTGATGCAAGCGATGCTGTCAGCGGGCTCTGGGTCGGGCGCGCAAATCAGAGAAGATCTCGACTCCGGCGTCTTCGATCGGTTTAAATCGTTACCGATGGCCCACATTGCCCCGTTGGCGGGTCAGCTCTTTGCGGATAGCTTACGGCTGGTGATTGCGACGGTGGCATCGTTGACGACCGGCTACCTGATGGGCTGGCGACCGGGCGTTGGCTTTGGTTGGGTTATCGCGGTTGGCCTCTTAGCCATCTTTACGGGGTGGGCGTTGTCCTGGATTTTCGCGCTACTGGGGTTGGTGGCCAAGAGTGCGGGCGCCGTGCAAAGCGCCTCGTTGATGACGATGCTGGTCCTGTCCTTCATGTCAAATGCCTTCGTTCTCTTGCACTCCCTGACGAAACCACTCCAATTCATTGCCCGCCTGAATCCCGTTACCTATGTGATCACGGCGATTCGCCAAATCTTGGCGACGGGGAGTTGGACCCACGCGGCGCTATGGGTGCTGATCGTTGATGTGGGGGTCGTTGCTATCTTTGCCCCATTGGCGGTTTGGGCGTATGACCGGAATTAGGCTAGAAGTCATTAAAGATGGTCATCCTTTCGTTGGATGGCCGTCTTTTTCTGACAGTGGTTGTGGGTCACAACTATTTGATTGATATTTGTCATAATAATCTTTGCAAAGGCCTTTCATTGAAAAAGTCTTTCCGATTTAGTAAGATTAATCTACAAAAGAATAATGAGGCGGTGCACGCAATCGGGCTGAAGTATAAGACCCACGCTGTAGAGAAGTTATGTACGAACCTAAAGGCAAGTCGAAAAAAGCTCGGTGTGCGGACGGCTGAAGCCTTATTTGGACTGATGAACCTGTTGGAAAGCTCGGATAATCTAGCAGATGTCAACGCACTACGTAATCGCCATATTCATAAATTGGACGGAAATCGGCAGGGGCAGTATGCGTTGGATATTGCAGGGCGTGCTAGTAGTTATCGGTTACTGGTCCAGCTGCTTGATGAGAATGGGAAAGTTGCCACCAATGATGACAACGTAGACGTCACGTCATTTTACGGCAAAATTCAAATTATCCAAATCGAGGAGGTATCCAAACACTATGCTTAAAATAAGTAGTGAGAAGTCAATTGCATTTCATCCGGGATACTACATCAAGCAGTACCTAGTTGATCAAAACATGAATCAGCGGGAACTTGCAGATCGCCTAAATACGACCGAAAAGAAAATCAGTGAACTGGTAAATGGCAATATCTTATTGGATGATGAGCTGATTGACGGCTTGTCGTTGGCATTAGGAACATCGACGACGCTGTGGAAAAATCTCAATGAAAAATATTTAACCACGAAACGACAGGTCGAACAAGAGCAACAACTGGAGCAAGAAAGAGTCATTCAACAACAAATCGATTATAGATTTTGGCGGCAACTGGGTCTCGTAAAAGAGACGCGAAATATTGACGAAAAAATTCTGGCGTTAAAGCGATTTCTCCATATTTCTAACCTAGAGGTCTTGGAAAAGAGAGATTTTCTGGTGCAATATAAAACGGCGGTTGCCGAAGTTAAGACTATTAATGTCATCAACTCGAACGCCTGGGTTCAGACGGCGTTAAACTTAGGCAATCGGGAGGTCGTAGAGGACATTGATCTTAACTATCTAAAGTCAGTGTTACCAGAAATTAAGGCGATGACGTTGGAATCACCGACGGAATTTATACCAAAATTGCGCGTAATATTCAGAAAAGCTGGTGTGGCATTTGTGATGATGCCTAACTTGAAAAATTGTGGGATCAACGGTGCTGTTAAATGGCTAGGTAAAGAAAAGGTTTTATTAGCGCTCAATGATCGACGAAAATATGCAGATGTTTTTTGGTTCGCGTTGTTTCATGAAATTCGCCATATTTTTCAACAAAAGAAAGGGCATATTATTGTGTCGACGGATAAAAATATTGGGATTGAGAGTCCCTTAAATCTAGACGAACTTGAGCAGGATGCTGATGATTTTTCTAGAGACTTTTTGATTCCCCCAACAGCCTATAAAACATTTGTACAGACGTTTGATTTTTCTAAAACAGCGGTTGAGGCCTTTGCCCAGGAAATTCACGTGCACCCAGGGATTGTCGTGGGTCGATTGCAACGTGATCAATTCGTGAAATTTAGTCAGTTAAATCAATTACGTCTAAAGTTCAAAGTACCAGTGGAACAACCACAGGTTCAATGACACACTTTACCTAATCAAAAGCAGCTAAGTCCTATTAAGAGACCTAGCTGCTTTTTTGATGTGAAAGACAAGATTATATTAAATTGATTGGAAGCACGCTAGTCATCCAGATAATCTTTAACTTCAATCGATTGACCAACATAGTAGGTCTTGCCATTGACCTTGTAAGTCGTCCAAGTCGCGTCTTCGGTATAGCCATCGGGGAAGAAGGTCGCATGATGTTGCTTGGGGTTGTGCACGATCTTTAGGCTGCTGATCTTTTGGTTGGGCATGCCCTTGAGTGGCTTGGCATAATCAATGGTGGTCGTCCGGCCCTTGACGGTAACCTTGCTGACCTTGACTGAGGCAGTTGGCTTCCAGACGCTCATGCCACGAACCGTTTTCGACAAGCCGCTGGGAGCGACCTTAGCCAAGGCCGAAGCGCTGTAATATTGCAGATAGTTGTCGAGCGTCAGGTAGAATCCAGGCGTGGTCACTAAGCCGTCCTTTTTCGCATTCACTTTGAAGCCGGTGCCAGATTGGAACAGCAGCGTTCTGATGGGAGCCTTCAAGTTGACCAGTTTGAAATTGGCCTTGGTGAAGGGAACCAACAGGGGATGCATGTTGTCCATCGTCATGTACTTCAACTTTTTCGCGCGGTTGTAGTGCACGGCGCCAGAGGTGAGGCCAGCCGTGGAAACATACTTGCCGTTGATTTCGTTGCGGTTCACGCCGGTAACTTCTAAGAGGGATCCCTTCTTCTTCAGCAACTTTTGTAATGGTTGCCTGATTTCTGATAGATGCCGACGTCCATCGTCTTTTTGAGGCGGACATATTGGGTGACACCTGGTTTACCATCTGGTAAGTAAGCTGATGAGCTCGCCTGGGCATCGGTAGCCAGACCGAAGACCCCCGCAGCAAGCAGGGTGACACTGAGTAACAACTTTTTCATTAAAAACGCTCCCCTGGAATGACTAGTCTCGTCACTCGAAAAATTAAAACCGGGTTGTCTTGTGGGGACTTAATTGATGTGACCCAACAACACAAACCAGCTTAATTATAGTCTACACCCAGACCGGTAGCGAATGACACCGAGAGATGACAAACACTTATGCTGGTCTTTAAGTATTAGGAAGCAGCGGTGCCAACTAAATAATTTTTAGCTGATGTCCAACGACCAGCACATTTGCAACGCGACCAGTTAAGCCCCGTTTTTCCGGAATCAAAATCTGACATCTGAGTGGTAATTTGAATGGCTTTAAAGCCCGAGAAATGTGTGATAACAGGGACGGGAAAATATGGCTTAAAATTGTTGAGAAGTTTTGACTAATTCATTAGTCCTTTTAACACTAATAAACGTGATAATAATGATTGCCATTGTATATGTTTCAGACAATAGCGGCCTATTTGTCAATAAACTGACTTGCCCCCCAGAATGAATGATTAGGGATAAGTTGTGTAAGATTGTTTACCAGCCAAGGATAAGGTGCACAAGATTACGCCGTGATGAAAAGCCGACTGAACATCAGAGCAACGGTCGTTATCAGTGTCAAATTGAAATCGTACATCGTAAGCTTGTGAATTTTGAAACGCCGCTATAGATGAAAATGACGAATAAATTTTCCAAAAAAAGAAGATTAAGCTGAAATCTTATTGCTTTTTTGAGAGTGTATTTATGCAGCTATAAGTAACGCCTGCGACAGATGATTATAGGTGTAACATTAACACCCGCATAAATGTGTATACGTTGAATATTATTCTTGCGAATATTATAATGTTCTTGTTACATAAATACTGGTTTAGAGGAAAAGAACAGATAAAAATGGATTAGAAGTGTGTACATATAACGTAAAAAAGCTGCACTAAAATCAAGGTTATGAGCGGTTTTACGACCAATTAATTTCAAAATGAAAACGATAACAGTAAATCCAATTACTAAAGAAAGTGGTTTGCATGTTAAAAATGATAAAAAATTTTTAGTTGTCAGTGACAGCTTAAAAACCTCCTTTTAAACCAGCAACACTTGTGATTGATACGTCAATATTTACTGTTTTAGCTTAGAGGGCAAGGACTTAGTTATGTTGTTTTGATCGTAAAAAAATACCAATTTTAGAACGTTGGTAACTACGGAGGATTTTTTATGATGACCTATCGTGAAGCCTATTCCAAGACCATTGCGAATATCAATAATCGAATAGAGGATCTGCGTAAAACGATGATGTCACTGCAGAGCACACTGTATTTGCCAGAAACACTCCGGTCACGGATTCAACCTTATCTTTCGGCAGACAAATTGACTAGAAGTAAGGCCTGCGATTTGTACGTGGAGTCGCAAACTAAGTTGGATTATTTAATTGAATTGATGTTGTTCGTCGAGCGAGATCAATGTGAGGCGTTGACGGGAGAGCTCACAGATTTCTTTACGAAGCGGGATTTGTATTGGTGGCAAAGCGCCTTGAGCTTACAAGGAAATCCAGAATACTTAGAACACGAAATTATTTCTCCTGACTACTACGAATTGGCACGACAGAAGGCGGCGGATTCTTCCAAGTTGGTCAACTAGTAAGTCGGCGGCATGAATGATACGAAAAGGGGATTTCAGTCTTGAAACAAAAAGTGGTTAATCAGGAGCTCAAGAAGAACTTCATTTTGTATAAAGGACATACAGGTTGGAAGGTTAAGACGCGGATTTTTGGGAGCTTAGTGGTGACTTTGTCGGCCTTAACGTTGGCTGAAGGACTGGGCACGACGACGGTTCACGCGGCAACTGATCCGGCGGCGGGTCAGATCACGAAACCGGTAGAACAACAGAAACAGTCGGCACCAACCAGTGGCAATTCAACACCGCAGGCACCAGCAGCGGTGAAGTCGAATGTCGATTCGGCTGCGGGTGCAGGTGGTCCAGCAACTTCGGGTGACGATTCGACCGGAAGCGGTAATGGACAGTCAAGTAACGGTACTCAACTACAGCAGAATGTGGTTGTTGAGAGCGAGTCGTTGACGGGGGATGCGGCTGCAGCGAATCAGACAGCAGCTGGCACGACGAATGACGCTACCAGTGATCCGAAGTACCCGGTTCTGTCACAAGATAAAGCTACTAATATTGGGGTCGATACCTCAGAAGTTAGCTTGACTGCTAGTCAAATTGCGGACCATTTTACGGCGACGGTTGAAAATCGTGATGGTAATGATAAAGATTATGATGCTAAGGATAATACGAAAACAGCAAAGATTCATCCAGATGGTTCGGTTGCACTGACAAGTAATGATCCACACCAAGTCTATGACGCGTCAGGTAACGCAAGCAGCGTGACGGGACACCAAGCAGCACACGTTTCATTTGAGCATGAAGTCGATTTTAGTCACAACTTTTCCTTGTCTGGTGCGTTGGGGATTGGAAGTAAATCTAGTGGTGCTGACAGTGTTGGGTTTATTTTTGCCCCAGTAGATCCGGCGGAAGCAACGAACGGTGGCTCGGGTGGACAACTTGGACTTCAAGGACTTGCTAATGCGTTTGGGCTTGTTTATGATCAGTACAATAATACTGGAGCTAATGATGCTAATCATAACCGGTTCAATGACCCTGAAGATGGTTCATTTCAGCCTTATATTGGTTGGCGGACGACCGATGCTGGTGGTATATTGCAAGCAGCTGCCAGGTCAGATTGGAAAGCTGCCAGTGAAGCTGGTCTAAATGACCGTGAGACTAATCCACTGAACGACTTTACAATGGATTACAACGCGACTACCCATGTGTTAACGGCTACGCTCGGAACGGCCCAGTTTACACGGACAATTACGGATACAACTCAAGGTTATTCAATTTCAGTGTCTGCCTCTACGGGTGGGGCTTGGAACGATTATTCTGCACGGATTGATAAATTTACTTATACCCCAAAGACGATTCCGCTAACCGTTCACTTAGTCGACTCCGCCGATAGCGATGCCCCGCTTAATAATGCAGATGTGACAGCAATCGCCAACATTGGGGATACGGTTTCCGTCTTTTCTACGCAAGACGCAGCAGCAAGAGCCGTTGCGAAGGGGTTGGTCGACCCTAGTCTGGTTTCCGTTTTACCAGGTGATAGTGCGGGCAATATTTACGTCATTGATGGCAGTCAAACGCCTAGCAGTAATGGGAAGTCCAAAACGATTGATGGTTCGGGTGTTTCTGACGATACCTACTATGCGTACACCGTAACCGATGCGGCTAAACAATCAGTAACGGTTCCCGTACGGTTGGCCTTCACGGCGAATGTGACGCCTGTTGACGCGGCAACAGGAAAAAAGATTGATGGTCTGGATCCGGTGACGGTGGTCGCAGTCGCAGGAGAACCAACTTTAGTACAGATACCCGGGTATACACCGACAACGGTGACCCTTGATGCGCCAACGAATGGCGAAAAGATTGCCAATGATGTTTTGCCAATTGACCAAGGAGCTACTAATCCAAGCAGCACCACCACTAAAGATAAGGCGACACCTGTTAGTCACTACTATACAGGGACTGGGACCACGGTTGATGGTACAACTGTGACGACAAAAGCAACGGTCGGCACGGGCCAGTCGATTTCAACGGACTTAAATAAGCAGCCCTTAGTTGATGCAAACGGAGATCCAATCGTAAGTGGTGGCAAAGCTATTGGTAGCAATGATTACTATTGGTCAACGACTAGCAATGCAGGAGCTACCGATTCAACGGACGAAACAAAACCACAAACGAGTGGCAGCCTCCTGTTACCAACAGGTACGACCTTGGATTATTGGGAAAGTCAGGCGGCGGCTAACCAAACCCTAGCGGATACTTATAATACACAAGCACAGACAATGTATCAGGAATTTATGAAAATTACGGGTTTGACGCCGGCACAACAGGAGGATGCTCAAAAGCTCTTGCAGGGGGTCAGTGGTATTTACTCCAGTGTTTCTGCTAGTAACAAGACTGCGAAGGACGACTTTGAAGCAGCTAAAACAGCGACTGTAGCGACTGATATTTATCAGGATGGTCAAAATGGTTATGCTTATTTAAAGAAAGTTCAAAACTTACTGGCATCGTTTAAGTTAGATCTGACCAATCTTGGTACTAAGCAGACGGATGCTGAGAGTAGTTTGGCAACCTTTAAGTCTTGGAGTGAAAATTATGGTGCTGAAATTAAACTTCCATCAGCTGATTTTGTTAGTTTTGGTCCCGATTTTTGGACAAATGGGGCAGAAACAACGGCTGATTTTAATAATCCAGCTTATTACGAATATTACAGCACAAATACGGCAGATGGTGCGCCAGTTACACCGAAGAATGTTGGCAACTATTTCTTTAAGCTTACCAATGCTGGGCGGAAGTATTTAATAAATTTGAACCCCAACAACGACAAAATTGGGTTATACGTTTCAGCGATGTTGACGATTAATCCGGTAGGGGCAGTGGCTACCGTTAAGGACGCCACTGTCGAGTATGGTGGTGGCTCTGCTACTGACGGCACAGTGGGAACTTGGCCAACCTTTACTGGAAGTCTGGGTAGCGCAAATGCGGATCATACTATCGACCAGAGCGATTTTGAAGTTGTTGATGATGATAATAACGATGCTGTAGTAAAATACATTACGCAGCTAAAAGTAAATGGTCACTACACGATTCGTTATACACAAGCGGCTCAAGATGACTTAGCTAAGGATAAGAACTACACATTTACATCATTTGGTACGGCTAAATTAACCGTGAATCCACGTCCTATTACGGTAACTGCTCAGAATCACGGTAAGACGTATAGTGTGCCCGCGGCAACTGATCCGACCCTTGATTTAACCAGTGACTCCGCAAATGGCTTAGTTAATGGCGATTCAATCGACTCACTAGGCGTTAAGCTGCACCGCGCTGATGGTGAGCATGCTGGGATCTATGCCATTACGAAAGATACAGCCAATTCAACTTTGAATAGTAATTACGCGATTACGGTTAATCAGGGAGTATTTACGATTGCACAGGCGCCAGTGAAGGTCCAGGCAAGCGATTTGTCGAAGACTTATGGCGACGCTGACAAGACGTTAACACTGTTTGATGCAACGTTGGATGATGGGTATCAGCTGACGGATAAGGATGTTACGTTGACTCGGGTTGCTGGCGAAAATGTTGGTGATTACCAGATTACGGGATCAGCTGTTTCGACGTCGAACTATAATGTGACGGTGACGCCGGGGACATTCACAATCAAAAAGCGAGCTGTTATGGTTCAGATTGAAAATCAGAGTAAAACTTACGATGACGATGTTTCGACAGACCCGGCTTTGAGTTGGAAAGTTGTTTCTGAACAAGGCTTGGCCCCCAACGAGACAAGTGACGTGTTAAATGTAAAGTTGAATCAACAAGCAGGTGAAACAATTGGTCACCATGCCATTACAGGGACTTTCGACAATGCTAACTATGATGTTCATTTTATCGATGGGAACCTCTTGATTAATCCACGCGTGGTTGGACTTATCGTTGACCCCCAAGGAAAGACGTACGGTGATGATGATGCGGATCACCCTTTGACTTGTCATCTTGCAGATGGTTCGACCCTTGCGGCTGACCAAAAACTGGCAGACTTGGTAACTTTGACTCGTGATACTGGCGAAGATGTCGGCGATTATGCAATTACAGTTACGCCTAAGAGCAATAACTACACCTTTGAAGTGACAC
>NZ_SULH01000006.1 GCF_007115095.1 Levilactobacillus enshiensis | reverse complement strand
TGGCTTTGACACACAAAAGCCAGCGCCTTGAGACGCTGGCCAGTACCCAGGGCTTATAGCCCTAGAGAAAACCACCCGTTCAACGGGTGGTTTTTATTTTGGCTAAAGGGTGGAAGATAAAATTCAGGTCTCATCTCAGTATTGGTAAGCATTCGCACCGTTAAATTAGTCTAAATTGGGCGTACTCCGGCTGCCAGAGATTCCGCCTGCTGTGGGGATGCTTCGGCCTGGAAGAACACCAGTCTTCTGGGGCCATCCCTGGCCTCCTCCGGCTCTGATTGTGTTTTATCAAGTAAACAGTTATTTAACGATTGTTGGTCCGGTCAATAACGATGGTTATAGGTTAGTCTCAATGTTGTCTTAGCGCACAACGTAAGCCGAGAGGTCGGCAGATATGGGCTCAGGCGCGTCGTTCTACTTAGTCAGTAAGTGGTTTGCTTACTGGCTTAGTAGAAAACCAAGCTTGTAGACTCGGTTCTTTCGAGGCTTCAAGTTGTGTTCGCACCGATCCAGCCCATATCTGCCGACCGGTAAGGCGAAGGGACTACTAGGTTGCCTAGTTTTAGTCCTACTGTTGTTGCTATAACAGGCAAGGCCTTGGAACTTGCAACCCTTAGTTCGTGTACTTGAACGGTAATTGATGGTGGAAGTTATCGAAGCCCGCAAAGATGGCGTCGATGCTGTCCGCGTCAATGAAGAGGTTCAGATTCTCTTGTGGGGCAAAGCCCTCATCGCAACATTTGTGCATCATCGCAACCAGTTCATCGAAATAGTGATCGATATTGAAGAGTGCAATGGGCTTTTGATGGACGTTGATCTGGCTCCAGGATAGCATGGTCGTGAACTCTTCAAAGGTACCGAAGCCACCGGGAAGGACAATAAAGGCATCTGATTGGCGGAGCATTTCGTCCTTCCGTTCGTCCATGGTCGCAGTTTCGATGAAGGTCGTGACATCTTCCTTGGCTAAGCCCATTTCGCGCAGAAAGGTCGGGATAATGCCGATGACTTCACCACCAGCCGCCATGGTCGAGGTGGCAATGGCGCCCATCAAGCCCTCCTTACCTCCACCGTAAACGACGGGATGATTATTCTCAGCCAGGTACTTTCCCAGCGCATTGGTTTGAATTAGGAATTGTGGGTCGTAGCCGTGGTTCGAGCCACAGAAGACGCACACATTTTTAATGGTTGACATATTAAAGGCCCCCAAAATTTAGATTTGGCATTATTATACCGCAATCTTTACGGAAAAGTTTGATGGACTGGCCGCCGGGACGTTGGATAAGTGGCTTAGTAAATGTTGGGACGCAACAATCGCATCCAGATTGTGAAAAGATTTGGTGAATTTTAAAATAAGGGTGTTTTTAATAAAGAGGTCTGTGGCCAACTCATGATACAACTGATACCAGCCAACGCCGGCCAAAGATCTCAATATGTCTGAGGATTTCGTACAAGGAGGAAGAGGACCATGACGATTGAAAAGGTAACCGTTGCCGGTGGTGGTACGTTAGGAAGTCAAATTGCTTATCAAACGGCCTACAGTGGGCTGGAGGTCACCGTCTATGATGTGAACGCTGCGGCCATCTCAGCGGCTAAACGGCGCATGGCAACCTGGGACCAATCCTACACGCGGGAAATGAATGCAACGCCAGCAGTTTTATTTGACACGAATGAACGCCTGCATTTCGCAACGGATCTCGCGACAGCCGTAGAAGATGCCGATCTGGTGATTGAAGCCATTCCAGAGGTATTGACCATCAAGAGTGCCTTTTACGGTGAACTCGCAAAAGTTGCACCAGCGAAAACAATCTTTGCGACCAACTCGTCGACATTAGTACCTAGCCAGTTTGCGGCCATGACCGGGCGACCAGAGAAGTTCTTAGCGTTACATTTTGCGAACCACATCTGGTCCAACAACATGACTGAGGTCATGGGGCATGCCGGCACGGATCCGGCGATTTATGAAGCGGGGGTCACCTTTGCCCGCCAGATTGGCATGGTGCCGATTCAATTAAAGAAGGAACAACCCGCCTACGTCCTCAATACCCTGTTGATTCCGTTTGTGGACGCCGCTTTGGTTCTATGGGCCAAGGGTGTGGCAGATACCGAGACCATCGACCGTGCGTGGATGATTGCAACGGGGGCGCCGATGGGGCCATTTGGCATCCTCGATGAGATTGGGTTACGGACCGCCTACAACATTATTTTGGCGGCCAGTGCGCAACCCGGTAAGGAATTTCTGGTGGACGTGGCCCATACGGTCAAAACAGATATGATCGAACAGAATCATTTGGGGCAAGAAAGCGGGGCGGGGTTCTATCGGTATCCCGATCCGGCGTACGCCCGGCCAGAATTTTTGAAGGGATAACTAAAAAGTCCCCTCAGCAACACCCTGTGCTCTGGGGTGCTGGTGAGGGGACTTTATTGATGAACTTATTTGCTAGGATCTTCCGGATCAGCGGGTTCGCCGATGTTGTAATCGTCGTTGCTCATGGCTTCAACGTTTCCCAAAAGGTAACCGTTACCGACCTGGGAGAAGAAGTCGTGGTTGGCAGTCGAGGTGGAAATTCCGTTCATGACAACGGGGTTCACATCGTCGGCCGTATCTGGAAACAGGGGATCTTGTCCCAAGTTCATCAGGGCCTTGTTAGCGTTGTAGCGAATAAACGTCAACACTTGTTCTGACCAACCGATTTGATCGTACAGCGTGTGGGTATACTTTTCCTCGTTGTCGTAGAGCTTGTAGAGGAAGTCGTACATCCAGTCCTTCATGGCCTGCTGTTCGTTATCGGTCAATTCCTTCATGCCCAACTGGAACTTGTAACCGATGTAGGTCCCATGGACGGATTCGTCACGCAAGATCAACTTGATAATTTCCGCCACGTTATTGAGCTTGTTGTGGCCCAGGTAGTAGAGTGGGGTGAAGAAGCCGGAGTAGAACAGGAACGTTTCCAAGAAGACACTGGAAATTTTCTTCTTCAACGGATGTTCGTCATCGTGGTAGAGGTCGTAGATCCGCTTGGTCTTGTTCTGCAAAAATTCTTCAGAATCGCTCCATTGGAAGATCTCATCGATTTCATCCGGTGTGTTCAGCGTGGAAAAAATGGTGGAGTAACTCTTCGCATGGACGGATTCCATGAATTGAATGTTGTTGAGGACGGCCGTTTCATGTGGTGTTCGCACATCGCGTCGCAGCGCTGCCATGCCATCTTGAGACTGAAGGGTGTCCAGCAGGGTTAACCCGCCAAAGACGTGGCCCACGACCCACTTGTGGTCCGTGTCCAGCGTCCGCCAGTCATCGAGGTCATTAGACACCGGAATCCGCGTGTCCAGCCAAAATTGTTCGGTTAATTTTTCCCAGGTCGCCTTGTCGATTTCATCGGAGACCTGGTTCCAGTTGATTGCTTGATAATTTTCTGTTCTTGCCATGCTACCACTCCTTTGATTGTTCGTGAGTGTTGCTTTGATTTGGAAATTTAGACTGAAATTGAACGGTTCTTGCTAGATAACGCAGCTTTCACATTGGTTGGCGCCAACTTCGTTATTGTCGTCGGTGAAGGTCCGAACGTAGTAGAGGGACTTGATGCCCTTACGGTAAGCGTAGTTCCGCAGAATGCTCAGATCCCGCGTGGTCATCTTGTCGGTCCGGCCATTCTTCCATTCATACAGGCCGGCTGGAATCGTGGACCGCATGAACAGGGTCAGACTCATCCCTTGGTCAACGTGTTTCTGAGCAGCGGCGTAAACGTCGATCACGCGGCGCATGTCGGTATCATAAGCGGACTTGTAATAAGGCATGGTTTCGTTGCTCAGGTAAGGGGCAGGGTAGTAGATCTTCCCAATCGTCTTTTCTTGGCGTTCCTCAATACGGTTGATGATGGGGTGCAGACTGGCCGTGGTGTCATTGATGTAGGAAATGGACCCGTTGGGCGCAACGGCCATCCGGTTTTGGTGATACAGGCCGTCAGTCATCACGTCAGCCTTTAAAGCGGCCCAATCTTCCGGTGAAGGCAGCCAAACGTTGGCGAAGAGACCTTGGACCTTCTTGGACGTTGGGCGCCAGTCTTTTTCGGTGTAACGGTCGAAGTAGGTACCAGAAGCGTAGGTACTCTTTTCAAAGTTGTGGAATGTTTCGTGACGTTCCTTGGCAATTTGGTTGGAAGCTTTTAGCGTCCAGTAGTTCAGTAACATGAAGTAGACGCTGGTAAAGGCGACACTGTCCTTGGAGCCGTACATCATTTGATTCTTGGCAAAGTAACTGTGCAGGCCCATGGCGCCTAACCCAATCGTGTGCGCCAGTTGATTCCCCTTTTGAATGGAAGGAACCACGTCAATATCGGAGTGGTCGGTCACAAATGTCAACGCCCGGACCATGGTTTCTACGGAATGGCCAAAGTCAGGGGAAGTCATGAGGTTTACGATGTTAGTGGAGCCGAGGTTACAAGAGATGTCGGTTCCTTTTTGAATATATTCCTGCTTGTTGTTGACGGTCGATGGCGTTTGCACCTGCATGATTTCAGAACACAGGTTACTCATGACGATGCGGCCGTCAATCGGGTTTTCCCGGTTAGCCGTGTCAATGTTGACGATGTAAGGGTAGCCGGATTCCTGTTGTAGTTTGCCAATATCAGTCTCTAGATCACGGGCCTTGAGCTTCTTCTTACGAATATCAGGGTTAGCGACCAAGTTGTCGTATTCCGCGGTGATATCCACGTAGGAGAAAGGTTTGCCGTAGATACGTTCGACATCGTAGGGGCTAAATAAGTACATGTCAGCATCGGCCTCACAGAGTTCATAGAACTTGTCGGGAACCGTGACCCCGAGGGATAGCGTCTTCAAGCGAATCTTTTCGTCGGCGTTTTCCTTCTTCGCGCCCAGAAAAGCCACGATGTCTGGGTGGAACACACTTAAATAAACGACACCGGCCCCTTGGCGTTGGCCGAGTTGGTTGGAGTAAGAGAAGCTGTCTTCCAACAATTTCATGACCGGAACCACACCGGAAGCGGCGCCTTCGATATGTTTGATAGGGTCGCCAGCACCGCGCAAATTGGAAAGACTGATGCCGACCCCACCACCGATCCGTGACAGTTGTAGTGCGGAGTTGATGGTCCGGCCAATCGTGTTCATGTCATCGGTCGATTGAATCAAGAAACAGGAGACTAACTCGCCGCGGCGTGAACGACCGGCATTTAAGAAGCTCGGTGTCGCCGGTTGGTAGCGTTGATGAATGATCTCGTCGGCCAAATCGTGGGCCAATTGCTGGTCCCCATCGGCAAAGTCCAGGGCGTTCATAGCGACCCGGTCGATGAAATTTTCCAGGTAGTAGTCATTGTCATCGGTTTTAAGCGCGTATTGGGCGTAGAACTTGTAGGCAGCCATGAAGGACTTGAAATGGAAGTCTTGGGACTTTAAGTAGGCGTAAAGGTCTTCGATGAAGCTCAGTGGATAGGCGTCAATCACTTTTTTTTCAATGTAGTTATTGGTAATTAAGTAGTCGAACCGGTCGCGGAGTGAATCAAATTTTTTGGTATTGGGGACGACATTTTCCTTTAGGAAGGCTTGGAGGGCTTCTTGGTCCTTATTTAACGGGATCTGTCCATTTACGGGGATGTTGATCTCGTTGTTCAAGTCGTAGTACGTGACATCTTTTAAGTCTTTTAAGCTCATACTGGTCGTCTCTTCCTCTCTGATAAGTCAAAGTGTGTAAGCAAGTTAAGTCAAATAAAAATGGCGACACCGTGAAAACAAACACGACGTCGCCAAGACGGGTTTGTGCCAGGCTAATTAGCCCGCAATCTTAGTTAATTGGTCGGGTCGGAACCCATAAAATGCGGGAAGACCGGGTGCTTCAACTACGGGAACCGCTTGAAAGCCTTGTTCCTTGAGATATGACACATATTCTGGGTTCTGATTGATGTTGCGTTCTTCAAAGTCCACGTTGTGTTCGCTGAGAAAACGCTTCGTCATCTTGCATTGCATACAGTTGTTTTTTGAGTAAATCGTTACTTTCATTGTTGCCACATCCTCTAATTTCAATATCAATGAACTTAGTGTACACCAGATATAGAAAATTTCAATCAAAAAAGACACCATATTTTGTAGTTGAAACATACAATAACTACTAAATATGGTGTCTAGCACGATAATCTTTTTTTATTAGCCACGGTGACCTATCTACGGTAAAATAAAGAGTAAAGGTGGCGGAGAATTTGACTAATCACTATTATACACAAAATCCAGACGTTTTACACGAAGAACAACACTGGCCATTTACCCTCTTAGGTAACGAATTGTTGTTTACCACCGACAACGGCGTCTTCTCGAAGAACCGGGTGGACTACGGATCACGGGTACTATTGGAAGCATTTAACGCGGACAAGACCCCGGCAGGCCCTTGGTTGGATTTAGGGACAGGTTACGGTCCGATTGGCTTGGCACTAGCAAAGCGCTGGCCAGAACGGCAAGTTACGATGGTCGACGTGAACGAATTAGCGCTGACTTTGGCACGACAAAATGCGGTGGCCAACCAGATTGAAAATGTGGAAATCAAGACCTCAGATATTTATGCCAACGTCACGCAGCGTTACGCGGCCATCATTACCAACCCGCCAGTGCGCGCCGGCAAACAGGTTGTCACGACGATGCTGGAAGAGGCGGCACAACATTTGTTGCCAGGCGGAACGCTGACGGTGGTCTTACAGAAAAAGCAAGGGGCCCCATCGGCTAAAAAACACATGGCGGAGACTTTTGGGAATTGTCAGATCTTGAAGAAGGATAAGGGCTACTACATTTTGGAAAGCACACTGAACTAACTAGTGGTGAAAGGAGGGGCCGACGTGCGCGAGAGAACGTACACGACGCAGCAACGTCATTATATGGAAGAAGCTTTGTTTGAAGCTGACCAGGCGGCCATTATCGGCGAGGTTCCCATTGGCGCAGTCATCGTGCATGACGGCCAAATTGTTGGCCGAGGGCACAATCTCCGTGAGCATGGCAACGATGCGACCCTTCATGCAGAAGTTCGGGCAATTGAGGAAGCCTGTGCGACCTTAAAGAGTTGGCGGCTCAATGATTGCCAGCTCTACGTGACGATTGAACCTTGTCTCATGTGCAGTGGGGCCATCGTTAATGCACGGATTCCGGAAGTCTTCTATGGCGCCCGTGACCCCAAGGCTGGAGCCGTGGATAGTCTGTACCAAACACTCACAGACGACCGCTTGAATCACGTGGTTACGGTTCATGAAGGCTTAATGGCCAAAGATGCGGGTGAACGCATGGTCAGCTTCTTCAAGGCTGCCCGCAAACGCCAAAAGGCGGCCAAAAAGGCGCGTAAGGCGGCACAACGAGCGGAAGGTTAAGCACCTAAAGGTTGCAATTTTAAAAACATCTGCGTGCGTTGATAGATTGAATTGCTGAAATATGGGCAACATGGTGTTAAATTGCCGCCTTACCGTTCGCTAAATTTGGCTCACTCACGGCTACGTAACTGGTAGGCCAAAACTATGTGTCATACCAGCGATTGATCACACCGGTATGGATAATCAGCTAACGTAACCGGAGGAGGTCAGAGATGTAGCCAGCTGTGTCGACGGTGTAAGCCGAGAATCGGCTTACACCGTGGGACGTGTTTGGAGACCGGTGATTTTCCGGGCTTCAAACCGAGCCGGAGGACCGTTTCTCAGGCCGCAGGCGGTCCCCACAGCAGGCGGAATCTCTGACAGCCGCAGGTGATCGCCAATATGACTGCTAGTTGATAAGTGAGTAGACAGAGTTGGGGAATCATGATACACTAGTATTTGCCGTTAAGGCCTTGAAGCAAGGGCGGGCCTACGAATCGTGTCAGGTCCGGAAGGAAGCAGCACTAAGTTCGTTTCGCTTTGTGCTTCAAGTTTATGAGCTAATTAATAACTCCTAGTCGTTGACTGGGAGTTTTTTCATACCCACAAATTTTTTTAAACTCCTATAAAAATAGAGTCAGCCGTTAAGTTGAGCACCTTAATTTCCCGTAAATACTTGCCGTCAATCCGTGACAGCTGCTGGGGAAAAAGGCTATAATTATACTCAGCGAATTTGAAGTAAAGGCGCATTGAGTCTCGAAATTTTCTTGTAAACTAAGGTTGAAAGATAAAATTCAGGTTTAACCATTGAAGAAAGGAACAGATTGCATGGCTTATCAAGCACTTTACCGGGTCTGGCGGCCCCAGCGTTTTGACGATATGATCGGGCAAGAGGTCATTACCCGGACGTTAAAAAACGCCATTACGACCAATCAAATTAGTCATGCCTACTTGTTTGCTGGCCCCCGGGGAACCGGGAAGACGTCGGCAGCCAAGATTTTTGCGAAGGCCATCAACTGTCATCACCAGCAGGACGGCGAGCCCTGCAATGAGTGTGACACCTGTAAGGCTATTACGGACGGGACGTTAAACGATGTCATTGAAATTGATGCGGCTTCCAACAACGGGGTCGAGGAAATTCGGGATATTCGGGACAAGGTAAAATATGCTCCAACCGTAGCCGACTACAAGGTGTACATTATCGATGAAGTCCACATGCTCTCGACCGGGGCATTTAACGCCTTATTGAAGACCCTTGAAGAACCACCGGCTAATGTGATTTTTATCTTAGCAACGACGGAACCACATAAGATTCCGGCGACGATTATTTCGCGGACCCAACGGTTTGATTTCAAACGAATCGCAGCCAACGACAGTTATCAACGCATGATCTACATTTTGGATCAGAAAAAAGTGACTTACGACGAACAGGCGGTTAAGGTCATTGCTAAGGCAGCCGAGGGTGGTATGCGAGATGCCTTGAGTATCCTGGATCAAGCCCTGTCTTTCGGTGACAATGAGATTACGCTGGACAACGCGTTGCTAGTTACCGGGAGCGTGACTCACGAACTGCTGGCAACCTATGTCCAACAGGTCCTCAATGGTGATACCAAGGCGGCATTGGCAACCTTACAATCGGTCTTGGAAGCTGGTAAGGACGCCGAACGGTTTACCGAAGACGTCATCAGCTATGCCAGAGACCTGTTGCTCTATCAACAGGCACCACAGTTGGTGGAAGAGGCCGAGATGGGAAGCGTGAGTGACGACTTCCAAGCTTTGGCGAAGAAGACGCCCGCGCAGACCATGTACGCCATGATCAACGAGCTAAATGCCATTCAACAACAGATGCGGTTCACGACCCATCCGGATATCTACTTGGAAATCTTGACCATCAAATTGGCTGAGATTGGCCATCAAAATGGTGCAACACCGGCTGAAACGACCGCTTCGGTGGCGCCGAATGCCGAGGCACCGCGTGCACCACAGCCAGCAGTCGGCACCAGTGAAGTGACGGAACTGCAACACGAGATTGATCAGTTACGCTCAGCTGTGAAGCATTTGGAACAGGCACCAAGTCCCGTTAAGGCTGCGGCGGCGCCTGCGAAACCACGAGTGACCAAGTCAGCACCGGCCAAGGAAGTCAATTTGGCGAAAATCTATCCAGTCTTGGGTTCGGCCACGCGAGAAAAGCTCAATCAGTTACAGGAAGTCTGGCCGGATCTATTGAATAGCCTGTCGATTACCCAACGGGCGGTCATGAAGGTCTCACAACCAGTCGCAGCGGCCAATTCTGGGGTCATCGTTGCCTTTGACTACTCCTTCCTGTATCAACGGGCCACGACCGATCATGAGTTGACCGATGCCTTGGAAAACGGGCTGGATCGGATGATTGGGACGGCTTTGCCGGTGGTCTTCGTACCTAAGGAAGATTGGCCTGGTATCCGGAAGACCTATTTGACGGCGCACAAAGCAGAGCTTCAAGCCAATGCGGATACGCCAGCTGAGCCGGAAAAGCCAGCAGCCAATCCGGTGGTCACCAAGGCCGAAGAACTCTTTGGTAAGGCTATTGTTAACGTAAAAGCAGATTAAAATTTGAAAGGATGATTACGATGCGGAACATGGGAAATATGGGGAACATGATGAAACAAATGCGGCAAATGCAAAAGAAGATGGAAGAGGACCAAAACAATCTGAACGCCCAAAGCTTTACGGGGACGTCACCAGATAGCATGGTTCAGGCAACCTTTACGGGTGACCGGAAGATGACTGATCTGACAATTAAGCCAGAGGCCATTGATCCCGATGATCCTGACATGTTGGCCGACCTGGTCTTGGCTGCCGTGAACGACGCCCTGGGTCAAATCGAATCAACTACCCAACAAACGTTAGGCAAGTACACGCAAGGAATGAACATTCCGGGGATGTAAGTTTAGAAAGGACGTTGTGACCTATGCAGTATCCAGAACCCATCGCCCAATTGATCGACAGCTACATGAAGTTGCCGGGCATTGGTCAAAAGTCGGCAACCCGGCTGGCGTTCTTTACCATTGACATGGCAGAAGACGACGTCACGGCGTTTTCTAAAGCGCTGGTCTCCGCAAAACGAGACCTCCATTTTTGTTCGATCTGTGGCAACATTACCGAAAGTGACCCGTGTTCCATCTGCACGGACAAGACGCGAGATCAGTCTCACGTGTTGGTCGTTGAGCAGGCTAAGGACATTATGGTCATGGAGAAGATGAAGGAATATCATGGCTTGTACCACGTGTTACAAGGGGTCATGTCACCCATCGAAGGCAAGGGGCCAGAAGATCTAAACATTGCCAGCCTGATCAACCGACTCCAGAAGAATCCGGCCATTAAGGAAGTTATCATCGCTACTAACGCCACACCAGAGGGTGAAGCCACGGCGATGTATCTGTCACGACTGATCAAACCAGCCGGCATTAAGGTGACACGTTTAGCCCATGGCCTGTCCGTGGGGAGCGACATTGAATACGCCGATGAAATGACGCTATTTAAGGCGGTTGAAGGTCGAACCGAAATGTAAGGGGGAATCGCGGATGTTTGGGAAAAAGAAGCGGCAACTTCCGCGATTGAAGGCGGCATATGATGAACAGCTCCTGTTGAGCATTGATGCAGCCAAAGATCGCTGGGACCACGCCAAACAAACAGAAGAGGCCATCGCGGATGCCGACAATGAAATGACGGCGAACACGGCATTGGCACGGCAAACGTATCTCTTCTTGTATCGCGAAGCGCGGCGTCGTCAAGTTAAAGGACAACATATCTCAGCTGCGGTGTTCCGCGACTAAGTGATTAAAAATAATTTTGGAAGTCATCCTTTGGGGTGGCTTTTTTTAGTTGGTCAGGAGATTACGGTTATTTTTAGGCTAAGGCCAAAATTTGATCCCCTAAATTGACGAAAGATTTGCAGTTTGTCTAAATTACTTTCTGGAAAAATGGTAAGATGAAAATGGAACTAGGTGAAATGGTTTATACATTATTAGTATAAATGAATTTAACGATAAGTTAGCAACCCTCAAATGTTTTTTTCAAAAGTAAATCATTGTGACAACAAGTTGGCGGCCGACTTTTCGTTCGGATTGAATCGAAAATAAGCTGAATAAGTTTATTATTTTTGGAAGCGGTTTAACAGCCAATCAACTTGGTGTATTCAGAAAAAGGCAATCAACTTTAAAAATGAGTTTATAAAATTTGCTCGTCTAATTAAGGTGCATGTCTTAGCGGTGACTGGCACAGACAACGGTCCATTGACATCAGATTTCTGAGGAAGGAAAGCACATGCGATTAAAATGGCAATTTGGAATAGTGTTTCTGAGCGTTGGCCTGTTACTGGGAGGGTGTCGGTCGAAGACGGTTACGGAAACGCCGCCTAAGACAACGCCAACAACGTTTGTTCGTTCAACGTCCATTCATTCGGCGACGGATCGACAAAACCAGCGACAACTTGCTAATTTTGTCTCGGCCAAGTTGAAGACCTCACAAGGCATCTACACAAATTATGTGGATACGTCTCGGCGAACGGCTGACGCGGCAACGGGTCATGAGCTGTTAAGCGAATCGGCTGGCATGTGGCTTGAGTATTTGGCAACGCAACACGATTACCAGCAATTTCGAACGTTCTATCAAGCCACGGTCAAGACGTTTGGGAGCCACGGTCAGTTTAGCTATCGCTATGACCCTCGCAGTCGGAAGCGGTTTGCCGTCAACGCGACACTGGATGATTTGCGCATCATTCGTGCACTCAATCTCTATGATGCGTTAACTAAGACTAAGCGTTACCAGCAGACGGCGGCCAATCACTTTGCAACGTTACAAGCCGGTGCACTGAAAAATGGTCGGCTATATGATTACTATGATCCACAGACCAAGCAAACGGCAAAGACCAGCAGTCTGGCTTACTTCGATTTTAAAACGCTTAAATATTATGAGCAGGGTAGCCGGACCGGGAAAAAGGCCTATAAGGAGCAGTTAAAGGTTGTTCATGGTGGTTATTTAGGAAACGTATTCCCGTTGTACGCCGCAAGTTTTAGCTGGCAACAACTGACCTATTCGACGAAAAATTTGAATACATCGGAAGCCTTAGAAACATTGCTCCATTTGGCGGAAATCGGTGAGCTCAAGGCAACAAGTCGAACTTGGTTGGCCCAACAAGTTAAGGGCCACAAGTTGTATAACGGGTATTCAACGGCGGGAAGTGTTACGGATAATGGTCAGTCCACGGCGAATTATGCGTTGGCCGCGATGGTCTTTGCCACGGCAGGTGACCGGGCCAACTACCGTCAAGCCATGCGATGGGTGTGGCAAGGGCAGGTCGTGACGCAGTCGTCGCCGATCTTCGGTGGTATTGGAAATGCAAAAACCAAACAGAGTTATTCGTACAGTAACCTGACCGCGCTAAACGCTGCGGGGTATTAAAAGTTAAAGGAAGGGACTTGCCAAGATGAAACGATTTAAACAATTCAGGCTAACGGCTTGGCAGGCTTTTACGCGGCAAGTGTCACCGGCAATGTTGGCGACGATTTTAGCTGGCCTAGTGGTGGGATTCCTCTTGTTCGTGCCCCCTTTACGTGGCTTAGCGGATGATGGAACGTTTCCACAGATTTTGGCCAACAATGGTCTCTACCGCTTGAGTGGGTATCAGACGACGACCTATGTTAATCCGCAGCTGGGCATTATGCGGTACTTTAATGAATTGCGGGGGACGAGTTTTACTGCACAAACACTCTTTATCCAAGTGGCAATTCTGGTGAATAAACTGGTCCACAGCCAAACTGTTTTTGACGTGCGGTTTTTAGGACTGACCTATACTGGGCCATATCTTGGCAGAATCTATTTACTGACCAAGGCACTGACCCAGCCGTATCGTCGAATCCGTAGCTACTTTTTAGCAGTGGCCGTTGTCTTGGTCTTTGCTGATGCGGCGTTTATTCTGAGTTTTAATTCTTTTTATGCAACACCGGTAATGGTGATTGGGATGCTATATGTTGTAGCGACGACCTTACTCGTGGCCCGGCTACGAACCATGAATTGGCGGCTAGTAATTGGCTTTTTTGGCGGTGTGGCTCTGCTCGTGACGGCAACACCACAGAATGGGCTGTTAGTCCTGTGCTTTGTGATTGCTAGTGGCGGTTTCTTCTTTGTGGTGACTCGCGGTTCACGGTGGCTGTGGTTATTGGCAGGACTCCTGATGCTGCTGATTCTAGGTGGTTTGAGTTATACCTCACTTTCTAGTGAACAACGGGCCATGAACCGTTATCAGTCCTTTACGCATGGGGTATTAACGCAGGACACCGATGCGAGTCAGTCACTTGAGCATAGCGGAATCAGTCCGCAATATGGGCTAATGAAGGACGAAGACTATTACCCAACCGCCTTCACTGCCCAACGACCAAGCAGTCGTTCTGTACAGCGGCACCTGATTCAACGCTACACGGGCGTGTGGGTCAGCCGTTACTATCTTCAGCATCCGCGCCAGTTCTTGACGCTCCTGGACCTAGCTGCGAGTGACATGATGATGACGCAGAACAAGTCAGTGGGAGATTATCAAAAAGGAGCGGGTAAGGCTCCCGGGGCCCAGGTGACACTCTTTACCAGTTTTAGTGCGGCTGCAGGTAGCTTCTTTCCCGAGCGTTTTGCCTTCAATGTACTTCTAGTCGTGGCCCTGCTCATGATCTTTGCTGTAGGTGTCTACAACGACTTACGAGCTCAGCGAGTCGCCAGTGTCGTGCGCTTCTTCTTAGTGTGTGGGCTACTTCTAATTTTTATCAGCGTACCTATTATGGCAATTATTGGGGGTGGGACAACGGCGCTGGCCCAGCGGCTGCTGATGGTGCCCTTGAGTATTGACATGGTCCTGCTTATCTTTCTAGCAGATATGCTGAATCACCGTCTCTGGCATGCAGATGATGCGGAAACGGAGGTGTAGGTCATGCGAAAATGGTGGCAAGGTTTACTGGTTATCTTGGCGCTAACTTGTGGGTTGTGGGGGCTAGCGAAACCCGCACAGGCTGCATCACGGCGGGTACTTATCGTGTATGATGCATTGAATCCCAAACAACAGGGACAAAAAAAGTTGGTTGCTGTGCAGCGATTACTTGCAAGCGCTGGTGTCAAAACGCAAACGGAGCAGTTGACGACTTATCGGGCAGGGCAATTAACAACGCGACGGTATCAAGGCGTTGTGACCTTGAACAATTGGTCGGCCGGTCATTTAAAGAATCCAGCCTTCATTCGCGACCGCGATACTTTTACCGGCCAACAACTCCACATTGGGCCAGGACTTGATGCGGCTGAGACTGGTCGCTTGCGGGCAAAACGTGTAACGGTTCGGCATCAGCAATTTCTGTTGAAACACCAACGTAATTGGCAGCTCTTACCGTTCAGTGAAGATGTCACGCTACTGAAGACGAGAAAAGGGGCGCGAAATTTTGGAACGTTGACCACGCAACGGACAAGCCTGGCGGACCATCCGTATGGCACTGTAGTGGGGACTCAGGGTTACCTGCCATATTTGGAGCCACAAGGATTGAGCTTGCTGGTAGCGATGCAGACGGTGGCGACATTGTTTGGCCGGCAGCGGGCCCAAGCCCCGTTATTAACGATTACCGGGGTGACACCTTACAGTGACCTCAAACGTGTTCGGCGGTTGGCACAGCACTTGGCTGCCGATGGAATCCCATTTGCACTGAGTACGACAACCGTGGCCAATAACACATCAATGCGAGCGTTTACGCGCTTCACTGCGACGCTGCGGTATGTAGAACGGCATCACGGGGTCATTTTTCTACAGGCACCAGTCGTGGGTGCGGCAAACGCGCAGAGCAGAAACACGCTTGAACAAGTGATGGTGGCTGAGTTGAATCAATTAGGACAGCGACAGGTTATTCCGGTGGGAATCAGCGCGCCAGCCTACTGGAATCAGGATCGGACCTTACAACGCTATGGTTTACAGCGAGCAAGTGACGTCTTGCTCCTGCCCAACCCAACGACGACAGCGTTTGTACAACGGGATAATTTGGGTGCAACCCATAGAACGACCTGGTATGGGGTGACGTGGCAGTCTTTACAAACAGTGCGTAACGGGCAGATTCAGCAGGTTACTCCCGCACTGCCAATGGCCGTCACAGTTCAGTTACCAACATCTGCGAAGCAAGAGACAGCCCTGCTGCAGCAATTACGGCACACACATATCACGTGGTACGCTCCACAAAAGCAAATGCGGACCCGTTTGCTGAGTGCTTCCGCGACGTTTGGCTACCACAAAGGCATTTATTATCTGAATGGCAGTCCAGTCAAAATACGGACCCGAGCGACTGGCGTCCCCAATTATCATTTTGAACGTAAGAATTTTGTTGCGCTGAGTGGTTATTTTAAAGTTCAGGGGTGGATTCTGATGGCATTCTTTGTCATCACCACGATTGTGTTGGGGATATTCCTCTTCTTGGGTCGTCGAATCTACCGCCGGATGTTTATGCGAAAGTAGCTGACGGTACTGAGCATTAGTGTATCAACGAAGGAGGTTAGGCTTGTCATGAGTGTGTTGGACTACTTTGTGTTTGTCGCCATTGTCGCTATCTGGGGAATCTTGGTCGTTAATCTTATCTTGACCATGGCCGGGTATTTGCAGTATCTAAAGATTGTGCGGACACCAGACCCCCAGTTACCCAAGGATGTGCCGTTCGTGACCATCATGGTACCGGCGCACAATGAGGGAATCGTGATCGTCAAGACGGTACTTTCATTACTGAACTTTGATTACCCTCACGATCGCTACGAGATTATCGTGATCAACGACAATTCCAGCGATAACTCGGCCGAGCTCTTACAGGGCATTCAGAAGACTTATCCAGAACGAAACCTGGAAGTTATTAATACGGATAAGCAGACTGGCGGGAAGGGCAAATCAAACGCCCTCAACATCGCGCTGAAGCAGGCAAAGGGCAGTATCATTTCCGTTTACGACGCCGATAACACACCGGAACGTCCGGCCCTGCGCCTGTTAGTAGCTGAACTCTTACAGGATGACGGCTACGGTGCGGTCATCGGTAAGTTTCGGACGCGAAATAAGAATGCGTCCCTATTGACGCGATTTATCAATGTTGAAACGCTGTCGTTTCAGTGGATGGCACAGGCCGGTCGGCTACGCTTGTTCAAGCTTTGCACGATTCCCGGAACGAATTACGTGATTCGGCGATCGTTATTGGAAAAGATCGGTGGTTGGGATACGAAAGCCTTAGCCGAGGATACGGAAATTAGTTTTCGGATTTATCGACTAGGCTATCGGATCAATTTTCAACCGCGTGCAGTCACCTGGGAACAGGAACCACAAACGTTGGATGTGTGGTTTCACCAGCGGACACGCTGGGTCAAGGGCAACATCTACGTCATTTTGAAGAACTTGCCGTTGGTCTTTCGCAAGACCGGCCGACCGATTCGGTTTGACCTGTTGTACTTCTTGTCGATCTATTTTCTGCTGATGACATCGTTGTTGTTATCCGATTCGGTTTTTGTCCTGTCGGTCGCGGGAATCGCACATTCGAACCTGCGCGGGTTCAATAACACCCTGTGGCTTTTTGCCATCGTGTTGTTCGTGATCAGTACTTTTGTGACCATCACGACCGAAAAGGGTGAAATGACGTTGAGTAATTTGATGATTATAATTTTTATGTACGTCGTCTACAGTCAAATGTGGCTCGCTGTGGCGGCCTATGGAATGGTGGGGTATATCCGTGAACAAGTCTTTCATCAACAAGCTAAGTGGTATAAAACGAAGCGTTATCAGTAAAGTCGGCCTGTGCCTGATAGGTGGACTACTCGGACTGGTTGGCATAGGTGATGCGCAGGCCGCATCGTGGTCGACGTATACGCAGCCGTTTCAAAACAGCACGACCAGTCTGTCTGGTCAAACAGTTCAGACCAGCACATACTTTGTCAAGATGGACTATTGGCGCATGCATCGGGCAACGCTAAACCTGAACTTTCAGATCTCACAGTTGTCGAATCGGCAATTGTCAGATCTGACGGTCACTTTAAATGGGGTCAAGTTCTACTCGTTTCGGCCAAAGAATCAGATCGGCTTGCAGACCAAGTCCATCGAGATCCCACTACGACTCCTGCAGGGCGAGAATGAAGTGCAAGTGAGTGGTCAAATCTTGACAACTAAGCATAAAAAAGCCACGCAGGATTATCGCTTGGCGCAGACGCCTGCCAATTGGTTGACGATCGACAGGCGATCGTCTGTGAATTGCCAATATCGGTTGAAACAGCCGACCCGCAATATTGATTCTTTCTACGATCACTTTTCTGGGGCAGACACGATTGTCAATCGGCAGGCGGTCATTCGAGTGCCTAATCAGGCGTCGAATGCAGAGCTTGCGGCTAGTATGTATGCATTGACTGGAGAGGCACGCGTGATTACGACGAACGATCAGCAGATTCCGGTGACGACCTTTGCTGATAAGGCTGGCCGGTCGGCGGACTATCAACTGATTGTTGCGACCTATGATCACTTACCAGCACAATTTAAACAGTTATTTAACCGGGCAACGCTGAAAAACCGGGGCATGCTGCAACGAGTTGATCGTCAGGGCAAGCACTATTTAGTCGTGACGGCGTTGACGGGAAAGTTGTTAGCCAAGGCGGCCCGCTTTGTCGCTAATTCGGAATTGATGACGGAAACGGCGCATCCCAACGCCGATGTTACGGCGGCGACTAAGACGTTTACGTCGTCCTTGAATTATAGCGGTCACTATCAATTAACAACGACTAGCGATAGGTTGACGGGGGCCGGACATCAGGAGCAAAGCTATTTTGTGCGTCTCCCAATTGACCGTAATAATGCTGATGGTTCAACGATTACGGTTCATCTTCGGTATGCGCGTAATCTGGACTTCAAGGCGGCACTCGCGACGGTCTATATCAATGGTACAGCGATTGGCAGTCACCATTTGACTGCCAAACGGGCGGATGATGATCACTTTACGGTCACCCTGCCTAAGGGAATGGCGTTGGGAAACAGCTTTACGGTCAGAATTGGATTGGACTTGCCGGTCACACAGCAATCAGCGACGACTGAATCGCCGTGGGCTAGCATTGAACCAACTTCTGTGTCCAGAATCAAGTCGGCACCAGGAACTGATCTGCTCTTCAGTAATTACCCCAATCTCTTCTTGCGACAGTCAACTTATGACCAGTTAGCGGTTATGCGACCGCGGACAATGACAGCGGCCGATTATCGAACGCTGACCAACCTTTTTAACTTAATTGGAAATTACGCCGAAAGTAACCGGGGAACCATTACCTTTTACGACCAGCAGCCGCAACGGTCTATCCTAAAACACAGTAACGTGATTGCTTTTGGAACACCCAAGCAAAATGCGTTGATTGCCAGCCTGAATTCAAAGCTCTACTTTAAATTCAATCACGCCCGAACGGGTTTTGTTTCTAATGAGAAGCTGAGTATTGAACAACGCTACGGGCAGACTTTGGGGACGGCACAACTCTTGCGGTCACCATTTAATACGAAACGGGGATTGTTAGTGGTGACTGGGCCGCAGCCCAACCAAGCCTATTTAGCATCGACGCAGTTGAACACGCAGAAAAACATCGCCCAGTATGCAGGGGATGCCATTGTCGTCGATCAAAACAATCAGCATCTTGGCTACCGATTCAAGAAAAATAAATTGATTGATGTCAGTGCGAACCGACGACAGCAGCTTGATCGTCATGCCCAACTTTTGATTTATTTGGGGATTGCGTTGGGAATTGTGATCGTCATTTTGGTTGCAACGTTGGTGCTTTTGCGACACTATCGTCTTCTAGGAAAGGGGCGGCGTCATGATTAGACATGCAGGTCGAGACAGTTGGTTGACGGATATCTATTTGATCTTATTTCTGGCGTTACTAGGTGGATTAGGAATCGGCATGGCCGCTACCCATACCCATTTTCTATTAATCAACGTCCTTTTTTTAGGGGTGACCTTTTGCTTGATTTTACTCACGTATTTTTCGGGAATGATCACTGGGTTGCTGGTTAACTTGGCGTTCATCTTTGGTCAGATTATTTTTGCCATTTACGAGGAACAGTTGAATTCTCAGGACTTTATCTGGAGTCTGACCTATTGGCTGGTCATGCCATTGTTGCTATCGGTGACGTTCTATGGCATGACGGTGCATGCCCGGCGACTGCAAACGGAGAACGCCAAGCTACGGAGTGATTTGGTTGAACGGGGGGCCTTTGACGAGGCTACGAATCTGCGGACAACGGTGTCTTACATTGAAGATACGGCGGTCTTTACCGAAACCAATCGGCGTTTTGATTTGCCCGTTACGACCATGATCGTCCGCATCCGTTACTTTCAAGAGATGCGCAGCATGGTTAGCGACACCCAGATGACGGCATTGCTAAAGCTGGTGTCAGCAACCATTAAGGACGCCATGCGGACCAATGACATCACATACCTCATTGATCGCAATAACCCAACGTGGGCGGTATTACTCTTTACTAATTCTGCTGGGGCTAATATTGCTGCCAAACGAATTAAAGACAAATTTAAGGCAGCCTTGCCGAAAGAGACAGAGCTAACCAATCTAGAAGTTCGGTTAGTCGTCGGCGTTGCCAGCTGGAATCCAGAGAAGATGAAGAATCCGTATGACTTGATGAACGCAGGAATCAAGGAGACGGAGTATGATGTGTAGGGTAGCTAAACGTTGTTGCTACCTGGCATGGAACATTTCTTCATTAAAGTAGCCTAAATTGACCGCGTTCTGGCTGCCGGGGATTCCGCCTGCCGATCGGTAAGGCGATGCTAACCACCATATTGCCTAGTTTAGTTTGTCGTTAGAACAGGCATGACCGGTAACTTGGCGCCTAAATCAATCAATTTCCCAAGGAAAAATGGGAGAAGGCTGGCACTGCAAATAGACATCAATTCTGAATTCAAGTACAATATACCTATCAATCAAAAATGGGGTCGAGTATTTTGTCAGGAACGTTTATTAGTTTTGAAGGACCAGACGGCGCCGGGAAAACCAGTGCTTTGAACACGATTACGGCGCAGATTCAGCCCTTATTGGGTGACCGGCTGACGATTACCAGAGAACCCGGTGGCAACCCGATTTCAGAGAGTATTCGGGCGATTATTCTGGACCGGGCGAATACGGACATGGATTACCGGACCGAAGCCTTATTATATGCGGCAGCGCGGCGGCAACACTTGGCACAGACGATTCTACCGGCCTTAACGGCTGACAAACTCGTCTTGTGTGATCGGTATGTGGACAGCTCGGTGGCCTACCAGGGGGCTGGCCGCCAGATTGGTGAGGCCGAGGTTGCCCGCATGAATGAATTTGCAACTGATGGTTTGTTACCTGACCTGACGATCTATTTCGATGTACCGGCCGAAGTTGGTCTGAAACGTATTCAGGCACATCGGGACCCGAATAAGGTCGACCGCCTCGACGTTGAACAAGCGGCCTTCCATGATCGGGTTCGCGCGGCTTACTTACGGCTACAAGCTGCCCATCCGGAACGGATTAAGCTGATCGATGCCACGCAGGCGCCAGACCAAGTTGTCGCGCAGGCATTGACTTTAATTAAACAGACGGCACAGCGTTATTTTTAAAATCGGCATTTGAGGGAGGAATTTAAATGAAATTATTGATTGCAATCGTTCAAGATAAGGACGCCAATCGCCTTAGCAACCAGTTTATCGACAACGACATTCGGGCAACGCGTCTTTCCACGACTGGGGGCTTTTTGAAGTCTGGCAACACGACGTTTATGATTGGGTTGGAAGATGAACGGGTCGATGAAGTCTTAGACATGATCAAGGCGGCCAGTCATACCCGGCAACAGTTTATGACACCACCAGTTAATTTTGATGCGCAATTAGACAGCACATCTTCATACCCAGTCGAAGTACAAGTTGGTGGGGCGACGGTCTTCGTCTTACCCGTTGACCAGTTCCACCGCTTTTAGGAGGTCTCATGACGGAAGAAACCGTAGTTGCCACGATTCAGCGTCTACAACCAGAGCTGACGACTCATTTTATGCACCTGGTACAGACCAATCATCTTGCGCACGCTTATTTATTTAATGGTGCCGATGGGACTGGCCGTCAGGAACTAGCTACGGTGATTGCGATGCGACTGTTCTGCCAGCATGTTACTGCTGAGGGGTTACCCTGTGGTCAGTGTGCCGAATGTCGCCGAATTTTGGCGGGCGACCATCCTGATGTTGTCAGCGTCATTCCAGATGGACAACGCATCAAAGTTGATCAGGTCCGTTACCTGAAGTCGGAGTTCACCAAGAGCGCCGTGGAAGGCAATCAGAAAATTTTTATCGTTGATCAGGTCGACCGAATGACCACGGGGGCAGCCAATAGTCTGCTGAAATTTATTGAGGAACCCGTAGGTAACACGGTTGCCCTCCTGTTAACGGCCAACAAAAATTTGATTTTGCCCACGATTTTGTCGCGAACGCAGGTGGTGGATTTCTTACAGGTGGCCCCGCAGGCGTTTGCCCAAGCCTTGGAGAAGGCCGGAGTGGCACCTAGCCAACGGTATCTGCTTGCAACCCTGACGGAAAGTGTCAGTGCGGCACAGGAGTTGACGGCCGATGACTGGTTAAAGGATGCACAAACCAAGGTCGGTCAGTGGTTCAGTGCTTGTACGCAGGGGGATGAACGGGCCTTTGTGCGGGTGCAAACGGAACTCTTACCGTTAGCACTGAATCGTGACCGCCAAGGTGTGTTGCTGGATATGCTGGTGCAGGTCTGGCACGATGCATTACGTCAACAGACGGGCCAAGTCGCCAGTGATGACCTGGCCTTTCCGCAGGTGGCAACCGCTAGTCAGCAGGTGGGCCAACGGCTGAGTATTGATCAGTTGGTGAATGTGATGACCCTGACGCTTGCGACCCGGAGTCAATTGGCCGGCAACATGAATTTTCAGACGATCTTAGAGGCATTAACACTTCAGATTTTGGCGCAAGTCACGCGCTAGCTTAGTTTAGCAGGGAGGGGTGGCAATTGGATAAACAAGAAGTTTACGAGCAATTTAAAAGCTTAGAGGACCAGTTACAGCAAATGTCCGCCCAGTTCAGTGACTTACAGACTGAAATGACGCAGGTGTTTGAGCACAATGCCGAGTTGGAAATCGAAAACCAGCGGTTACGTGACCTGGTACGGGAACTGCAAAAGACCTTACCAGAGGACCCGGAGACCCCCCAAGGACTCTCCAAGTCGCGCCAGATTTTGGAAAAACTCTATGAAGAGGGCTTTCACGTCTGCCGTGAATTTTACGGGACGCGCCGCAAACAAGACGAAGAGTGCGCCTTTTGCTTAGAAGTTATTTATCGTGATCAGTAGGAGGTCAGCACCACATGGAACGACGACGAAGTTTTCAAGCCGAGGCAATTGGCCATCTTTATTTAGTACCTACGCCCATCGGTAACCTTGACGACATGACCTTTCGGGCGGTTAAGACCCTGAAGGATGCGGATCTGATTGCCGCTGAGGACACGCGCAATACCCAGAAATTATTAAATCATTTTGAGATTGAAACCAAACAAATCAGTTTTCACGAACACAATACACAAGAACGAATTCCGCAATTGGTCGCGAAATTACAAGCGGGGATGCAGATTGCTCAAGTCAGTGATGCCGGTATGCCGTCCATTTCCGACCCTGGCCACGAATTGGTTAACGCTTGTATCGACGCGCACATTCCAGTCGTGCCGTTACCTGGGGCCAACGCTGGGTTGACCGCGTTGATTGCATCTGGGTTAGCACCACAGCCGTTTTATTTCTACGGTTTCCTGGACCGCAAGCCAAAGGACCAACGCTCAGAAATTGACAGTTTGGCGCAACGGCCGGAAACATTGATCTTCTATGAAGCCCCTCATCGGTTGAAGAAGACGTTACAAAATTTGGCAGATGGTTTTGGCGATGACCGGCCAGCGGTACTTTGTCGTGAGTTGACGAAACGTTACGAAGAATTCTTACGCGGGAGCTTAGCCGAACTGGCTGAGTGGGCCGCAACGGACACGGTTCGAGGGGAATTCGTGGTCTTGGTGGGGGGCAACCCGGCACCAACGACCACTGCAACGACGGCCGTTGACCTGAGTGAACCCATTGAAGTGCAAGTCGATCGGTTAATCGCTGCCGGTGACAAGCCGAATGCGGCCATCAAAGAGGTCGCTAACCTGCGTGGGTTAAAGAAACAAGAGGTCTACCGGACCTATCATCATTTAGACGAGGAGTGACCTAGGTGGCTGCAAACGAATTTTCTGAAAAACATCGCATCGTCTATTATGAGGCCGATGACACCGACCAGTTAACCTTGGCGAAGCTCATTGACCTCTTTGTCTTGGTCTCCGAAGATCAAAACGCTGATCTCGGCATTACGACCGCAAAGATTCAAAGCTTGGGCGTGGGTTGGGTCGTCACCCAGTACCACGTTCAAATTGACCGGCTACCCCGGACGGGCGAGACGGTTACCGTTAAGACCCGGGCCACGGCTTATAACCGCTACTTTGCATACCGCGAGTATTGGTTGCTCGATGCGACGGGGAAACAACTGGCGTACGGTGAGGGTATCTGGGTGACGATGAGTTATGAGACGCGTAAGATTGCGACGATCCCGGCCGAAATCATGGCGCCCTATCATAGTGACCCCGTGACCCGGTTACCGCGGTTGCCACGACCAGACAAGGATGATGTTACGGCAACGAGCCACGTGAAGCCTTATACGGTTCGGTACTTCGACATCGATCACAATGGTCATGTGAATAACGCCCACTACTTCGACTGGATGTTGGACACTTTGCCCGCAGAGTTTTTGCGGCACCATCACGCAACGGACGTTCGGATTCGGTTTGAAAATGAAGTCAAATACGGCCAGCAGGTGACTAGTACGGTCACGCAACCAGCGTCTACGACGACACAGCACACGGTCAGCTTCGGCACAACGACGGCCGTTCGTGCCACGGTTCAATGGACAGATTAAGGTGTTCGGTTGGCTGGCCAGCCGATGGACTAGCAGTCAATCTTTAGCTTTTGGGAAAAGTAAGCAGGGAAGGTGTTGTTCCCCCTGCTTTGTGGTAGTATAGTAAACTGATAAAGTCAGTAAACGGAAAAAAGTAACCGAACTATTAAAATGAAGCGGTGGAGTGTCATGGCCGCCGCTTTTCACATTTAATGGTTGGCAGCAGGTCAAGCTGTGGCGGCGAAACAAATTAAAGGGGACCCCAAGTAATCATGAAGATTTTAGCAATTGATACATCGAATCGTCCACTGAGTGTCGCCGTATTAGACGACACAACGGTGCTCGCGGCCATCACCGTGACGGTTCATCAGAAACACGCGGAGTATTTGTTACCAGAGATCGAACGTTTGTTGGCAATGGCTGACCTGAAGCCTACCGACCTAGAACGCGTTGTTGTGGCCGCTGGTCCGGGGTCATATACGGGTATTCGGATTGCAGTCACTACGGCTAAGACCTTGGCCGCAACGTTAAATATTGATTTAGTCGCCGTTTCAAGTCTGGCGACTTTAGCCGCCAATGTGCCGGTCGAAGGGGCGTTAGTGGCGCCACTGTTTGATGCCCGCAACCAAAACGTTTTTGCGGGGCTGTACCGCATTCAAAAGGGCCGTCCCGTTGCCGTGATTGACGATGCCCATACTAATGTCGCTGATTTTTTGGCCGAGGTCAAAGAGTACGCGGAACCGGTCTGGTTCTTAGGTGACGCCGATCACTTCACTGACCTGATTAATACGACGATTTCCGCCGCAACACCGGCCGTGAGTCCTTGGTTAAATCTGCCCCAAGTCGCAACGATTGGCCTGCTGGGTCGCGATTTACCACCAGTGACCGATGTTGACCGTTTCGTGCCTAATTATCTTCGTTTAACGCAGGCCGAAGCAGAATGGCGAGCTAAGAATCCAGAAAAGGAACCCGAATCCTATGTTGAAAAAATTTAAAAGCTGGTATAAGAATGTATTCGGCAGTCGGCGGGAACTGGTGCGCGAAGAAACCATGGATGTTAAGAATCACCGCGTGGAGATTCATGAAGTCACTTACTTTGTCGCCAAGGCGCTGTTTACCGATATTCCAGAAATGATTGAAATTGAACGAGCCGTTTACGCCGGTCAGGCACCGTGGGATTCCACGGCGTTTGCCAATGAATTACGCCGGGAAAAGGACCGACTTTACCTGGTTATTCGGAAGAACGATAAGCTACTGGCATTCATTGGGAGTACGTTTGATGAACGGACACGCGATGCGCATATCACGAACATTGCTGTCTTACCTGAGTTTCAGAGTCGCGGCTTGGGCCGGTTCTTAATGGGAATTATGATCAAAAAGGCCAAGCAGTTGAATTACAAGTCCGTTAGCTTGGAAGTGCGGGTGTCCAATCACAATGCCCAAAAGCTTTACCGCGATTTGAACTTTGAGCAGACCGGTATCAAGCGGGGGTATTACTTTGGTGATCATGAAGATGCAGCTGACATGGTCTTATATTTAAAAGAAGAACCGCAAGCAACCGACTAGAAAAGCGAGTTGGCGTTAGGCCACTCGTTTTTTTCGTGAGTAGACGTGAATGAGAGCATGAGTGAGGAAGAGGAGTGAGTCCAACGGAAAAGCGAAATTTAATCTTAGCGTTTGAATCAAGTTGTGATGAGACGAGTGTGGCGGTCATTGAAGACGGCAAAAAAATTCTGTCGAACATCGTTGCCACTCAGATCAAGAGTCATCAGCGATTTGGCGGTGTTGTCCCCGAAGTTGCCAGTCGGCACCACATTGAAGAGGTCACACTGTGCATCAAAGATGCTTTAGCAGAGGCCAAAGTAGGGTACGATGACCTTGATGCTGTGGCGGTGACGTATGGTCCGGGCTTAGTCGGTGCCCTGTTGATTGGGGTTACTGCGGCGAAGACGGTGGCATTTGCCCACAATTTACCATTGATTCCTGTGAATCACATGGCGGGTCACATCTATGCGGCGCGCTACGTAGAACCTATTGAATTTCCAGCGATGGCGCTGTTAGTTTCTGGGGGACATACGGAATTGGTTTATATGCCTGCCGAGAATCAATTTGAAATTATTGGTGAAACGCGGGATGACGCTGCCGGTGAAGCCTACGATAAGGTTGGCCGGGTCATGGGTGTCAACTATCCAGCTGGTAAGACTGTTGATGAGTGGGCGCATCAGGGCCACGATACGTTCAATTTTCCCCGTGCGATGGAAAAGGACGACAACTTCGACTTTAGTTTCAGTGGGTTGAAGAGTGCCTTCATCAACACCACCCACCATGCCGACCAAATTGGCGAAACGCTCAGCAAACAGGACCTAGCCGCCAGCTTCCAACAAGCAGTGGTCGATGTGTTGGCCGAAAAGACGCAAAAGGCGTTGGCTGATTACCCGGTCCACCAGTTGATTCTGGCCGGCGGGGTGGCTGCCAACTTGGGTTTGCGGGAGCGGTTGGAACGTGACTTGTCCAGCAACCCCACGACCCATCTGGTCAAGGCACCGTTGAAGTTATGTGGGGACAACGCGGCCATGATCGGGGCATTTGCTGAGGTAGCTTACCGCCACGGTGTCTTCGCTGATGCCACGTTGAACGCCGATCCTAGTCTGGAATTCGACTGGGTCGCTGATCCAGTGAAATAATGAAACAACTTAGTCAAGTGGCCGTGATACCCTTAAAATTAAGTTTTTTTGTCAGCGAGTGCTGATGAGGGGGCTCTTGAGAGACGCAATTCACTTTCGAATTGCGTCTCTTTTTCTATTGTTACCGGGGCAACCATCAATGTCGATGGCGGGTACACGGCGCTATAAGACAAAAAAGCTACCCGGTTAACGGTCGTCAGGGCCATTAACCAAGTAGCTTTATTTTTTTAATCCTCAAAATCTTCTAGTGCTAAACTCTTCTCGGTCCATTCCTCTTCGGTGGCATCGAGGTCGCTCGTGACCGTCGTCAGCTGAGCTTGCAGGTCGGCCAACTTTCCGGCGTCATTGAAGTTTTCTGGTGAGCTCATGGCCGTCTCAATCGTTGACTTTTGTGTTTCGAGGTCGCCTAGTTTGGTTTCTAGCGCGTCCACTTGCCGACTAAGTTTTCGCTTAGCCTTCTGTTGTTCTTTTTGTTGTTGGTAATCGACTTGTGTCTGTTTCGGTGCGTCACTCGTCGGATTGGCTGCCTCGGCTTCAGCCGCTTCTTTGGCCGCATAGGCATCTTGTTCGGCTTTCTTGGCCACGTAGTAGTCGTAGTCGCCCAGATAACGCGTGGTGCCAGCGGGGGCCAATTCAACGACCTGCGTGGCGACTTGGTTGATGAAGTACCGGTCATGGGAAACGAACAGGATAGTCCCATCGAACTCATTTAACGCGTTTTCCAAGACTTCACGGCTATCGATATCCAAGTGATTGGTCGGTTCGTCCAGCATTAAGAAGTTGTCATGGCGCAGGGCCAGTTTCGTCAACAGTAACCGGGCCCGTTCACCACCACTCAGGCTGTGAACACTCTTATCGACATCGCTGCCGGTAAACAGAAAGCTTCCGAGGATGGAACGAATATCGCCTTCTGGTGTCGTGGGATGATCATCCCACAGTTCATGTAAGACACTCTTCTTCTCGTGCAGCGTCGCTTGATCTTGATCATAGTAGCCGATATCGACGCCGGTGCCGAAGATGATTTGCCCCTGAATGGCGGGGATCCGACCTAGAATGGTTTTTAGTAGGGTGGATTTTCCAATCCCGTTGGGGCCGACGATAGCCACGGCCTGATGTTTCTTGATATCGAGATTGACCGGGGCACAGAGAATCTGTTGATCGTAACCAACCGCACCGTTGACCACGTCCAAGACCACATTGCCACTTTGACGATGTGGTCTAAACGTGAAGCGGGCAACCTTTTCGTCACCCTCTGGTTTAGCGAGCTTATCCATTTTCTCTAGTTGCTTCCGTCGTGCCTGCGCCCGTTTGGTCGTGGACGCCCGGACGATGTTTTTGTTCACAAAGTCTTCTAATTTACCAATCTCGGTCTGTTGCTTGTCGTATTCCTTCCACTCGCGCCGTAGTCGTTCGGCCTTGGCCTCAATGTAATGGGAGTAGTTGCCGGGATAGTGAACTAAGCCACCGTGGGCCATGTCGTAAACGTCGTTGACCACGTGATCGAGGAAATACCGGTCATGGGACACGACCAGGATGGCGCCCGAGTAGCCCTGTAGGTAGCCTTCCAACCAAGTTAACGTTTCAACATCCAAATGGTTTGTGGGTTCGTCCAGGATTAAGAGGTCGGGGCGTTCCAGCAACAGTTTTGCTAAGGCCAACTGAGTTCGTTGTCCCCCGGAAAGTTCATTGATCGGCTTGTCATAGTACGCCTCGCCGAATTCAAATCCGTGCAGCACACCGCGAATTTCGGCCTGGTAACCGTACCCGTTCTGGTCGCTAAAGTCTTGTTGAAGTTGATCGTAGGTCTTGCTGACCTGTGTAAACTCTTCCTGATCCGCAATAATGGCGGGGTCACTCATTTGCTGTTCGAGTTCGTGCATCCGCTTTTCCATTGCCCGCAGCTTGGCAAAGACATCGAGCATTTCGTTCCAGACAGTTTTAGATGAGGCCAGGCCGGCGTTTTGCGCCTGGTAGCCAATGGTAAGCCCCCGTTTCGTTGTAATCTGACCAACGTCGGGCGTGGTTTCACCAGCAATCATTTTAAGTAGGGTGGACTTACCGGCACCGTTGCGGCCCACTAGTGCCACCCGGCCGTGTTCAGGAACGTCAAGACTGACGTTTTCAAAGAGTACGGTCGCGCCAAAGCGTCGCGTGACTTGTTGAACTTGTAAAAGAATCACGGTAAATGGACCTCCTTTTCGTTTTTCGTATAAGTTGATAGTTCTTATTCTAGCATATTTACGGGATAGACCGAAATATAGAAGAAATTGTGAAAAATATTTGCAATTTCTTTCACAAGACGGGCGGTTATGCTATAATCTGTAAGAAAGCAAATTTCACAATCAAAAAGCTATTTAGGGAAAGTGTCACCGTCGGTTGGCGATGACCAGTATTTATTGATTAGGAGGTCTCATTTTTTGACAGATCAAAAGATTCCCCGCGCGACAGCTAAACGGCTCCCCATCTACTACCGTTACTTAAACATCTTGCTGGACGCGGACAAAACTCGTGTGTCCTCGACGGAACTTTCTGAAGCCGTTAAGGTTGATTCAGCAACCATTCGTCGAGATTTCTCTTACTTTGGGGCCCTCGGTAAACGGGGCTACGGGTACGACGTTGAAAGTCTCATCAAGTTCTTCAAGAAGATCTTAAATCAGGACCGGTTAACGAACGTGGCCTTGATTGGGGTCGGAAACTTGGGGCATGCGCTACTGAACTTTAATTTCCACCAGGATGGTAACGTCCGAATCAGTGCGGCCTTTGATGTTAGCAAGGATATGGCGAACACGATTCAGAGTGGTGTTCCCATCTACCCAATGACCGACTTGCGGACACAGCTGGAAGAACAACAGATTCAAATCGCCATTCTGACGGTCCCATCTGACGTTGCCCAGTCCGTTACGGAAGAAGTCGTTGCCGGTGGGGTGAAGGGAATCCTGAACTTCACGCCACTACGGATTACGGTGCCCAAGGATGTTCGGGTTCAAAACGTGGACTTAACGAATGAACTGCAGACGTTGATCTACTTCTTGGAACACTACAATAAAGATTAAGTCTCATTTTTAATGAGAAACACCCACTTGGTTCAGTCCAAGGGGTGTTTTTTGCGTCTAAATTAGTTTAGTCGCGGGATGGCTTAACGATTGACACTGATTCAAGCATAATGCTATGCTATCAGCAATTAAATTATCGGAGGGTTGCCGGATGTCGGTCGTTCAATAGGAGTTACGCAGGAAGCTGAAAAGTGGGCAATTTGCCTGCTAGTTTTAGTGTACCCGTAACGACTTGAACGAAAATGACATCTGCACCCACAAAAAACTTGGTTCAGGGGTGCAGTCTCAACTGCATCCTTTTTTGGTGCAAATGGCAGGACCACACACCGAACAGTCCGAACTGGGATTATTTAGTGACCAGATTTAAGTGTAGCGCCAGTCATCTGTCGTCGTTAGCCTTTCGGGTACCACCGTTTGCGAAAGGAATTATCGAGATTGAAAATCAATTTAAAGCAATATGGTCTCACCGAACACCTAGAACAACTTGCCGCGGCAACACCCCAGTTGGCGTTAGCTCGCGTGACCGAACAGCATCGTGAGGCTTACCAAGTCATCAGTGCAAGTGGGGTGTTGCCAGCAGAAGTTGTCGGTAAGCTACGCCATGAGTTGACCGTGGCGACTGACTTTCCAGCCGTTGGCGATTGGGTGTTGGTCACGATTTCCCCGGATCACCAGCTCGCCTTGATTCAACGCGTTTTGCCCCGGCAAAGTGTGTTGGAAAGAGCAGCGGTTGGTAAGACGGGGGCTGGTCAGATCATTGCGGCCAACGTGGATACGATCTTCATCTGTATGTCGCTTAATGCCAACTTTAACGTGCATCGCATCGAACGCTACTTGACCATGGCGTGGGACAGTGGCGCCGTGCCCGTCGTGGTGCTGACCAAGGCCGACCTGTGTGCCGATGTCTCCACAAAATTAGATGAGCTGGCCACCGTGACGCTGGGCGTGGACGTGGTCACCTGTTCGGCACAGACCGGTACTGGTATTGATGCGCTTAAAGCTTACGTGACTGGAAATCAGACCGTTTCCTTTATTGGGTCGTCCGGTGTTGGCAAGTCGACGTTGATCAATGGGCTACTCGGGCATGATGTGCTGGACACGCAAGCGATTCGTACTGATGATGACAAAGGACGACACACGACCACGTCGCGAGAACTCCTGCGACTGCCAACTGGCGGAGTGGTCATCGACACCCCAGGCATGCGTGAGCTTCAGGTTCAGGGCGGTGATTTGACCAAGGCATTTACCGACATTACGACGCTGGCCGATCAGTGTAAATTTCGTAACTGTACGCATCAAACGGAACCGGGGTGTGCAGTCCAAGCGGCTATTGCGGCAGGGGAGTTAGACGCGAGTCGGCTGGCAAGCTACCACAAGCTCCAACTCGAACTCAGTTACAGTGATATGAGCGCTCGTGAACGGGAAAATGCCAAGATTCAACGTTTTTTTGGAAGTAAGAAGGAAATGAAGCGGACCATGGATCACGTGCAAAGGATTCGGCGCCGGTAAATGAGTCTGGGCATAATTTAAAAATCAGCTTTTTCAGAAGTCTTCTGAAAAAACTGATTTTTTTGGCCATTACCGTGCCGAAATGTGCGCCACGGGGGAGTTGCGCTTAACGTGAGAACAGAAATTATGCCAAGACCATCCCCCTGTTCTCACGTAAATGCTCGCAAACTAATCGCCTGATGTCACACGCACTTTGACCTTATTTTGAGTCGGGGAAACCACCGTTCAATCAACTTGAATACGTGCGAACCTATGGCGCCCAACCCCTAAGCGCATCGTCGCCGAAATAGTTTGTCAAATTCCTTGATTTTTAAAACGAAAAACCATATATTAGATATTGTGATTAGCACTTATGTTAGTCAAGTGCTAACAGTGCTAAAAAGTAAGTTTATTGGAGGGATTCAAGTGTTAAAACCATTAGGAGACCGCGTCATTTTAGATCAACCAGAAGAAGAAGAAACCACGGTTGGCGGCATTGTTTTAGCAAGTAATGCCCAAGAAAAGCCTTCAACGGCCAACGTCGTTGCAGTTAGCGATGGTCGTGTGTTAGACAATGGCGACAAGGTAGCCCCAGCTGTTAAGGTTGGCGACAAGGTATTGTTTGATAAGTATGCCGGTACTGAAGTTAAGTACGATGGTAAGACGTATCTTGTTTTACACGAAAAGGATTTAGTCGCAGTTATTGACTAGTGACTTTCCCACTAATACGATTGAATATAAAAATTTTAGTATGAGGTGAATTTAAACAATGGCTAAAGAATTAAAGTTCTCTGAAGACGCACGTAGCAAGATGCTTGCTGGTGTTGATAAGTTAGCAGACACGGTTAAAACGACCTTAGGGCCTAAAGGCCGCAACGTTGTTTTGGAACAAAGCTATGGTAACCCGACCATCACAAATGATGGTGTGACGATTGCCAAGTCCATCGAACTTGAAGACCACTTCGAAAACATGGGTGCTAAGCTGGTTTCCGAAGTTGCTTCCAAGACCAACGATATCGCTGGTGACGGGACAACGACCGCAACTGTTTTGACACAAGCTATCGTTAACGAAGGTATGAAGAACGTGACCGCCGGTGCCAACCCTGTTGGGATTCGTCGCGGGATCGAAAAAGCAACTGCTGCTGCCGTTGATGGCTTACACAAGATGTCACATGATGTTAAGACCAAGGATGATATCGCCCAAATCGCTTCCATTTCATCTGCTAGCAAGGAAACTGGTAAGTTAATTGCTGACGCCATGGAAAAGGTTGGCAACGACGGGGTCATCACGATTGAAGAATCCCGTGGTGTTGACACCAGCTTGGACGTTGTTGAAGGGATGCAATTTGACCGTGGCTACATGTCACAGTACATGGTTACCGACAACGACAAGATGGAAGCCAACTTGGACAACCCTTACATCTTGATCACTGACAAGAAGATTGCGAACATCCAAGACATCTTGCCACTGTTACAATCCGTCGTTGAACAAAGCCGTTCTCTGTTGATCATCGCTGATGACATCACTGGTGAAGCTTTGCCAACGTTGGTCTTGAACAAGATGCGTGGGACCTTCAACGTGGTTGCTGTCAAGGCACCTGGCTTTGGTGACCGTCGTAAGGCCCAATTACAAGATATCGCTGTCTTGACTGGTGGGACTGTCATTACTGATGACTTAGGTCTTAACTTGAAGGACACGACCATTGAACAACTAGGCCAAGCACAAAAGGTTAACGTCACTAAGGACAACACCACGATCGTTGAAGGTGCTGGTTCTAAGGACCAAATCGCTGACCGGGTTGCTGAAATCAAGGGTCAAATTGAAGAAACGACTTCTGACTTTGACAAGGACAAGTTAAAGGAACGTCTGGCTAAACTAGCTGGTGGCGTTGCCGTTGTCCGTGTTGGTGCTGCTACTGAAACGGAACTGAAGGAACGTAAGTATCGGATCGAAGATGCTTTGAACGCGACCCGGGCTGCCGTTGAAGAAGGCTTCGTTGCTGGTGGTGGAACTGCTTTGATCAACGTCATCTCTGACGTTGCCAAGGTTGAAGCCGAAGGTGACGAATTGACGGGGGTTAACATCGTTCTGCGTGCTTTGGAAGAACCCGTTCGTCAAATCGCTCAAAACGCCGGGGTCGAAGGCTCTGTCGTTGTTGAACACCTGAAGAGCGAAAAGCCAGGCGTTGGGTACAACGCTGCTGACAACAAGTACGAGGACATGGTTAAGGCTGGTATCACCGACCCAACCAAGGTTACCCGTTCTGCACTTCAAAACGCTGCCTCTGTATCTGCACTGTTATTGACGACTGAAGCCGTTGTGGCTGACAAGCCTGAAGATAATCCAGCACCTGCAGCCCCAGCTGCTAACCCAGGAATGGGCGGCATGATGTAAAACTTAACCGTTAGCGAGTTTAGCTAGCGTCAAATGAATAAGAGGTCGGGACATTGAAGTCCCGACCTCTTATTCGTGTACCGATTTATATTATGAAAATAGGTCATTGACTCAGTTTAAGGCTACCTGGTCTACCTGTTATTTAAAAAGTCCTTAGAGAGCATCAGGGTCCAAGTTGGAATCAAAATCTTCATCCCCAGGCTTACCCTTCTGTTCACTAGCTTTAGCTAGCATGTCAAAGGTTGTTCTTGCTGGGGTGAATGGCTTAAGCTCACCAGTGGCAACGAGATTACCGACCTTATCAATAAAGGTCTCAATGTCGTCATCAGGAGCGACACCATGAAAGTCACCAAAACCGTATTGCCACCAGCGTAACTTCATTAGTTCTTCGATGATATCATGAGGGAACCGAAATTTAATAATTTGTGCGGGGACGCCTCCTACCACAGCGTAGGGGGGGACATCCTTGGTAACCAGGGCACCACCAGCAATAACGGCACCATCCCCGACGGTAATACCAGTGGGGGCAAAGCGTACGTCATGGCCAACCCAAACATCGTTACCGATGACGATAGGGCCTCCGTTGGGAATGGGATTAGGGACGTGTTCAAAGGTGTTGCCGGTGGCGTCAAGGTAATCATTGAAGGCACTGACCCGAAAATCATAGGTTAACATGGACGTTGTGAAACGATCCATCGGGTGACTGCCCTGCATCCGGGTTACTTTATTAGCAATTGAAGAATAGCGCCCAACGATACTATTTACAGGTAACGCACTGTTAGAGGAACTAAAGGCGCCCATGGTAAAGAACTGCCGACCTACGAGAAACATGCTGTAGGCCTCAATTTGAAGGTCAATGGGGGCACGAACGAGTGAGCCAAACGGAATTCGATTGGCTTTATTTTGACGTGCTACCATGTAAACGTGCTGATTCGTCAGCAAGTCAGCAAAGTTTTCATTGAAAGTTAATAAACGGTTCTGGTGTGAACGGGTCGCTACTAAGTTATCTTGAAAGAAAGTTACCCCGTTAATTTTGATAGGCATAGTATCACTCCATTTTTGGTTGTGTTCTAGAGGTGGAACGCAGGCTAACTTCAATTGAAGCTACAAAGATGACGTGCTCCGAAAGTTACTCATTTGGTCAAGCTGGCTGAAGCAGAATATCGTCTCTAGCTCTGATTGCACTTAATATAACCACACCCTTAGTGGGGGTGTGATGGCAACCTGGCGATGATTAGCTAGTCATAATTCTGGGCCCCAAATAAACGCATTTCTGAGTTAACCCCAACACAATTTTTACTTACAGCTATTTCATACGATACACGAATAGTATAAATCACTTACCGGATGTTAGGAACATCAAGTTGAATTTTTTGTGACTAATTTGGTGGGAATTTTAACCATTAAGAGGAAGATAGAGGTGTCGGGGACTTGAAAACAAATTGAGTCAGGCAGCTATACTTAACGTTATGACTAATTTTAGCTGACCCTGGGGAAATTGGGTAGACACCGAACAGGCTGTGGTTAAGAAAGTGCAAGCCATGTAGGCATGGGAGGGTAGCAACAGAATAATTTGAAAATCAAGGCTTTATTTAGCCCAACCTTTGCCGGATAATGGGGAAGTTCGGCGTTTACTATTTCGCGGTTGCTAACTGCTGTAATTGTGGTAATGTTTAACTAGTTGTAGTAGAATTACGTCTGCACTTAAACTTGAATTAAATCAAGCAACTATTACGGCGGGCCTCGGCCCGTCTTCATTATTTATGGAGATAAGGAGTAACTAGTCATGTGGCATTATTTAAAGCGGGTTTTAATTGGGAAACCCCTCAAGACCATGGACGAGGGCGGTCAAGCGATAACGAAGTTTAAAGCATTGGCTTTGCTGTCATCTGATGCGCTATCTTCCGTGGCTTATGGTACTGAGCAAATTACCACAGTTTTAATCACCTTATCCGCAGCGGCCTTAATGTATCAATTGTACGTCGCTGCTCTGGTCTTAGTTCTGTTATTTGCGATCACGCTTTCTTACCAGCAGATCATTCACGCCTATCCCTCCGGTGGTGGTGCCTACGTGGTGGCCAGCACCAACTGGAACCAGTCGGCTGGATTAGTCGCTGGGGGATCTTTACTGGTTGATTACATGCTGACCGTGGCGGTATCAACGACATCTGGGACTGAAGCAATTACGTCGGCAATTCCGGCGTTGTATCCCTATTCAGTTTTGATATCGGTGTTAATCGTTATCGGGATCATGCTCTTGAACTTGCGGGGGATGAAGGAGTCAGCATCATTTCTAACGGTGCCAGTCTACCTGTTCATTGGCATGGTCTTTGTAATGATCGGTGTCGGTCTTTATAACATTATGAGCGGCCAGATTACGTACCACGCCGCGGCACCCGTTGGCGGTTCCGTACAAGGAATGACGCTGTTACTGTTCTTCCGGGCGTTCTCGTCCGGGTCGTCTTCATTGACTGGGGTCGAAGCCATCAGTAATGCAGTGCCAAACTTCAAGGAACCGAAGCGGCATAATGCGGCAGCAACGCTGGCCATTATGGCCGGAATCCTGGCCTTCTTCTTCGCTGGGATTACGTTTCTGAGCTACTACATGGGGATTCGGCCACAGAGCAGTCAAACTGTGTTATCTCAAATCGGAACGAGCGTGTTTGGTCACGGTGTGCTGTATTACATTTTCCAACTGTCGACGGCGATGATTTTAGCGGTGGCGGCAAACACTGGGTTTTCGGCCTTTCCAATCTTGGCGTACAACTTGGCTAAGGATAAATTCTTACCTCACGCTTACCTTGATCGGGGGGACCGGTTAGGGTATTCCAACGGGATTATCTCGTTAGCGGTTGGCGCAATCGTGTTGATCATCATCTTCCATGGACAAACAACCCGATTGATTCCACTTTATGCCATCGGGGTTTTCGTCCCATTCGTCCTGTCACAGTCCGGAATGATCATTCACTGGTTCAGAACACGTGAGGGCTGGTGGATTGGGAAATCCCTGATTAACTTATTGGGGACCCTGATTTCACTGGGCTTGGTCATTATCTTACTGGTCAGCCGGTTGAGTAACGTTTGGCCATACCTGATTATCATGCCATTGATTCTGTTGCTGTTTTACCGGATTAATGGTCACTACCATAACGTAGCTAAGCAGCTACGGGTCGCGGAAAAGGAACGCGCGGACATCCATGAGTATGATGGGGCGACCGTAATCGTGCTGGTCAGCAATATCACCCGTGTGACGTCTGGGGCCATTAACTACGCGCGGTCCATTGGGGACTACGTGATTGCAATGCACGTTTCCTTCGATGAGAACCCGGAGAAGGAACACAAGACGGCGCAGGAGTTCAAAGAGGAATTCCCGGACATTCGGTTCGTGGATATTCACTCGTCTTACCGGTCAATCGCCACGCCAACTTTACGTTTCTGTGATGTGATTGCGAAGCGGGCGGCTGAACGAAACTTTACGACAACGGTCTTGGTACCGCAGTTCGTACCACGGCACCCTTGGCAAAATGTCTTGCATAACCAAACGGCGTTACGGTTACGGACCATCCTGAACTCACGAGAAAACATCATCGTTTCCACTTATAATTATCATTTGAAAGAGTAGTGTCATTAGCCTCCTTGTCGATTGACGAGGGGGCTTTTTTTAAATTGAAAGGGAGACCCACGGTGGCACCGCTGAGGTTGATCTGCACAACAAAACAGACCGCATCCAAAGTGGATGCGGTCCGTAGAAAACGCAACTATGTGGTGAAGCCCGTAAGTGACTTGACGCTATGTTCGCGGCTGGTCGAGCCGCAAAATGCAAAGGCCAGTAGTTAACTTACATGAGTCCCATTAATTTCGCGAATGAAGGAACTACGATGTCGACGACAATGGAGATGACGACGACGGCGATGGAGGCCATGGATCCTTGAATGGAACCAAGTTGAACGGCCTTAGCAGAACCAACTGTGTGGCCGGCAGTTCCTAAACCAAGTCCAGCACCAACAGGATCGTTGTTGATCCGGAAGAACTTAACCAGCCAGTCACCTAACGCGTAGATAATGACGGCGTTCAGGATGCAGGCCATCGCAGTCACGGCAGAGTTCCCACCAATAGCTGTGGCGATTGGCATGGCGATCGCGGTCGTGGCGGCTTGTGGCAGCATTGAGGCGATACCGATTTTGTCCAAACCAATCAGCTTAGCTGCAAAGTAGATTACGAAGAGGGAAACGAATAACCCAACGATCAGTGATAACAAGATTTCCAGCCAGAACTTTTTAACCACGTCGTTCCGACGATACAGTGGAATAGCAAACGCAATCGTTGCTGGGTTTAAGAACCAGAAGATAATGTTTCCTCCGGGCAGGTAAGCTGACTTGTAGAAGGTCGCAGTGTCCGTTCCGAAGGCCTTGGCCATGAGGTAGAGGATAAAGATCCCCAAGACCATCCCGACGAAGAGGGGCTGAAATAAGAAGAAGCCCTTGCCAATCTTGAACAACCATTGGCCAATCAGGTAAACCATGAGTGAAAGGAAAATACCAAACAAAGCGTTACCGGCAGAGGCCCCAGCGGCGTTGGTGCCTAAAGCATCACCGAGCCACTTGCCCCAAACTGCCATATGGGCGGTTCCAGTTAGAATAATCATAAGTTTTCATCCTTTTCTGTGAAAGTAGCGCGCACTTGCGCGAATCTAGTCGTCGACATTGACGTCTCGATGGAAGACGTTCTTTCGGATCCAGATGAAGCCGGCAGTTGTGTAGGCCACGACAACCAGTAAGACAATCGTTGCAATCAGCACAACGATAACGATTTGAATCCCTTGGGCCTTTAAGATATCCAAACTTGCCGCCAGTTGAATTCCAGAAGGAACGAACAGGAAGGCAATCAGACTGATCATAAAGTCACCGAATTTCTCAACATTTCGTAGCTTGACGATGTGCGTTGCTAGCAAGACATACAGAATAACCAGACCAATCACGGGTGTTGGTACTGGAAAACTAGCGGGAAACAGCGGCGAAATCAAACTTGAAACAAACAGAATCGCAGCGAAGATTCCCATTTGAATTAGGATTGGTGACGCTGGTTCTTCCTTAGCTGTTTCTGCTTTATTAACCTTATCATTAGCAGCCAATAGAAAAATCTCCTTTCAAAAAACAAGCGCTGAGTAACGAACAACTAGAAAAATTTCACAAGGAATTGGGATAGATAGCAGGTACAAAAATAAATGTGAAACCCTTCTCAATAGCACAATATAATTATATGGCTTTTAGTTGATTTGCACAAGTTAAATCTCCTTTATTTGGGCATTTGCATGTATGATTGTGCACCTAAACTAATTTGAAATGTCGATGAAAGCGGTTGCTTAAACGATTGTCGATAGAATTTAATTCACAATATTAACCAGCTGGACTTTGTGAACTTATAAAGGTCAACAAACTAACCCTTAAGATTTAAGTCAAAAAATAAATCGCGGTTGTGTTTGAATTAGGAGATTTGTATAATTAGCAAAAGAACCAATAGAAAAGAAAGAGGACTCTTTAATGAAATTTGAGATTATTGTTAGCTTGTTTGCTACCATGATTATCTCCGCAGTCCTAACCCCGTTTGTGCGCCGCTTTGCGTTTCAAATTGGTGCGGTGGATAAACCTAATCAGCGGCGGGTCAATAAAGTGCCCATGCCGACTATTGGTGGCCTAGCCATCTTCATTGCTTTTACATTTTCAACCATGTTCCTTTTAAGAGATCAAATGCCAACGCAACAGTTGTGGGGACTGTTTGGGGGCGAATGTATCATTATTGCTGAAGGGATGATCGATGATATTTTTGAATTAAGTCCCAAGCAAAAAGTCTTAGGCCAATTGCTAGCAGCGCTGGAAGTTTATTTCGTGGCGGGCGTCCGCATGCGTTATCTGACATTACCCTTCTTCGGCGTCTGGCATTTTGGTTGGCTGTCATTACCGATCACGTTGTTGTGGATCGTTGCCATCGTTAATGCTATCAACCTGATTGATGGGTTGGACGGCTTAGCGACGGGGGTCTCGATCATTGCGTTGACCACGACTGGGATTACCGGGTTGTTCTTCTTAAATGTCGCCAACACCTGGGTCGCCATCATGATTTTTGCGTTGGTTGCTGCGATGGTCGGGTTCTTACCGTATAATTTCTTCCCGGCACGAATCTATCTGGGGGACACGGGTGCGCAATTCATTGGGTTTATGATTGCCTGCTTCTCACTATACGGTTTGAAGAACGTGACGTTTATTTCCGTGATCATCCCCGTGATCATCTTAGGGGTGCCAATTACGGATACCGTTTATGCCATGATTCGGCGAATTTTAAACAAACAACCGATTTCACATGCTGACAAGCACCATTTGCATCACCGGTTAATGCAACTGGGATTGACTCACCGCCAAACGGTGCTGGTCATCTACGGCATTGCGCTGATCTTCTCATTCATTTCACTGCTGTATCCGTTGTCGACGATTTGGGGATCGGTCTTACTGACCATTGCCATCCTGATTGGACTCGAACTCTTCGTTGAGGCCATCGGACTAGTCGGCTCGGACCGACAGCCACTATTGCATTGGATTAATCACATCGTTAAAAAATTAACATCGAAAAATTCAGATTAATTAGATTAAAAAGTTCCGCGGTGGCTGCCGCGGAACTTTTTTGCACAAATTTAGTGAAACGTTTTGGACACTGAGGCAGCTAAGGGAGCTTTAGTGGCTGATTTAAGCTGGTTCTAGTCTTCACGCGTACTGGCATGAATCTCGACGGGGACCTCGTGGTAATCAACGTCACCCGGTTTTACAGTCAACTGATTACTTAAGAGATCGACAATGGCTTGTTGGGTGGTTGCCACAGCATCGAGGTCCACGGCAATCGTTACGACAACGGCCGTAGTGTAGGCGGTGTCGAGCACACTGATGCCATTTTCCGTCAGGTAGTGGCTGAGCTTATCATAGTTAGCGTAGTCGACAGTCAGTTCGAGTGCCCGCTGCCGGACCCGTTTGACCACACCGACTGCCTCAATTCCCGTCGAAGTGGCGTTACTATAAGCACGAATCAGGCCACCGGCACCTAATTTGATGCCGCCGAAGTACCGTGTAACCACAGCAATCGTATTGTGGAGCTGGTTACGTTGCAGGACGGTCAGGATGGGAACACCGGCCGTTCCTGAAGGTTCACCGTTGTCGCTCTCCCGTTGAATCTCATCGTGTTCGCCGAGAACGTAGGCCCAGCAGTGATGGTTGGCCTTGGGTTCTCGAGCAGTGATGGCAGCGATAAACGCTTTAGCCTCTTCTTCGGTCGTGACGCGACCCAGGTCGGCAATGAAACGGGACTTCTTGATTTCAAGCTCATGGTGGCCGGCTTGTTGAATGGTAAGATAATCTGTTTCCATAAAAAAGCACCTTTCCCACAAAATTTTTGTTAGTTTTTACGGAGTTAAGTTGTATAGGGGGGACGTGAAATGTGTGATGAACAGGATCTATTTGGACGCCAATTGCCGTTAACAAATGGCCCGGCCAACAGTCGGGTGCGGCCAGCAATCGTAACGATTGGTCGGCGGCGACGGTGTCAACGGTGTCAGCAGTGGCTTTTACCGACGGATTGCCTGCCTAATCAGGCCTGGTATTGTCGGCAGTGTTTACAACTTGGACGGTTAACGTCTCACCATAAATTATACACTATTCCAGAACCGAATCGGTTTGCCCCAGTAGCGGCCCCAATTCTGACCTGGCTGGGCAAGTTAAGTCCGATGCAGGGAACCGCGGCGACCGGCATCTTGGACTTGGTGCGGCAACAACGGCACCAGTTACTCTGGGCAGTTACCGGGGCGGGGAAAACGGAAATCGTGTATCCGGCGCTCGCCTGGGCACTGGCACAGCATTGGCGGGTCGCCTGGGTCTCTCCTCGCGTAGACGTTTGCTTGGAGCTGGCGCCACGATTACAACAGGCCTTTTGTCACGTGCCGCAAGCCCTCTTACATGGCAAGCAAACGCGGCCGTACCACTACCGTCAGTTGACGCTCTGCACGACACATCAGCTGCTACGGTTTCAATCGGCTTTTGACTGGATCATTGTGGACGAGGTCGATGCCTTTCCGCTCGCAACGAGTCCATTGCTACAAACGGCGATTGCAACGGCACAGAAGCCAACGGGCAGTCATCTTTATCTGACCGCAACGCCGGGTGAGCAGTTGCAACGGCAGGTCCGCCAAAAAAAGTTGGCAGTGACCTATTTGCCGTTGCGCTATCATGGCGTCCTTTTACCACAGATTGAAGTTCGCTTGATTTGGCGGTGGCGAGAACGGCTAACTAAGGGCCGGCTGGCACCTAGACTTATCAGGCAACTCCAAGATTATCGGCAACGGGGCCAACGATTCTTGTTATTCGTGCCCCACGTGCTCGACTTAAAGCCGGTAGCCCAAGCGCTTCAGCGAGCGGGGGTGACGGGGGGGATTACGGTCCATGCCGCAGACGGCGAGCGAGCGGCGAAGGTCCAGGCGATGCGCGACCGCACGATTCCCTTTTTAATCACAACGACGATTCTGGAACGTGGTGTGACCTTTCCCGATATTGCCGTTGTCGTCTTGGGTGGGGATGATGCCGTCTTTTCGACAGCAGCGCTGGTTCAAATCGCAGGACGTGTGGGCCGGCACCAAGATTTTCCCACGGGGGAGGTGACAGTCTACTGTCATAGCCAGAGTCGTCGCGTGCGACTGGCACAGCGAATGATCGCCCAGTTGAATCGTCAGGGAAAACGGTTAGGGGGGCGGCGCCAATGAGCAAGTGTTTGCTCTGTCACCAGCCGCTCCGGCCCCCAATGACGTTGGCTCAATTCTGGTGCTGGCAGCCCTTGCCCGTGCCAGTTGTGTGTCAGCGATGTATCCAACAGTTTGACCGGATTTCGGCCACTCACTGTCCACAGTGTGGCCGCCAACAAACAAAGATGACGGTATGCCATGATTGTGATCGGTGGGGGGACCAACGTTTACAGAATCACGCGGTATATACCTATAACGAGGCGATGAAAGCCTACATGCAACAGTACAAATTTCAGGGGGATTATGCGCTGCGGCAGGTGATGATGGCTCCCTTGCAGCAAGCGCTGATGCGAGAAACGTATGACGTGTTAGTGCCGATTCCAGTCAATCAAGAAACTTGGCAGGCACGGGGCTTCAATCAAGTGACGGGATGGTTACGAAATCAGCCATTTCAGCAGGTGCTGTTGGTGACGGCTGATCATAAGGAACAGCCACAGTCGGCCAAGACCCGGCAACAACGACTGCTCACGCAACAACCCTTTTCCTTGGCCCCCAATGCGGCAAGGGTATTAGCGGGAAAGCAAATTTTACTGCTCGATGACGTTTATACGACTGGACGGACGCTACGCCATGCGGCAACGCAAATTTATTTAGGAGGTGCGAAAGCGGTTACTAGCCTGACTTTAGCGCGTTAAAGCCCACTTAAAATCACGTAGATTAATTGTTTATGACAGGGCTTTCTATTATAATATTAGTAAGCAAAGCATATTAGAAGAGTGGTCCTTCTAATGCTAAGCAAGCCAAGCAATTTCTTGGTTGAAGGGAGAGAAGTTTTATGCTCACATTTAATATTCGTGGTGAAAACATCGAAGTTACTGACGCAATACGGGATTACGTTGAAAAGCGTATCAGCAAGTTGGAGAAATATTTCGACAACAAAGTTGAGGCAATTGCGCATATCAACCTGAAGGTCTACCAAAACAAGACGTCGAAGGTTGAAGTAACAATCCCACTCCCATACTTGACATTACGGGCAGAGGAAACCTCTCCAGACTTATATGCAAGTGTTGACTTAGTTACGGACAAGCTGGAACGTCAAATTCGCAAGTACAAGACTAAGGTCAACCGTAAGTCACGGGAGAAAGGTTACAAGAACCTCGACTTCGCACCTGAATCAGCGGAACCAGAGTCGAATGAAGGTAGCGAATTAGAGGTTGTCCGGACTAAGCGGGTTTCATTAAAGCCAATGGATAATGAAGAGGCCGTTCTGCAAATGGACATGTTAGGCCATGACTTCTTTATCTACGAAGATGCCGAAACCAATGGTATCAGCATCGTCTACCGCCGGAATGACGGTCGGTATGGTTTGATCGAAGCCGACGAAGACTAATGTTAACTAAGCTAATAAAGCACTGCGATGCCGTGGTGCTTTTTAGTTTGGCCTTTTTTAGATTCTTAGGATGTGAGCCACCAATCCATTGAGTTAAAATATAGTAGTCACGCTGCGACCGTCGGGACCTGTTTTGCAAAATCAACTTCGCCGCGAACCGATTAGCCATTAAGTCATCTTGCGACTAGTTACGATAATTTTCTAATCGTTAAGTAGGTATGGTATAATGACGAATCACGTCTGTTAAGTTAGTTTAACAACGATTTAATCGAAATGACGTTTCAACGTCTTGCACGGTGCCGGAAAGTGGCGAGTTTTAGGTTTGCCATTTAAAATAAAGACGATAGGCGGGAATCGCAGGTTGTCGTAACAGGTTACAGACTGATTACTTTTAAAACCGGAAAACGCTTTAAACTGACCGGACTTAGGGTAAAAGTTTCATCTTAACCTGGATAGTGGTAAAATGTAGGTTGATTTATCGCAAATAAATGGGTAACTTTAAATAGACTTATTAAATGTACTGAAGGGAATTCTCACATGGCAAATATTTTGAAACGATGGGTCGAAAGTGATCGAAGAACTTTACGACGCCTCAGTAAATTAGCGGATGAAGTTGGCGCTTACGCTGATGAATACGGAAAACTTTCAGATGAAGACCTGAAGGCTAAAACGCCAGAATTTAAGCAACGTTACCAAAACGGCGAAACCCTGGACGATTTATTGCCAGAAGCTTTCGCCGCTATTCGTGAAGGTGCTAAGCGGGTTCTCGGCCTCTATCCATTCCATGTTCAAATCATGGGGGGAATTGTGCTTCATGAAGGTAATATTGCCGAAATGAAGACCGGTGAAGGGAAGACCTTGACCGCAACGATGCCGGTTTATTTAAATGCCATCTCTGGCGAAGGGGTGCACGTGGTTACGGTCAACGAATACTTGTCCGCCCGTGATGCCACTGAAATGGGTGAGCTCTACAACTGGATGGGCTTATCAGTTGGGTTGAACTCAGCTGCCAAGTCTCCCGAAGAAAAGCGGGAAGCTTACCAGGCTGACATTACGTACTCAACCAACGGGGAAATCGGGTTCGATTATCTGCGTGATAACATGGTTGTTTACAAAGAAGATATGGTACAACGTCCCTTGAACTTCGCGATTGTCGATGAAGTTGACTCCATCTTGATTGATGAAGCCCGGACGCCATTGATCATTTCTGGTCAGTCTGAAGGCACGAGTGCCCTGTACCAACGAGTGGATCGGTTTGCTAAGACCTTGCACGAAAAGGAAGACTTTAAGATCGACCTGGAATCCAAGACGGTTGCATTGACCGATACTGGGATTGAAAAGGCAGAAAAGTACTTCAACTTGAAGAACTTGTACGACACTGATAACACGGCTTTGACCCACCATATGGATCAAGCATTGCGGGCAAACTTCATCATGCTCCGGGATAAAGATTACGTGGTTCAAGATGGTGAAGTCTTGATCGTTGACTCCTTTACTGGTCGGGTTATGGACGGTCGGCGTTACTCTGACGGCCTGCACCAAGCCATTGAAGCTAAGGAAGGCGTCGAGATTCAAGAAGAAACTAAGACGATGGCCAACATCACCTACCAAAACTTATTCCGGATGTATACCAAGTTAGCCGGGATGACGGGGACGGCGAAGACCGAAGCTGAAGAATTCCGAGAAATCTACAACATGGAAGTTATCTCCGTGCCAACCAACAAGCCGGTTGTCCGGGTCGATGAACCTGACCTGTTGTACCCAACTCTGGAATCCAAATTTAACGCCGTTGTTAAGGAAATTAAGATGTTGCACGAAAAGGGTCAACCCATGTTAATTGGGACCGTTGCCGTGGAAACTTCTGAATACCTGTCTCAACGTTTGGATGATGAAAAGATTCCGCACGTGGTCTTGAACGCCAAGAACCATGCGAAGGAAGCTGACATCATTCAAAACGCTGGTCAACGCGGAGCAGTTACCATTGCCACCAACATGGCTGGGCGGGGGACCGATATCAAATTGGGACCTGGCGTGGTTGAAATTGGTGGGTTAGCCGTTATCGGGACTGAACGTCACGAATCACGGCGGATCGATAATCAGCTTCGTGGACGTTCTGGTCGTCAAGGGGATCCTGGTATGACACAGTTCTACCTGTCCCTTGAAGACGACTTGATGCGGCGATTCGGTTCCGACCGAGTTAAAGCTTTCTTGGAACGGATGAACGTGGACGGCGAGGATGCTGTTATCCGGAGCCGAATGATTACGAAGCAAGTGGAATCCGCGCAAAAGCGGGTTGAAGGGAACAACTATGATTCCCGGAAGAACGTGCTGCAATATGATGACGTTATGCGTCAACAACGGGACGTTATCTACGGTGAACGTAACCAAATCATCAACCAAGATAAGTCTTTGAAGTGGGTCTTAATGCCAATGATCAAGCGGACTGTCGACCGGGTGGTTAACTTACACACGCAGGGCGATCAAGCCGACTGGGATTTGGATACGTTACTCGACTTTGGGATTTCCGCGATGGTTTCGCCAGATAAGATCAGTCTGAGTGATCTGAAGGATAAGACTAGTGATGAGATCAAGGCTTACTTCATGGACTTGGCAACGAACGTCTACGAAGAAAAGCAAAAGCAACTCTACGATCCAGCACAAATGTTGGAATTCGAAAAGGTTGTCCTCTTGCGGGTCGTTGACTCCCACTGGACCGATCATATCGACACTATGGACCAATTACGTCAATCCATTGGATTACGTGGGTATGGCCAATTGAATCCACTGGTTGAATATCAACAAGATGGATTCCGGATGTTTGAAGAAATGATTTCAGATATCGACTATGACACCACACGGTTGTTCATGAAGTCTGAAATTCGACAAAACATTACCCGTTAGTGGGTGAGCAGACGAGGCGGGAGATTATTCCGGCCTCGTTTTTGCTTAAAGGGCCGACTGACTAAAATTTAGAGAAACACAGCAATCCCTGATGGTAAGCAAGCTACTGCTTTACCGGTTCCCCAATTTGAGCCAGCCCTTTAAGTTCACTTTGAATCGGCCACCAGCAAGCCGCCTAAATTTAGTGCTATCATGGTTGCTGAGTCAACGACAATTGAAAATATATTAAGGGAAATAACTTAAAAGGAGCCAATCAACATGGAATTAAGCGATGCAAAACGCGAAATTGCGACCATGCGTGAACAACTAACCGGCTTTAGGGGGTCGCTTTGACTTTGATGCCCTGAACGAAAGCATCAGTGTCAATGAGGCCCAAATGGCCCAACCGGATTTTTGGGACAACGCGCAAGCGGCACAGAAGTTAATTGATGAAACTAACGAAATGAAGAAAAAGGTGGATGAATTTAAACACCTGGCAGGACAAGTGGATGACCTGGAGGTCGCCGTCGAATTGCTACAGGAGGAGCCGGATGCGGACATGCAGGCAGAGTTTGAACAAAACTTTACAACGGCTCAAGCAGCGTTACGCCAGTACAGCCTGAACATGTTACTGAATCAACGGTACGATCACAACAACGCTATCTTAGAAATTCATCCTGGCGCTGGGGGAACGGAATCCCAAGACTGGGGTGACATGTTGATGCGGATGTACACACGTTGGGCGGAACAACACGATTTTAAGGTGACCGTATTGGACTATCAACCCGGGGATGTTGCTGGGTTAAGCAGTGCAACGCTGCTGATTGCGGGACACAATGCATATGGGTATTTGCGTTCTGAAAAGGGTGTTCATCGGCTAGTTCGAATCTCGCCATTCGATTCAGCTGGACGGCGGCACACGTCATTTGCGTCAGTCGATGTTTTGCCTGAACTGGATGATTCCGTTGACGTTGAGATTAATCCAGCAGACTTGAAGGTTGATGTCTATCGCGCTTCCGGTGCCGGTGGCCAGCACGTTAACAAGACGTCATCAGCCGTGCGAATCACCCACTTACCAACGGGCATCGTGACGCAAAGTCAGGCCCAACGGTCACAACTCCAGAACCGGCAGACGGCAATGGGCATGTTGCGAGCAAAATTGTACGAGCGTGAAGAGGAGAAAAAGGCGGCTGAGAAGGCCAAACTTGAAGGTGACCAGATGGATATTGGTTGGGGCTCACAGATTCGGTCCTACGTTTTCCATCCCTACACGATGGTCAAAGATCACCGGACCAACTATGAGACTGGAAATGGTCAAGCTGTGATGGATGGGGATCTCGATCCATTTATCGATGCTTATCTGCAGTGGCAACTCAGCCAAAAGAATCCGGATTAAAAAGTGACCGGTTTAACAGTCGAATGATTGCAAGGGTAACACGAATGTCGTGTTGCCCTTTTTTGTTTCATGCTATACTGAGGACAACTATCTTTTCAGGAAAGGTGTCGATGACATGCGGACTTTTATTGCTTGTGGTAGTTTCTTACTGCAACCATTAGTTTGGCTAGCTGTTTTGCGAATCTGGCTAACCAGTCGTTCTCGAATTAAAGGGGAACGGCATGATTTTGGCAGTGCGGTCTTTAGCGACCATTTTGAATTACGTCATTTACTGACCCAGGGCGTTGTTTTGGGATTAGGGCTATCCTTAGTAAACCTACTGATGGGCTTTAGTTTGCCCTTGCTGTGGATCATGGTCTACGAGGCTTTGGCGTTTGCAACGCTTCTCTTGATTCCGACCACGGTGCTCCCAATGCTCTTGATCGTCGTGACCAGCTTGATTACAGTTTTAGGTGGTTCTTACATAACGGATAAGCCAGACCTAGCGATGACGGGACTCCATTGGGGGAGTGTGCCGGTTCAAAATTATTTCTGGTTAGCAGCCATGTTTTTCCTACTGCTCGGCCACTGGCTAGCCAATTACGGGGGCCGATTCGTGAGTCCTAAGATTTATGCGAAACAACGGGGCAAACGAATTGCGGGATACCCGTGGCGAGAATTTTTAGTGTTGCCCATGGTGACGTTGGTTCCCGGCGACTGGTTTACCAGTCACTTGGCTTTTTGGCCAGTTTTCAGCATTCACGGCCAAAGCTTTGCCGTCCTAGTAGTTCCATTATTAGTGGGCCTACGATTTACCGTCTTCCGGCAAGTCCCACGCGAGGTTTATCAACGGTTAGGCAAGCAAATGATCTGGTTGGCCGTGATTGCTATGGCCTTCTTGGGATGGTCAACGGCGCAACCACAAATTTTACCAGTCGGATTAATCGTTCTGTTAGTTGGTTATGGGTTTATCCTTTGGCGAGCAAAACGTTATGATGATCGGCAACAATTCTGGTATTCTCAGGTAGATGACGGGGTCCGTGTTTTGGGGATTCGGCCCCGGACGCCAGCGGTTAAGTTGGATTTGAATGCTGGTGATATTATTTTAGAGTGCAATCATCAAGCTGTGAATAGTGAAACGGCCTTCTATGAAGCCTTACTGGCCAATCCCACGTATTGTCATTTACGAGTGCGGAACATGTTAGGTGAATTGAAAGTTACCGAAACGGCCATTTATTCCGGGGCGCCACACGAAATTGGTATCGTTCTATTCAGAGATCAGGAGGGGTAAACCTATGAGTAGAGTCCTAGTCGTCGACGATGAACCGGCCATCGTTACCTTACTGCAGTACAACTTGGAGCAAGCGGATTACCAAGTTGTGACGGCAATCGATGGTGAGCAGGCACTGAATTTGGCCCTGCATGAGAAATTTGATGTCATTTTATTAGATTTAATGTTGCCTAAAATGGACGGTGTTGAAGTCACAAAACGACTACGCCAGGAAAAAATCAGTACGCCAATTATTATGATCACCGCGAAAACGAGTGAGTTTGACACGGTCTTTGGATTAGAACTTGGCGCGGATGATTACATTACCAAACCATTCAGTCCACGGGAGGTTATTGCCCGCATGAAGGCTGTCATGCGGCGGTATCACGAAGATGATGGGCCTACAAGCATGGCGGCTAAGATGGATCACCGCTTACAGGTGGCCGATTTGACGATCGATCAGGATAAGTTTCAAGTGAAACGTGGCAGTCAGTCGATTGATTTGACGCCTAAGGAATTTGAATTATTACTCTTTTTTGCCAAGCGACCAGGCAAGGTGTGGAGCCGTGAACAACTGCTAGAGGGGGTCTGGGGATTTGATTACAGTGGTCAGACCCGGATGGTGGATATCCACGTGTCCCATTTACGCGAAAAAATCGAGTTGGATCCGAAGCATCCCGTGCTATTAAAGACGGTAAGGGGCTTTGGGTACACCTTTGAGGGGCAACCATGACCGCGCTTCGCCGGGCGGCGGTTGCTTGGTTGGTGATTGGCGTGAGTAATACAGTGCTTGCATGGGTCGTCCGGCCGCAACATTTGGCCTTGGCGACCCTTATCGCGTGGTCGTGGGCGTTGGTCGAGGCTGCTGGCGTCAGTCTACTGTTTCATTGGGCCAATCAACGCATCAGCATTTTGACCAACAAGGTTGAAGGCATCCGGCACGAAGAAACGCCGGCCCACGTCTTGCTGTCACCCCATGATCCGTTCTACCAGTTGGCCCTACAAATTAACTATCTGCAGACGCATCAACGCAAGGTCCAACGGCAAATGGCGGGTCAAAATCAGGAATTTGCAACGTTGTTGGACTACTTACCGATTGGGGTCATGGTGATTGACCGCTATCGCAAGGTGGAATTAGCGAATCCAGCAATGGAACAGTTTTTGCAGCACCGGATTTCGCCGCGCCGGCACCCGTTTACGCAAGACGTCCGGCAATTCGAATTGGCCAGCCTGATCAACTCGGCACTAAATGAACGTCAGACCCAACATCATACCTTGAAATTACCTGGTTCGCCTAATGAGCGCACGGTTGATGCACGGGCAATTTATACGGCGACGTCGCAAGATTATTTTCAGGTGTTGGTCCTACTCTACGATGTGACTGAAGTTTACGCGGTCGAGCAGATGCAAATGGACTTTGTCTCCAATGCCTCACACGAGTTAAAGACGCCGGTGACGGCTATTTCTGGATTCGCCAAGACCTTATTGGCCGGCGCCAAGGATGATCCAGAGAAGTTGGTCGAGTTCTTAGAAATTATTGACCAGCAGAGTGAACGACTAGTTGAATTGATCAACGACGTGTTGACGATTTCACACATCGAGTCGGGGAATTCAGTCGAGGTCAGCGAGGTGCCAGTCGGGCAAGTAATCGCCAATCAGGTTCACTTACTGACACCACTCGCGGCGGTCAATCAGGTAACGTTGGATAACCAGGTGCCCACGGACTTGATGGCTGTGACTGATCAACGAAAATTTGATCAGGTGTTGAAGAACGTCTTAAGTAACGCGATTAAATATAATCGGCCACAGGGAAGTGTGACTCTGACGACCAGAGAGATGGGTCCTGAATGGTCGCTGACAATTGCGGATACGGGAGTCGGCATCTCGCCACAGGACCAACTGCGGGTTTTCGAACGTTTCTATCGCGCAGAGATTTCGCATTCTAACCAGTTAGTGAGTGGTAGCGGGCTGGGGTTGGCCATTGTACGAGAACTCGTCCAGTCACTGAACGGTAAAATTGACTTGCAAAGCACATTGGATGTGGGAACGCGCGTCACCATGACCTTCCCAAAGGACTTTCCCCAAGGCTAGTGTCAACTGGAGGAGCACGCATTTCTGTTTCAATAGTTGGGCTAAACCTAGGCAACTTGGTGGTCTGGTCGCCTTACCGGCCGGCAGATATGAGCTGAATCGGTGCGATTGCTTACTAGTACTGAGCTGAGATCTGAACTTTATCTGTCAACATGTCTTTAGTTATCAAATTGAATAAATAGTGAGGGGGTCTGAGACAAAAGTCTCAGGCGCCTTCTTTTTTTGGCCCCAATGTGGCGTAGATGGTGACGACCTCTCACTGTTATTGCCAGCAGGACATAGATTTAACGGTTAAATTATCAGTATCGGGTTACATTTACATAACCTTTACAATACGTCTACATGATGTTTACATTCGTTCGCTATACTAACTTTTGAAAAGGTCGGGCGTGACGCGCGACTATTAGGAGGTTAGCGGTATGTCGAAGAAACGCTGGTGGCAAGGTCTAGGCTTGCTGATTGTGGTGGTACTGGGCGTGTATGCCTACCAGACGCGACAGGTCAGTCATGCTGGCGAATCAATCACGGCGGTTGGTTCAACAGCGTTACAGCCCTTAGTGGAAGCGGCTGGAGAACAGTATACCGGAGAGCACCTGGGGACGTTTATTAACGTGCAGGGTGGTGGAACCGGAACGGGTCTCAGTCAAATTCAAGAGGGGGCTGTCCAGATTGGAAATTCCGACTTATTCGCTGGCGAACAAAAAGGGATTCAGGCGGCTGACTTAGTTGATCACCGAGTGGCGGTCGTGGGCATTACGCCGATCGTCAACCGAAAAGTCGGCGTGACCAACTTATCAACGGCCCAATTGATTCGGGTGTTCACGGGTAAGGTCACCAACTGGAAACAGGTTGGTGGCGCGGACTTGCCGGTCGTTTTGATTAACCGGGCGCAAGGTAGTGGGACCCGAGCAACGTTTGAACAGTTTGGTCTTGCCAAGCACCGTTCCAAGACAGCGCAGGAACAAGATTCCTCGGGAATGGTTCGGTCTATCGTTGCCACAACGCCGGGGGCAATTAGCTACGTGGCATTTTCTTACGTGGATAAGACGGTGCAGGATCTTTCCTTAGATCACGTGTCGCCAACCGAGGACAACGTGACCACAAACCGTTGGAAAATTTGGTCGTACGAGCATTTGTACACGAAGGGCCAGCCAACGGGCTTAACCAAGAAATTTATTGCGTACGTTGAATCACCAGCAGTCCAGAAAACGTTGGTCCGGCAGTTGGGTTACCTATCTCCCAGCCAGATGATGGTCGAACGGGACGCGGCTGGTAAAATTACCCCAATGGGAGGCGCCTAGATGAAGACCAAGACCACGCAGCAACTCGAGCAACAATTGAAGCGTCATTCCAAGGCTGCCAAATTAGAAATTTGGGGGCGGACCATCAGTTTGACGGCCCTGCTCTTGATCGTAGCCGTTGTGGTGGCCATCATTGGGTTTGTGGCGTCAAAGGGAATCGCCACGTTTACCAGTAACCACGTCAATCTGGGAGATTTCTTGACCGGTAAAAGTTGGAATCCCAACATCACGGATGCCAATGGCAAACCGGAAGTCGGGGCACTCCCGATGATTGTGGGGTCCTTTTTGATTACGATTCTGTCGGCTATCGTGGCGACACCGTTTGCGATTGGCACGGCAGTATTTATGAATGAAATTTCACCCAACAAAGGCGCCAAGATTCTTCAACCCGTGACCGAGTTATTGGTCGGGATTCCGTCAGTCGTCTATGGGTTTATCGGCCTGTCCGTGGTGGTCCCGACGACCCGGGCTATCTTTGGCGGTAGTGGGTTTGGAATCTTGTCCGGAACCTGTGTCCTGTTCGTGATGATCTTGCCCACGGTCACCTCAATGAGTGCGGATGCCTTAAAGTCCGTACCGCGTTACTACCGTGAAGCCTCACTAGCCTTGGGTGCGACGCAGTGGCAGACGATTTATAAAGTGGTGCTACGGGCAGCAACGCCGGGATTAATGACGGCGGTCGTTTTCGGAATGGCACGCGCGTTTGGGGAAGCTTTGGCTGTCCAAATGGTAATTGGGAACGCCGCTTTGATGCCGAATAGTTTGGTATCACCATCCTCAACGCTAACGTCTGTCCTGACCACGGGTATCGGAAATACGGTGATGGGCTCGTTGCAAAATAACGCGCTCTGGTCATTAGCACTCGTCTTACTGCTGATGTCCTTAGTCTTTAACTTGATTATCCGGTTGATTGGTCGGAAGGGGCGGTTACAGTAATGGACTCTAAAAAACAAAATAAAATTGCGATTGGCACCTTATATGGTATCGCCGGGCTAGTCGTGCTTATCTTATTAGCCTTACTCGGTTACATTCTGGCGAGTGGCTTGCCCCAACTCAGCTGGCATTTCTTGACGGCCCCCGCTAAAGCCTTTCTTAAAGGTGGTGGGGTTGGGGTACAGCTCTTCAACTCATTTTATCTACTGATTTTGGCAATGGCGATTTCCTTTCCCATTGCGTTAGGTGCAGCCATCTACCTGTATGAATACGCTCGTGATAACTGGATCACCACGACGATTCGCACGGCCATCGAAATTCTGAGTTCGCTACCTTCTGTGGTGGTAGGACTGTTCGGTTTCCTGTTCTTCGTGGTCAAGTTGCGATTAGGCTTTTCCATTCTTTCAGGAGCATTTGCACTGACCTTCTTCAATCTTCCATTGTTGACGCGGAGCATTGAGGATTCACTGCGAACGATTGATCTTGAACAACGCGAGGGAGGCCTGGCATTGGGTTTGTCTCGATGGGAGACGATTACGCGTGTTATCCTCCCCGCTGCCGTTCCAAGTATCTTGACTGGTGTTATCTTGAGTGCCGGTCGGGTCTTCGGGGAAGCTGCCGCCTTGATCTACACGGCCGGTCAGAGTGCCCCCGCCTTGAACTTTGCGGACTGGAATCCATTTAATATCTCTAGCCCGTTGAATCCGATGCGGCCCGCAGAAACGTTGGCCGTTCACATTTGGAAAATTAACTCTGAGGGCATTATGCCGGACGCCAAGGCCATTTCTTCTGGTTCGTCAGCGGTCCTGATCATTGCCATCTTGCTGTTTAACTTTGCTGCCCGTTACGTGGGCAAACGACTATACAAACGTCTAACGTCGGCGTAAAGGAGGGGTGCTATGTTTATCAACAATGATGTGACGAGAGCAACAGCTATGCAAGAGCGCCACGTGGTCCAACCGAACGATGCGGGCCACCCAATCATTCTGTCAACGGAAGGTCTACACGTCTTCTATGGCAAAAAAGAGGCGTTGTTCGAAGGTGACCTCCAGTTTGGGAGCAACCAGATTACCGCGTTGATCGGCCCCTCTGGTTCGGGAAAGTCCACGTACTTGCGGTCGTTGAATCGAATGAATGATCGTATTGCTACCGTGACTGGGAAAATCATGTACCGGGGCGTGGACATTAACCAGCCCGCCATTGATGTCTACGAGATGCGGCGGCGGGTGGGCATGGTCTTTCAACGGCCCAATCCGTTCGCCAAATCCATCTACGACAATATCGCGTTTGCGTTGCGGTTACGGGGAACCACAGACAAACACGAATTGGATGAAATTGTAGAAACGTCACTCAAGCAAGCAGCCCTCTGGGATCAGGTCAAAGACGACCTGAACAAGAGTGCGTTAGCCTTGTCTGGGGGACAGGCGCAACGGTTGTGTATTGCTAGGGCAATCGCCGTGAAACCCGATATTTTATTGTTGGATGAACCGGCGAGTGCGTTAGACCCCGTGTCGACCAGTCAGTTAGAAGATACTTTGTTGGATCTCAAGCAGCATTACACGATTATCATTGTGACCCACAACATGCAACAGGCCGCGCGAATCAGTGAATACACGGCATTTTTCAATCAGGGACGGGTGTTAGAGTATGACACCACGAGCCAAATATTTACGAATCCGCAGGTGCAGGTCACAAGTGATTACGTTTCGGGGAACTTCGGCTAAGAGGAGGAAGAAAACAAATGAGTGAGGAAATTTTAACGACCCAGGATCTCCATCTGTACTATGGGGAAAAGGAAGCCTTGAAGGGCATCAACTTGAACTTTGATGCTAAGGGAATCACGGCATTGATTGGACCGTCCGGTTGCGGCAAGTCGACGTACTTACGGACGCTAAACCGAATGAACGATTTGATTCCCAATGTGACGATTACGGGGACGATTAAGTTTAAAGGGGAAAACTTGTACGCGCCTAACGCGGACACGGTGGAAATTCGTAAGGAGATCGGCATGGTTTTCCAACAACCTAACCCGTTCCCATTTTCCATCTATGATAACGTCATCTACGGTCTGCGAATTGCTGGCGAAAAGGACAAAGAAAAGTTGGATGCGGTGGTTGAAAAGTCATTGCGGCAAGCAGCCGTGTGGGACGAAGTTAAGGATCACCTGCATGAAAGCGCATTGGCCTTGTCCGGTGGGCAACAACAACGGGTCTGTATTGCGCGGGTGCTTGCGGTTTCACCAGAAATTATTCTCTTAGATGAACCCACAAGTGCCCTGGATCCGGTGTCTAGTAGCCAAATTGAAGCAACCCTCTTGAATTTACGCCACGATTATACGATTATTATTGTGACCCATAACCTCCAGCAGGCTTCGCGAATTGCGGATCGGACCGCCTTCTTTATGAATGGCGAGCTGGTGGAAGTGGACCAAACCAAGAATATTTTCATGAATCCAGCGAAGAAACAGACGGAAGACTACATTAGTGGTCGATTTGGGTAAGGAGGCAGGCTATGAGAAGATTATTTGATGATGAATTAGCAGAATTGGATGCAGATTTCACCGAAATGGGAATGTTGGTCAGCGAGGTCATTCAGCAGGCCGTGGATTCCTTTACGAATCGCGATGCGGTGGCTGCACAACAGATCATTGATCAGGACCACCAGATCAACGAACGAGAAATTGCATTAGAGAAAAAGACGTTTGAAATGATTGCGTTATACCAACCCGTGACGACCGATCTCCGCGAAATCGTCACCATCTTAAAGGCCGTTTCGGAATTAGAACGGGCGGGTGACCACGCACGGAACATTGCGCATGCGACAATTAAATTTGGCAGCAAGCAAAAGATTCCGGTACTCGAGCAATTGTTAGGCCAGATGGGGCTGTTAACGACGCAAATGGTTAAAGACGTCTTGACGGCATACGTGAACAAGGATGAGGATGAAGCGCGTGAACTGGCAGCGGTTGACCGAAAGCTGGATCAGTTGAACCACCAAGTGCGGGCAGATAGTTATGAACAAATGCGCTTGGACCCTGCTTTTGAAACGGGAGCTTCCATCTACCTCAACGTTGCGCAAGACCTCAGTCGGATTGGTGATTACGTGACGAACGTCTGTGAATGGATCGTTTATCTGAAGTCGGGGCAAATTATCGAACTGAACTCAGCCAGTCAAGATGGCGAAGGCTAAACGTTAATCTAAACTGAAGATTTGCGAAGACGGCCACTGGAGACTTGCTTTCAGTGGCCGTCTTCGCTATTCTTGCCATAAGCCAGTCAATCAGGGGATCGTCAGGGAGAACCGTGATATTAAATGACAAGGTTAACTAGTGTCGTATATAATAACTGATACAGGGTGGGTAGTGTCGCCTGACCAGTCGGTAATATGGCTGAAACGACGCGGCTGAGTTTTACATGGCGCCTCTCTGGCAGCCGCAGTGCGACCGCGTTCTACCACCACTGATTCAAAATTTACGCAAAACAACTGTCTTAAAAAAGGAGTGTCCGCTGATGGCAGGTAACAAAAAACGTTTTGTCCGTTCCCGCACTAACCGTTTAGTCGGTGGGGTGTTGGGCGGTATTGCTGAATATTTTGGTTGGAACGCCAACCTCTTACGACTCATCTACGTCTTGATCTCGTTGGCGCTACCAACGCACGGAGTGTTGGGGCTCTTGCTCTACGTCATCGTGATGTCGTTTATGCCGCTAGATGATTCTCGGCCAGCAGGGCCCAACCTCGGCAATCTGGGTGATCTTTTCCGCAACGGGGGGTCGTCCGAATCTCAGAATTCAGGTCGTAAGGTGATTCATGACGTCACGGAACAAGACGTGAAGGATCAACACAAGGACGGTGAGTAGCATGCGCTTTTGGAGCCGAATTTTAGTAAACGCAGTGATTTTTCTGGCGTTGGCTGGGTTCTTCCAGAGTTCATTGGCCGGCTCATTTCAACATTCATTTTATGTCTCAAGCGTGGGCATCGCGTTACTGGCGAGTTTCGTGCTGGCCCTGTTAAACGCCGTTGTCAAACCAATCCTATTCGTCTTGTCACTGCCAATTACCATTCTGACCCTCGGGTTATTCAGCGTGGTGATCAATGCCATTATGCTGGAATTGACGTCTTGGTTTGTGGGGAGTAGCTTCACGTTCACCTCGTTTGGAACCACTCTGATTATTGCCATCGTCATGTCAATTTTTAATGCGATTATCAGTGATCACTATGCGCACGATTAACTGGTGAACTCAAAGGGAATTTGGTAGGAGTTCCCCCGCTAAAGTGCTAAAATTAAGGGTAGTTTTACGATGTAGTAAGGAGGAGCGCCCAATGCCAGAAAGCGTCACAGTGGCCGAACTTGTCAAAGCTAACCGGTTAGATGTCTACTCCGGCGAAGATGACTTGGAACGCAAGATTACAACTAGCGATATATCACGACCTGGTTTGGAATTAACCGGGTATTTTAACTATTATCCAGCAAAACGGATTCAACTCTTAGGAATCACGGAAACTTCCTTTGCTAAGGGCATGTCCCATGACCAATTGCTCGACGTTATGCGCAAAATGTGTCAGCCAGAAACGCCGGCTTTTGTGGTGTCCACCCAACTTGATCCACCAGAAGAATTGAAGCAGTCCGCGCAAGAGGCGGGGATTCCAATCTTAGGAACAAAGTTGACCACGTCACGGGTCCTCAGTAACATGACTAACTTTCTCGAAGGTAAACTAGCTGAACGCCAGTCTGTTCATGGCGTCCTAGTCGATATCTACGGGGTCGGGGTCATGATCACCGGAGATTCTGGCGTGGGTAAAAGTGAAACCGCTCTAGAATTGGTTAAACGGGGTCACCGATTGATTGCCGATGACCGCGTGGAGGTCTATCAACAAGATGAGCAGACTTTAGTTGGTGCTGCACCAGCTATTCTAAGCCACTTGCTAGAAATCCGCGGAATCGGTATTATTGATGTTATGAACTTGTTTGGGGCTGGTGCGGTCCGTAGCGAAACGGATATCGATCTCATTGTTCACCTTGAACTTTGGCACGATGATAACCACTTCGATCGTCTCGGCAACAACACGGAGTCTCAACGGTTCTTTGATGTGGTGGTGCCTAAGATTACGATTCCGGTAAAGACAGGTCGTAACTTAGCAATTATTATTGAAGCAGCGGCGATGAACTTCCGGGCCCGCTCCATGGGGTACGATGCCACGAAAGTCTTCGATGATAATTTGAATCGTCTAATCAAGCAAAACTCGAAAAAAGAATAGGAGATGGGCGTTATCTTCTCACCAATCATTGCGGCGTTGAATCCCATCGCCTTTCGTTTAGGGCCCATCGCGGTTCACTGGTATGGCATCATTATTGCTTCCGGCGTTGTTTTGGCAGTCACTTTGGCTGTGCGCGAAGGTCGTCTACGGGGAATTGACCCCGATGACATCTACGACATGATTTTGTGGGCGTTGCCAGCAGCTTTGATTGCGGCGCGACTCTACTATGTGGTCTTTCAATGGTCGTATTATCAGCATCACCCGGGCGAAATCATCGCCATCTGGGACGGGGGAATTGCAATCTACGGCTCGTTGATTGGTGCCGGGTTGGTCGTCTTCTTCTTTTGTCGATCACGATTTATTCCGGTTTGGTTGATGCTAGATGTTGCCGCACCAACGGTTATTCTGGGACAAGCCATTGGGCGCTGGGGAAACTTTATGAACCAAGAAGCCTTTGGTCGCGTTACAAGCTTAGCCTTTTTACAGGGGCTACACTTACCACAGTTTATCCTCGACCAGATGCTTATTGATGGGGCTTACCGTCAGCCAACGTTCCTGTATGAGTCGACTTGGGATCTGTTGGGATTCATCGTTTTGATGAGTCTACGACACTATCCGGGCCTCTTTAAGCAGGGCGAGGTCTTCTTGAGTTATGTGCTCTGGTATTCACTGGGGCGTTTCTTTATCGAGGGCATGCGGACGGATAGTTTGATGCTGTTTGGCATCATTCGAATCTCGCAGTTACTTTCGGTCGTTTTGTTTGTTGGGGCGTTGGTCATTTGGATCTATCGGCGGCGGGCAACCGTTACGCCACCGGACTATCTGGATGGCACCCCATTTCGAGAACGAACTAATCTTTCTAAATAAGGAGAATCCATTACTATGTCAGAGAAAATTGCAGTACTCGGTGCCGGTTCATGGGGATCAATCTTAGCGAATGTCTTGGATGGAAATGGTCACGATGTTCGGTTGTGGTCGTACAATCCCAAGCAAGTTGAGGAACTCAACACGCAGCACACGAATTCGCATTATATTAAGGATTTCACCTTTTCTCCCTCGTTAGTGGCCTACTCCGATTTAGCGAGTGCGTTAGTTGACGTTGACGCCATCTTATTCGTTGTGCCAACCAAGGCGGTTCGTTCCGTTGCTGGACAGGTCAGTGAAATCTTGCAAAAGACGGGATTACAGCCACAACTGATCCATGCCAGCAAGGGAATCGAACAGAAGACTTACAAACGAATCTCACAAGTTCTAGCAGAAGAGATTCCGGCAGCCAATCGACAGTCTGTGACCGTTTTGTCCGGGCCAAGCCATGCGGAGGACGTTGCGCGTAAGGATATTACCTTGATTACGGCGGCTAGTGAAAGTCCAGACGCTGCCAAGTACACGCAAAAGTTGTTTATGACGCCTTACTTCCGGGTCTACACCAACTCGGACGTTATCGGGGTCGAAATTGGTGCCGCACTGAAGAACATTATTGCTTTAGGTGCCGGTGCTTTACACGGGTTAGGCTACGGTGACAACGCCAAAGCTGCCTTGATGACGCGAGGGTTAGCCGAAATTTCTCGGTTAGGGACCTCGTTTGGTGCCGACCCAATGACCTTTATTGGGTTGTCTGGGGTGGGGGACGTTATCGTAACGGCCACCAGCTCGAACTCACGTAACTGGCGTGCTGGTGACGAATTGGGCCGTGGGGAGGCCTTAGACGATGTCATCAACCACATGGGAATGGTGATCGAAGGGTTGGCTACGACGAAGGCCGCCTACGAATTGTCTCAGGAACGGGGCGTTTCCATGCCAATTACGGAAGCAATTTACCAAGTGATTTATGAGGGTAAGGATATTCGTCAAGCTATCTCAGATCTGATGCAACGTGAAGGTCGGTCTGAATTCTAACAAGCTCTGGGGATACGGGAAAGGATATTTATATTATGAGAAAAGTCAGAAAAGCAGTCATTCCAGCCGCGGGTCTGGGTACCCGATTTTTGCCAGCTACGAAAGCCTTAGCTAAGGAAATGTTACCGATCGTGGACAAGCCAACGATTCAATTCATCGTTGAAGAAGCACGTAAGTCCGGCATCGAAGACATTGTTATTGTTGATGGGAAGTCCAAGCGGTCCATTGAAGATCACTTCGATTCTAATCCTGAATTGGAAGCCAACTTAGCGGCTAAGCACAAGGATGAAATGCTCCGTCAGGTCCAAGAGACGACGGGGATGAACTTGTACTTCATTCGGCAACCTTACCCGCGTGGCTTGGGTGACGCCGTTTTGACGGCCAAAGCCTTTATCGGTGACGAACCCTTCGTTGTGATGTTGGGTGACGACATGACCGATAGTAAGGTGCCTTTGACCAAACAACTGATTGACCGGTATAACGAAACGGGTGCCTCCACGTTAGCTGTTATGCGGGTACCACATAAGGATACGGCCAAGTATGGGGTCATCAATCCTTCTGAAGAAACTGCACCAGGGCTGTACAACGTGACTAACTTCGTTGAAAAGCCACAACCTGATGAAGCACCTAGTGATTTGGCCATTATCGGGCGGTACTTATTCACACCAGAAATTTTTGAAGCTTTGGAAAATACACCAATTGGCTTGGGCAATGAACTTCAGTTGACCGATGCCATTGATAACTTAAACAAGACGCAACGGGTCTTCGCTCATGAATACACGGGCAAGCGGTTCGATGTTGGGAACAAGTTTGGTTGGCTCAAGACCAATATTGAATATGGGTTGAACCATCCGGAAACTAAAGACCAACTGCGCGCCTACATTAAAGAATTAAACACGCGATTAGCCAAGGAAGACGATCAATCGAAGCCAGCCAAGTCAAAGTAGGTGACAAACTTACTTTTTAATAGTAGAGTAGCACCATGGCTTAAGAGCAGAAGGGAGCGTTAACGTTGAAAAACTATGATGTCATTGTGATTGGTGCGGGTCCTGGCGGTATGACCGGGGCACTGTACGCCTCACGGGCCAACTTATCTGTCTTGATGTTGGACCGTGGAATCTATGGCGGTCAAATGAACAACACAGCAGCAATCGAGAACTATCCGGGGTTCAAGTCCGTCTTAGGACCAGACCTGGCCAAGGATATGTACGATGGCTCGACACAATTTGGCGCCGAATTTGCCTATGGTAGTGTAGAATCTATCGAAGATCAGGGCGATCATAAGATCGTAAAGACCGATGATGGCGACTATTCTGCGAAGGCAGTTATCGTGGCTACCGGTTCCGAATATAAGAAGCTGGGCGTACCTGGCGAGGATCAATTTGGTGGCCGGGGTGTCTCTTACTGCGCGGTCTGCGATGGGGCCTTCTTTAAGAACCGTGAAGTTGCCGTCATTGGTGGTGGCGATTCCGCAGTTGAAGAAAGTATCTACTTGGCGGGCTTAGCTTCCAAGGTAACCGTTTTTGTTCGCCGCGATAAGCTCCGGGCACAAAAGGTGATTCAGGACCGGGCCTTTGCTAATGAGAAGATTGAATTCGTTTGGAACACGAGCGTGACTGAAGTGTTGGGTGACGACATGAAGGTTACCGGTGTGGCAACTAAGAACAACGTGACCGGCGAGACTGGCGAAAAGGCTGTTAGTGGGGTCTTCATTTACGTGGGGAACTTACCAATGACTGCTGCTTTCAAGGGTCTCGGCATTACGAACGATGCTGGTTGGATTCCAACGAACGAACTGATGCACACGTCTGTTCCTGGCATCTTTGCAATCGGTGACGTGCGTGAAAAGACGCTTCGCCAGATTACAACAGCTGTCGGTGACGGTGGTATTGCTGGCCAAGAGGCTTTCAGTTACCTGGAAACTTTGAAGTCGCAAGCAGCTTCGGCAAAATAAATGTTAAACTTAGCGGAGACAACCATTTAGGGATGTTTCCGCTTTTTTGTTACGCGAAAAGGGACTACAATGTTTGGTATTAAAATGAATTTTGGTTAAATTCAATTTTCGTTTTAAGCGTGAATTCTAACGGCTAACCGGAAATGAATTCAAAAAAATCAAGGGAGTTGGCAGAAGTATGGGGATGAATCAGTTTTTACAAAGTTTGAGTGACTTGGAAACAATCAATCGCGCACCAGGCTACTTCAAGTTTGAGCAACATTCCGTGGCGGCCCATTCGTTTAAGGTTGCTGAGGTCGCACAGTTCCTGGGCGACGTGGAGGAACAAGCTGGGCACGCAGTTAATTGGCGACTGGTCTACGAGAAGGCGTTGAACCATGACTATACGGAGCGATTTATCGGGGATATCAAGACGCCGGTTAAATACGCAACGCCAGAATTACGGCATATGCTGGCCGATGTCGAAACGTCGTTGACTGCAAACTTTATTGAAAACGAAATTCCAAAACAGTTTCAAGCTGCCTACACACGGCGGTTAGGTGAGGGCAAGGATGACACCTTGGAGGGGCAGATCCTGTCTGTGGCCGATAAGGTCGACTTACTCTACGAATCATTTGGTGAAATTCAAAAGGGGAACCCGGAGCCCGTTTATACGGAGATCTACCGGGAGAGCTTGAGCACCATCTTGACGTTCAAGCAGCTGGATTGCGTGAAGTACTTTCTGGCCGAGGTGCTTCCAGAAATGTTGGCGGCAGATTTTAGTGATCGCCAAAAATTGGCACAGCTAACGGATGAACTTTTACAACAGCAGGAGGCACAAGCATGAAGTTAGCCGAGGTGTGGAACCAGAACTTAGCGGGGGCAACGGTACGGCCGTTGACGCATGCAGACGACGACCTGATCTATCAATTTCAGGCAAGCCATCCGGAATATTTCGACCATTTCCAAGATCATCCTGTAACCCGGCAAGAGGCCATTCAAGACGTGACGGACATTCCTTTGAACGCGCAAGCCGACCAAAAGGCCTACCTGGGTGTTTTTGAGGGGGATGACCTTGTCGTCTTGGTGGATCTGATTATCGACTATCCACTCCCAAGCTTGGTCTGGTTGGGCATGTGGCTGCCAGCCAAGCGTCTGACGACAGAACAATCAGCAGCTTATTACTGGAGCCTAGTCAAAACATTGCGGGCAGCGGACGCCGTTCAATTACAGCTCAGCGTCTTCATGGGTGACCGACAAATGAAACAGTTCTGGGACAACCTGGGGTTAACAGCTGTCCAAACGACCACGGTAGTTCGGGGTGAACGGGTCGCTAATGTGACCATCTATCAGGACAAGTTTGATCGATAGGACGCCAAACTAGCGAAAGTATGTTCGGTATGGTAGAATAATTTAGCGTGATGGGAAACGATCCGTTTCCCAACTTTTCTGCTGAAATTAAAAGTTAATTTACCGTACACTGGCTGACACTTCAGATTTAATGTGCGAGCTAAGTGACGGCGTACCAGTTGTTAATTTTGGACTGGAACGCGGTGAGCAGGGCGGTTCAAGGTAGTCTTTGACGGCACCTTTAAGCTAGAAGCTCACGAGGTCAACTTTTAAAGCAAAAGAAAAAACGACAAAATAGATAGTTATTTAAACGGGTAAGGAGGTTATCCACTATGATTGATCGACAAACAGACCGTAAATTTGACCTCGTGTCAGATTATCAGCCAACTGGGGACCAACCGAATGCCATTTCACAGCTGACTAAGGGGCTGAATGATGGCGAAAAGGCACAGATCTTGCTGGGAGCGACCGGGACTGGGAAGACATTTACCATTTCAAACGTGATTAAGAATGTCAACAAACCCACGCTGGTGCTTTCTCATAACAAGACCCTGGCAGGGCAACTTTACGGGGAGTTCAAGCAATTCTTTCCGAACAATGCGGTGGAGTATTTTGTGAGTTACTACGATTATTACCAACCGGAAGCTTATGTGCCCTCGAGCGATACTTACATTGAAAAGGATTCCTCAATCAACGATGAGATCGATAAGTTACGGCACTCGGCGACGAGTTCATTGTTGGAAAGAAACGACGTCATTGTCGTAGCCTCCGTGTCCTCCATCTTTGGTTTAGGGGACCCCACTGAATATAAAAATCACGTGGTCTCCCTCCGTGTTGGGCAAGAAATCGAGCGGGACGCGCTGTTACGTAAGTTAGTCAACATTCAATTTGAACGGAATGACTATGACTTTCAGCGGGGCCGCTTTCGGGTTCACGGCGATGTGGTCGAAATTTTCCCAGCATCGCGGGACGACCGTGCACTGCGGGTCGAATTCTTTGGCGACGAGATTGACCGGATTCGGGAAGTAGATTCCCTGACTGGTGAAATCGTCGGCGATCGCGAACACGTGGCTATTTTCCCGGCAACACACTTTATGACTAATGATGATGTCATGGCCAAAGCCACGAATGGGATTGAGGGTGAGCTGAAGTCACGTGTCGCCGAACTGGAAGGCGCAGGCAAGCTGCTGGAAGCGCAACGGCTCAAGCAGCGGACCACCTATGACCTGGAAATGATGCGCGAAATGGGCTACACCAGCGGTATTGAAAACTATTCGCGGTGGATGGACGGGCGTAAAGCCGGTGAACCACCTTATACGTTGCTCGATTTCTTCCCGAAAGACTTTTTGTTAGTCGTCGATGAATCACACGTGACGATGCCGCAAGTTCGGGGCATGTACAATGGTGACCGTGCGCGGAAGCAACAGCTAGTCGATTATGGTTTCCGACTGCCAAGCGCACTGGATAACCGACCATTGAAACTCAATGAAGTTGAACAGCACATCAACCAAGTCATTTACATGTCAGCGACGCCAGGCCCCTATGAGTCTGAACAAACGGATCACGTTGTCCAACAGATCATTCGACCAACTGGGTTGTTGGATCCCACAATTGAGGTTCGGCCAATCATGGGCCAAATGGATGACTTGGTGGGAGAAATCAATGCGCGGGTCGACAAGAACGAGCGGACATTTGTCACAACGTTGACCAAAAAAATGGCGGAAGATTTAACGGACTACTTGAAGGATCTCGGCATCAAAGTGGCCTACTTGCACTCGGACATTAAAACCCTGGAACGTACTGAGATCATGCGTGACCTACGTTTAGGGAAGTATGATGTTTTGGTCGGCATCAACCTGTTGCGGGAAGGAATTGATATTCCTGAAGTATCACTAGTGGCTATTTTGGATGCCGATAAGGAAGGCTTCCTGCGTAACGAACGGTCGTTGATTCAAACTATTGGTCGGGCAGCACGAAACTCTCACGGGGCCGTCATCATGTATGCTGATTCTGTGACGGAATCCATGCAAGCCGCGATTGACGAGACGGCCCGGCGGCGTCAAGTCCAGATGGCTTACAACAAGAAACATGGAATCACGCCAACGACGATTATTAAGCCAATTCGTGACTTGATCGCCGTTACGAAGAAGAACGACGATAGTGATGAAAAAGATGACTTTGTTGCAAGCGACTTTGAAGATATGACGAAGGAAGACCAAGAGAAATTAATTTCCCGGTTGGAAGACGAAATGCGCGCAGCGGCTAAGAAGCTGGACTTCGAACAGGCGGCGTCCTTGCGGGATACAATTATGGATATGAAGACTGAAATCGGGGACTAGGTTAGTTAGGAGAATGCCAATTGGTAAACGATAAAATCGTGATTCACGGGGCGCGGGCCCACAACTTGAAAGATATCGACGTAACGATTCCCAAGAACAAATTGGTGGTCATCAGTGGCCTGTCTGGTTCTGGGAAGAGTTCTTTGGCCTTTGATACGCTGTATGCAGAGGGCCAACGTCGTTATGTGGAGAGCTTGTCGTCCTATGCACGACAATTTTTAGGGCAAATGGATAAGCCAGATGTTGATTCAATTGATGGCCTAAGTCCAGCCATTTCAATCGACCAAAAGACGACCTCGAAGAACCCACGGTCCACGGTCGGAACCGTCACGGAAATCAATGATTATCTGCGACTGCTGTGGGCGCGGGTCGGAACACCGATCTGTCCCAACGATGGTACTAAGATCACGAGCCAGAGTGTGGAGCAGATGGTCGATCAGGTGCTAGCTTTGCCGGAACGGACGAAACTGCAGGTTTTATCGCCCATCGTTCGCGCGAAAAAGGGTCAACACAAAAAAATCTTTGAAAAAATCCAGCGTGAGGGTTTTGTGCGGGTCCGGGTCGACGGTGAGATCTTAGACATCGACAACGTGCCCGAACTGAATAAGAATCAGAGCCATGATATCGCCATCGTTATCGATCGGGTCGTTGTGAAAAAGGGTATTCGGTCCCGCCTATTCGATTCCTTTGAAGCGGCGTTACGTTTGAGTGGTGGTTATGCAATCGCCGACCTGATCGACGGTGATCCCATGATCTTCTCTGAGCATTATGCTTGTCCTGTCTGTGGATTTACCGTGGGCGAATTAGAACCCCGGCTCTTCTCCTTTAACGCGCCATTTGGTGCTTGCCCCGATTGTGATGGATTAGGGGTCAAGTTGGAAGTTGACCTAGATTTAGTGGTTCCAGATGCAACGAAAACGTTGCGCGAAGGCGCTTTAGAGCCTTGGAATCCAATCAGCTCGCAGTACTATCCAGCGTTGCTGGAACAAGCTTGCGCGGCCTTTAACATTGATATGGATACGCCCTTTAAGGACCTGTCCAAGAACGACCAAGCCGTCGTATTGTATGGCTCACAGGGCAAGGAATTCCATTTCCACTATGAAAATGATTTTGGTGGTGTCCGTGATGTTGACGTGGCCTTTGAAGGGGTTATTCCCAACATTGATCGGCGTTACCATGAAACGAACAGTGATTTTACGCGTGATGTGATGCGGAAGTACATGACTGAATTGACCTGTCAGACGTGTCATGGTTTTCGGTTGAACCGGCAAGCGCTGAGTGTGAAGATCAATCACCAACACATCGGTGAGGTCTCCAACTTGCCTGTCGACAAGGAGCTGAGCTTCTTTAATGACTTGCATTTTGGTGAACAGGATCAAGTCATCGCGCAACCGATTTTGAAGGAAATTCGTGACCGACTGACCTTCTTACGAAACGTGGGCTTGGACTACCTGACGCTCAGTCGTTCGGCCCGGACATTATCTGGTGGGGAGGCCCAACGGATTCGGTTGGCCACGCAAATTGGGTCCAATCTATCTGGGGTGCTCTACATTTTAGATGAACCTTCAATCGGGCTGCATCAACGGGATAATGACCGCTTGATTGCATCCTTGAAGCAGATGCGTGATTTGGGTAACACGCTGATCGTTGTGGAACACGATGAGGACACCATGCGGGCCGCTGATTACATTGTGGATATTGGTCCGGGTGCGGGTGAAAACGGTGGCCACGTGATGGCTGCGGGGACACCTAAGCAAGTCATGCGCTCGCGAAAGTCATTGACTGGCCAGTACCTGTCTGGTAAACAATACATTCCAGTCCCACTGCAACGGCGTCAGGGAAATGGCAAAGAAATTCGAGTGACTGGTGCAGCCGAAAACAACTTAAAGGATATTACGGTTGATTTTCCGCTGGGCGAGTTTGTGGTGGTCACCGGCGTCTCAGGCTCTGGGAAGTCGACGTTGGTCAATACGATTCTGAAACGCGCGTTGGCCCAGAAACTGAATCACAATTCGGAAAAACCCGGGAAATATCAGAGTATTGCCGGCGTAACGAACATTGAGCGCTTGGTTGATATTGACCAAAGTCCAATTGGGCGGACGCCACGGAGTAACCCAGCCACGTATACGGGGGTCTTTGACGATGTCCGGACCTTATTTGCTCAGACAAACGACGCCAAGTTACGTGGTTATCAAAAGGGCCGGTTTAGTTTCAACACCAAGGGTGGTCGTTGTGAGGCTTGCCATGGGGATGGAATCTTAAAGATCGAAATGAACTTTTTACCCGACGTTTACGTGCCTTGTGAAGTTTGTCATGGGACGCGTTACAACTCAGAAACGTTGGAAGTTGAATACAAGGGAAAGAATATTGCTGACGTGCTGGATATGACTGTCAGCGAAGCGCTGAAGTTCTTTGAGGCCATTCCGAAGATTACGCGGAAGCTCCAAACGATTCAAGATGTCGGTTTGGGCTACGTGAAGTTAGGCCAACCTGCGACCACCTTATCTGGTGGGGAAGCGCAACGGATGAAGTTGGCTTCTGAATTGCACAAGCAACAGAACGGGAAGAACTTTTATATCCTTGATGAACCAACCACGGGGCTCCATGCGGACGATATCAAGCGCTTGTTGGTCGTCTTGCATCGCCTAGTCGACAAGGGGAATACGGTCTTGGTTATCGAACATAACTTAGATGTCATCAAGACGGCGGATCATTTGATCGACTTGGGTCCTGAAGGTGGCGAAGCCGGCGGCAACGTTGTGGCGACCGGAACGCCGGAAGAATTGGCTGAAGTAAAGGCGAGCTACACGGGGCAGTACCTCAAGCCGGTCTTGGAACGGGATCGCGCACGCACGGAAGCCGACCAGAAGAAGTAGTGATTTAACTAGTCATCAAAACGTCATAAAGGAGGTATCAAGCTGCTATCACGCGGTTTGATGCCTTTTTTGTTTGAAGTTAACTTGTGAGAACTGGCGAAAACCAGTACAATAGTTGAAAAGCCGGTCGGCACTTGGCCGGAGTTGTGAGGAGATGTCGGTTTATGTTTAATATGAGTCGTACTCGTTGGGGTTTTGACTGGGGTGAGTTCATCCTCGGCATTTTATTTATCGTTGCTGCGGTGGGCTTATTGCGGTCACCCAAGATCGGTTTGACGGGCTTAGCTATTATCTTTGCTTTCATGGCTTTACTAAGTGGGCTGACCACCATTGCGGGTTACAAAAAGTTACATGATGTTACCGGAATCCGTGCCAACTTTGCGTTAGTTTTTGGAATTCTGGATATCTTGATTGCCGTGGTGTTCTTCTTTGATATGAATAGCGCCATCGTGACATTGGGCTACCTGTTCGCACTCTGGTTCATCTTTGATTCGGTTGAGCGGTTATTAGTTGCCAGTCATTTGCGCGACTTTGGTGGGGCCTTCTTCTGGTTGTCATTGATTTTAGATGTTATCAGTTTAGCCTTGGGCATTATGTTGTTTATTCATCCAATTGCTGCTGCACTGTCGCTGAACTGGTTGATCGCCATGTTCTTCATCGTCTTTGGTGTTAACGCCATCTGGATTGCGATTGCGCGTAGCCGCTCATAAGCAGTTAAGAAAATGGGTTAGGCCGCTACAGGTTGTTGGAAGAACCGGCAATGATCGTTGCGGGCCACAAGTAATTTGATATTTGTGAACGTAAAGGGAAGTTTCTTCTGAAGTAGTCGGGAAGAAACTTTTTTTGTACACCGGTGATTGATGACGACTGCCTGAGTGTGGGCTACGGACGAATGGTGTATAAAGGGCACAGATTGTGGGGTGGTCACGATTACTGGCTAGCTTGGTTTTGACGCGGATTACGAAAATGGAAAGTCGTATCCGGGCGAAACCGCGTGTTCCGGTCAAAATTTAGCGAAATAGTTATGATTTTCGTCGCTATTTGTTGATAATTTAAAGGAATTGTTAGGAAAAGACACACCCGGTGTGTTATACTGCTTAAAGATTGTTTTTGAAAAGGAAGCTGGAGGAAAAGCCATGACTGAAGATATTCGCCTGGTTATTATTACTGGGATGAGTGGCGCTGGTAAAACGGTGGCCATGCAAAGCTTTGAAGATTTAGGCTATTTCTGCATCGACAACATGCCGCCATCGTTATTACCTAAGTTCTGGGATCTCGTACGCGAATCGGGGAAGCTATCTAAAATTGCCCTGGTCATCGACTTACGATCCCGGGCATTTTACGACGAAATTGTTCGGATGCTAAACGATGTTGCCGTTCATGGCACGATGAACGCGCAGGTCTTGTTTCTAGATGCTTCCGATGAAGAGCTGGTTTCCCGCTATAAGGAGACCCGCCGTTCCCATCCACTGGCACGTAATGGTCGGGTCATGGAGGGCATTCAGCGTGAGCGTAGTCTCCTGGAACCAATTCGGCAGGCGGCCCAGCTGGTGATTGATACGACGAAATTAAGCCCGCGAAAATTACGGGAAGAAATTTTTCATAACTACGAGACGACGAACGTGCAATTGTTCCACATCGAAGTCATGTCCTTTGGGTTCAAGTATGGGTTGCCCATTGACGCCGACATCGTGATGGACGTTCGTTTCCTGCCCAACCCTTACTACTTGCCCGCATTGCGCGAACAAACGGGGCTGGATGAACCCGTCTACGACTATGTCATGCAACAGCCTCAGACCGAGGAGTTTTACCAGCGGTTCTTGAGCTTATTGACGGCAATCGTCCCCGGGTATCAAAAAGAAGGTAAATCTAATCTCACTATCGCCATCGGTTGTACGGGTGGCCAACACCGCTCCGTCGCTTTGGCCCAACGAATTGGTCAGGCACTGGGGGATGCTTACCCCGTGCACGTGACTCACCGGGATATTGAGAAGCGAAAGGAGTCTGCTAATCGCTCATGAGAGATCCAATGCGCACCCGACGGCCTAAGATTGTGGTCATCGGTGGGGGAACGGGATTACCCGTTATCCTCAGTAATTTACGCGATCAAGACGTCGACATCACTGCGGTGGTGACGGTCGCCGATGATGGCGGTTCTTCTGGTATCATTCGACATTACGTGAACGTGGTGCCGCCTGGAGATATTCGTAACGTCATGGTGGCGTTGGCGGAGGTTCCAGATATTTATAAAGACTTATTCCAGTACCGGTTCGAAACGAGTGATGACTTCTTTGCTGGTCACGCCATTGGAAACTTGATCATTGCCGCCTTGTCGGAAATGAAGGGCGGTATTTTTGATGCGGTGCAGGAATTGTCACAATTGATGCGGGTCAACGGTCACATCTATCCGGCCGCCAATGAACCTTTGGAGCTACACGCGCAGTTTGCGGATGGCAGTAAACTTAGCGGAGAAGCTGAGATTACGGCAGCCCACAAACTGATCAAGCGGGTGTGGGTCGAAACCAGTGACCACCATCAGCAGCCACAAGCCGTGCAACCTGTGATTGATGCCATTATGAATGCGGATCAGATTGTCTTGGGGCCAGGAAGCCTATTTACCAGCATCCTGCCAAACCTGATGATCGACAGTGTTGGTCAGGCTGTGCGGGACAGTTCTGCTGAGGTCGTTTACATCTGCAATATCATGACGCAGAAGGGCGAAACGGAAAACTTTACCGATGCTGACCACGTTCGCGTGTTAAATGAACATTTACAAGCTAACTTTATCGATACCGTTTTGGTCAATACCCGGAAGGTACCCGACCGGTATATCGATTATCAACGGTGGGACGAAATGTCACAACCGGTTCGTCACGATTTCCAGGGACTCCGCGATCAGGGGTGCCGGGTCATCTCCACGGACTTTTTAATGCTACGGGATAATGGGGCCTTTCATAACGGGCAAGAGGTCGTACGCGAACTCTTGAATCTGATTGGTCAACCGCGCCCCCAAAAGGAACGGAGGTCTTAACGATGTCTTATGCCAGTGAAGTCAAAAAGGAATTAACCACGCTCGATGTTCATCGGGAAAATGCGAAGGCCGAGCTGGTCGCGCTGATTCGGATGAACGGCGCGTTAGGTTTGGCAAATCACCGCTTCGTGTTGAACGTTCAAACCGAAAACCCCGCCATTGCGCGGCGGATGTACCAATTGCTCAAACAATTTTACGATTTGGAAAGTGAATTGTTAGTGCGGCGTAAAATGAAATTAAAGAAAAATAACCTGTACATCGTGCGGGTCAAGACCGGGGCAACTGAGGTCTTATCTGATCTGGGGATCTTTGATGGGATGCAGCTCTTGGAGTCCGTCCCGGATGAGATCTTGAATGATGATATGCGTGTTCGTTCCTACTTACGGGGGGCGTTCTTAGCAGGTGGATCAGTCAACAACCCTGAAACCAGTCGTTACCATCTGGAAATTTACTCATTGTATGAAGAACATAACCGGATGATTGCGGACATGATGAACCGTTACGACTTGAATGCGCGAACCATCGAGCGGCGAAGTGGCTACATTACCTACTTGAAGGGTGCTGAAAAGATCGCCGATTTTCTGTCACTGATTGGTGCGACAACTGCCATGTTGCGGTTCGAAGATGTGCGAATCATGCGTGATATGCGGAACTCCGTTAACCGGTTGGTCAATTGCGAAAATGCCAACTTGGATAAGGTCGCCAATGCCTCAACCCGGCAGATCGACAACATTCAGTTTATCGATTCGACTGTGGGCTTGGGCCAATTGCCGACGAAACTGCGTGAGGTCGCAGAAACACGATTGGCACACCAAGAAGTTAGTCTAAAGGAACTGGGTGACTTGGTTCCGGGCGGGCCGATTTCGAAATCAGGAATCAATCACCGATTGCGGAAAATCAACGATTACGCTAAACAGTTACGTGAAGAAGCAACGGCGTAAAAAAGCGGACGACCAGGGGCGGTTTTTTTAGACCGATTGCTCTTGGTGGCGCACTATTACTAGTTAAATTTAGTAAGCTAGGGGCTATGACAATCGTCGTAGTCCTTTTTATGTAGAACCTAAAGATTGAGAGGTTCAAGGCGGCAGCCATACTTGTTCTAACAACAATAGCGAAATTAAGTCTAGAAGACTGGTGTTCTTCCAGTCTGAAGATTTCCAACAGCAGGTGGAATCCCAGGCAAGTCGTCCAGCACCCCAACTTCTGAGTAGACAGAAGATTTGACGATACGAGGCGTTATCTGTTAAGGTGGTTGGTAAATTAACTCTCAACGATGGGGTGTACCGAACTAAACGGATAACGCCCGTCAATCGTAAACTCATTTCTAAGCTAGGAGGCTGGTTTTACATGCAAATTCGGCAAGCACAACCGCAAGATGGTGCGCAGATTGCCCCGCTGATTGCGATGATCTATCGTGACATGGAGATGCCCGTATTAAAAGAGGTCACGGAATCGGCATTGATCTCAATGTTAACGACGTTGTATTCCATGCCAGAGAACCTGAGTGGTCTGGCCCAGACGTTGGTCGCTACCGAAAAGGACCGTGTCTTGGGTGTGGCCTTTGGTCATCCAGCCGAAAATGAAGTGGCTGTGAATCAGATTTTGAAAAAGGTGTCGGCAAACCAGAGTGGTTTTACGGCACCATTAGAACTCGGTGGAGAAAGCCGGGCAGGTGAGTGGTACTTGAGCATGTTGGCAGTGGCACCACAAGCGCAAGGTCAAGGAATCGGCAGTCATCTGTTGAATGCTTTACCACAGTTTGTTGAAAAGCTGGGCAAGCATAAAATCAGTTTAAATGTCGACGACGGTAATCCTGGGGCAGCTAAGCTCTATCACCGGCAAGGATTTAAACCAGACGGTCGATTGATGATTGGTATCCACCCGTACCAGCACATGGGCCTAGAACTGTAAAAAAATTTGTAAGAAAAAAGCATCGACCAAATGGCCGATGCTTTTTTAGGAAGCTGATTACTTCTTTTGTTCACTGCTATTCGTCATGATGTGGTCGATTAAACCATAATCAACGGCTTCTTGTGCACTCAAGTAATTATCCCGTTCAGTGTCTTGGTTCAGACGCTCAACAGGTTGACCGGAATTGTCAGCCAAGATTTGGTTGATCAATTGACGGGTCTTCAAAATTTCACGAGCGGCAATTTCAATTTCCGTTTGTTGACCTTGAGCACCACCAGAAGGTTGGTGAATCATCACTTGGGCGTGAGGCAAAGCAAAACGCTTCCCCTTAGTCCCGGATGAAGCCAAGACACTGGCCATGGAAGCTGCCATCCCTAACGTAATGGTTTGGACGTCAGATTGGATGAAGTTCATGGTATCGTAGATGGCCAGGCCGGAAGAAACGACCCCACCTGGTGAGTTGATGTAAAGCGAAATGTCCTTAGTGGAGTCTTGGGCGTCCAAGAAGAGCAATTGCGCAATGATGGCATTTGCCATGTCATCTTCGATTGGGCCAGATAACATGATGATCCGGTCTTTTAATAGTCGTGAATAGATATCATAAGCCCGTTCGCCGCGGGATGATTGTTCAATAACTGTTGGTACTAAATTCATGACAAGATAGCCTCCTTATTAACAATTGTATGGCTAGCGATTCGCTAACATGATGCTAGTGTACCGCTAAGGTCAAAACAGGTCAAACAATTAGACTCTGTTAATTCCCACAACCATTTGACTAGAACTATCATACCAGAGTTTAGCTAAACGTCACGTATTCTGTCACATCTTTTGTCCGGTTGGGATAGATTGGTCAGCTACCACGATTAGAACTTGGCTGTGCAGGTGGGCTCTTGATTCTCCGCTAAACTGACCACTTATGGCGCTAACATGACCGGTTACGGTGATCTTATTTTATTTCACCGCATGATATGGTTTACTAAGATTAATGAAAGGGGGGAGCGTGCTTGAAGATTCGTGTGGAAGTTGACAATCAATTGCAAGAACCGGAAGTGACGATTCGAACGCCGGCAGCTGTGGATGTGGACCAGCTGGTAAAAGCCATTGCAGATGCCGAGGCAACGGCCACTCGGATGACGTTCAGCCAACGAGGGCAAAACTATCAGGTTAACTTGCAGGACATTTTATTCTTCGAAGCGGCGGATCATCAGGTGATGGTGCATACGGCAACTGATATTTTTTTGACCCGCCAGCGGTTGTATGAACTTGAAGCAATCTTACCGGTCAACTTTCGCCGGGTCTCCAAGTCGGCCATCCTAAACTGTGATCAAATTTTTTCGTTGACGAAGTCCGTCACAGGTAATCTCGTTAAATTTCAAAATTCGCATAAGCAGCTCTACGTCTCACGGCGCTTTTATAAGGGCCTGAAGGAAACGTTGGAGCGAAAGGGGTAAATCTAAATGCATAGAAATTGGTTTTGGGGGATCTTCTTCGTCTTAAGCGCGGGCATCCTCATCACAAGTCGGCTTGGTATTTTGAGCTATCATATTGGATTTTGGACGTTACTAATTGCCATGTTCTTGGTGGCAGCCTTTGTGGGAAGTCTAGTTCAGGTCAGTGTTAGCGGAATGGTATTTTCACTGGCATTCTTGGCGATTATCTTTGCCAAACCACTGGGAATCGTGGCACTGGTACCATGGACGATTCTTGGTGCCGCACTGTTATTGTCAATCGGACTGTCGATCATTATTAAGCCGCGCTGGCAGTGGCGGCGCAACATGACGTTTGTTAATGGTTATCATCAGCACCATGGGTGGCACAAAGACTTTCACCATGGTTTCGACAACATTAAGAACGTTGACGAATCTGAAGTCATTGTTGACGTTAATATGAGTGGTAGCATTCGTTATCTGCAGTCAAATGATTTTAAGCAAGCAGTTATTAAGGTGTCCATGGGAAACGCAAAGGTTTACTTTGACAACGTCATTTTAAATGAAGCGGGCGCAACCATTGTCGTTGACGGATCCTTCAGCGGCATCGAGTTGTACTTACCGCGGACCTGGAACGTTAAGCCAGATGTGAACACGAGCTTTGGGACTGTCGAAGAAAAGGGCACTCAAGAAAACAATGAAAATGGACCGCTAGTGACGATTCAGGGCGATATTTCCTTTGGCGGGTTGAGCGTGATTTACGTTTAAGGTAGTTAGACGCTCATTCGACTGGAAATGGCGGGTGTCTAAAAAATGAGAGTGGGACAAGAGGCGGTTAGTCAATGAGCATGAACGATGTTTCGATAGACGAATAATCCCGGGCTGGGATTGTTTGTCTATCGGGGTTAAGCGGAGTTGACTGCCTTTGATTCCACGTTTCAGCCATAGACGTTCGGAGCGCAAAAAGAGTCCAGGATAAAACTCCCGGACTCTTTTTTATAAAAAAACCACACTCGAACAAACGAGTGTGGTCAACCGATTAATTGTGATGCGCCCGGAGGGAATCGAACCCCCATTTCAAGAACCGGAATCTTACGTGCGATCCATTACACTACGGGCGCATAAAACGTTAATAAACAACACCAATTATGATAACTGATTTTGGATAAAAATACAAGGGACTTTCTATTTTTCAGGAGGGAAAGCATGCTATAATAACGGCATTAACTTTAAGTGGAGGTTCGGTAAATGACGCGACACAAGACTTTTCGCCTGGTTGTGGATTCATTACTGATGGCGATTGTTCTCTTACAAAATATCTTACCATTTCTGGGGTACATTCCATTAGGCCCCTTTAGTATGACCTTAATTGGTCTAACGGTTATTGTTGCCGGAACCGCTTTGGGACCGAAGGATGGCATGCTGATTGGTGGTTTTTGGGGCTTGATCACCTTCGTCCGGGCGTTCACCTGGCCATCTAGTCCGGTGGCTCCGTTGATTTTTACCAACCCTTTAATCTCCATTTTGCCACGATTTCTAATGGGATTGGCCGCTGGTGGTCTTTACCTGTGGGGGCGTAAGCGGCAGTGGTCGATGCACCGGTCGATGGCGATTGCGGCGGGATGTGCGGCTCTGGTCAACACGGTCTTAGTCCTCGGTCTAGTTTTTCTCTTTTATCAAAATCCAACTGTGGCGGCCGCTTTTGGCGCAAAAGGGAATCAAACATTGGGTTATGTCCTGATGATTTCGTTGGTTACCAATGGTATTCCTGAATTCATCTTGGATATGGTAGTGGCCCCCTTGATTGCGCAGCCCTTGCGTCGGCGATGGGACCAATTAAATCAGCATTAACGTTAGACGAGTCTGACTTTCCACGATGGTTTAGGAAAATCAGGGCTCGTTTTTTGTTATGATAGTGACACCAAATAGCGGCCGGGACGTTGCCCCAGTGGAAATGCTGGCGTGTCCAATATCGGGTTTAGGCCATAATTAATTGGCAACAAAAAAGCCACGTCCATTACTGAACGTGGCTAATCGACTACTTCTAATGCGCCCGGAGGGAATCGAACCCCCATTTCAAGAACCGGAATCTTACGTGCGATCCATTACACTACGGGCGCATAAAGCGTTGTACTTCAAGAGCACTTAACTACTATACCCGAAGCTGAATATAAATTCAAGTAGTGCTTACAGCTTTTTTGAAAACAATTTATGTAAGGGTTTTCATTATTTAACGGTATGAATGACTTGCTAAAGTGGGAGGAGGGGCTTATACTTACACAGTAAAGGTTAGCTCTGGTTGGCCTTCAATTTTTTGACCAGGGTGGGCGTTAATTAGCCACCGCTGGTCGGTTATTGTCCCACTAGGAGGTAGTCGGATGCGTGAGGATTGGCAATGGGTGGAAGCAATCATGCCGCGTATGGTTGCAAAATTAACCAGCCGGTTTCGAATGCTACAAGGGATTGCGAGTCTACAACCTGTCGGCCGGCGCACCTTGGCAACTAGCCTAGACTGTTCCGAACGAACCGTGCGCACCACAACAGATGCCTTAGCTGATTTGGGATTCATCCAAATGTCGGTTAAGGGGATGCAGGTGACCACGGCTGGACAGCGCGTTCTGCAGGGATTAATTCCCATTATGGATGAGCTGGCCGGCCGACAGCAACGAGAACTGGAGCTGGCGCAACGTTTGAATATTGCGCATTGCACCATCGTTCCCGGTGATAGTACGGCAGCCAATGGTAATCTGTCTGGTTTAGCGCAAGCTGCTAGTCAGGTGTTGGCAGATCAGCTACCGGCCGGAAAAAGCATCGTGGCGGTTATGGGTGGTCACACCTTGGCTAACGTGGCCGAATCACTGACGCCAACGTTGGCAATGAATCGTGATTTGCTTTTCGTTCCCGCCCGTGGGGGTGTTGGTGAGTCCCCAGCGATTCAAGCGAATGCGGTCAGTGCCCGCATGGCTCAACGGACCAACAGCGATTTTCGGTCGCTATATGTGCCCGAACAGTTAACGACCGCAACTTATAAACCACTTTTTGCGGAACCGGCCATTCATGAGGTTTTGCAATTGATTGCACAGAGCAATGTGGTCATTCACGGGATTGGCCAGGCACTCGTCATGGCCAAGCGGCGGCAGATGACGCCACACGTGATTGCTGATCTGACGGCGGCACATGCCGTAGGTGAAGCTTTTGGCTATTTCTTTGATGCTGACGGCCACGTGGTTAGTAAATTTCCCCGCATTGGTTTAGACATTGCGGATTTAGCCGCTAAACAATTGGTCATTGCCGTTGCCGGTGGTGCCGAAAAGGGTGCTGCAATTGCGGCATACATGCGTTTAGCGCCAGCACAGACTTGGTTAATAACTGATGAAGGTGCTGCTGACTTTGTTTTAAAAAAGTGATACACTTAACCTGTACTGCTTTTTAAAAAAATTATCTTTGTTTGCTTCCTGAAGGAGGAAATCACAGTATGACTGTAAAGATTGGTATTAATGGTTTCGGACGTATCGGCCGTTTGGCTTTCAAGCGGATTCACGAACTCCACTCAAGTGACATCGAAGTAGTTGCCATCAACGATTTGACGACACCTTCAATGTTGGCTTACTTGTTGAAGTATGACTCAACTCATGGCCGTTTCCCTGGCGAAGTTTCCGCTACGGACACTGGCATCGTGGTTGACGGTAAGGAATACCCTGTTTATGCTGAACCAAAGGCACAAAACATTCCTTGGGTTAAGAATGACGGTGTTGACTTCGTCCTCGAATGTACCGGTTTCTACACTTCCGAAGAAAAGGCTCACGCCCACATCGAAGCTGGCGTTAAGCGGGTATTAGTATCTGCTCCAGCCGGTGCTGTTACGACTGTTGTACCTGGTGTTAACTTGGACGTCTTGAGCAAGGACGATATCATCGTTTCTGCTGGTTCTTGCACGACCAACTGTTTAGCACCAATGGCTTACTTCTTGAATGAAGAATTCGGGATCAAGGCTGGTACGATGACGACTATTCATGCCTTCACTGCTACCCAACAAATCTTGGATGGCCCTCGTGGCAAGAAGATGCGTAACAACCGTACTGCAAGCATTAACACTATTCCTCACTCAACTGGTGCTGCTAAGGCTATCGGCTTAGTTATCCCAGAATTGAAGGGTAAGTTACAAGGCCATGCACAACGTGTTGGTGTTGTTGACGGCTCATTGACTGAATTAGTTACTGTCTTGGACAAGACGGTTACTGCTGACCAAGTTAACGAAGCTATCAAGAAGCACACGGTTAACAACGACGCCTTTGGTTACAACGCTGATGAAATCGTTTCTACTGATATCATCGATGATGACCATGGTTCTGTCTTTGACCCAACCCAAACGGAAGTTACTACCGCTGGTGACACCCAATTAGTTAAGACTGTTGCTTGGTACGACAACGAATGGGGCTTCACTTGCAACATGGTTCGGACTTTATTGCACTTCGCAACTCTCTAATCCGACCGTTGTAAATTAGCTTAAAATAGACTCACAGACGCGGCGGGGGGTGGAATTTCCTCGCTGCGTTTTTTGTAAGTCGCTAAAAAATTGCATAAGTCCTTTGAATTTCGAAGGTAAGTGCTGTATATTGTGAAAGTAATCTTTTAAAAGATATTACTCAAGGAGGGTTTTCTAAATTGGCTAAATTAACAGTTTCTGATTTAGACTTAAAGGGCAAAAAAGTCCTGATGCGGGTCGACTTTAACGTCCCGATCAAAGACGGCGTCATTGGTAACGATAACCGGATCGTTGCCGCATTACCAACAATTAAGTACGTTATCGAACATGGTGGCAAGGCCATCCTCTTATCCCACTTAGGTCGGATCAAGAAGGAAGAAGACAAGCCAGCATTGTCCATGCGCCCAGTTGCAGAACGTCTGTCCAACCTGTTAAACAAGCCAGTTACCTTTGTTCCAACCACTGAAGGTAAGCAGCTTGAAGATGCCATTGATGGCTTGAACGACGGTGACGTCTTAGTTATGGAAAACACCCGTTACGAAGATGTTAAAGACGGCAAAAATGTTAAACGTGAATCCGGCAACGACCCTGAATTGGGCAAGTACTGGGCTTCATTGGGTGACGTCTTTGTTAACGATGCCTTTGGGACGGCTCACCGTTCACACGCTTCCAACGTGGGTATCGCTTCGAACATGGCACAAACCGCTGCTGGTTTCTTAATGGAAAAGGAAATCACCTTTATTGGTGGTGCTGTGGACAATCCTGAACACCCATTCGTTGCTATCTTGGGTGGTGCCAAGGTTTCTGACAAGATCGGTGTTATCGATAACCTGTTAGCCAAAGCTGACAAGATTCTTATCGGTGGTGGGATGACTTACACGTTCTACGCTGCTAAGGGTATGAAGATTGGGAACTCATTGGTTGAAACTGACAAGATCGACTTAGCCAAGGAAATCTTGGACAAGGCCGGTGACAAGTTAGTTCTCCCAACTGACTCCGTTGTTGCTGAAAAGTTCGACAACGATGCTGCCCACAAGACCGTTGATGGTGACATTCCTGATGGTTACATGGCACTTGATATCGGACCTAAGTCCGTTGCTGAATTCGAAGATGTTTTGAAGGATGCTAAGACGGTTGTCTGGAACGGCCCAATGGGTGTCTTCGAAATGAGTAATTATGCAGAAGGTACTTTGGAAATCGGGAAGTTCTTGGGAACTTTGACGAATGCTAAGACGATTGTTGGTGGTGGTGACTCAACTGCCGCTGTTCAACAACTTGGTGTTGCTGACAAGCTTTCTCACATCTCCACTGGTGGTGGTGCTTCCCTTGAATACCTCGAAGGTAAGACCTTACCAGGAATTGCTGCAATTTCTGAAAAATAAATAAATATAAAGAGCTGTGGTGGTAACCATCACGGCTCTTTGCTATGATGATTGCTCGCTAGTGAAGGGTCTTCGCTGGCTAATCTGCCTTGAATTGGGTAAGATGATGAGCGTAGTCAATTTATTTTTAGGAAAGGGTGGATAAGGTTGCGGATACCACTCATTGCAGGAAACTGGAAAATGAATAAGTCGGTGGCTGAGGCGAAGCAATTTATCACTGCTGTGCAGGGAAAATTGCCCGCCGCAGACCAAGTTGAGACAGCCGTTGCGGCACCAGCACTATTTTTACAGACAATGTTAGAGGCTAACACCGATAACGTCTTGCGGGTCGCTGCAGAAGCTTGCTACTACGAAGATGAAGGTGCCTACACCGGGGAAACTAGCCCTAAGGCATTGCACGAGATGGGAATCCCGTACACCATCGTTGGCCATTCCGAACGTCGCCGGTACTTTAACGAGACGGACGACGTTATCAACCGAAAGGTCCAAGCTGTCTTTCGCAATGGCATGACGCCAATCGTCTGCTGTGACGAAACTATGGGGCGACGTGAATCTGGTGAGAAAATCCACTGGGTGGTCAACCAAGTTTCAGCGGCGTTAAAGGGTGTTAGTGCCGAAGACGCAGCGAAGATCGTCATCGCTTACGAGCCAAGTTGGGCAATCGGCAGTGGCACGACCGCATCTACCGACCAAGCTGAAGAGGGTTGCTACCTCATTCGTCAAACATTAGCTGATATTTATTCTGATGATTTGGCAAATGGCGTTCGCGTTTTATATGGTGGGAGCGTCAAACCAGACAATATTGCGGGAATTATGGGCCGCGATAATGTCGATGGCGTCCTCGCAGGTGGTTCTAGTTTGGATGAAAGCTCTTTCATTAAGCTGGCAAACTACCAAAATTTGTAAAACGGTCAAAATGTGATTGAAAGTTCAAAGTTAAACTTATAGAATGAAACATGGGATTGTTATCTTGTTCCCGTGAAGCCAAACTTTCTTAAGGAGAGAATACAAAAAATGTCTATTATTTCTGATATTTACGCACGCGAAGTCTTAGATTCACGTGGTAACCCAACTGTTGAAGTTGAACTCTACACTGAAGCCGGCGCTATGGGCCGCGGAATCGTTCCTTCCGGTGCATCTACTGGTGAACACGAAGCCGTTGAACTTCGTGATGGCGACAAGAGTCGTTTCATGGGTAAGGGTGTTACGAAGGCCGTTGATAATGTTAACAACATCATCGCCAAGGAAATCGTGGGCTACGATGTTACTGACCAACGTGCCATCGACCAAGCTATGATTGATCTTGACGGTACGCCAAACAAGGGTAAGTTAGGTGCTAACGCTATCCTTGGTGTCTCCTTAGCCGCTGCACGGGCTGCTGCTGACGAATTAGGCCAACCTTTGTACAACTACTTGGGCGGTTTCAATGGTCACGTATTGCCTACGCCAATGATGAACGTTATCAACGGTGGGAAGCATGCCAACAACAAGGTTGACTTCCAAGAATTCATGATCATGCCTGTTGGTGCCAAGACTGTTAAGGAAGCTATCCGGATGGGTTCCGAAACGTTCCACAACTTGAAGAACTTGTTGAACGAAAAGGGCTACTCTACTGCCGTTGGTGACGAAGGTGGATTTGCTCCTGACTTGAAGAACAACGAAGAACCATTCGAAATCTTAGTTGAAGCTATCAAGAACGCCGGTTACGTACCTGGTAAGGACGTTGCGATTGCCTTTGACTGTGCTTCATCAGAATTCTACAATGCTGACACCAAGAAGTACGAACTTAAGGGTGATGGCAAGGAATACACTGCTGAAGAATTTGTTAGCTTGCTTGAAAGCATCGTTGACAAGTACCCAGTTGTTTCCATCGAAGATCCTCTGGATGAAAACGAATGGGAAGACTGGCAAATGGCTACTGAACGCCTTGGCAAGAAGGTCCAAATCGTTGGTGACGACTTATTCGTTACGAACACGGACTACTTGGCAAAGGGTATCAAGATGGGCGTTGCCAACTCTATCTTAATCAAGCTGAACCAAATCGGTACTTTGACTGAAACTGTTGAAGCCGTTGAAATGGCTAAGCAAGCTGGTTACACGGCCGTTATCTCTCACCGTTCTGGTGAAACTGAAGACACGACTATCGCTGACTTAGTTGTTGCTTTAAACGCTGGTCAAATCAAGACTGGTTCTATGAGCCGTGGCGAACGGATCGCTAAGTACAACCAATTAATGCGGATCGAAGACCAATTAGGTAAGACTTCCGAATACAAGGGAATTCACTCCTTCTACAACTTGAGCGAAGACGCACGTCTGGCCATCGTCAACAAGTAAAGTTAAAGTGAACAAAAATGTGAGGTAAGTCCAGAAATGGGCTTGCCTCATTTTTTTTGAAAAAATTGTAAAACAGAAAAATTTTCAACCTATTTCTACGGAGTTAACTATAACGAAGGGGGAATAGCGTAATGAAAATATGGCAACGTGCAATTGGCTTGATGAGTTTAGTAGCGATAGGGGTGACTCTTGGAGGTGGCGACAACTTAACTCTGGCAGCAGCAACCAGTTATCCGTGGGAGATTACGTATAAGCTGGCAACAACAAATGATGACGGGAGTAAAACGACTACTGTTTTCGATAAGTTGACGCAGATCGTGACGCCGGGGAAGATAGTTCCTGGCCATCCTACATTGATGGTGCCGGGGTTCCGTATGGCAGCAAAATATGCATTGGAACAGAATCAGGCGCTTCCAATTAATGCAGTCTATTTTGCAGAGTCCAAAGCGGCAGTTGCTGTGAACTATTTGGACGAAGCTGGCAAACGGGTTGGGCGTTATAAGACCCATGCTGCGTTGATGATGGGCGGACTTGTACAGTTGGTCGCACCAGAAGGATATCGACTGACAACGGCTGAGACGACACGACGGGCGTTTAAGCCAGTTGATACTTGGCAAGTACAGGTCCAACCAGTGACGGTAACGGTACCACCAATGAATCAGCTGGTGCCGAAGCCAGAACCGAAGCCCAAACCGAAGCCCAAACCGGAGCCCAAACCGGAGCCCAAACCGGAGCCAGAACCACAACCAGAACCACAACCCAAACCGAAGCCAGAACTACAACCAGAACCACAACCCAAACCGGAGCCAGAACCACAACCACAACCAGAACCAGAACCACAACCACAACCACAACCCAAACCGGAACCGGCACCACAACCAGAGCCAAAACCAGAGCCAAAACCAGAGCCAAAACCAGAGCCAAAACCAGAGCCAAAACCAGAGCCAAAACCCAAACCAGAACCAGAGCCCAAACCAGAGCCCAAACCAGAGCCAACACCAACACCAACACCAACACCAACACCAACACCAACACCAACACCAACACCAACACCAACACCAACACCAACACCAACACCAGATACTAGCACGAACCTACAGGGTGCACATCATTCGGCAAATCTGCCAAGTAAAACTTCAGTTTTGAATGCTAATGATCGTCATACTGCATCGGCGCAAGGATCGACGTTGTCAGCACCTAAGCCAGTATCTGAACCATTAGCGAAGCCCAGTAGTCAAGCGGCCGCAGAAGATCTGGGAGATTCAGTCTCCGATAGCGATAAACCACAAAGAAAGCAGAAACACAACGAAAAGCAAAAACGACTTGCAGGCGCAACAAAAACAACAACTAGCTCTAACACTGCTAGGGCTGATAAAACGTTACCACAGACTAACGACTCTCGGTCCGCGACACAAGTGATGGGACTAGGCTTACTGCTTAGTTTGGTTGCTGGATGGCTCTATCGACGATTTGTCCGTTAAACGTTCCGTCAACTGTGATAGGATAGACTGGTAAATAGACATTTATTTACTGGTGGGGGGACTTACGGATGAAACAGAAACAACCAACACAACACGACCTGACCCGACTAAACGCCATTGCCTTTGGAAGTTTAGTCGGGTTATTAGCTGGAGCAGTCGTGAGTGTGTTTCGCTTGGCCATTGAGCACTTCCTGATCTTAGTGCAAGGATGTTACGGGTGGCTTGGTCAGCATTCACTGTGGCTCATTCCTTGGGCACTCTTCATGTTAGTTCTAGCTATCATTGTCGGTCGCTGGACAAAGCAGACACCAATGATCAAAGGGTCTGGGATTCCACAGATTGAGGGGCAACTGGCTGGTGAACTGGATTATGCATGGTGGCCTGCTCTTTGGAAAAAGTTTGTTAGTGGCATTTTGGGTATTGGTTCAGGCCTCTTTCTGGGGCGTGAGGGGCCTTCCATTCAACTTGGTGGGACCGTTGCGCAAGGGGTCGCGGAACGACTAAATTTCACAGGATCTCGGCGGCGCTTAATGATTGCTGGTGGGGCGGCAGCAGGGCTTTCAGCCGCGTTTAATGCCCCCATTGCCTCGACGCTATTCATTTTAGAAGAGGTCTATCATAATTTTTCAACACTCGTATGGTTGACGGCACTAACGAGTGCGGTAGTCGCTAATTTTGTGTCGAATGAGATTTTTGGGCTCACCCCAGTCCTACATATCAATTTTCAGCAGGCCTTGCCATTGAAATATTATGGACTTCTCCTTATCTTAGGGATTGGTTTGGGGCTACTGGGTTTTGGTTATCAGTGGGCAACGTTACATAGTGGGGATTGGTATGCTAAACTAAAGGTGCTTCCGCAGTGGCTGAACGGCGTCGTCCCATTTTTACTAGTGATTCCAATTGGGTTATTGTGGCCTGAGACGCTGGGTGGTGGGAACCAAATGATTGTTGGGTTCGCGCAGCACACCCCGCTATTGCTACCACTGATTGGTTACTTTATTCTCCGCTTCATTTTTTCAACGATTAGTTACGGTTCGGGATTGCCTGGAGGTATCTTTTTGCCGATTCTGACGTTGGGGGCCTTGTTAGGGGCAATCGGGGCACGGAGTTTTGTTGAACTTGGCTGGTTGCCGAGAATATTCGTTGCTAATTTCATGATTTACGCGATGGCCGGCTACTTTGCCGGAATTTCGAAGGCGCCATTTACGGCAATTCTGCTGATTACGGAAATGGTCGGAACCTTGCAACATTTGATGCCGTTAGCGGTCGTGTCGATTGTGGCTTACATTACGGTTGATATTTTAGGCGGCGCGCCAATTTATGAAGCAATGTTGGAACGAATGGTTAAACCGGCTGTTTCCAGCTCGCAAGGACCCACGGATCGACTAGAATACCCGGTTGAAGAAAGTTCTGAAATTGCTGGCGAGCAGGTGCGTGATTTATCTTGGCCAGTCGGTTCACTACTGGTTAGCGTGCGGCGAGGTGAGCGTGAGGTGATTCCCCATGGTGACACCATTCTCAGAACGGGAGATACGTTAATTATTTTCACGTATCGCCAAAATCGTGCGTATGTGCGTCAACAGCTGGATGGGATTCGGCGTAACGATTCACATCAGAATATCCCGAATTAAGCAAGCTCGGGACTGGTAAAAACGGGCTGACTATGATAAATTAGGAAGAGTATAGTTAGACCTATTAGACCTATTTGAATAGGTAGGAGGCAAATTTGTGTATAATTTTTTAATGACGTGTATTTTAATTGTCGCCGTGCTCATCATTATCGCGGTAATGATGCAGCCCGCTAAGACCAACGACGCGTTGTCCGCTTTATCTGGTGGTGCGGACGATTTATTTGCGAAGCAGAAGCCCCGGGGCTTTGAAGCATTCATGCAAAAGGTCACGGTTGTCTTGGGTGCACTCTTCTTTGGACTGGCAATGGCTTTAGTATATCTATCTTCACACTAGAGAAGTGGCCTCCTGTTCGTTTGTTACAGGGGGCTTTTTTACAGACTATCTAAAAATTGCGGAAAGTGGTGGTTTGATATGATTCGAAAACCAACCCCGCTCTTTTTCGAGCAGGGACCCCAAGCAGTTATTCTGCTCCATGCCTATTCGGGGAGCTCAAACGATATGCGCTTATTAGCGCGACGGTTAGAAGCCGAGCAATATACCGTGCTGGCACCGATTTTTACTGGCCATGCAACGGGTGACCCTGCGGATATTCTGAAAGAAGGATCACCACAGCGTTGGTGGCAAGATACGCAAGACGCCATCGCGTTTTTGCGGCAACGTGGTTATCAGCAGATCGCCATCTTTGGCTTGTCACTAGGTGGTTTATTTGCCACTCGGGCCTTACAAATGGATGCTGATCTGTTAGGTGGGGGAACGATTGCGTCCCCGGTGATTTTCAAGGGACAGACTAATGTTCCCAGTGCCTTTATTGAAATGGCACGTGCAGCTTATAAAGCACAACACCTGCCTAGTGAAGCGCTCGCGCAACGATTGGCTTGGGTGCAAGCACATCTTGGTGCGCAGTTAACAGCCATTCAAGCTTTTGCGGATACGACGGCGACTCACTTAGACAAAATCAAGCAGCCCGTCTTTATCGCTCAGGGAGATGCCGATCAGATGATCGATCCCCGGTCCGGTAAGTGGTTGGCGGATGCTTATCCAACTAATCAAATTGATTTCCATGAGTATGCGGGAGCGGGCCATGTTCTAACCGTGAATGCGGCTCACCATGCTCTGGAAACAGATATTTTAACTTTTTTACACACAATCTTTTAAAATAACGAGGAATCGATAGTGCAAGATAATACATTAAGAACCGATTTAACAGCGTTCTTCCGAGCACACTCGGACCAGAACTACACAGTAGAAGATATTTCAGATGCGCTACATTACCACGGCTCAGCTGCCTTTAAGCTGATCGTACAAGAATTAGCACAACTGGAACGGGATGGTTTGGTACAAGTTACCGATCACGGTCATTTTCAGTTGGATCCTAGCCAACGGACGTTGACAGGAATTTTCCATGGTAACGACAAGGGCTTCGGCTTTGTTGCTTACGATGAAAACAAGATTGAACCAGACGCTTATATTGCGCCTGACAATACCTTGCGGGCTTTAAACGGTGATACGGTTAAAATTGAAATCGTGCGTGCCGGTGATCCTAGAAGCGGTAAGGGTCCTGAAGGTAAAGTCACGGAAATCGTAGAACATCACTACGAACAAGTCGTCGGTGAATTCTTCCAAACCGATGACGATGCCGGCTATTTAGGCCAAGTACGCTTGACTGACAAAAAGATTATGAAGTACAAGTTCTACGTGACCAATGTTGGTCTAAACCCAACGCCGGGTGAAGTGGTGACCGCAGAAATTACGGAATATCCAAGCGCTGAGCATCCGGACGCTATGGTCGGAATCGCCAAGCAAGTTATCGGTAGTGTGGACGATCCTGGTATCGACATCTTACAGATTGTCTACCAACACAACATTCCATCAGAATTCCCTGAAGAAGTCATGCAGGCCGCTGACGAAATTCCAGATCACGTCTTACCAGAAGAAATGGCTGGTCGTGAAGACATCACCAAGCAAGACTTGGTCACTATTGATGGCGAATCCTCAAAAGACTTGGATGATGCCGTTACTGTTTGGAAATTACCTAATGGGAACTACCACTTAGGGGTTCATATTGCGGATGTTTCGCATTACGTTCAAGAAGATTCTATCTTGGATAAGGAAGCTTACAAGCGGGGCACCAGTGTGTACCTGACTGACCGGGTCATTCCAATGTTGCCGCGGCGTTTGTCCAACGGAATCTGTTCGTTAAATGAAGGCGAACTCCGTTTGTGCATGAGCTGTGACATGGAAATCAATCCAGAAGGTCACGTTGTCAAGCACCGAATTCACCCTTCCGTTATGCGTTCTAAGGCCCGGATGACCTATACAGCCGTTAATCAGATCTTGGAATCTCATGATCAATTAACCATGGACCGTTACAAGGATCTCGTCCCAATGTTTGAACAAATGGGTGAATTACACAAGATTCTGTTGAAGCAACGGAAGCGTCGTGGGGCAATTGATTTTGATGACCGCGAAGCCGAAATTATTGTGGATGACAAGGGGCACGCAATTGACGTTAAGCTACGGACACGTGGTTTGGCTGAACGGATGATTGAATCCTTCATGTTAGCTGCCAATGAAACGGTTGCGGAACACTACTTCCGTGCCAAAGTGCCATTCCTTTACCGGGTCCACGAAACGCCAGATGGCGACCGTGTCCGGAGCTTCTTTGAATTCTTAACGGCCTTCGGGATCAACGTTAAGGGTGACCCAAACCACTTGCGGCCTAAGATGCTGCAAGGGGTCCTAAAGCAGGTCGCCGGCAAGCCAGAAGAAGCCATGGTTTCCGTGATGATGTTACGGAGCTTGAAGCAAGCGCGGTATGCCGATCAATCTTTGGGTCACTTTGGGTTAGGTGCAGAATTCTACACCCACTTTACGTCGCCAATTCGGCGTTACCCAGATACGATGGTTCACCGGATGATTCACTACTATGAAGATCATGGAATCAACGATGCCAGCAAGGAAAAGTTTGCCCCAATCTTGGAAGAGATCGGTGTGCACACATCCGAAGCTGAACGGCGGGCCATTGATGCAGAACGTGATACTAACGACATGAAGATGGCTGAATACATGGCTGATCACGTTGGCGAAGAATTCGATGCCGTGGTTAGCTCCGTCATGAAGTTTGGGATGTTCGTCGAATTACCAAACACCATCGAAGGGTTGATTCACATCAGCCGGATGCAAGATGACTATTACGAATACGTTGAAAAGTACCTAGCTTTGGTTGGACGTAATACGCGGCGGACCTACCGAATTGGCCAACCAATTCGGGTTAAGGTCATTCACGTTGATAAAGAACAAAGCGAAATTGACTTTGAATTGTTAAATCCAGAGGCAGCACCAACCAGTGATTTATTACCACACCGTGAGCACCGTTCACGTGGTGGCAATTTCCACGGTCGGAGCAACAACAGTAACGGTCGCGGGAATGGAAACAATCAACACAGCGGCGGTAACCGGAATGGAAACCACCGTAACGGGAATCAACGACCATCGAACCAACGCGGTGGCAATGGCAGCAATCACCAACGGAGTAATTCCAATGGTAATGGCGGTCAACACCGCAGTAACTCACAAGGTGGTCGTCACTAAGCGAGGTGACAGAACTTGGCCAAGAAAAAGTCCAAGAAAACACCAGATAATGTTTTAGCTCAAAATCGAAAAGCACGTCATGAGTATACCGTGACGGATACGATTGAGGCTGGACTCGTCTTGACGGGAACCGAAATCAAGTCGATGCGGGAACGTCGAATCACGTTGCAGGATGGCTTTGCTCAGATTCGAAATAATGAAGCTTGGCTGATGAACGTGCATATCAGTGAGTACGTTCAAGGGAACCGGTTCAATCACGATCCCTTACGTAACCGAAAGCTCCTCTTACACAAGACGGAGATTCGACGTTTGGGAATCGCAACGCAGGACAAAGGGGTGACCTTGGTTCCCCTGAAGGTTTACTTGAAGCACGGCTTTGCCAAGGTGTTAATTGGCATTGCCCAAGGGAAACGTGAATTTGACAAACGAGAAACCATTAAACGGCGGGAACAAGACCGTCAGATTGCTCGGGTCATGAAACATTACTGATCAAGATAAGGGGAAGGCTAGCTGAATGGCTAGGACCTTCCCCTTTTGTCTAGAATGGTTGATTTGGGAGGTTAACAGGTTATGGGCACAACTCAAATTAAGATCCATGTTGAAGATTTACACAAGGCCTTCGCCGGTAACGAGGTCTTGAAGGGCATTACATTAAACGTTTACGCACAGGAGGTCCTGTGTATGATTGGACCTTCGGGTTCTGGGAAGAGTACCTTTTTACGCTGTCTGAATGGGTTAGAGAACCTGACAAGTGGGACGGTGGAAGTTGACGGTCAGCGGATTGGTGATCCACGCGTCAACCTCAATCAGATTCGCGAGAATATCGGCATGGTCTTTCAGCACTTTAACTTATTTCCCCATCTGTCAGTTTTAAAGAACATCACCCTGGGGCCAATCCAACTAAAAGGCATGAGTACCGCTACGGCAAATGTTCAGGCCGAAAAGTTGCTAGCACAGGTTGGCCTAGAGGATAAAGCAACCGCCATGCCCAATTCACTATCAGGTGGACAACAACAACGGGTGGCGATTGCCCGGGCACTAGCCATGGATCCGGAAATCATGTTGTTCGACGAGCCGACCTCTGCACTTGATCCGGAAATGGTGGGGGATGTCCTCCACGTCATGCAGCAGTTGGCCGAGAAGGGCATGACCATGGTGGTTGTGACGCATGAAATGGGGTTTGCTAAAAATGTTGCTGATCAGGTTGTCTTTATGGACGATGGGATGATTCAGGAGTCTGGCACGCCGACTGATGTCTTTGAACACCCCAAGAATGTCCGAACGCAAGCGTTTTTGGATAAGGTGTTGAACGTTTAACTCATATTTCGTTAAATTGTCACGTTGCCATTCACCGAATGTGGGTGAAAAAAGCCTGAGGAGCGGTTTTGACCCTGAGGCTTTTTTAGTGACTAGACAATTAGGCGGGACAGGTTCAATCTTAAACTAAAAGTTAGTTGTCCGATTAAACTTTTAAATTGAAAATATTGCAAGGGTTATTCATTTAAATTATCAACGAAATGTGGTATTATTTGATAAAGAGTTGATACATAAGACTCAACCCAGCCACAGAATAGAGAGAAGCGACCCGAGACAGTGTCCCGGGTCGCTTTGCGTTTAATTTATTTATTTTTAGTGGTGAAGGGAACCGCGCCAGAAGGCAATGTGCCGGGATCGAGTGCGCGACTCCGTAAGGGATTAAAGGCGTGTTGTTGATGCTTAGCCCACCGGTCAAGAATGGCCGCTAAACAGATGACCAGTGCTTCATGGTCGGGCTGATCAATGGTGAGTTCCACCGTGGCGCCGCCAGATGCACGAACTTGGTCAATTGTGGCAATTGTGTCCTTACCATGCGTGATACGAAAGTGGCCGTTGTTAAGATTTCCCAGAATGACCCAATTAAGTCCGCGAACAAATAACACTTCGCGAATCACCCCAAACGTCTTGTTAACACGGCCCACCGTTTGTCGATGGTAGAGTAGACGGAATTTTGGCAATAAACCTAACGTTTCCTGTTTAACTTCAGCTTCTAGTTCCCCCGCAATTGTGTAGACGGACAGCACGTCCGCACGCATTCCCCATTTACCAACTAGAAGGTAGCATGACTGATTATCCGTATCCCGAATAACCGTAGTTGCCCGAGCGGAAAGGGCAGCCTGATTCAGGTACAATTTACGCATGGGGCACCTCCTTAATTTGGTTAGTAACACCAGTTGACCCCATTTTAACATGTTTTGCGAGGAGACGTTCGATAATATCATTTCGACTGTTGTTATGATAGAATAAAAGGCGAGGTGTTGGGAATGAAACCGTTTATTCATAATGACTGGTGGCCGGTACTTGAACCCGAATTTGAGCAGAGCTACTACCAAGAGCTTCGTCAATTCTTAGTGGAAGAGTATCAGCACTACCGCATTGATCCGGATATGTACCATATTTTTACAGCGTTCGATTGGACGCCGTTTAGTCAGGTCAAAGTGGTGATTTTGGGGCAGGACCCCTACCACAATCCAGGACAAGCACACGGGTGTAGCTTTTCTGTTATGCCAGGAACGCCGATTCCACCGTCGTTGCAGAATATTTATAAGGAACTCGAGAGTGATCTCGGAATCAAGCCAGTTAACCATGGCTATTTGGAAAAGTGGGCGAAGCAGGGGGTACTCTTGTTGAACTCTGTGTTGACCGTTCGTGATGGCAAGGCCTTTTCACATCAGGGCCACGGCTGGGAACGGTTAACGGATGCTGCCATTGCAAAATTATCTGAACGTCCCGAACCCGTTGTCTTCATTCTATGGGGGAGCGCGGCACGTTCAAAGATTAAATTGATCGATACGCAGACCAATATCGTTTTGCAGTCACCCCATCCGAGCCCACTGTCCGCTTATCGCGGCTTCTTTGGCTCCAAGCCATTTTCAAAGACCAACATCGCACTCACATCATTAGGGGAAACCCCCATCGATTGGCAACTGCCAGAACACGTTACCGTTGATGATGGGCCAACCACCGCATCCAACCAGGCATAGAAGAGAATTGATTCGTGGGATATTTTATGGAGGTCATCATCTATGGAACTTTTCGATAGTCTTAAGCAAAAAATTACTGGTAAAAACAAAACCATCGTTTTCCCTGAAGGGGAGGACCCACGGGTTCTAGGCGCCGCAAGTCGTTTAGCCGCTGATGGTTTGATCAAGGTTATTGTTTTGGGTAAGCAAAGTGATGTTGAAACGACGGCAACGAACCACGCCATCGATCTGACACCCATCACACTGATCGATCCAGCTAACATTCCTGCTGACCAGCACAAAGAAATGCTGGATGCTCTAGTGGCACGCCGTAAAGGGAAGAACACCCCGGAACAAGCCGCCAAAATGTTGGAAGATCCTAACTACATTGGCACGATGATGGTCTACATGGGCCAAGCTGACGGGATGGTTTCTGGTGCGGTTCACGCTACTGGAGACACGGTCCGTCCTGCCTTACAAATTATCAAGACGCAAGAGGGTGTTCGGCGCATTAGTGGTGCGTTCATCATGCAAAAGGGTGACGAACGTTACGTCTTCGCTGATTGTGCCATCAACATTGAACTCGATGCTGCAGGGATGGCTGAAGTGGCCATTGAGAGTGCTCAAACGGCCAAGGTCTTTGATATCGACCCTAAGGTTGCCCTGTTAAGCTTCTCCACTAAGGGTTCTGCTAAGGGCGACATGGTCACTAAGGTTCAAGAAGCAACCAAGATTGCCCACGAAACGGCACCTGATTTAGACGTTGACGGGGAATTGCAGTTTGACGCTGCCTTTGTTGCTAGCGTTGCTGCTCAGAAGGCACCGGACTCCAAGGTCGCTGGTCACGCGAACGTCTTTGTCTTCCCAGAACTTCAATCCGGCAACATTGGCTACAAGATTGCCCAACGCTTCGGTGGTTTTGAAGCAATCGGGCCAATCTTACAAGGCTTGAACAAGCCAGTTTCTGACTTGTCTCGTGGTTGCAACGAAGAAGACGTTTACAAGGTTGCCATCATCACGGCGGCCGAATCCATTAAATAAAATGAGTTACTAAATTTAATCACGTCAAATGAGTACCCGGATTGCTATTTATCAGCAGTCCGGGTATTATTTGTGAGGTTGAAATTAAGGCTCGTCGTGTTAGTATTTGAATGAGAGAATTACCAATGACGGGCACACAGGCTCGATCGTAACGGCTTAGTTAGCACTGTTGCGTAAATTATTTTGTTCGTTAAAGGGGTTAGTCGAATGTTTGAAGTGACAGTCACGACGCCAGAGGCCACCATGGCTTTGGGTCAACAGTTAGCACCATGGCTACAGCCGCGCGATGTTATTTTATTGGACGGCGATCTTGGCGCCGGCAAGACAACATTTACCAAAGGATTGGCAGCGGGATTAGGGATTAAGCGTAACGTGAAAAGTCCAACGTTTACCATTATCCGTGAATATCAGGGTGGCCGGATTCCGTTGTACCACATGGATGTTTACCGGTTGGAAGAAGGCGGCGGGGATGAGCTGGGCCTCGACGAGTATTTCAATGGTGACGGGGTCAATGTCATCGAATGGTCAACCTTCATTGCTGATGAGTTGCCGGCGGACTATCTGCGGGTGGTCTTCAAGCGTGACGATGATGCCGGCGAGAATCAACGCACGTTACGGTTTGAACCCGTGGGGGAACGGTTTAGTCAACTGGTTCAACACCTGGAGGACGCACAAGCATGAGTGAAGAAGTCAGCATTCGGCTACCAGAAGCAGCCGATGCCAAGAAATTATTGGCGCTACTAGCGCGATTACAGCAAGAGAGTGATACGTTTAGTCTGGTCGATGCCGACGATCCAATCAGTGCTGCCCAAGAGGCCGACCAACTTGACCAGATTCGGCAGAGTCCCCGGCACTTATTGCTAGTGGCGAGTCTCGGCAAGCAGTTGCTGGGTGTCTGTTCGATTTCCCCGACGCCACAAGGCAATGTGGGGGAGCTCGGGATTGCCGTGGAAAAGAAGTATTGGCGCATGGGCATCGGTACCGCTTTAGTCGATGAAGCGTTGTACTGGGCTGAATCGGCCAGCGAGTTGGAGGCCGTGGGCTTAATTGTCCAAACACGCAACGTGGCTGCGATGAAGCTCTACCAGAAGCTGGGGTTTGTGCGCACCGCTACACCACCAGAAATGGTGACGGACGATGATGGCGAGCAGGTCACAGCAGTGGAAATGGTGTATCCGTTGCATAAAGACTGAAACCGTCCAAATTGGGTGTTTTGTTTGGAATCCGTTTCGATCATAACAGTAAGAGGGGCAGAGACTTTTGATCTCAACCCCTCTTTTTGGTAGCGGTCAAAGACACCCACAATGTGAGCCGAAAACGGATGAGTTAGGACTTTCGTAGTGGCTGGGGGTAACGAGTTTTCGGTGCAAGTTTTAGATGAAAGCGTTATCCTTAACCTATGGTGTCATTAAGAATCAGTGATTAATGAGGAGGAATTTGGAGATGTATCAGGCAAATGAACATCGCTATGACCAAATGGTTTATAACCGAATTGGGGATAGCGGGTTGAAACTTTCTGCCATTAGTTTAGGTCTTTGGAATAACTTTGGTAGCGTGGACGCGTATGATAATCAACGTGCCATCATCCATCAGGCCTTTGATCTGGGGATTACGTCGTATGACCTGGCTAATAATTATGGACCAGAGCCTGGGAGTGCCGAGGAAAACTTTGGCCGGATCATGGCGACCGACATGCATGCTTATCGTGATGAAATGGTTATTTCCAGTAAGGCTGGTTACGTGATGTGGCCCGGTCCTTATGGTAACTGGGGTTCACGGAAAAGCATCATTGCTAGTGCTGATCAGAGCCTGCAACGGACGGGGTTGGACTATTTTGACATTTTCTACAGTCACCGTGCTGACCCAGCAACTAATCCAGAAGAAACTGCTTTGGCATTAGACCAACTCGTGCGCTCGGGGAAAGCCCTTTATGTGGGAATCTCAAACTACAACGGCGCACAGACCCAGGCCATCGCCAACATTTTCGAGGACCTACATACACCGTTTATCATTCATCAACCACGCTACAATCTGCTGAACAGGGAGATTGAGAACGATGTATTGCCCGTTTTACTGCGGAATCACAAGTCGGCAATCAGCTTCAGCTCGTTGTGCCAAGGTTTGCTAACAACGAAATATTTGAACGGCATTCCAACGGACTCACGGGCAAATAAAGCCACGATTCCGTTCTTACATCCCGCTCAAGTTGAACAGACCCTGCAGACGATTCGCGCACTAAATGGTGTTGCCAAACAACGCAATCAAAGCCTAGCGCAAATGTCATTGGCTTGGAACCTCAGACAACCAGCAATTGCCAGTGTGCTGATCGGTGCTAGTCGTCCCGAACAGGTCGTCGATAACGTCGCGGCTCTGAAGAATCTGGACTTCACAACGGATGAGTTGAATCAAATCGACCAAATTTTAGCGCAACAAGCGCCGATTGATTGGGATAAGAAGTAAATTAATGAAATAAAAAAAGATTGGCACTATCCGCATAAGATGGTGTCAATCTTTTTCATTTAACGGGTTGCTAATTTTAAGCACAGCCTAAGCATTGACCGTCACAAAGGATTTCAGCGGTTGCGTGCCAAAATGGTTGGCTTCATACAGCAGAATATTAGCACAGGCGAGGCTATCGTCGAGCGCGTTGTGATGATGATGCAAGTCAATGTTGAGTTCATCGCAGACGGTGTTCAACTTGTGGTTGGGGAACTCGGGGAAGAACTTACGACTGGTCTTCACGGTATCTAACGTCAGGTAGCGTGCGGTCGGTAAGTTGTAGTGTTCCAACGTGCTGCGTAAGACGCCGTTGTCAAATGGTGCGTTGTGGGCAATCACGAGGCGATCCCGTTGGAAGAGGGGCGCAATGTGCTGCCAAACCTCCGGAAAGGCTGGTGCATTGGCAACATCAGCTTCGTGAATGCCGTGGATCTGGACATTGCGCCAGAAAAAATCAGTATCTGGCTTGATCAAGGTATAAAATTCATCGACGACTTGACTGTTTCGGACGATGGTCAGGGCTAAGGAACAAGCGCTGTATCGCTTGCCACTGGCCGTTTCAAAGTCCATGGCAACAAAATTCACAAAGACATCTTCCTCTCTTAATTGATTTAAACGGTGAGTCCATCGACATCCAATTCTACCGGACAGTGGTCGGACCCCATGATTTGATCTAGAATTTCTGCTTGCTTGAGTTGTGGTTCGAGGCGTTGGCTGGTAATAAAGTAATCGATCCGCCACCCAGCGTTGTTATCGCGGGCGTGGAATCGATAGCTCCACCAGGAATACCGGTCGGTGGCATCCGGATTGAAGTAGCGGAAGGTGTCGGTGTAACCGGCGGCCAGTAACGCTGTCATTTTTTCCCGTTCATCATCTGTAAAGCCAGCGTTCTTATGATTGGTTTTGGGATTTCGTAAATCGATTTCCGTGTGGGCCACGTTGAGGTCACCACAGAAAATAACGGGCTTTTTGGCATCCAACTTATTCACAAACGCCAGAAAAGCTTGTTCCCAACCCATGCGAAAGTCAAGCCGCTTTAGTCCACTGCCAGAATTGGGCGTGTAACAGGTCAGCACATAGAAATCGGGATACTCCAACGTAATCGTCCGGCCTTCGTGGTCAAAGTCAGGGGCATCGATACCATAAAGGACATGCAATGGCTTGTGTTTGGTAAAGAGCGCCGTTCCGGAATACCCCTTACGTTCGGCGTAGTTCCAATATTGATAGTAACCAGGGAGGTCGAGATCAATCTGGCCCTCCTGTAACTTAGTTTCCTGAATGCCAAAGAAATCAGCATCCAAATCCTGAAAAGTTTCAACGAAATTTTTCTTTACAATTGCCCGTAGGCCGTTTACATTCCACGAAATAAATTTCATTTTCGGCACCTCCACTAACTCATTTTAGTATACCAGAAAAAGGGGGCGGTAACGTGGCAGAGCGTTTAACGGCCGCGTACCCCCGTCCTTGTCAGGATTAAGAGATTTTATTGGAAATGAAGCGTTCGCCGTCGGTCTGGCTAGTTTTCATGGTAAAATAGGGCTATTGACGATTAATTCCGTTAGACCAGTCATTGGCAAAACGGAACGTAAATCTTTGCGAAACGAGAGGATAATCACGATGATGGAAGATATAGCAACGGCATTTCCTGCGGTAAAAATTTTGCGTAACGAGCCTTTAGCGCACTACACGCATACCAAGACCGGGGGTCCTGCTGACTATTTAGCCTTTCCAACGAACGTTCAGGAGACCAAGTCCTTGTTGGCTTATGCTAAGCAAGAAAAGTTGCCCGTGACGGTGGTGGGGAATGCCAGTAACTTAATCGTTCGTGACGGCGGTATTCGTGGCTTGGTGATGATTTTGACTGAAATGAAGAAAATCACTAGCACGGGTCAAACGGTCACTGCCGAAGCGGGGGCATCGTTGATCAAGACGACCCAGGTAGCTCAAAGTCACGCACTGAGCGGCTTTGAATTTGCTGCGGGAATTCCCGGTAGTGTGGGTGGTGCGGTCTTCATGAATGCCGGCGCTTACGGCGGTGAAATCAGCGAGGTCGCTTTGTCGGCAGAGGTCTTGACGCCAGCAGGTGAAATTCGGACGTTGACGAACGAAGAGCTCGACTTTGGGTACCGGCACAGTTCCATTCAGGACTATCACGACATCGTCTTGTCGGCAACCTTTACCTTGACGCCAGGGGATGGGGTGGCCATTCAAGCCAAAATGGATGACCTGAATGCCCGGCGAGCCGCCAAACAACCGTTGGACTTGCCTTCCTGTGGGAGCGTCTTTAAACGGCCAGAGGGCCATTATACCGGTCAGCTGATCCAAGAGGCTGGCTTACAGGGTCTAAAGTGGGGCGGCGCACAGGTTTCTACCAAGCATGCCGGCTTCATCGTGAATATTGACCACGCAACGGCCACGGATTATTTGGAATTGATTCACCATATTCAGGAAGTTATCTTGAAAGAAGACAACGTCCACTTGGAGACGGAAGTCCGGATCATTGGTGAAAAGCCAACGACCGCAAACTAAAAAAGGGGGAACCATATGTGCCTATTGTTGAAGCAGTGATCCTGTTGATCGTGTTAGTTCTGTTCTCTAATATTATCAGTCACTACCTCACGTTTATTCCAGTCAGTTTGATTCAAATTGCGTTGGGCCTCATCGTTGCCTTAGTCTGGCAATTTGAGGTGCCATTGGAGACTGATTGGTTCTTGCTCTTGTTCATTGCACCATTGCTGTATAACGATGGTCGGCGTTTTCCCCGTCGCGAACTCTGGCGATTACGGGGACCTATTTTTGCAAATGCCATTTGGTTAGTTTTCTTAACCACGATTTTAGGGGGCTTCTTGATTTACGAGTTGATCCCCAAGATGCCATTAACGGTGGCGTTTGCGTTAGCAGCCATCTTATCACCGACCGATCCGGTGGCGGTGCAGTCGATTTCGAAGCAAGCCAAGTTACCAGAAAGTCTCATGCATTTGGTCAGTGGCGAAAGTTTGATCAACGATGCCAGTGGACTGATTGCCTTTAAATATGCCATTGCGGCCACGGTCACGGGAGCCTTCTCAATGGGAACGGCGGTCGGTGATTTCTTCTATATCAGTATCGTCGGCTTCTTATCCGGACTGATCATCATGACGGCGATTCAGTTGTTGATGGATATTCTGCGGCGGCAAGGTATCGATGATGTTATCTTCAATACGGTTTTACAGATTGCCACACCATTTGTGGTCTATCTGGTCACTGAAGAGATTACGCATGCATCGGGAGTTATTGCGGTGGTAACGGCCGGCGTCCTCTATCATGCCCGGGAAAATCGGATTGTAGAGGATTCACCGGAATTAAAATTAGTCACAGAAAAAGTTTGGGATATTATTATCTATTCGTTAAACGGAATTGTTTTCGTGATTCTAGGAATTGAACTGCCCGTGGCCACATCACAGGTCATCAAGGGTGGTCAATTTAACACGTGGGAAGCCTTATTCTTTGCCCTAATGACCTGGGTGATCATCGTGGTGATTCGGACGGTGTGGACGTATGGGTACGTGCTGTACGAACGCTTGAATAACCGCTCGCGAAAGGAACGGCCAGGTATTCGGATGTCGATCCTGTCTGGCCTGTCTGGTGTGCGGGGAGCCGTGACCATGGCCGGGGTACTTTCCGTGCCAATGACCATCGCATCCGGAGCTGGTTTTCCCACGCGAGCGTTGATGCTCTTCGTGGCTTCGGGGGTCATCATTATCAGTTTGGTGGCCGCAACGATTACCTTGCCGTTGATTTCAACGTCCGGGCAACCGTTGCAGACCCGGGCAAGTGCGAGTGATGAGGGCGCCAACGAGATCGATTTGGATGCCGATGGTGAGGAGATTCCTGCCGAGCCGGTACGTCAGATCAGTGAGGACGAAGCACGCGCCTACATCATGCGGCTGGCCATTTCGAAGATTGAAGAGTTGCGACGACCGAACAATCAACGGGCGGCCTATGACTTGATCTTGGACTATCAATTTATTATTCGCCGGTTGGAAATGAACTACCGGGCCGACACGGCCATGCAGAAGGTCCTGGACGATGAGATTCGCTTACGGCAAGTGACGTTAGCCGGTGAGCGTGAGTCGTTAAAGGAGTTGCGCCAGGCGGAGAAAATTACGCAGACCAGCTACGTCGGGGCACTGCGGCGAATTGAAAATATGGAGAGCCGGTTGACGCAGGTCGCCGGACACACCATGCCAAGTGTACTGAAATACTGGCGCGTTTTCTTCAAGCACATGTTTCGAAACGCGGCCTACTGGCTACATTCGGAAAATACGGAGCGGCTGCATGCCGAGAATAATTTAATCGAACGGGAGACGGCAAAGGCAGCCATTAAGTCATTGTCGCAGTATCTCTCAAGTTCTGATGTAGACGAGACGCAGTTCGATAATCAAGCGGTCTATCATTTGCTGGTTCAGTACCGAAATCGCATTGAACGGGCCAAAGCGGAAACGGCGCCGACCCACGAAGAAGAGTACCAACATCAGATCAACAAACTGCGGGTGCGGGCACTCGGGGCCGAACGGTCGGGCATTCAAAACCTACTCGAGGCGGGCAACATCACCTGGAATATGGCGTCGCATCTTCGACAATATGTCAACTACTCCGAAAATGTTTTGGTAATGTCTTTGAACAATGAGGAAGGCTAGCATTTCGTTGGTAGCTGATCCGTTTCTATAATTGGATTGTAAATTGAAAGGACCCCACCAACTGCTGAGATACAGTTGGTGGGGTCCTTTCGATATTGGCAGTTAAAGAGGTTCTAAAACTGAAATTCAGGCTACATTCCAGTTTTGGGATAAGCATGTACACCGTTAAATTAGGCTAAATTGGGTGTAGGACGGTGGCGGGCACTTCAGACTGGAAGAGCACCAGTCTTTTCGCTCGCTTTGAAGCCAACTGCCGTTTGCCAAGCTTGAACCGAATTCTCTTTGCAGAGGGATATATAAAAAGAACCCAAACAGCTCAATCCAAAACAGATTGAGGTGCTCAAGTTCATTAATGAGTTTACCATTAAATTAGTAGTGTCTAGCTGGAAGCAACTGACGCTAAGTAACGTCATCAGTTTAATCGTCAGCTGGCTGGCGGCTGTTAGTCATGATGAGGTAGAGTACCCAGTAGCAGAAGAGCTGGATGAGCGTCATCAAGCCCACGAAGATCCACATATTCGGCGTCCACATGTTCATCAGCGGCCGAATGAACTGTTCAGGATTCAGAAACAGGTAGACCGTGTGAATCCGTAGAAACCGGCCAATGTAGAGCCCAACCGATGTGAGAAAAGTTAGAATCATGACGGTCAGTAACCGAACCACCGCATGACCGTTTCCCAGTCTGAGACTGATACACTCACTGACGTAATTGAGACTCCAGAAGCCCAAAAACGAACAGCTGATGGCACTAATGATCATATACGTGAAGTAGATCCAGAGGTGCGGGGTGACCCGTAACAGGCCAGTGACGGCGTAAGGTTGCAGTAAGGACAGGTGAAACAGATCCGTCAGGAGGTAAGGCGCATTGGGATAGAATAGCAGCCAGAGGAGCACCAGTGGCCAAAAGAGCCAGGCACGTGGCCGCTGCCGGCCAATGTGGAAGCTCAGTTCGATGGGGATGTAGCCCAAGAAGGTGTTGAGGACTAAGAATGAGAACGGGTCCTTCGCGCGGAAAAAAAGAAAAATGAGCCACGCGACAAAGAAAATCCGAATTTCCCAGCGGGCACGCCGATTCATAAGCCATCACCAATCCTTTCGCCAAGTTTCTACTTCCATTCTACAGCGAAATCGCTGTCAGTAAACAGAATATGACTTCTATGGTAACAGATTATTTTCCTGAAAATAACGCCACGGTTATACTTTAAGGAATCCGTAAGTTTTAGTTGTCGTTCCCAGCGACTTTCCACGACTTGTTGGGATTCAAGGCGAAATGTTGAGGCCGCCGTGCTATAATAAAATTTGAATTCGATTTGGAGGGAAAGTCATGAACCTAGATTGGGGAAAACTCCTTACGTTAGGGAATTTAGTCAACCTACTCGACATCTTGGTCGTTTGGTTCGTTATTTACGAGCTGATTGTGATGCTACGCGGAACCAAGGCAATTCAGCTCTTCCGCGGTGTGATCCTGATCTTGATCGTTAAGTTCATTAGTACTTACGTGGGGTTGAATACGGTATCATGGTTGGTCGACTTAGTCATCAATTGGGGTGTCATTGCAATCATCATTGTCTTTCAGCCGGAAATTCGGCGGGGACTGGAGCACTTAGGTCGCGGGTCGATTTTTGTCCGCGTTCGCCACGAGAATGAAGCGGCCACCAAAATGATCGAAGGTTTGGATAAAGCCATTCAGTACATGTCTAAACGGCGGATTGGGGCGTTAATGACCATTCAGCGAGACACGGGACTGGAAGACTATATCGAGACGGGGATTAAGCTGGACGCCGAGTTGACCGGCGAACTGTTGATCAATATTTTTATCCCGAACACGCCCTTGCATGATGGGGCAGTCATCATTCGGGACAATCGGATCGCCGTTGCGGCGGCGTACCTGCCCTTGTCTGAGAGCAATCTCATTCCTAAGGAACTGGGGACACGGCACAGAGCGGCGGTCGGTATTTCTGAGGTGACGGATGCATTGACGATCGTCATTTCTGAAGAAACGGGTGAAGTGTCGATCACGAAGAACAACGAGTTACTGCGGGGATTGACACAGGCCGATTACCTGAAGTTTTTACGTAATGAATTGGTTAGTGAAGAAGCCCCTAATGAAGGGAACTTCTTAGTCAAGGCGCTCGATTGGTTTGATGAGCGCTTTCGAGGGGGGCGGCGCTAATGAAAAACGAGCGTTACACCACGTGGCTATACCGGATCCTAGCCTTGATTTTGGCGGTGCTGTTATTTTTCTACGTCAACAGCACTAAGTCCAGCTCAAGCAATTCGCAGTCGACCAATTCAACCAACAACACGTCGCTGACGGCAACCAAGACGATGACGGTCTCGGTACCGCTACAGTTGAACGTGAACAGCAACAAGTACTTTGTGACCGGGTACCCTCAAAAGGTCAAAGTGACTTTACGGGGACCCCTGGCGTTAGTGACAACGACTGCCAATACGCAAAACTTCAAGGTCTACGCGGCACTGAGCAATCTGGGAGTAGGGAAACATAAAGTGACCCTACACCAGGAGGGCTTGAACCACGAGATTGAGTCGACCATTTCGCCGGCAAAAATCTCCGTGGACATTGAGCCGCGGCGAACCGTGTCCTTCCCAGTAAAAGTACAGTACGCTAGCCGCAATATTGCGGCAGGGTATACCGCTGGAAAGGCTACGACTGACACCACGACCGTTAAGGCCACGGGTGCGGCCAATGAGATTGCGCGGGTGAAACAAGTTGTTGCGCAACTGACGGTGCCACAGAACACGAAGAAGACCATTAATAGTCAAGCCGTCATTGAGGCACTTGACAGTAGTGGGAAGACGGTCAATGTCATCTTGACACCATCTACCACGACGGTCAGTCTGCCGGTGACATCCGATGGTCAGAGTAAGAAAGTCAGTCTGAATTTGAATGCGCAAAATGGCTCGTCCGGAACGACGTACAAACTAACTAGTAACGTGAACAAGGTCACGGCTTATGGGAGCGCAGCGGAGCTTAAAGCGCTGAATCAAGCGACCGTGGATGTCGATGTCAGTGATGTCAAGAAGACGGCGACGAAGACCGTGACACTCGATGCTAGCGATAACAAAGTGACAGCCTTTGATCCAACGACCGTTAAGGTTACGGTCAAGGCCGTCTCAAAATAACGAAAAACAAAGTTGAGAAATGAGGAATTTTACGATGAAGTATTTTGGAACCGATGGTGTGCGTGGGGTTGCTAACCAAGAACTAACGCCTGAATTAGCTTTTAAAGTTGGTCGTTTCGGCGGGTACGTTTTAACCCAACACGCGGACAGTCAAAATGCCCACCCCCAAGTTTTAGTGGCCCGGGATACCCGGATCTCCGGTCAATTGTTGGAGAATGCTTTGGTTGCTGGTCTATTGTCCGTCGGAATTGAGGTCTTACGGTTAGGCGTTATTTCAACGCCTGCTGTGGCTTACTTGGTACGGACACAGGGTGCTGCTGCCGGGGTCATGATCACGGCTTCCCACAACCCCGTTGAGTATAACGGAATCAAGTACTTTGGGAGCGATGGTTACAAGCTATCCGATGAGATGGAAGAGGAAATCGAAGCGCTCTTAGACGGTGAGAAGGATGAACTGCCACGGCCAACGACTGATGGTTTAGGAACGGTTGAGGACTACTCAGAAGGTAGTCAAAAATACATTCAGTTCTTGGAACAGACCATTGCCGATGACCTCGAGGGGTTACACATTGCGGTCGATTCTGCTAACGGTGCCACGAGCAGTCTAGTTTCCCGGCTATATGCTGACCTGAACTTGGACTTTGACACGATTGCTACGACGCCTAATGGGTTGAACATCAACGCCGAGGTTGGTTCGACGCACCCAGAACAGTTGCAAAAGTTTGTGCTGGAAAAGGGAGCACAAGTTGGGCTGGCATTTGATGGTGACGGTGACCGTTGTATTGCAGTCGACGAGGCGGGTAACATTGTCGATGGTGATAAGATCATGTACATCTGTGGCAAGTACATGGCGGAACACGGTCGTCTGAAGAAGGATACGATTGTGACCACGGTCATGAGTAATCTGGGGATGTACAAGGCCATGGCTGCCCATGAACTGAAGTCAGTTAAGACGAAGGTCGGGGACCGTTACGTGGTTGAAGAAATGCTCAAGTCTGGCTACAATCTGGGTGGCGAACAGTCTGGCCATATCGTCTTCTTAGACTTTAACACGACTGGTGATGGCCTGCTGACTAGTCTACAGTTGTTGCACATCATGAAGGTCACAGGTAAGAAGCTGTCTGAATTGGCTGCTGACGTGACGACTTACCCACAAAAGCTAGTCAACATCAAGGTTGCTGACAAGCAAGCTGCCTTGGAGAATCCACAAGTTCAAGCGATGATCGCCACCGTTGAAAAGGAAATGAATGGTGATGGACGAGTCTTAGTCCGGCCTTCCGGAACAGAACCCCTTCTGCGGGTCATGGCGGAAGCCCCAACCGAAGAAATCGTTGCGGGCTATGTTGCCCGAATCGCAGACGTTGTGCGGGCCGAAGTTGGCGTGGAATAAATTTTAATTTAATAGTGATTATAGATGTTTGAAACATAAGAAAGAGTTTGGGACATAACGCAAAAAAATAGCTTTTTCAGAAGGATTTTTGGCTTCTGAAAAGGCTATTTTTTTACCATTATCGTGTCGAAACGTGCGCCACCAGGCAGTTTGTTGCGCTTAACGTGAGAACCGGAATTATGCCAAGACCAGGCAACCCCTGTTCTCACGTTAATGCTCGCAAACTAACCGTCTGATGGCGCACTATTTGGTTCTTTCAGAAAATATTCTCAAACAAAATAATTGTTGAATACTTTCTTTTCATGGGATAATGATGTTGCCGCCTAATCGTTACCAGTCAAGGCATTGACCGCCTGAATTTCTCGTGAAAAATGATTATGAAAATAATCATAGACCATTCTAGATTTTTATAATTGACAACCCCGCTTAAACGCTGTAAAGTATAGTCATTCAGAAATGTTTTTCAGTTTGTTTCAGTCTATACCAATTTAGAAGAAAACTGATACATTTTCAATCATAAAATTATCCGACCCTTTCGGTAACCCGAGACTGGTGTCGAGCAAAGGAAGAAAAATTATGTGTGGAATTGTTGGAGTTACGGGTAATGACAATGCCGTTAAGATTTTAGTTGATGGTCTTCAAAAGTTGGAGTACCGCGGCTACGATTCAGCCGGAATTTACGTTAACGACCAGAAGGGGCAAGACTACTTAGTCAAGACTAAGGGGCGGATCGCCGAATTACGGTCAAAGATCACACCGGAAGTTCACGGGTCAACTGGGATCGGCCATACACGTTGGGCAACCCACGGTGTGGTTAGCGTGGACAATGCGCACCCACATTTCTCTAACGATGACCGGTTCTACCTGGTCCACAACGGGGTCATTGACAACTTCCAAGAATTAAAAGCGAAGTACCTGAGTGACGTGCCTTTCAGAAGCCAAACGGATACTGAAGTGGTTGTGCAATTGATCGACAAGTTCGCTATTGAAGACAACTTGGATGCTAAGCAGGCCTTCTTGAAGACGTTGAGTCTCTTAAAGGGGTCTTCATACGCCTTCCTGATGATGGACCGTGAACAACCAGACACGTTGTTCGTTGCCAAGAGCAAGAGCCCATTGTTAATTGGTGTTGCTGATGGTTTTAACGTGGTCTGCTCAGATGCTTTGGCCATGTTGCGTGAAACACACGACTTCTTGGAATTAATGGATGGTGAAGTCGTTACCATTACGCCTGACAAGGTTGCCATTGAAGATGCCGATGGGAATGCCGTAGAACGGAAGCCATTCCACGTTGACATGAATGCTGACGAAACCGATAAAGGGACTTATCCATTCTACATGTTGAAAGAGGTTGATGAACAACCTAACGTGATGCGCAAGTTGGCCCAAACCTACTTGTCAGAACACGGCGAACCTCAATTTGACAGTAAGCTGATCGACGCGATGCGTGCGGCTGACCGGTTGTACATCGTGGGTGCTGGGACTAGTTACCACGCCGGGTTAGTTGGGAAGCGGCTTTTTGAAAAATTAGCGCACATTCCAACGGAAGTTCACGTTTCTTCCGAATTTGCTTACGAGCAACCAATGCTGTCTGAGAAGCCATTCTTCATTTTCTTGACGCAGTCTGGTGAAACGGCTGACAGTCGTGAAGTGCTGGTTAACGTCAACGATGCTGGCTACCCAAGCCTGACCATTACCAACGTTCAGAACTCCACGTTGTCTCGTGAAGCCGACTTCACGTTGTTGCTACATGCTGGTCCTGAGATTGCCGTGGCTTCAACCAAGGCTTACACGGCGCAGATTGCACTGGAAGCAATCTTGGCAAAAGCGCTGGGCGAAAAGACGGGCCAAATCGTGGCGCAAGACTTCAACATCCGGCAACAACTTGGTTTGGTTGCGACGGGGATGCAAGCCATCGTCGATGAAAAGGACAAGTTGGAAAAGATTTCTAACGACTACCTGATGAATACAAACCGGGCCTTCTACATCGGCCGGGGACTCGACCACGCCGTTTCACTGGAAGCTGCTTTGAAGCTGAAGGAAATCTCTTACATTCAATGTGAAGGATTCGCTTCTGGTGAATTGAAGCACGGAACAATTGCTTTAATTGAAAAGGATACACCAGTGATTGGGTTCATTACCCAGGCAAAGACAGCCGGCTTGACTCGTAGCAACTTGCAAGAAACGATTGCCCGTGGCGCTAAGACCATGACGATCGTGCGTGAGGGCTTAGCGATGGATGGTGACGATTTGATCTTGCCTGACGTTGACGAAATGTTGATGCCATTGTTGAGTGTTGTCCCAGCCCAGTTGTTGGCTTACTACACGAGTTTGAACAAGGGCTTAGATGTTGATAAGCCACGTAACTTGGCAAAGAGTGTTACTGTTGAATAATTAAACCTGAATTTGGAAGAGCGGCCATGCTAGGTGGTCGCTCTTTTTGTCTTTAGTGTTGCGTAGGGCAGGTTACCCGGGGGACCTTTACTTGCGAAAATCGGATTTTCGTTGTATAGTACACACAAATGCAAAATGAAAACGCAGGTGAAAACAATGAAATATACAAAACGGGTTGATGCCCATAAAAACCAGAAACAACGTGATGCGACGTTTGAGAAATTCCGGAAACAACAAAATGAATTAAGCGCCAATCGCCGGGGTATTCGGCGGAAGTAGGACGACATCGGAAGACGGTGACGTCCTTTTTTGTACGGTCAATGGGGGTTAGGTAAGTGAGGGGTAAGTCATTCTTTGGATTGACAACCAGGATGCCAAAATAGTTTAGGGGTCTTGAACGTGAAAACTTTTAAAAGATTAATTTTCACATTCAAAAAGAAGTTGGAAGAATAAGTGGTTGTTTCAATGATTAGGAAGCTTAATTAAATTTTTCAGATGAAACGCTGGATTCCAAGTCAATTTAGATTGTTTGAGCGAAATACTTGCAAAACTGGTCTAGAGCATTTATAATTGGACTATACCATTAAGAGAGGGAGACTGAATGATATGAAACAATTGACGAATATGAATGTACAGGTTGTTAGTGACAAGCAAGCAGGGGGCCAAGCCGGCTTTAAGGTATTTGAGCAAGCCTTAGCCAATGGCGCAAAGGTTTTGGGACTAGCTACGGGGAGCACACCGGTAACCATTTATGAACAATTGGTGGCCAGTGACCTGGACTTCAGTCAATTAACCTCAGTCAACCTAGACGAATACGTTGGGCTGAACGCTGATCATCCACAAAGCTATCGTTACTTTATGCAACAGCACCTGTTCAACGCCAAGCCATTCGCACATTCCTACGTACCGGATGGCACTAATGCGGATGCAGCAGCGGAAACTAAGCGCTACGATGCCATTATTAAAGAGAACCCGATTGACTTGCAACTGTTAGGCTTGGGTCAAAACGGCCACATTGGCTTCAACGAGCCCGGAACTGATCCTAAGTCGACAACGCACAAGGTGGCGTTGACCGACTCGACCATCGCTGCGAACGCACGTTTCTTCGACAATGCCGATGAAGTTCCTCGTTTTGCCTACTCGATGGGGATTGGGTCCATCCTTCAAGCCAAGCAGATTTTGATTGTTGCTTACGGTGAAGCCAAGGCCGCAGCCGTTGCTGCCATGATTCAAGGTCCTATCACGCCAGATGTACCAGCCAGCTATTTGCAGACTCATCCGAACGTGACTGTCATTCTCGACGAGGCAGCCGCTAGCCAATTAGACTAGCTTGAAAAATTAAACAAGTTTCTGCATAAAATTTTCTTTCTCCGAGTTGCCGTGGTATGGTATTCTTGTCCTGAAAGCGATTTTAAGGGGGAACTTGTAAGATGAAACGAACGAAATGGTGGCTTGCGGCCGTCCTCATGTTGGGAGCGGTCACAGGTGGCATCAGTATCACGGACAGCCATGCGGCAACGACGAATCCCCAGGCCTTTATTTCGCAATTAAAGAGTCCGGTCCAGACGGTTGCCAACCAGTATAAGCTGTACCCGTCGGTCATGATGGCTCAGGCGGCGTTAGAGAGTGGTTGGGGGACCAGTGCACTAACGACCCAGGCGAACAATTACTTTGGGATCAAGGGCAGTTACAATGGCCAGTCTGTGACCATGCAGACGGCGGAATACGATGCGAATGGGCAGTTGTATTATACCAATGCTAGTTTTCGGAAATATCCGAATGCCAAGGCCTCAATGACGGATAATGCCACGTTGCTCCGTAACGGAACGAGTTATAATCCGGCCATTTACAGCGGCACTTGGCGCGAGAACGCAGCGACCTATGCGGATGCAGCGAATGCCCTGACCAATACGTATGCGACATCGCCAGTCTATGGTAGCAGTTTAATTTCGTTGATTCAGCAGTACAATTTGAATAGTTTAGATGGCAACTCAAGTAGTTCTAGTTCCAGTTCCAGTTCCAGCTCCAGTGCTAGCAGTAGTTCGTCTAGCAGCTCCAGCACCACCAAACCCGTGGTTTATGACACCGCGAAATACTATGGTGGTGACAGTGGGCAAACGGGACGGCTCAGCAGTAAATATGCGAGCTATCGCCTGTATAACCACATTAAAGGAACTCGGGCGAGTGTGAAGAAGACAGCCTGGACAAAGGTGAGTGCTACGATTGACAAGCCAGTCTATTTGGATATGCGTGGTGTTAAACAGTCGGCAACGTCTGGTAAGAAGACGACGTGGTATCGTATTCGGTTTAGCAGAAGTGCAACCGCGAAGAAGTACTGGGTCTACGACAGTGCGCTGACCTTGCCAACGGTGAAATATAAAAAAGGGGCGGCAACTGTCAAAGTAGACAGTGCGTCCAGTGGCTATTATTATGATCACGTTTATAATTCACCCTACCTGGCCAAGGCTGTGGGACAGTTGACTCAGTTGACTGCCAAGAGCTATGCGGCTGATAATCAAGCGACACGGACACAAGATGGGATTAAGAGTACGTGGTACCGCATCAAGGTCGGCACGAAGAAGTATTGGGTTGCAGCTGGTGAACCGGCTGTGAGTCCCCAGTATGATGCCGTGGCGTATTCGGCGGCCGCTGGCACGAAGAAGCTTAGCAGTAAATTTAGCAAGTTTACGTTGTATAACCACGTCAAGAAGACCCATTTCGACCAGCAGACTTTCAATTGGCCTGCCGGAAGCAAACAGGGAACCAAGGTGACCGTTAATTTACGGGGCATCAAAACGGCGTATAAAACCACGTGGTATCGGATTCAGTTCAGTGGGAACAAGACCAACTACTGGGTCGATGCACGGGCACTTAGTTAGTTAAACAAGTTTTTATCGGGCGAGAGTGGGCCATCAGGCGGTTAGTTTGCGAGCATTAACGTGAGAACAGGGGTTATGCCTGGTCTTGGCATAAGTTTTGTTCTCGGGTTAAGCGCAACAAACTGCCTGGTGGCGCACGTTTCGACACGATAATGGCCAAAAATGAAATCAGCTGTTTCAGAAGAGAATATTCTTCTCTGAAACAGCTGATTTTTGAGTTACGTCCCAGACTCGTTTTTTTGAGCGTTATTGGAAACGGCATGGTGTCTTGTTAACTTTACGGTCAACGGTCGTGGGGGTGGCTAGTCATCGCTTGGTACGGGCCAATTCTAGGTGGCAGGTACGATGGGGGTAAAGAAAAGGCTAAGCTCGACTAGAAAATTCCCACTAGCCCGATTTTTTTGGTATAATACAACAGACTAAGCCCGGTTTGCTGACGGGCCGTATAGGTAACGTTAATAATTGAGTTAGGAAGTTTAATTCATGGATAATTCTTACAAAATTAAGGTTCAAAACGTCACGAAAGAGTATGACCTGTATAAGAGCCAATCCGAAAAGCTCCGGGCCTTCTTTTCGCTACGCAATTCTAAGGTGCCACATTTCTGGTCATTGATGGGCATCTCACTGGAAGTTAAGCCCGGTGAAACGTTGGGCTTGATTGGGGTCAACGGTTCTGGTAAGTCAACGCTCTCTAACATCATTTCTGGAATCATTCCGCAAACGACGGGGGTAGTGGATGTTAAAGGGGATACCTCGATCATTGCCATTGGTGCTGGTTTACGGGGGAATCTGACCGGACTGGAAAATATTCGGTTGAAGGCGTTAATGCAGGGGCTAACTAATCCAGAAATCGATGCATTGATGGACGATATTGTTTCCTTTGCGGATATTGGTGATTTCTTATACCAACCCGTCAAGAGTTACTCCTCAGGGATGAAGTCACGGCTGGGATTCTCCATTGCCGTGCACGTGAACCCAGATATCCTGATTATTGATGAGGCCTTGTCTGTTGGGGATGATACCTTCTACCAAAAGTGTGTGGATAAGATTTCTGAATTTAAGGATGAAGGCAAGACCATCGTCTTTGTCAGTCACTCCTTGAAGCAAGTTGAAATCTTGTGTGATCGGGTTGCCTGGATTCACTATGGGACGTTGAAGGAAATTGGCTTGACCAGTGACGTGGTTAAACACTACCGCGAATTCACAAAGTGGTTCAAAACGCAGACCAAGAAGGAAAAGAAGCATTTCCAACGGCAGATGAAGACCAATCAAAAGTCATTTGATATCGATGCCTACCAAAAACAGGTGGTTGCCGAGCGTCAGGCGGCGGAACCTAATGATGGGAATGTGGCTGCTGAGGTCAAGAAGGACTTCTACGGTTCTGTTATCAGTGAAAAGATGAGCTGGGGGAACCGCATTTTAACCCTCGCAGTGGGTGTTGTATTTGTGCTGTCTTGTCTGGTCAATGTTTCGGGACGCTCATTAAGCGATGTGGTCCAACATCCTGGCAACCTGATTCGCCCGGAAACGGTCTTGCATGACAACAATGCAACGGCGAACGTTAAATAAATTAGAAAATAATGATAAAACAAATAGATTTTTAACATGTGACGTGGTATCTTTAAGTTACCATTTATTTACCCCTTTATTTGATTTCCCAATGAATTGAATAGAGGTTTTATCTCTCATTTGGTGAAGACTAAATGGCGGGGTCGGGAGGCGTGGCTTTCCGGCCTCTTTTATTTGTCCCCCAATTGGGTGGTATAAATGGAATAACGCTGGTGGCTTTCAATTACGGCACGAAAGTTAAATATTTTTGCGTTCCAACACTTCCCCCGTCTGGTGGTGGCAAAACCCATGTAGGAGTAGAGGGTAAGTGGTTAGTAGTCCAACTGATAATCCCAAGTAACAGTCAAAAATAGTAACTATTTTCAGAAACCTATTGACAGCGCTTACAAAAATGGGTATATTATTACCTGTAAGGTATTAATAATTACCTTCTAATCAATTCTCTTTCTCTCTTATGCCGACCACTGCCATTCCCTGGTAGTGGTTTTGTTTTGCCCAAAATCACGGTATACTAGACCTATTGGGCTGACTGGATCAGTGACGGTCAGAAGTGACTGGCAACGAAGATTATGGGGCAGCCAAACATTGTACGGAGGTAAGTTGAAATGAAAAGTCACGAAACGTTTACATTGATCGAAGAAATTACGCGACTGGATGGTAGCAAGTACATGGAGATCAGCAATATGGTTCAAAACGGACGGGCAGAGTTAGCGGTTGAACGAAAATTGATCAAACAAGTCCGGATTCTTCAATTGAACATTGCCCATACGCCCCACGTTCAGGCTTACGAGGACTATGTAAACGAGAATTACGAGATGCCCACTGAGGACTTTACAGAGTTCCAGGAATGGGCGAAACCCGAAGCACAACAAAAAGAAGTCGATGCCATCCTGCATGAAAATCATATTGGGTAGATTTTACTCAGCAGTTCCTTATTTTCTCAGAATCGTACAACATCATTAGCAATAGCAATAAACGTTTTCAAAGCTATTTATCATGTGATTCCTATCAATCAAGCGATAAGTGACTAATCCTTCAAAATTGAATTTGACTATTTATTTGGGAAACGGTTAAAAATCCGTTTCCTTTTTTTAATGATTTAGGCGCTAAATTGTGGTGCTTGATGAGCAATCGTGCTACTATGAAAACGGATTCATAAATATATTTACTAGTTTTTACTTTGGAGGGATTATCGTGAAAAAATCACTGACTGTGATGAGTGCTTTATTGATGTTATCTGGTGTGGGGGCCGGCATCCCTTTGAGTCAAGCTGTAACGCCAACCCAACAGGTTCAAGCGGCTGCTTTGAACCCAGCGAAACTAGCCAACGGCACGTACACCGTTAGTTTCAATATTTTCAAGACGGGAACTACGACCGCTTCTGAGGCGGCTGGGTATTTCAATCCAGAAGCTAAGGTTACCGTAAAGGATCAGCAGGCAACCGTGACCTTAACGGCGACCGCCGCGGCGGCAAACTACATAGACGGGCTCACTTTGGGGAAGCAAACAGCCAAGGTCACTAAAGCTGCAACGGGAAATACGTACACCTTTAGTGACGTCGATCTCACGGCGAACCAAGTACTGGGCTTTAAGTTAACGGTTCCCATGAATGGAAAAGATGTGACCATGCAGGAATCGGCGACGTTAGCCTTTAAGACCGGCACGTTGAAAGCCACGTCTAAGCCAGCAACGACGACCAAAAAGACGACTAAAGCCAAGGCCAAGGTGAAGTTGTCCACCAAGACGGTCAAGAACAAGGCTAAGAAGATCCATGGCACCACGACTAAAGGGGCCAAAGTTACCGTCAAACGCGGGAAGACCACGTTAGGCAAGGTGACGACTAAGAAAGCCGCTTACACGGTCAAGTTGAAGAAGGCCGTTAAGAAGAACTGGAAATTAAAAGTGACGGCAACTAAAGCCGGGTACAAGACTGTTACCAAGACGGTAATCGTCAAGTAAGTGTAAAAATCACTGCCAGAAAAGGTGGTGGTTTTTTACTAAATGCAAGCGGATGTGAAAAAACGACCAGTTAGTCGGGCCTAAAGGAGCAAGTGGCGATTTGTGCGGATAATGACCACCGCCCTTACAGGTCAATCCTGGTATAATTTAAGTAAGCAATTAATTTTATAATTGAACCATGAGTGGCAACCGGCTAAATGACGGTTGCATACATAGTGTTCGGTGTGCCTTAAGTTGGGCATAACTATAACGAATGGGGGAGCAACCATGAACTGGGTTAAACGGTTATTGCAGCTACTAGGAATCATGATAGGGGGGATTTTAGTCGTCAATTGGGGCCAAAGTATGACGGCCAAAGCCGCAGTTAGCGGTAACGGCATCTACCAGGTCCCCGTCAAAATAATTAAGGAAAAAACCAATGCAACATCGGATGCTAATCAGTTTTTTGGCAAGCAGGCGGTGGTCCGCGTTAATGGGAACCACTATACCGTTCTGCTCACTTCCAATGGTGCGCAATACATCAAGTCGATGAAGGTCAATAATCAAACCGTGACGTTGGTCAAGAAGATCGATTCACAGGCCATCTACCAATTTAATTTGACGAAACAGACGAGTCCACTCACAACCGCCTTTCAACTGACCACGCCGGTGGGAGCAATGAACGAAAAAGCTTGCCTGACGCTAGCTTGGTCGGCTGCCGAAAAGTTGAGCAGTCAAACCGCGACGACTGAGCTCTTAAGTCAAGCCACGACGCTAGCGCAAGCGGCCACGACGACTAGCAGTCAATCGGTAGCGACCAGCAGTTCATCAACGTCAGTGAAGCCATCATCGGCAACTAAAACGAGTTCGAGCACCAAGAGTAGTTCCACGGCGGTTACTAAGACAACCGCACAGAACAAGTACTGGAAGTATCAGGTCTTGAAGAGTGATCAGATGAGTCTGTCGGACGCCAATAAGTACTACACCGGCATTGCCCGCGTCACACCGGCTGATGGTGGTTACCGCGTGACCCTCATGGTCAGTTACGCCAAGTCGTTGAAATTAGGCTCGGAGGCCGTGGTGCCGAAGTCGATCGACGGTCAAAAGATTGTGGATAGTCAGGTGACCTACAGTGAAATGGGTAAGAACTATACCATGGTCTATGGGTTCAATATCAAACGAACCAGTGACCTCACGCGTAGTCTGATTCCAGGCAAAATTCACGTGACGGTGCCTATTATGCACATCAATGAGACGTTCCCCGTGCGGTTTCAGTTTGCTGCCAGCGGGTCCAAGACGCAACAACAGGCTGCAGCCGTTGCGGCACTGCCTAAGAAAACAACGACGCAACGAGCAGCTGAGCCAGCGGCGATGGCCACGGCGCGTGACACGCATAAGACCGCTAAGACGGCCAAACAACAATTGCCAGCGACCGGTGAACGTCAATCCTCAGCAGCACTCGTGGGCGTGGTCGGCTTGCTCGCAGGCATTCTGTTGATTCGAGGGGGCCAGCGCCATGTCTAGAGTAATCAAATGGGGCTTAGGTTTGGCATTTCTCATGGTTGTGGGCATCTTACCACTCACAGCCCACGCGCAAGCCATTTCGTATTCGGCGTTGAAATATGGAACGACGCAGACATCGATGGCGAGCGGGTACTTTGTCCGCCCAGCGCAAGTCACCGTGAAAAATCACGCGTACGTGGTCACGATGGATATTAAGACCGCCAAAAAGTTAACGAATTGGCCGGTTAAGGTGTTGTCGGTCAACGGCGGCGCACCAGAAAATGTCCGCAAGACCAAAGACAGTGCTGGTAATTCCCATTTATACTATTCGTTTACCACGACCGATTTGAAGCACGATATCAACGCCAAACTCTACATTGACGTGCCCAAGGTCTACAAGGCAACACATAACATTTCGTTTAAATTTAAAACGCAGGGGCTACCGGCACTAATGACCCCCAAGACGACCAAAACGGCTACTAGTCACAAGTCACAGGCGGTCAAACAACCAGCCCGTGCGACCGTTACCAAGCAGACACCTGCGGCTAAGAAGTCGTCGCATGCGGTGCAACCCGCATCGACTAAGCAGCCCACGGCGAAGGCTAAGCGTAATAGCAGTCGCGTAAGTCGGCACAGTCAGTCAGCACCAACAGCATCATCATCGTCAACCAAAACCCAGGCAACCAGTGCGGCGGACCAAGTCCCCAAACAAAAGATACATTGGGGTGGCCTAATTGGTGGTGCAATTGCCATTGTGGTTCTTGTCGGTGGTGGTAGTTGGTGGTACTTCGGTCGGCACTAGGGGGTGGCATCATGAAAGATCCGAGAAAAGTGGGACTCATCTCCCTGGCAGTTTTGATCGTGATTGGTCTGATTGGTGGTGGCATTGCCTGGCAACGTCAGCACGCCCAACGTCATCAGCCACGAATCGTCGCAACGACCTATGCTATCGTTCAGATTGCCGACAAGCTGAATCTACCTTTAGTGGGGGTACCCACGACCAGTAATCCCTTGCCCCAGAGTTATCGGAAGTTGGCGAAGGTGGGCAATCCCATGAATCCTAGTGTGGAAAAAATTGCGGCGCTAAAGCCCACGGCCGTTTATTCCGTCACGACACTTGATGATCAGTTTGGTAAGGCATTTAAGGCCCAGCACGTGACGCCACACTTCCTTGACCTGACGAGTGTGGCCCACCTTGAGCAGACCCTGACGCAACTGGGGAAGCGGTATAATCGACAGACTGCGGCACGGCAACAGGTACGGGAGATCGATCAAGCGAAGCAACGGGCCAAAAAACGGTCCCAGAATCGGCAAAAACCGCGGGTCTTGGTCCTGATGGGCCTTCCGGGGGCCAGTTACATGATTGCGACCAATCATGCTTATGTGGGTGATCTGGTCCATTTGGCAGGTGGTCAGAATGTCTTTACTAGTCAGACCCAGGAGTATATGGAACCGAACGATGAAGCGATCCAGAAGGCTAACCCGCAAGTCATCTTACGACTGGAACATGCGATGCCAGCCATGGTAACGAAGCAATTTAATCAAGAATTCAAGCAAAATACCATGTGGTCACGAACGTCAGCGGTCAAGCACCACCGCGTCTATGATCTCCAAGAACCGACCTTTGACGCGACCGCTAATATGCACGTTGTGACGGCGCTGAATCAGGTCAGTCGGTGGCTGTATCCGAAGGGGGCGGCTGCATGAAGCAACACGCCAGTTGGTGGTACGGTGGGGTCATAATCCTCTTGCTGGTGACCATCGTGATTGCACTTATGGCCGGGACGGTATGGCTGGGGCCACGGCAACTAAGCATCGCCCTTAGCGACCCTGGCAGCCAGGCCTTCGTCACGGTCTTTTCGTTACGGGTACCACGAATATTGAGTAGCCTGGTGTGCGGCGGGAGTTTGGCCGTGGCTGGGGCACTGTTTCAGGCTGTCTTTCGGAACCCGATTGCCGATCCCAGCATCTTGGGCATCAGCTCGGCGGCGGATTTCTTCAAATTGGGCGGGGCCATGCTCTTGCCTTGGCTGCCTGGTCGTGCGTGGGTAATGGCACTGCTGGGCGGTTTCATTGCCCTGGTTATTTTGACTAGTGGCCGTGCGCTGGCCGACCCCTACCGCTTGATCATTGTGGGGGTCGCCCTGGATGCGACCTTTGTGGGCTTGCAACGGTTGCTCAGCAGCGGTGCAACCCAGGTCAGTCACAGTACGTTCAATGGTCTCACGTGGGCGGATGCCACGACGCTTCTGATTCTAGGCGTCATTGGCTTAGTCGCAGCGTTGTTAGTGGCGCCCTGGGCAAACTATTTAAAGCTGACAGATGCGGCGCTAAAAAATGTTGGGGTACCGGTCAAGGTGATTCGCTGGAGTCTGCTGTTGCTGGGGATGTACCTGGCAACCAGCGTGACGGCGGTCGTTGGCGCAATCCCGTTTGTCGGTATTGTGGTCCCCAATGTGGCTCGGCGGTTAGTGGGCCACGACTATCAATCGGTGATTCCGTTTAGCATGCTGGCCGGGGCTTGGCTCATGTTGGCAGCGGATACGCTGGGACGCACAGTGATTGTTCCCAGTGAAATCTCGGCGGCAACCATGATGGCCGTTATCGGGGGCCCATTTGTCATTATTCTCTTACAACGGGGGCGGGGACGACATGGATTGTCAACACGTTAGTTATCAGTACCCGCACCAAAATACGGGTATCACGGATGTCACGGGGACGTTTCCACCAGGTCAAGTGACGACCATCATCGGTCCAAACGGCGCAGGCAAGTCAACGCTGTTAAAGCTGTTGGCCCACCAACTCGTTGCGGCCAGTGGGCAGATCACACTAGCGGGGAAATCGGTGGACCAGTACACAGCTAAAGCATTTGCCCAACAGGTTGCCATGGTGACCCAGCACCATCAGCTATACGATGACATGACGGTCAGTGAGGTCGTTCAGACGGGACGCTTGCCCTATCACGGCTTGCTACAGGCAATTTCGCCAAATGAGGTGGTCCCATTTCTCAAAGTAACGGGTCTGACGCAGTTAGCAGCCACCCACGTGCAAGACCTCTCGGGTGGGCAGCAACAACGAGTCTGGCTGGCTGCAGCATTAGCACAAGAGCCAACGGTTTTGCTGCTGGACGAACCCACAACGTATCTCGATGTGCACTATCAGCAAGACCTGATGCGCCAGCTCCGCCAACTGGCAGCTACGGGCATCACCGTGATTCAGGTGCTCCACGACATCAATCAGGCGTTCCGGTTCAGCGACTGGCTCTGGCTCATCAAACAGGGTCGGTTGATAGCGCAAGGTCAACCAGAAGATCTACGACAAGCAGACCTGCTGGCTGACGCATTCCAAACGCCGATTGAAATCGTGGACGTCCCGCGATTGGGGCCTTACATTGTACAGATTCCAGAGGCGTAGAGCGATGAACAACCACCAGCTTACATTGCGTTCTCAGGTGATACTGAGACTAACTTAATGGTATGAATGCTGATCATTATGGGGATGGACCCTGAATTTCAGCATTCAACCTTTAAATCGAAATACAAAAGGAGTTGTTTTCAACCGTTAAGGGCTGAAACAACTCCTTTTTTGTAAGAATCTAAAGGCTGTAAATTTAAAAACATCTGCCTACCTTGGTAGATCCAATTGCTGAAATATTGGCAACATAGTGTTAAATTACCGCCTTACCGTTCGCCAAATTTTGCTCATTCACGGCTACGCAACTGGTAGGCCAAAACTATGGTTAAATACTGTCATACCAACGATTGATTACATCGTTATCAGGGTAATCAGCTAACGTAACCGGAGGAGGTCAGAGATGTAGCCAGCCGGAGGACCGTTTCTCAGGCCGCAGGCGGTCCCCACAGCCGGCGGAATCTCTGACAGCCGCAGGTGATCGTTTTAGACTAATTTAATGTTCGACAACCGGAAACTATTCCGGATGACTCTTGATCTCGTTGATGCGGTCAAAGAGGATACCATCTCGCAAGCCAGCATTAGAAAAGGTGATTTGTTGTGAATCCAGGAGCCGCATGAGCAGGGCAACTGGAATTAGGCCGCCGATGATAATGTCAGCGCGATCCTTAGATAAACCGGGCACCTTTTTTCGACCAGCTAAGTCGAGTCCTAACAGTTGCGTTAGTGTGGCGTAAACGTCAGTGGCCGTGAGTTTGTAGCCGTGAACGTCTTCAAAGTTGAGAAAGTTTTTCTTGCGGCGGTTGATCTTGGCCAGCGTCCGGTTGGCGCCACCTAACCCAATGACGGGCAGGTTGGCAGCTTCCCTGAGCCACCAGACATCGTTCAAGACATTGTTGACGAAGGTCATGGCAGAGAATAGGGAATCGGCTTGAATGCGGTCGCTTTCCAGGTAGGCCTGTGAGAGGGTCACAGATCCTAACGGAATGGAGACGACCTGCTTCATTTGACGGTTTTGCACTAGAATCAATTCGGATGATGCCCCGCCGGTATCGACCAACAGGCCGTTGACGATTGGGAGGGTGTTAACCACGCCCAGATAGTCGTAGCGGGCTTCATTAGCGCCAGAGATGACGGTGAGCGTCAAGCCGGTTTCTTCTTTGACCTGTTTCAAAAACTGTTTCTGGTTGCTGGCTTGGCGAACCGCAGCCGTAGCTACAGCCTTGATTTGCTTGTGCTCAAGCTGGTCATAGATGGTTTTAAAGTCGGCCAATGCGGCCAACGTTCGGTCGATGGCAGTGGGTTGGAGGAGTTGTTCATCCCCCATGTTCTCTGACAACCGGACATAGCGTTTGACTTGGTTAACGGTTTTGTAGTTGCCGGCATCGTCGATCTCGCTGATGGTCATTCGGACCGAGTTCGATCCCAGATCAATGACGACTAAGTTTTCCATATTATTCAGGACTCCGATCAATAGGGGATTTTGGTTGGTTCTTGGGACTCAACATCGGTTTAAACTGCCGGGGGGCGTTGGTCGCTGTCGCATGATGGGTGGTGGCAGCCTTGATCCGGGCTGTAGCTTGCGCCATAAAGTCTTCCTGTGCATCCAATGGTTCTAGACCCCGCCGGTCAACACGGGTGTAGGTCCGGTCGGCTAGCAGGACCCGTGTCTTGACGTTATCATGCCAGAGCGTGGCAAAAATATCAAAGACTGCTTGGCGTAAGTCGGACTGTAAAATTGGGAAGAGCAGCTCGACCCGGCGGTTAAGGTTCCGCGTCATGAGGTCGGCACTGGATAAGTAAACTTGCGGGTCGCCAGCATTGGCGAAGCCGTAGATTCGGCTATGTTCAAGGTACCGGCCAACAATGGAGTGAACTTCGATATTTTCACTGATTTCGGGAATACCCACGTTTAGGCAGCAGATTCCCCGCACGAGTAGTTTGACGTGAACCCCCGCGTGGGAGGCCTCGTAGAGCTTGGCAATCATGGCCGAATCAGACAGGGAATTCATCTTCATTTCAATCCAAGCGGGCTGGTTCGCCTTGGCATTGACGATCTCTTGGTCGATCTTCGCCGTGATGAAGTCCCGAATGCCATCTGGCGACATGTGCAACTGGTGGAAGTATGGCGGCTCCGAGTAGCCCGACAGCATATTGAAAATGTTGGAGGCGTCGATCCCCATATCGGTGTTGGTGGTCATTAGGCCGAGGTCGGTGTAGAAATGGGCAGTGACATCGTTGTAGTTCCCAGTCCCCATGTGCATGTAGCGCCGAATGCCGTCCGGTTCTCGCCGGACAATCAAGGTCAGCTTACAGTGCGTCTTCAATCCAATCAGCCCATAGATGACGTGGCAGCCCATTTTTTCTAGTTGCTGGGCCCAGTGAACGTTGTTTTCTTCATCGAAACGCGCCTTAACTTCGACCAACACGGTGACTTGCTTGCCATTTTGCGCGGCATTTCCTAAGTACTTAATAATCGGGGAGTTCGCGGAGACCCGGTATAAGGTCATCTTAATGGCTAGAACGCCATCGTCACAGGCGGCTTGGCGAATCAGTTCGGTCACGGCCGCGAAAGTGTCATAGGGGTGGTGAACCAAGACGTCGTGTTGGCGAATGGTCTTGAAGACGTCATCATCGGGCTGGAGACCAGGTGTCCGGGCAGCGGTGAACTTGGGGTAACTCTCATCGGCATGACCGTCGATCTGCTTGGTCAGTTTACTGAGAAAAGTCAGGTCGATGGGGCCACCAATCTCGTAGACAGCATATTCGGGAACTTTGATCGATGAGGTCAAGCGCTCTCGTAGTGATTGACTGATCCCGGCTTCGACTTCCAGTCGGACGGCACCACCGTGTTCCCGTTTCTTCAGTTGCTGTTCGACTTCCTTCAGCAGGTCGGACGTGTCCTCTTCGGCAACGTCTAAATCCATGTCCCGGATGACCCGGTAGTTAGCCGCTTCCTTGACTTGATAGCCGATAAAGAGGTTGCCGATAAAGGTCTTGATGATATCCTCCAGCATAATGAAATCGTTATCGGCACCGGGGAGGTTAACGGTCCGGGGGAAAATCTCAGGGACCTGAACGGTGGCAAACCGTTTGTCCTTCTTGTCACCATTCTTGTAGAGCCGCAACGCAATGTTCAACGTATTGTTGCCGATGAATGGAAATGGTCGCGAACTATCGACGGCCATGGGTGTGAGGGCCGGTGAAATCTCATCGTTAAAGTATTTTTCAATGAATTTGTACTGTTGCGGTGTTAACTCGCGAGGCGTGAGAACGTGGATGTTCAGGTTAGCCAACAACGGCAGCAGCATCCGGTTGAGCGTCGAGTATTGCTTAACGACTTGGTCGTGGGCCTTCGCGTTAACGGCTAGCAGCTGCGCTTCGGCAGTCATTCCGGAGGCATCCGGCTTGGGGTAATTAACAGCGGCCAACTTGGAGAGTGAGGCCACGCGGACCATGAAGAATTCGTCGACGTTACTTTGGGTGATTCCTAGGAAACGGACCCGTTCAAGCAGGGGAATGGTTTTGTCCCGGGCTTCCTCCAAAACGCGGTCGTTGAAGTCGAGCCAGCTGAGTTCCCGGTTGGTGTAGTATTTAGGTTTTGTATAGTCCAATGTCATTTGTGTAACCTCCTTTGTTTCAATACGGGTTGGAGCCCGAAGACGTCAGTGAAAAATTGAGCTTTATAGTTAAACGCCCAGCGAATCAATGACAGTTCGTCGTCGCTGAAGACGGTGATGATGACCTTGTTGGTGCGCACGGAGACGGAGATCTTCTGGATGGTCTGTTGATGGGCGTCATCCAGGGCGTCTGCTAGCCGTAAGATAGCGGATAGTTTGGCAACCGTCAGGCGTTTTTCAGGATCTAGCAACCGGAAGTGGGCCAGATCTTCAGCGGGCGTTCGGGTGCTGTGGTAGCGAGAAACGGCCGCGATGATCTGCGTTTCCTCGGCGGACAGCCCCAACATTTCGGATTGCTTTAGCACGTAATCGGAGTGCAAATAGTGTTCGTGGGTGTCGATGAAGCCACCGATATCGTGGACGATGGCAGCGACTTGTAGTAATAGTCGGTCACGCGAGGTCAGGTGGTGTAACGTGCGTAATTGATCAAATAAATGCAAGGAAAATTTGCGAACCAAGGCCATGTGATGCGGTTCAACGCGGTAACGGTGGGCGAGATCATCGGCAGCCGCTAGAATTTGGTTCTCAAAGTGATACTTGTGGTAGCCGGCTTCAATGGCCTGGTTGGTGGTTAGCCCATCGAGTACGTTGAGGTTGACCAGATGGAGCTTGTCCGCGTGAACCACGGTCAGCAGCTTTTGAATCAATAAGACTTCTGGTAAGACCAGTTCAACGTTCTCCTCGGTCAGATGTAGGCGTTCCATTAAGTACTGATCCGAGGCCCCGGCCACTTCGTTTGTAAACTTAGTAAATTGTTTGCGTGACAAGGTGTGACTGATCTGGTCATTGGGAATAAAATAATTATTTATGGGAGCGGCCCCAATGAGAATCACTTGATTGGAAGAGGTCCGCAGGTCATGGGGCAAGAAGCGATAGAAGTCGTCGACCTTACTATTGATGTAGTCGTCGAGGACATCGACCGGATTGGGTGCGGTGGCCCGCAGATTTTGGAGGACTTCCTTGATCCGGATGGGGCCAAGCTTCATGTTGTGTGAAGCAACCAGGTTGCCATTGCCAAAGAAGGACAAGGTCGTGCTCCCGGAGTTCAGCCCAATAATGGCGGCGTGATCCTGAACGAGGTCAGCGTAGTTGGTGAGGTTCAAGGCAATCGCCTCATTACGGACGAAGGATTCTTCTCCTAAAGAGAGCCACTCGATGTGTAAACCGGTGCGAACAAAGAGTTGATCGCGAATAAACTCGGCGTTGGGTGCCGTGGAGAGGGCTTGTGAGCCCCAGATCCGGTAGTTGGTCACACCGTCGTCCTTGATGACCTGGAGAAACCCACGAAGGGCCTCGACAGCATCAGCAACGGTTTCAAAATCGATTTCTTCATGGTTGTAAATATTTTCCCCAATGGCAACGGTCGATTTTACCCGTTCAATTTGGGTTCCTGTTTTCAGATTAACAATCGATAATTCCATGCTAGAGACATTTACTAGGATGGCGCCAAAATAATCATCAGCCATAAACTCATCTACTTTCCCTAATATTTTTAGTCGGTAAAGACTTGATTATCCATAATCACCCGTTCCAAGTGCTTTTCAGTCCGCTGATTTTCCGGCGGAAGGGCCATGTAGTCGCCATACATACGCGTCAAAATGATAGCATATGTCGCGGGAACCTGAACCGTTAGATGCTCAAAAGGAACGGGGGTTAGGTCGCTTAGCTCCGCAACGGGAAAGACCTCTTTCATGTAGCCATATTGTGATGCGAGATTCTTAACCTGCAGGAGTGAGGTGTCGTCTTGATATTGCGTCATGACCGCATCGCGTTCGGTCTTCAACGCAGCCGTCTCGGCGAGCTGTTCCGGTGACAGTGGACTTTGCAGTTTACGTAAGGGATTATCGACCAAATGGTAGCGTAGCTGGAAGAGAATGCGGGTGTTCAGCAGTTGAAACTTGGCCATTTGTTCCCGTTGCAGACTGGTATCTAGTGGGATGCGGTCCAACGGGAAAATGTCGATAAAGATACCTTTACGGGCATTGTTGACGTTGTTTTTTTCTTCAATATAAGTGTTGCGGTCGAGTAACTTGGCATAGCTGAGGCCGTAATTTTCGTCGCTAGTGGGCGTTTGTAAGAAATAGTGGGTATCGGCCAGTAACTGGGGTGCCTGGGCTAGCAGACGGTCATAATCGGTCCGTAGTAGGCCCACATCGACATCGTCATCCCAGGGAATAAATCCCTGATGGCGAATTGCGCCCAGTAGCGAGCCTCCCATGAGAAAGTAAGGGAGGTCGAGTTGGTGACAAAGCTGAATGAATTGGGCGAGATTGCCCAGTTCGACTTGATGAATGCGATCGATTAAACGCGGCATAGGTGAGTCCTTTCCTGAAACGCTAATTGAGTGGGTAATGGCTGACGTGAACGACCTGATGATGGGTGTCCTTGAAGGTGATAGTCACAGGTTGGGTCGTCTTGGGTTCAAATGTCGCCAGACCCGTGACGGTTTTACCAGCCTTGACGGGCATCACGGTCCGGTTCAATTTATTATTGTCCGTGGTCTGACTGGTGGTGAAGGCCAGGTTGCCGGTGCCCAACTTCTTGCCGTTCTGGGTGGCACTAACGGCGGCCTGCCAGATGTCGGCGGGAATGATCTCCTTGGCCTGATGGTTGGTCACCGTATAATAGAGGACAAACAAGTTTCGATTGGCCGTGGCGCTGGCAGTCACCTTTTCCCCGGTCAGCTTGAACGTGACGTGATTAATGGTGAATTGTTGCTGACTAAAGGTGGCAGTCTTCGCCTGCGATGAGCTGCTAGCGCTGACTTTTTTGGATGAGGTTGCTTGGCTGGAACTAGAATTAGAGCTGGAACTGGAACGTTGAGCGGTGGTCGATGCGGATTGCCGATGACTGCCCGTTTCCGGTTCTTGTTGACTGGGTGACCCGCAACCTGCTAGCAATAGGAGCAGGCTCCCCAAAGCGGCGATATTTTTAACGTGTGACATGACTACTTTCCCCCTTGGAAATTTGTGTGATTAAGCGCTGTCATCTGGAAGCAAATCAAATAGAACACTCGGAACTTCGGTATCCGTGGGAACCACCTGTAGCTTGCGGAATGGCCTTAGGGTTCGGTTTGAAACTGACCCTGCCATGCCAGATAGTTAAGAATTTCCAATATTTGCTTAATATCCGGCGCAGATGACAGCAGATGAATGGCAGTTGGTCTAGTAATCGGGTACTATTACGGATGGGCAGCTAAGCTGAGGTTTATTTGTAGCTAAATTCACTATAAGGGTTGTTCACTAACGATCAGCGACTTGGTCAAATGACCACGTTTTCGAATTGAATAACTGACAGGCTGACAAGGTTAAACTAATGCTGTCATAGGACTACAATGTAAGTTATGTGGTCGCTAGATACCGGTTTACCAGTTTTGTACCTGATCACCCATTGCCTAGTCACCATTCAGACAACGCAAGTCGCTCACTAGGCGAACTAAACCCGGCCATAGCGCTACTTATAGTTTAACATAGGTTGGTCCAGACCACTGGGGAAACGCTAGGAAAAAGGCTGGTATTTAGTAAGCGTAAATGCTAAGATAAAAATCGTATTTTGAGAAATGTAGGTGGGATAGTATGGCTGAACGAGAAGAATCATTACTAGACGCTTTTATTGACGTCTACATGAGTTCACTCAAATATCTGGACGAGTTTGTTTCTGAGCCCGCTAAGGAGTTTCATCTTTCGTTCGAGCAGTATTTGATTTTGCGTGATATTACGCAGAATAAAGACGTGACGCTAATGGACATTGCTAGTAAACGGCAAGTTACGCGTAGCGCCATTTCGCGGCAGATCAAAGTGTTGTTGAAGCAGGGATATCTGCGGCAGCAACCTGATGAGAATGATCGGCGGCGGCTTTACCTGTTGGCGACACCCGCAGGCGCTAAGGCGGAGCGCGTCATTCGGCAGCGCATCAATAGTCGCTTTCAGGGATGGGTCGACGTTTATGGCGATGACCGGGCCCACGAAATTTTGAACTTCATCCGGGAGTTCAGCCAGATTACCCGCATGAAGAAATAGGTTACGGCTACAGAGAGCCCAGCGGACTAGCGTTGGGGAAAAAGGAGATTGAAGTCAATGAGCAAAAAGCGCATGAGTGACGAAGAGGCCAAGCGCTGGCGCAAGATTGTCTTCATGGACGATGGTCACGATGACAAACGGTCGCCACGAAAATCGCGGTCGTTCGTGTATGGGGAACCAACACAGCGGTCATTGTGGGAACGCGTAAAGGACCGGTTGAACCGGCGTTAAATGAAGAGGGCCACACGATCCCATTGCGGGAAGTGTGGCCCTTTTTGCGTGCCGAACGCTTAACCCGCATCGACAGCGGTGACTGGCGTAAACTCCTGGACGAGCTTAACCTGAACGTTATCACTACCATGCAATAACTTGGCAACCGGGCAACGCCGTTCAGCCAGATCGACCATGGCAGTTGCCGTTTCCAGATCGACACCGGGAATTTTGACCTCAGCTGTCAGATAGAATTGAAAACCGCGGCGGTCCCGGGCCATTTCTACAATGGTATGGACTTGTGAAGTATGTGGGAGTTCCCGCTTCTTCTCGATAGCTTCAAGGGTGGCGTTAAGGCAAGTACTCAGCGCCAGACCGATAAACTGTTCGGGATTAGCGCCAGGCACATCTTCAAGTGGGTGACTCGTCAGCACGTCTAGCCCACCGGGAACATAGGAGTGGCTCTCAAGCCCGTCGTCATTGTTAGCGACGGTGCGGTAGAGGGGCGGGAATTTTTCACGATCAATTGCCATCAGCGTCAGCTTCTTTCTTAATGATTTAACTTAAGACTACGCCGGTTAGCTGAAAAAAACAATGAATTCGGCAGAAAATGTAAGGGCTTTCCGATAGGGTAAACCAATGACCGTTTATTCATTAAACAGTTGTGCCAAACTAAGGTTTAGCATTGTGACAAACGGTTGCACTTACCAGGTATACCAATTTCGATTTGTCCGATTATTTTATTAATAAATAGGCACAATTAATCCGGACAAATATCAATGATTTCACCGGTACTGAGGTTAAAGGGTTTATGTAAATATTTTGTAATAAATGACTTATAGGGGTAGACCGCTTAGCGGAATATGCTTATAATGTAGGGGACAAGCAGTAGAACACTGGCGAAGCGTATTTGGGGGGAGCCATATGTTAACAGAAAAGCTGTCGGAAGAAAAAAAGAAGTTTCAAATGATTACTTGGCGGGCCAAGCAACACGGTGCCCAAGTGGTTGAGCGGGATCTGATGCGACAGTTCACCGCCACCATTGCTGAGCAGGAAGCCATTATGGCTGCTGCGAAACGCCGTGAAGTCGCGCCGGTTGGTTAAGCTACTGGCGTTACTGAAGGCCGTTTGACTGAGTTAGAACCGTCCCATGGTAAGCTTATGAGGTTACAAAGGGGGGCGACAACAGTGAAGCATCCAGCAGTGTATTATGTCTATTACCTCGGTGGTGTGGCCTTTTTAGGTGTGATGGTTGATGTGATCTATCACATGGTCAGCCTCTGGATAGTGGCAAGTAGTTATTAGCCAAACAACATGGGACAAAAAGTGGTCAACGTTCATTGACAGCTTTTTGTCCCATGTTTTGATTATCGGTATTTGGCGTCTAAAACAGAGTGGGACATAAGGCGGTTAGTTTCGACACCATAAGGGCAAAAAACTGATTTGTGATTTTTGTCTCAGGCCCGCTTTGTGTAAATTTTGGCAATAAAAAAGCTAGTTACGTAAGGACGCAACCAGCAGAATAGAAGTATGTGTACGGCTTCAACGGTGTTAATAATGGCTAAATGTCAATTAACTCCTCCAACGATTGAAGACCCGTGGCAGGCTCTCACCTGAATATGTAAGTTCATTATAACGTGGCGAGCCGGGTCTGTAAACCACAAAATTAAAGATTCGGTTAAACTAACTGAGTTAGTAAAACGAGAAACGTCACTAATGCCGGCATTCCCTGGAACCAAAAAATCTGCTTTTTTACGGTCAAACTGCCGAAAATTGCGACAACAATCACAAATAAAAGAAGTAATGCCGTCATAACGAGCTGATTATGACCAGAGAGAAATAGGGGCGTCAACCCGAGGGTGAGGCCGAGCATGCCGTTGTAGATGCCCATATTGGCGAGCGCAGCTTTGGCTTGCGGTTGTTTAATAAAACTTAGTGGCATGCCAAATAGCTCAGCTTGCTTGGTGGGGGTGCCCCAGATTTCGATGCCCATGATGCCCAGATGCTCAATTGCGACGAAATAGATTAAGATGGTTAAAATTATAGTCATGATAATTGCCTTCCCTTTATAAAATCTAGTATAGTAGAGTAAAGAATCGTTGGATAAGCGGTTGAGACTAGAAATGTTTCTTACTTTAAGCTAATTTTTAGTTTGGCGTGTAGAATAGTTAAGTGAGGATATTTACGTCAGGGGAGCTTGGGTCATTCGCGGGGAGAATGGCGTCATGACAGACCTTATGAAATTTTGAATGGAGGAATTACCCATGAGACTCCTAGACTTAAGTGGACAACAATTCGGCAGACTGACGGTTATTCGACGAGATGGCACCGCGAAGAATGGTAACGCAACGTGGCTGTGTAAGTGTAGCTGTGGTAATTTAGTTACAGTGGATAGTTATCGGCTGCGTCACGGAATCACGGTGAGCTGTGGCTGTTACCGGCGTGACATTAGTAAGGCTCGGTTGACCAAGGATCCACGGACCCGGAAGCAGATTGGCAATGCGACCAATTTGCCATTAGTGAATGGCTCTAACGTTGCAGCCTTAACTAAGATTAGCTCCCGCAACATTTCAGGCGTTATCGGCGTTAGCTTTGATAAGCGCTCTGGCAAGTGGGCCGCACGTCTATTCTACCATGGTCGTTACATCTTAAACCAGACGTTTACAGAATTTTACGATGCTGTTGCTGCGCGTAAGGAAGCGGAACAAAAATTGGCAAAGCAAAACGAGTTAAACTTAAAGGCCTCGGCTGAAGGCTAAATTCAGCGGATTCACCAGCAAAGTAATAGAAGCCAAGTGAGTCGGTCCTGTTGGGGGCCGACTTTTTTGGTGGTTACAGGTTTGGCCCCTCGTTCCAAAGTCCGAATCAATTGTGTTTTAGCCCCGCTGTGTTATAGTCGAGCTGAAATTTAACCATCACGTCGATAGTGAGAATATTTTGGAGAGGGGAATGGGGACCCATGTTCAATCAAACGCGACACCAAAAGGTTGTTTTGGTCGGGGATGGCGCTGTTGGGTCATCGTATGCGTTGCTGATGTTGCAGCAGCCAGTGATGGATGAACTGGTGATTGTGGATATTGCAGAGAAACACTGTGTCGGGGATAGTTTGGATCTGGAGGACACGCAACTGTGGTCAACGCCTAAAACGGTACGACCGGGGACTTATGCGGATGCCCGTGATGCTGACCTCGTTGTCATCACGGCGGGTGTTCCCCGACAACCTGGTGAGACCCGGTTGGATTTGGTGAATAAGAACTTGAAAATTTTGCGGTCGATCGTCACACCCATCGTGGCCAGCGGATTTGCCGGGATCTTCCTAGTTGCGGCCAATCCTGTTGATATTTTGACGGCTGCCACACAGCGATTGTCAGGATTTCCCCCAGCTAGAGTGATTGGAACGGGAACGTCCCTCGATACGGCCCGTTTCAAAGTGGCATTAGCGAAACGCCTCCAAGTGGCGCCACAACAACTGGAGGTCAATGTGATTGGTGAACATGGGGATACTGAGTTTGCGGCGCTCTGTGCGGGAAGGCTGGGGGGACGACCACTGTTAGAGATTGCGCAGCAGCGGGGCATTACGAATCAAGAATTGATGGATATAGAAGCAGCGGCGCGCACTAAAGGTGGCAAAATTATTGGCTTGAAGGGAGCGACCTTTTATGGCGTTGCGACGTGTTTGGCCCGTATCAGCCGGGCCATTCTGGCTAATGAGAATGCGGTGTTACCAGTGGGCGCTTACCTTGATGGGCAGTATCATCAGCATGGCCTGTATTTGGGAACACCGGCAGTCATTAATGCGAATGGCATTGATCACATTTTGGAACTCCCGTTGAGCCCTGAGGAACAAGAAAAGATGGCCCATTCCGCCGGCGCCGTGCAATCGGTGCTGTCGGCTGCATTTGCGAGTTAACGGCGATATAGCTTAAATAATTGAAACACGAAAGGAGTTGTCAGCGTTAAGGCAGCTCCTTTCGTGTTGTCGAATTTATATTGGGAAAATAGGGAGTGATGCTATACCAGAATAATTACCAAATAGTCTGGGGATGGTTCAATTATTAATTTAAGCTGCCTGGCTAAGGGTTGGAAAATGCAAGCTTCGCCCCATGACTGGCAGGTTAATTAGCTCAGCGGGGGAACCTAATTTTTGGCAACCGGTTCCGCCAGCCCCTTTACGGCAAAACACGGTAGGATGAGCAACAGGAACGGTTAAATGCCCAGAGAGACCTTTGACCAAACGCGATTGGCAACTGATATTGGCATAGGCGCGTAAGGGGGAAGTCACATGGCATCATTAGCGAATATTAAGTATCGCAAATTCTTTTGGCCACTGCTGGTGGGGCTCGTTATCTGGTTAGCGGTACCCGTTAAGCCAGTTGGTGTTTCGCTAGCAGCTTGGCATATTTTGGCGATTTTTGTGGCGACGATTATTGGGTGCATCACGCAACCACTACCGATTGCTGGTGTCGCCTTAGTTGGTTTTACGGTGACGGTCTTATTCGGCGTTGTTCCCATGGATGTGGCCGTTGAAGGTTTTGGCAACAAGACCGTTTGGCTAATTGTGATGGCGTACTGTTTATCGCGGGGCTTTATAAAAACGGGGTTTGGTCGCCGAGTCGCCTTGATCTTCGTTCGATTATTTGGCAAGAAGACACTGGGCCTGGCCTATTCATTAATGGGTGTCGACCTGCTGACGGCTGCGGCGACACCTAGTAATACGGCCCGGGCTGGTGGGATTGTCTATCCGATTATTGACTCGCTGGCGGCGACTTTTGGGTCGACGCCTAAGGAGGGAACGGAACGCAAAATTGGCTCCTTCCTAACCTTCACTGCGTTTCAGGCAAACGTGATTACGTCGGGGATGTTTATGACGGCCATGGCCCCGAACCTGTTGGCGGTTTCGTTGGCTAAAGCAGATCACGTCACGCTGACTTGGATGGGCTGGTTTTTAGCGGGAATCGTTCCCGGCGTCATCAGCTTGATTGCTGTACCGTTCTTAATTTACAAAATGTACCCACCGGAGATTAAAGATACGCCTAATGCCAAGCCATGGGCGGAAGCGGAACTGGCTAAAATGGGGCCGATGAGCCGCGCCGAGAAAATCATGTGCGCCGTCTTCGCACTAGCGCTGATACTCTGGATCGCATCCAGTTTTATTGGCATGGATGCCACGCTGGTTGCTTTTCTGGCCGTCACCATTCTGGTGGTCTGCGGGGTGCTGACGGTCGACGATATTTTAAATGAAAAGGGTGCTTGGAGCACGCTGATTTGGTTTTCCATTTTAATCTTTATGGCGACCGAGTTAAATAAACTGGGTTTTATTCCCTGGTTATCCAAAACGCTGGGTGGCAGTCTTCATGGGATCAATTGGATCTTCGTATTAGCAATTCTGCTGCTATTTTATTTCTACTCCCACTACCTGTTTGCGAGTGGCACCGCTCACGTGAGCGCCATGTATGCGGCGCTACTAGGAGTCGCAATTTCTGCGGGGGTGCCCCCGACCTTGGCGGCAATGTTACTCGCAACTTGTGGGGCGCTGTTTAGTTCCACGACGCACTACGCCAGTGGACCAGCCACGATTTTATTTGGAACGGGTTATGTGAAACAAAATGACTGGTGGCGGATGAACGCCATTCTTGGGGTGTTCTACATTCTTGTGTGGTTTGGCATTGGGTCGTTGTGGTTAAAGATGATCGGCATGTGGTAATGCGATTCAGTGACGAAGAGAAGTCCGTGGGAAACTAGCGGGACTTCTTTTTTGCTGTGGGCCGGAATAGTTGACGACACGTTGTCATAATGGGTATGCTAAATTTAACGACAAAACTGAGAGGAAGACTGTGATGAAATACCGTCAAGAAGCAGATACATTGGGAACGGTCAACGTACCGGAGAATGCGCTATGGGGACCGCAAACGGAACGGAGCCGCCACAATTTTACAACGGGCCCACTGATGCCGATGCCAGTGATTCGAGCATTGCTACAGCTGAAACGGGCGGCGGCGGTCGCCAATCGTGATCTGGGTGAACTGCAAGAAGCTAAGGCCCAACTGATTATTCGGGCGGCTGATGAGTTGCTGGCCTTACCGGATGCTCAGTTGCGGCCAGATTTTCCGTTACACGTGTATCAGACGGGGTCTGGGACGCAGACGAATATGAACGTCAACGAGGTCATTGCCCACCAAACCATGGCGTATGAGCCAACCAGTGGCGTGCTGCCCAACGACGACGTCAATCACGGACAAAGTTCAAATGATACGTTTCCCACGGCAATGGCGGTGACGTCACGCATGGCCGTCGTAGGGTTGGAAACGAGCGTTCAGAAACTTATCGATGAGTTAAAAGTGAAGCAACAAACCTATTGGCGGGTGGTTAAGATTGGGCGCACCCATTTACAGGATGCGACGCCCTTAACATTTGGTCAGGAAGTCAGTGGTTGGGTCAGCATGTTGGAACATGATTTGGGCTACCTGCAGTCGTTGGCGGATACACTACTGGAACTGCCAATTGGCGGCACGGCCGTTGGCACGGGATTGAACGCTGCACCGGGATTCGACATAGCGGTGGCGGAACAGCTAAGTCAAGCGTATGGTCAAACGTTTACGGCTCGCACGAATAAGTTCTTTGGTTTGGCGGCCCACTCCGGGTTGAATGTCGTTCACGGCGCGATTAAAACGCTGGCGAGTGATCTCTTGAAAATTGCGAATGACATCCGCTTTTTGGCGAGTGGTCCCCGGGCGGGTTATAACGAACTGAATATTCCGGCAAATGAACCAGGGTCGTCAATCATGCCTGGGAAGGTCAATCCCACTCAGGCAGAAGCATTAACGATGGCGGCAACGCGAGTCATGGGTAATGACGTCACCATCACGGTTGCCGCCTCGCAGGGGAACTTTGAAATGAACGTGTATAAGCCAGTTCTGTTGGCAACCTTCTTGGAGTCCACGGACTTACTCCAAGGCACGCTGACTGGCTTTACAACAAAATTAGTCCACGGATTGACGGTCAATGCCGAACACATGCAGTCACTCGTCGACAACTCACTGATGACGGTCACGGCGTTATCGCCCCACATCGGCTACCATGCCAGCGCAGAAATTGCGCAGGCAGCGGAAAAGAATGGGACGACCTTGCGTGTGGCGGCGCTGAAGTCGGGGGCGGTCACGGCAGCACAGTTTGACGAATGGGTCGATCCGTTGGCCATGACGAACTTGAATCGAGAAGAGAACTAGTGATCGGTTAAGCAACGTTAGAAACGTGAATAGGGAAGTGCGGGGTGGTCGCAGTCGGTCAATAAACTTAGCGATAGTTCTTAGCAGGGAAGCCAAGCGATAGGCAAGGCTTCTTTTTTTGACGGGAAATTTCCAGATGGATTCCTAGTACCCCCGTTTTCCCGTATACTGAAGCGGACAGATTTAAAAAAATCAAAAATGAACCGTTACTTTTTACCAACTCATTCGTTACATAGGTGTAAGGGGAGGAGGTTGACATGCGATTACAGCAATATGAAAATCAAATGGCACAGATGGCCGTAGAACTTCAGCGCTATTTGGTGAGTCGGGGAGCACAAAGCGATGTTGCGGCGGACATCGTCCAGGATGTTTTCGTTAAATTATTAGAGATGCAATTGGTCCTGCCGGCAGATAAGTTGCGTCCCTACATGTATCGGGTTGCTTGGTCAACTTACTTGGATTATTATCGTCGCACCCAACGTTATCAGGATTTAGTCACGCGCTATCTTGGACCGGCAGCCATGATACCACCACAACCGGTGGATTCGGGAGTTGAACAAGCAATGGCGCAATTGTCATCTAAGGAACGCCATTTATTATTGCTGCGTTATGACCAAAGCTTGTCGATCGCACAAGTGGCAGCTCAGTTAAAGGTTCGGCCAGGTGCGGTTAAAATGCGGTTGCATCGGGTCCACAAGAAGTTAGAAAAGATTATGACGAGGAGTGAACAAAATGAATGACGAGAAACAATTTCGCCGGTTAGCCATTCGGGTAAAGATCACACGCTGGTTAATCACCATTGGAATCAGCATAGTCGTCCTATTTTTGGCGGCCATCGGCGGATACTGGTTGACGCAAAAACAAGCCGGAAAAGCATCTAAGGCGGATGATCATTTTATGGAATTGGCCGCGCAAGTGATGGCCCCCAACATTACGGTTAGTGACCGCTATCTAGCGGATACGAACTTTATGGGCGGCAAGGTGACGAGCCATCGTTATAAGGAAATCGAAGGCTATCGGGAGTCGTGGTCACCAATGGTGCAGGCATACTCCTGGAGTTGGTTGGGCAATCAATCAAGCGAAACGATGAATGCGGTGGATGAGACAACAACGGCCGCCTATGATCGATTGACACAACATAAGGTGCCACTTTTTTACAACCCACAGGTCAAGCAACCGGACATTAAGCGTGCTACCGATATTGACAAAGTAGCTGGGAGCAAGGGCGCCGTTGCCGAAGTAGCCGTTTCTTTTGAACGTCCCCTGACCTACGCACAGATTCAACAACGTTTACCGAAGAAACTGCATGCTGTCTGGTACTGGGCCGGCGTGAGCCCCAAGGCCGACGCCACGTTTATGGATAATAATTATTTAGGTGTGCAGGCAGATGCACAAGGCCATTTACGACAAACGAAGGATGAAAATGACTACCAGAGCTTTCACCGGGCCTTAACAGAGTTCGTTAAACTAGGCTGGGATAGTAGCTATAATAACTTTAGCCTGCACAAATATGCCAAGACGTACGCGCAACAAAATCCAACCTTAAAGACGGCTAAGTTTTCAGGAGTCATTGTCACGGGGGACAGTGAGAACTTTAAGCCACTGGTTGATGCAAGTTGGATCTATTCAAGCTCGGCTGGTTTTTTTCAGCAACGATCGGTGATCAAATAGAATGAGTTGTCGCAGTTAATGATCGCTTCAACCGTCAATAATAGCTGTACATGGCAGAGTGGGACATCAGGCGGTTAGTTTGCGAGCATTAACGTGAGACCAGAGGTTATGCCGGGTTTTGGTATAATTTCTGGTCTCGGGTTAAGCGCAACAAACTGCCTGGTAGCGCACGTTTCGATATGATAATGGCAAAAAATAAAATCAGTTTTCTCAGAAGAAAATATGGCCAATCCCGCCTTCTGAAAAAACTGATTTTTGAGTAATGTTCCAGACTTTTGCGTTAAACGTAGATATATCCACGCTATCGAATTTTTACTAAAGGACGATGTAGTAGCTAGGTGCCCAGTAAGTTTGACTAAAGACACCAATACCGTCATTCTCGTTTTGCGCGGCAACGTAGGTTCCGTTACCTAAAGAGATGGCATCGTGATAAGGAGCCGTTTCTGAACCCCAGAAGAGGATAGCCCCAGCTGGCGCATTGGCCACATCGTAGTGGTGTGTGCCCAGTTGGGTTTGTTGATAAGTTGTCCGAGCACTCAGGCCCAAAGCATATTGGACCAAACCAGAACAGTCGAAGCCGGCAGTGGTACTCCCACCGTAAACGTAAGGGGTGCCGCTGTTAGCGATGGCTAACGCAGTCGCGACACCGTTACCACCAGTCACTGTGGCCGATTGAGCGGCTGTGTTGGCCGTGGCTTGATGGTGGTAGGCTGTCTGGGTAGCCGTCGTATGAGTTGAATGGCTGGTCGTGGTCGCCGGTGAACTGACCTGCGTGGTTGGCTGGGTTCCGGCAGTCCCAGTTGCGGTTGACATATGTGCGGAAGCCGTTGTGGCCCCGGATAGGAACAGGGCTGCGGCCCCGAATGTGCTGATCAAAATTTTCGTAGTGGTATTGATAGTGTTCACTCCAATGATTAAGTATTTGGTAGTCTGCGATGACGACTACAACTATTAGTTTAGGGAAGTCACGTTGCGCCGCCGTTTCAGTTAAGTAAAGACTGGACGACAATTTAATGACGAGAGATGTTACGCCTCATTAATAACTTGTAGGCTGATCATTGCACTTAGTTAGGCAAACATGAAAATTGAAGGTCGGTCCGCGCTTCTGTGGAGATGGCCATGCTAAGCTGTACGCGGTGGGTAAATAAAGAAGAAATCGGCGTTGTTTAGCTTGGAGCGTGCATCTCAACCAAAGTTAACACACAAACTGGGTCTGAGATAGCTATCCCAAACCCAGTTTGATTTTTAAAATGTAAATGGTTAAGCGTGGGTGAGGGGATTCCGCTTCAAATCCAGGTGGAACCGAAGCATGATCAACAGGTTAAACCCAACCGTCATTAATATCATAATTAGCCAAGCATTGGGCAAGCTGATGTTGGTCGAAATGGCTGAGCGCAGGACCTGAATCAGATAGGTCATGGGCAGCCAGGGATTGAGTGCTTGGGCAAAGCTGCTGACGAGTGGGAGTGGGTACAGGCCACCAGAGCTCGCTAATTGCATGACCAGGACAATGGAAATGAGCCAAGTCCCAAAGCCACCGAGTAGTAAGCGAAGGCAGAAGATGAGTGATAAGAAGAGTAGTGATCCCAGTAAGATGGCGGCAAATAGCCGAGCGTTAGAGCGGGTGGTGAGGGCGTTTGCCTGATGTAAGGTAAAATCAAGCAAGCCACTCTGTAAGAGGGCGACCCCAGCGATAATGCCAGCTTTACTGCCCCACCAAGCGAATGCAGAGTGTGGATCGCTGTAGGTGCGGCGGCCATCATACATGGTGCCTAACGCAATGCCGCCAACATAGAGGCCAATGGCGATGGCAAATGGCGCCATGCCTGTTCCGTTGTTCGGTACACTAGCAATATCGTGGGTGGCCGCGACAACGGGGGTCGCCAATGCATCCGCCGTGGTTGGTCGCGTGGCAATGGTCGCTAAACGCAAGCTACCACTGGTTAAGGACCGACTCAAAGCCTGACTGCCCATTTGAACTTGGGTTAAGCCGTGTTGAGTGGCGGTGAGGCCAGTGGTCAACGCGATACTTTTCAATGGTGCAGTAGCAGCTAGCAATTTTTGATTGCCGGCTAGGAGTTGTTGTGACCCGGTCGCTAATTGTGTACTGCCACCGGCAGCCCGGGTCATGCCTGCAGTAGCACCATTTAGTGCAGTTAGAAGAACCTTAGTCTCCAGCTGAGTCACCTGATGACTGACCTTATTGGTGATGGCGGTGCTAGCCCCGGTCGTCATTTTGGAAACGATGTAGTTAGCACCGGAGTTCAGGTCGTAGTGAAGCACCATTTGATGAGGAGCCGCCGTGAGAAGTGTTGTGGCGTTGTAAGAAAATTTTCGAGGAATGGTGACGACCATGTAGAGCTTACCGGCCTTTAACTGGCGGTGGGCAGCCTGGGCACTGAGCTGATGAAAGTCTAGTGAGGAAGAGTTATCGAGATTATGAGTAAGCTGCTGGCCAATCGCAATGGCTTGACCATGAATGGTGACAGCGCGGTCGTGATTGACGACGGCAACGGGGATGTCATCGGTATGACCGTACGTGTTCCACATTGAGGAGAGGTAGAGATAGCAGTAGATAGCGGGGATGATGGCAATCATGAGGAGAACCACGAGCATCATCTTATGGTGATATAAAAACTTCAATTCACTTTTGAACATTGGAAATCGCCCCTTTGAAATAAACATGGTGTTGATTGAACGGTTACAGAATAGCAGGACAATTTTGATGGGGCAATCAACAATTTAAGGGGTCATGGTGAGTTGAAATGCAGGTGGTTTACTGAGCACCAAAGGGAAACTGTGGCATAGGTAGTTAGCAAGCAATCAACAAATTTGGTGAGATTGACGATTGGCAGCAGTTGCAAAAAGTTTTAAGCTGATAACAAAATCAACGGGGTGTTGAGGGGATGATTGGCATGGAAACGAATTTAAAAATGATCGGTACAGAACGAAAAATTCAGCAAGCCTTTATTAAATTGGTGATGCGGGAGGGATTTGACCACTTGACGGTCCAACAGTTAAGTCAGCTGGCGCAGATCAATCGTGGGACCTTTTACCTCCACTATTTAGATAAGTTTGATTTGCTAACGCACTATGAAAATGATTTGGTCACGGCGATTCAGCTTATCTTTGAGCGCTATCCGAAGCCCAACACTGAGACCAATAGTGAGAAAAACGCCTTTCAGCAGATGTTTAACTATCTCTATCGTCAACGACAATTGGTTGTCGCCCTGATCAACAGTCCGGCCTCGCAGTTGGCAGCCCGAATTAAGCCGGTCATTGCAAATGTCATTGGTCGACCAGTGGCTAATACCAAGATTCCCGTGAATTTTGCTCAGGAGATCGTCACGCAGGGAATCTGGGATTTTGTGTGCTTCTGGTTGACCCAAGAGCCAATTCAGCAGCCACAGGAGGCGTACGAGATCTTCACGGCGAGTCGTCAGTTGTCACCGCAACAGTTGTTACGAGGAGAATAGGTACAAAAAACTCTCTGAGGGTGTCGCTTCGCTCTACCCTCGTAACCATATGATGAAATGAACCGCCTTTCCCAGTATACTTACGGGAGAGGCGGTTCATTGTTCATCGATGGTTTATTGGTGCTGGATTTAAGCCCGTACAAAAAACCACATTCGCGAAGGAATGTGGTTTTTCTCGTCATAGGTTTTAAACGTACTGGCATTTATGGAGCCGGCGGGGATCGAACCCGCGTCCTAGCATATTGCCAACTTAACGTCTACACGCATAGGCAGACTACTTAAAGTTTCACTGAATAACTTGCCGCCTGTCAGGGCCCACATACTCAGCTAACCTGATTCATCTCTTCTAACGTACTTCAGGTGGGAGCCGTTAGCGTAAGCCCGTTAAATTTAGGACCCAGATCTAGACCGCGGGCAAGCCTAGGAGGATCTACGTTAAGCGCCTATTAAGCAGCTAAAGCGTAAGAATTGTTATTATTTTTTGCAGTTATAATAAACTGGACCTTTTAACGTAGATGCCGCTACGACGCGCAGTCAAGCTTCAACCTATACCAGTCGAATCCAGAACGGCCCCATGACGATACTCATATAGTGTAGCATACCTCAACGGTTGTGAAAACTATTTCGTTCGGTTGCAGCTAATTTAAGGAAATATCAACGACTACGGTATAGTATAATAGGTAATTAAGGGCCCACACGGCCAAAAATAAGTGACCGGCGAAAAGTTACAGAAACTTCATGATTCTATCATGGGGATGTCTGATTAACCTGTTAAGTTCAAGACACTATGACTCACTAGCTTTTTGCCGGCTCCGAATACGTGAAAGACTGAACCTTTGGAGGTAGCAATGAAGTTATTAATGATTGAAGACAACCATTCAGTATCACAGATGATGTCCATGTTCTTTAAGAAGGAGCAGTGGGACGCGCAATTTGCCTACGATGGCAACGAGGCGGTCGAGATGTTTGCCGCCGCACCCAATGACTGGGATATGGTCACGCTAGACCTGAACTTGCCCGGTATGGACGGTATGCAGGTCAGCGCCGAGATTCGCAAGCTTTCGCCGACTGTGCCGATCATCATGTTGACGGCTCGGGATTCAGAAAGCGATCAGGTTTTAGGCCTTGAAATGGGCGCGGACGATTACGTCACGAAGCCGTTCAGCCCAATTACGCTGATTGCCCGGATCAAGGCGTTGCATCGACGAGCCGAGCTGGGACCAATTTCACAGTCGGCCCCTAAGCCATTGAACGATACGGAATCATTTGACGTGGTCACTGAGAATTTTAAGCTCAACACGAAGACCCGCGAAGCCTATTTAAATGGTCGGCAGATTCAAGACTTAACGCCTAAGGAATTCGATTTACTCAAGACGCTAGCCCAGAAGCCACGCCAGGTCTTCTCGCGGGAACAACTCCTGCAGTTGGTGTGGGATTACGAATACTACGGTGACGAACGTACTGTGGATGCCCACATTAAAAAATTACGGCAAAAAATCGAAAAGGTTGGTCCCCAGATTATCCAAACGGTTTGGGGGGTGGGTTATAAATTTGACGATAGTGGAGCAAACTAACAATGAAGTTAATGTATCAACAAATGTTGGGATTCTTTGCGGCCATCACAATTATTCTGGTTCTAATGGGCGTGTCCTATTCGCAGATGACCCGGCACATGGTGTACAGCAATACGTGGAATTCTCTGGAGAAGTACTCCAACAGTCTAATTGAGCAATCGTTACGCATTAGCTCGCAGCAACCCAAGACCGTTAACTTTGACACGACGGCGCTGGAGAATAGTGAACAGTTGTTGCAAAATCAAGCAGTCAGTACGGCCATTTATAATGCGTCGAACCGGATCGTTTTCCCGGCGAATGTCTATCAACAATCCATCGATCGTTCCGATTGGAAGAAGTTAAAGAATAATCAAATTATTCACAAAGTTGTCGATCGACGCGTCCGCAATAAAAACGGACAGGTGGGTCCCGCGGTGACCGAAGTGATGAAACCTTACTTCTATAATAATAAGCTGGTTGCGGTCGTTGTGATGGGGGCCTTCGTCTCCGATATCAATACTAACGTCAACCAGATCAATCGTAATCTGATCAAATCGCTGCTAGTCTCTTGTTTGGTGGCAATCATCGCCAGTTATATTTTGGCCCGCTACTACACGTCACGAATTAATCGGCTACGAAAAGCAACCAATCAAGTGGCGAAAGGAAATTATGACGTGCAAATGGCTAGCCGTAATCGAGACGAAATTGATGACCTGATCAACGACTTTAACGGCATGGCACATTCGTTGAAAGATTCACAAGAAGAGATTCAGCGGCAGGAAGAACGGCGTCGGGAATTCATGGCCAATGCATCGCACGAAATGCGGACGCCACTGACCACCATCAATGGTCTGTTAGAGGGATTGGCCTACGATGCGATTCCTGAGGAGAGCAAGGAAGAAAGTATCGAACTCATGCGTAGTGAGACCAGTCGACTGATTCGCTTGGTCAACGAGAACTTGGACTACGAAAAGATTCGATCGGACCAGATTATGCTCAATTTGCATGAGTTTAACGCTATCGATGCGCTCCATAACATTGTGGAACAGCTGAAACAAAAGGCTGATGACAGTGGGGATACACTGGAGTTGCAGGCTCCTAAAGAAATTCCGGTGTATGCCGATTACGACCGGTTTGTCCAGATCATGTTCAATATCACCCAGAACGCCATTCAGTTTACCCAGCACGGGGATATTACCATTTCTGCCCAACGGGGGTATGAAGAGACTATCGTGAAGGTTGCCGATACCGGAATGGGGATGTCTGATAAGCAACTTCAGAACATTTGGGAACGGTATTACAAGGCCGATCCGTCACGAAAGAACACCAAGTATGGGGAGTCCGGTCTGGGCTTGTCCATCGTGCATCAGCTGGTTCAACTGCATCACGGGAAGATCAGTGCTACCAGTAAGGAAGGGGTCGGCACGACCTTTACCGTCATTTTCCCCGACCAACATCAGACGAATTCTGAACGCGCCAAGCCAGTCGAGTAATCTGGAGCTGTGCTGAACCGCGTGACATGTTACAATGAGGGGAACCATTTAAGGAGGAAACTTTTGAAACGAGTACAAATTACCGGAAAATCCGTCCGTAAGTTCGAGGACGGCTATCCCATCGTATCTTTAACAGACCTAGAAAACCATAATGACTTTGAGGACGGCGCGTGGATTCAACTGGAAAACCACGGCCATTTCGTCGCCACAGCTTACTTTGCAAAACAACACCGAGGCATCGGCTACGTGCTGAGTCTTCGGGAAAATGAAGCAATCGACGAACGGTTCTTTGCTGGCAAACTGCGGGCAGCACTGGCTCGGCGCTCAGCCTTCGCTGACGCAGCAGCTTACCGGCTGTTTAACAGCGTTGGGGATAATCTCGGTGGCTTAATCATCGACGTTTACAACGGAGTGTACGTCTTCCGTTGGGAAAATCAGGCCTTGAAGCAGCAGTCACGATTGATCTACTCTGCCTTTGATCGAATCGTGGGGAAGACCTTCCCCATTGTTTCCGTGGTCACTGGTCAGGAAAAGGCCCAACTTGTTCGTGGGGATTTAGGCAAGCAACCCATGACCGTCATGGAAAATGGCATTGCTTATCCCGTTGACTTGACGTCCGGGCGCCAACAATTAGCTTTAGAGTTCCGCGACATTCGGGACTGGGTCAAGACAGACAGCGCCCAAAAGCGTGTATTGAACCTCTTTAGTGCCGAAACAGGAGTTGTCACGGCCGCGATGGTCGGTGGTGCGGTAGAAGCCGTGACCGTTGATCCAACGAACCGGGCAACAACGGCGACACAAGCGCAATTAGATGCCAACAACCTGGATCAAGCCGCCGTTGAAATGCGGACCATGGATGTGACCAACTATTTGGACTACGCCGTGAAGCATCAGTTGACGTTTGACACGATTGCCATCAACCCACCAGCTTTCGTTCGGGGAAAGAAACGGGCCTTTACCTTGGAACAAGACCTGCAAGCAGTCCTTGAACAGGCGTTGAAATTGACCCATACCGGTTCACAGGTGCTGGTCACAACGACGACACCAACGTACAATTTGAAACGATTACGGCAGACGGTAAACGATGCCGTTGAAAATTATACCGGTTCTGTAAGTGTTTCCACAACTTTCCAGTCACCAGACGATTTCCAAAGCAATCCTTCAGACCGACACAGTGAATCATTAAAGGGTTTACTACTATTAGTCGTTTAATGAAAACGATTGAAAACTAGCATAATAAGTACCGATTGGTAAGATAGACCACTTGCCAATCGGTATTTTTTTAGACAACAATGGTTTACTTTTGGAATGGAAACATTTAAACTTACTATTGCAAATTAAGAAGCGCTTACAGAGAGAAAAGTCAGAATTGAAACGAGAGTTGAGGTTTACAAATGGGTGTATTATTAGCTTTAATTCCAACGGTGTGTTGGGGTAGTATTGGATTAATTAGTGGTCGATTAGGTGGGACATCTTACCAACAAACGTTGGGGATGACCGCCGGGGCCGTCATCTTTGGGATTTTCTCCTTAGTGTACTTCCACAGTCAATTGACTGGGATGGCAATGTTGGTTGGGGTTGCTTCTGGACTCTGCTGGGCCGTTGGACAGTTTGAACAGTTTCAGGCTATGAAGTTTATTGGTATTTCACGAACGGTGCCAATTTCAACTGGTCTGCAATTAGTCGGCACGGCATTGGCCGGTGTCTTACTCTTCCATGAATGGAAGACCACTAAGATGGTCACGATGGGCACCATTGCTGTTATCGTCTTAATTGCCGGTGCAGCTTTAACCTCCTTGCGTGATAAGAAAGCGGTTGCTGGTACGGAACACATGGAAGCCGGTAAGGGATCCGTTGCAATCGTTGTCTCAACGATTGGTTATGTGCTCTACACCGTGATTGTGAACATGTCTGGGATTTCATCGAAGACCATTATTTTCCCACAATCCATCGGGATGATTCTGGGTGCCTTGATTTTCGTCATGTTCTCACGGCAGAAGGTTTGGCATAAGGCCACTGCCAAGAACATGATTACCGGACTGGTCTGGGGCATTGGGAACTTCTTTATGTTCATGGCGATTCCATCGGTTGGATTGGCGATTAGCTACTCGCTGGCACAATGTGGGATTGTTATCTCGACGTTCGGAAGCATCTGGTTACTGGGTGAAAAGAAGACTAGTCGTGAAATGGTCTACATTACGATTGGGTCACTTTTAGTCGTTGCTGGTGGGGTAACTCTCGGCATAATGAAATAGTTATAAACGGGCTGATGACGGGCGTTGTCGGCCTTTTTTATTTCCCAAAAAGTCTGGACTAGACCATTTACATTTTAGAGAAATGCGTTATAATGGACTAGTCAATAATAATAAAAGTGAGGTTATCTAAATATGGCACATATCGCCTTTGATCGTTCCAAACTTGACCCGTTTATTCATGACAATGAGTTAGGGGAAATGCAAGCGCTCGTTACCGCTGCGGATAGTGAACTCCGTAATGGGACTGGTGCCGGTAGTGATTTCCGTGACTGGTTGGCTTTGCCACACGATTACGACAAGGAAGAATTTGCACGCATTAAGGCTGCGGCTAAGAAGATTCGTTCCGATTCCGAAGTGCTCGTTGTGATTGGTATCGGTGGGTCTTACTTGGGCGCGAAGATGGCCGTGGATTTCTTACACGACACTTTCTTTAACTACTTACCAGCCGAAAAGCGGCAAGGCCCCCAAGTCTTCTTCGCTGGGAATTCGGTTAGTCCTGATTATGTTCACGACTTGATCAACTTGATCGGCGACCGAGACTTCTCTGTCAACATCATTTCAAAGTCTGGGACGACGACGGAACCTTCCATTGCCTTCCGGATTTTCAAAGACATGCTGATCAAGAAATACGGCGTTGATGGTGCTAAAGACCGTATCTACGCAACGACTGATAAGGCCCGTGGCGCACTGAAGACTGAAGCCGACGCTGCTGGTTACGAATCATTCGTTATCCCTGACGGTGTTGGTGGTCGTTACTCTGTCTTGACGGCTGTTGGATTATTGCCAATCGCTGCTTCTGGCGCAGATATCGATGAACTGATGAAGGGAGCTGCGGATGCTCAGGATGCTTACACAAATCCTGATTTGACTAAGAACGAAGCTTACCAATACGCTGCCTTACGGAACATTTTGTACCGGAAGGGTTACACCACGGAACTACTGGAAAACTATGAACCACGGCTCCAGTACTTTGCAGAATGGTGGAAGCAATTGATGGGTGAATCCGAAGGGAAAGACCAAAAGGGAATCTACCCATCTTCCGCAAACTTTACGACCGACCTGCACTCCTTGGGCCAATACATCCAAGAAGGTCGGCGGAACTTGATGGAAACCGTTATTACGGTTGACCAACCACAAAATGATGTTGACGTTCCTAGTGCTAGTGATGACTTAGATGGTCTGAAGTACTTGGAAGGTAAGCCAATGAGTTTTGTTAACACCAAGGCTTATCAAGGTGTTGTTTTGGCTCATACCGATGGTGGCGTACCTAACATGGGCGTGCACATCCCAGACCAAACACCTTACACGTTAGGCTACTTGATCTACTTCTTCGAAGTGGCTGTTGCCATCTCAGGTTACTTGAACGGCATCAACCCATTCAACCAACCTGGTGTTGAAGCTTACAAGACGAACATGTTCGCGTTGTTAGGCAAGCCTGGCTTTGAAAAGTTAGGTAAGGAATTAAACGCACGTCTTTAATCCTAATTAAAGTGACTGATAAAATACTCTACCAAGATTATTGGTGGGGTATTTTTTGGCTTATCGGGTTTATGAGATTAGTGAGGCCCATCCTTGGCAGCAGGAGGACTAACGCGGATATAAAACGTTTAATTGTGTGATGGGTGTCAAATCTGACTGGCAAGCCAATTACCCACTTAGTTCATAAGCCGACAAATGGCGTCAGGACAACGTTAGTGGTGATAATTTTTTTCGCTGGTCAATAGAAATACAACGTCAAGGCAGGGTTACTAGTTCTCTCTTTTTCAACGACCCTAATTTTTTCTTGCTGACAAGCCACCTAATTAAATACCAGTTATAGTGAATACAAGGCAGTCGAAGTATTGTCTGAAATAAGTTGCTTATGAGGCCAGTGATTACCAGAATTACTGTTTTAATGATGGCAACTGCTGCTTTAAAGTAAATTGGAGGAGGATTACGATGCGAAGGAAGATAACCGCTGTCGTGATGGGTATAGTGATAGCCATCATCGTCTATCTTGTCGGAGGCCTCGGTGCTGGTGGCATTACGGCGCATGCTAGTAATATATCGATTTCTGGTGTGGGTGAAAATGATGCTATTATTACGGATGCTAATGGGAACCGAATTCCTAATGGAAGTGACTTGAGCAAGTGGGACAACTATATGGTTGATTACACTTGGGGGCTACCGGACGGCGAGACTATCCAGAATGGTGATACGGCGACCGTAACATTTCCATTTTCCGCTGTGGGTCGGCGAGATGTGACCTTTCCACTCTACGATGATAGTGGTCGGCAGATTGGGACGTTTACCATTAAGGAGGGTGAAAACACCGGGACGATTACCTTTAACGATGCCTTAGCTGGCACGGCGACGAACCGACGGGGGACCTTGAAGTTCTACGTTAAAGGAAGTTCACAGAACCAAAACGTTGGGTTGGATTGGGGCATTAATAAAATTGGCTGGGTCAGCGAGCACAATCCAGATGGCACGCCAGCGCGGTTGACATGGAACGTGGCCTTTAACCCGAACAGTACGAACATGGGTCAAGTTGTTATTACTGACAACATGGGTCCTAATCAGGAGTACGTTGATGGGAGTGTGCAGGCCACAACCGGCCACTTTGATCCACAGACGGGGGACTTTAACAGTGATGGAGGTTCGCTAACGCCCACGGTTGAAGCGGCTGGCAATACGCTGATCTTTACGTTTGAAAATGTCAAGACGGCCGTAAACATGACATATCATACGATTCCGACGGTTACAGGGACTGGCGGAGAGTGGCTGAATACCGTTTCGATGAATGGTCAGAACATTACTGCTCGGATCGCATGGGGAGGCTCTGGAAGTGGCAATGGTGATAACAGTGGGAACGAAAAAGTCCCCAGTGAAGTTATTTTGACTAAAGAGGATAGCGAAACGGGTCAAAAACTAGCCGGAGCCGTTTACGACTTGCTGGACAGTGCCGGTAACATCATTAAAGCGGGACTAACGACAACTGCAGACGGAATGCTTACTTATTCAGGCTTGGAGGCTGGCAACTATCAATTTGTTGAGGTGACACCACCAACTGGCTATACGTTGAACAAGGAACCATTACCGTTTACAATTACGGCTGGAAGTACAGCGACTGTGTCAGTTAAGGCGACCGATACAAAGGAAGACAGCGGTGAGACCACGCCACCAGTGACGGAGCCAGAGAACCCTGGAACAACGACGCCGCCAGTAACGGAGCCAGAGAACCCTGGAACAACGACACCGCCAGTGACGGAGCCAGAGAACCCTGGAACAACGACACCGCCAGTAACGGAGCCAGAGAATCCTGGAACAACGACACCGCCAGTAACGGAGCCAGAGAACCCAGGGACAACGACACCGCCAGTAACGGAGCCAGAGAACCCAGGGACAACGACACCGCCAGTAACGGAGCCAGAGAACCCAGGGACGACCACGCCACCAGTAACGGAGCCAGAGAACCCAGGGACAACGACACCGCCAGTAACGGAGCCAGAGAACCCAGGGACAACGACGCCGCCGGTAACGACGCCAGAGAACCCTGGAACGACGACACCGCCAGTAACGACGCCAGAGAATCCTGGGACGACGACGCCACCGGTGACGCCACCAACCACGCCGGAGAAACCTGAAACCACAGTGCCACCAGTAAAGCCAACGACACCAACACTGCCGACTAAACCAACGAAACCGAACAAACCGGTAACATCGCCAACAACATCTGGCAATAACGGTTCGACCACGGCGACGCCAGGGACAACGACTGGGGGAGCAGGGGCTTCTTCAACCGGATCATCGACAAGTGGGAGTAGTCAGGCAAATGGCAACGGGTCATACGTTGGGACCACCTTACCGCAGACCGGTGAAAATCAGTCTCGTGGTCTGGTGTACACAATGGTTGGCTTAGCCTTACTGGCTATCGCAGGCGGATTTGGTTACGGTTGGTTACGGAAACACTGAGAGTGAGTGAATAGAAATTAAAAGGGACCATGGTTTCTCGGACTTTCTTCGAGGAGCCGTGGTCCCTTTTTAGCCGACGATTATTTTTTAGTCGAGAACGGGAAACGACATAATGTGTCATGCTGTTTTTGTATAATTTAAGAGCGGTGGGGGCGTCCCCAATCAATAAACTAGGTAGGGGCATCACCCATCAAAACAGGAAGATTACGGGAAAGGGGAAACGTACAGTGAAATATGTCAATAGGCGTTGGCTCATGGGGATGATTGTCATTCTGGGGGTGATTGGAGTTGGTTTAATCAGCCCAGTCAATGCGCAGGCAAAAGCACAGGCTAATTTTCCACGAAAGACGATTACGTATCACATCTCGTCAACCGGGCGTTATTACCAGGGTGTGTGGCAGTTAGCAGTCAAGAATTGGAATCGGTTGAAGGTGGTCAAGCTGGTGGAAACACGTGATGCGACGACGGCTAATATCGTGTTGACAACGATTAAGACTGCTGGAAAGAATTATGCTTATACGGATACAGCGAGTTACCCACCAGTGGAAAATGGTGATGATGATTCAACTTTAGAGACGACGCAGTCCCCCAATTACAAAATTCTATTGTCGCGCAAAATGATGAAGCAATTTTATTTCAACAAGACTGAAAGAGCTGGTTGGGGGAGTACCGCAATTGGTGATATCTTAGGATTGCGACCGTCCAAAAATTTTGAGAGTGTCATGAATTTTTCGTCATTTAAGGAAGATAAGCCAACCAAGTATGACAAGAAGAATCTCCAAAAGCTTTATCGAAATTTACCGGTTTAAACTAGTCGACAAAATTTAAAAATTCTAGAGGGACAACTGGGCAGTTGCTTATAAGGCTGGTAAGACGACCACCTGGGGAATCTGGGACACGAGTAAACGTTTTATGGGACCTAAACAGGCATTGGAGAGCTACAAAGTCGTGACGGCCAAGGTTGATGGCAAAAAGGTAAAAGTGTTGCATGCCAAGAACCTATCGTCAATGCCGGTTGATGAACCGTATTTTTACACCAGTAAGTAGCTGACCAAGCAAACGAATCCTAAGGGAGACAACTACGGTAACAACTATGGTTGGAACTAAACTTTCGTTAGGGATGAACTTAACGTCAAGCCAGCTGGATGATAACTTGCTTTAGTAAAAGAAGCTGCTGGTCTCGCCAAAATTATCGAGACCAGCAGCTTCTTTTAAAATAAAACGGCAAAAAAACCGCTAACGCAACGTTTTCACGTCTGATTAGCGGTTAACGGGTTGTTCTTCTGATTGGGTATACTGGGAACGAACCACCCCCCTTAGAAACAGCGTTGCATAGGCATTTATGTACATTTGACTATAAACTGGCTGTCATTTTGGCTGTCAATGACAGTAACTCACACATATTTGATACTTAATTTTGGCAGGGCGATGAAACTGTTAGCTTAATGGCTGGCAGTTTTTATTTTGTCTTCATGTATCAAAAAGAGCTTTATCCGAACCGTTCGGATAAAGCTAAACCTGTGTGTACATATTGGCGTGTGACTTATTAAATTGTAAAGCCATTAACTATAACCTAATTATAATACCCGTTGCTGAAATGTCCTAACAGAAAAGTTCTAGTACCGTAGTCATCCCTGCAGTGTTGCGATATTTCCCAAGATAAACAAAAACGCCCACTCAATCTATTCGGGCAGGGCATTCAGCACAACAATGCGTAAGAATAATAAATATCAGGGGAATTTAATTAAGATTGGCAACATCACATCTATATTATACTACCTGCTGCGGGGATGTCCTAACTAGTTATGTCGGGCTGCAGTAGGTGCTTAGAAATGGCTGATTACTTACAAAAAGAGCCTCACGAAAAACTAGCCGGGTTGATAACATTGATTATAACAGTAATCAATTTCGTCATTGAAATCTGGCAGTTAGTCGCAAAGCTCCTATGACTTATGGCATAGGCAGTGAGACACCGCTTGTATTTGTGTACCTCAATTTTAGCGGGGGATGTAGCACAATTCAAACATTAGAAAGCAGATAGTATATTGAGCAAAAGAGTAACAGTAAACCACCCTGCCGGTTAATAGGGTGGTTTTTAATGTTCTTGGGCTTGCGCTATAATGTTTAGTAAGGAATTATATTAGGGGGTAATTATTTGTTTAAGATGGGAAGTAAGAGTGCAGTATTGCTAATGCTGCTCGGTGCTGCTGCCGGTAGTCTAGCTGTAACCAATGCGTCTGCTAAAACTAGCAAAAAAGCCATGGCAACTAGTAAAAAGATAACTAGCGAGTTTGATAAAGTTGGTATTCGTAATCTAACGAGAATTACACGGGATAGCGATAGCCGTACAAATGCGGGTAAATTACAACCGGACGTATTTACGGTATCTAAGTCACTAAACTTGGGAAATCAATACCGCAATAAGGGTGCAAAAATCTCCAAAAATTCAGTGGTGATTGGCAGTGTGGACAGCAGAGGTCTTGCCAGTATAAAGAACACTACACTTTCAAAGAAAAATCAGAAAAAAGTATTCAGTAAAATTGGTAAAAAGTGGCAGTATAGCATATCTATGAATACTGTTAAGCCATCAATATTAAAGAGTCATACTGCTAAAACTGCCTTTGCATATGGCGGATATTCAAATTTACCCGATCTGTATCGGGCTGGTTCAAACTCAAGTAGCCAAGTAAGTAGTAAGAAATTTATAACTGTGACTGCGGACAACTATTTGAATTACTACACGAACAATACCAATTACACCAAAATTTCTCAGTCAATTAAAATTAAAAAATTCAACCGTGGAAAGTCAGTTTACACTTACTATCTGGCTAAACCATTGAAGGGGTTTGGAACCAAGAAGGTTAAGGTCTTTGGGAAAACTTTGTATCGTTTGAGAATGTCACTTGGTGACGTGTTCCAAGCAAAAGATGACAAAAATGGTGACGCAGATGGGTTCAGAATTATGGTAAAAGTTGGTAATCAAAAGTTCTACACCAATCTTGGCAATATTGCGGAGTCATATGCCGACTTATTACAAGGCAATAACTATGGTGCATACTCATTTGACGAACAAAAAGCCAAGCAATATGTTCAGGGATTGCAATAATCATATAAAAAAAGACTACCCAAGGGATAGTCTTTTTATTTTGTGAAATTATACTTTAATTCAAAGCCAGCAGGGTAGATCGGTTAGGGATGTAAGCCCAGCTCTTTGGCTAATGCCTTGAAAAAGGCCATACGTTTACGGCTTATCCCAGTACGATCACAACTAAGCTCTATTGCTAGTGTGATTACAGTAGCCTCATCATTGCGATTAAAATACATTCGTTTAATGATCGTTTGAGTTTCAGAGTCACTTCCCTGTAGGGTGTAGGCAACGGCTTCCTGATTTTCTCGCAGTACCTTTATTTGTCGGTCACTGCCGAGCTTTAAGGCCGTATTTTCTACCCTGTCATCTTGGCTGTCACATGGCTACCTCGTATGGACACCAATTTAAAGCCCAATGTACTAAAAAAGCCGCTATATCAACCCCCGTGAGGTCTAATAGCGACTAATGTAAAACAATAATTGGGTATACTGGGCTCGAACCAGTAACTTACGGATTCAGAGTCCGCTGCCTTACCATTTGGCGAATACCCAATGATCTGCGCTGCTTGAAGCAACTATTTAATAGTAACTTGTTCCGCTTTTGGTGTCAACCAGTTTTCTTTAAAAAATGGGGCGAACTGCATGAATTTCCGAATTTCTGTAATTTTATGCAGAGAACAATTGACATTTTTTGTTGGATAGCGTAAATTAGATATTGCTAGTAAATGACATTGCCCGCTGGTCAAACTGGTTTAAGACGTCGCCCTCTCAAGGCGGAGTTACGGGTTCGAGCCCCGTGCGGGTGATACTTAAGACGACGTTTATAAATAAAGAGCATCGAAGCGTTGATTTGACAACGTTTTGGTGCTCTTTATTTTTTGAATGTTAACAAAAAGAACCCGTATTCGCAAATACGGGTTCTTACTTGTCGCCGTCCAATTTGAAGAGGTGAGGCTTTCCGTAGAACCAGCCTTGACGAAGATCAATCTCTAAGTCATTGGCCATGTCGTGTTCTTCTTCATTTTCCACGCCTTCAAGAATCAAACGAAGCTTATACTGCTTGGCAATCTTATCCCAAAAGGCCAGGGCCTCGGGAATTTCGTTTTCACGATTTTCCTGACGGAAGTTTTGCATAGCAAATTTAATTTCACTAGCATAGGGTAAGATGGGTTCTAGATGATCATAAGTGTTGACGCCTGTACCGATGTCATCCAAACTCAATTGAATTAAATGTTCATCGAAAAAGTGAACTTGATCGATGATTTGTTGATTAGAAACCTTCTCGTCCGTCCGTTCTTCAGTGACCTCCAAAACCAAATTGATCGGATAAATGTGCCGCTGAGCAGCAATAATGGCGTTGGCAATGGTTGGATCAATGAATTGGCTTTGGTTGACGTTAAAGGAAACAGACCCAATCTTTAAGGCTAGTTTCTGGGCCGTTCGATTGATGAGGTCAGCTTGAACGCTGATTGGAATGGACGCAAAGTTGTGGGGTAGGACCCACTTGCCATCAACCTGTTGGCGAATCAGCAACTCGTAGCCAATCAACGAGTTGTTGGATACATCTAGTTGTGGCTGAAGAAAATAACGATACATAGGTATGAGTTCCTCCTTAACAGGTGTCTGCTACCATCATACTTTATTTTGACGATTAAAAATAGAGTGAATTATTAGAAAAGTTGGACAAAGAGCGAATTTTGGTCGTATTAATTTCTTATGTAACATATTATATTATATAAAGGTTTATGGTTTTATTATATGGTTTGCTCTATAGTAAGAGTAGTGAGTTATTTAGCCCGGGTTCGCAGATTGTTGTGAAATGCGGAATAGCTGGGAATAATTGGTACCTTGGTCGGTAATCAATTACTAAACTTAACTAACGAGGAGAATGATTAGACAATGGCATGGTCAATTTGGCTAGTTCCCCCAATCGTCACGAGTGTTTTCTTTGTCTTAGGGGTTATCACGCTGTACTGGTCGATTTTTAATTGGGTTACTGCGAAAGTCGAATCGCAAAACAAACCAATCAACGTGAAGAAGGTTCAGATTGCCATCGGGACGACCTGTGCTGTCGTGTCGGTGTTTGCATTACAACTAATTGTTCGCGATAGTCATTTGTCGTGGACGTTTACCAATTTTCAACTCTTACTGTTGATTTTTGTGGCTTACTTCTTACAGCTTAAGATTCCCCACTGGCTGATTTTCTTAGCTGGGGTCGGCTTTATGTTAATGAATGGTAATTACACGGCAATTCTGTCGTGGATCTATACGATTTTATTTGTGTTGTTCTATGTCGTTTCTTATCAACAAAGTACGCATTTATGGCGTTGGCCGTTCACGCGTTACATTACAATTGCCATGTTATTTGCTTTGGCGTTGTGGTTTTTGGTCAAGGTACGCTTCAACTTGGATTGGAGCACCTATTTCATTGAGCTTGGCGACTATGCAGCGTTAGCATCTTTGATGTATGGCTACTTCAAGATTCAGGATAAGGATCGTCGCATCAAAGATCGTCTTTTCCAGTCTGCTAATTGGGATGCACTGACGCGCGTACAAAACTATGCGGCATATGACAGAGCCATTGCTTATCAATTTCAACAGAGTACGGCTCACAACACGGACCTGTCGATGGTCATGTTTGATATTGATCACTTTAAACACGTGAATGATACCTATGGTCACTTGGCAGGGGATGAGGTGCTGAAGCAGGTGGCCAGTACCGTGACGGCCACCCTGAAAAAAGTCGATAACAGGATCGTTCTGTACCGGACCGGTGGGGAAGAATTCAACATTATTTTCCCTGACTATGATTTAGAACGGACACGAAAAGTCGCCGAACAGGTCTTCGATGCGGTCAAGACGCTGGAGATTCCCTATAATGATGTGGTTTTAAACGTCACGATTTCTGTGGGGGTTTCCGTCTTGAGTGCAAGCGATCACAACCCCTTGGACTTTTACAAACGGGTCGACGCGAACCTTTATCATTCCAAGAAGAACGGTCGTATGCAGATTACGGCTGGTTAAGTAAAGAATAATTCGAACGAAGATTCGTGCCAAACATTCAAATTTAGTGTAAAATTGCTGCTAGTCGTGGGCGTGCCGACGACGGATTGGAGCGATTATCGTGGTCTTACTTTTATTGTTACTCTTATTGTTGTTCCCGATTCTCCGGTTGGTTTTTGGATTAGCCGGTTGGTTATTGGGAATCGTCGGGACGGTGATTATCGGGGCCATCGTCCTCGTTGCCTTTGCCGCTTTGTTCCGGTTCTTCTTGATCGCCGTGGTGGTCGTTGGGGGACTATGGGCATCGCGCGCACTATTTAATTAATGTATTGGAAAAGGGGCCACAGAAGTGATTGAAAACTTCCATGGTCCTTTTAGTTTGCGCCAGATAGGCGTTTATTCAAATGAGAGTTCAACCAAATAGGTATGTTCCTCAGGCACGTAGCCGGTGGTGATCCAGACGTCACGGTAATCTAGCTTAGACGTTTGTGTCTGGTCAAAGAATGTATTGAGGAGATCGCCATTTTTAGCTAAAAAGTTTTCATCCATCCGGTTGACCAGTAGATGGCCCGCTGGGAAGTAAATATCAGCGTTAGCGACCGGAACCGTATCGGGAACGCCAATGGTCATGACGTTACTGTTGCGTTGCCGAATGAACCGGACTTGTTGCGGATGTCGATGGATGTAGGTTAAGACATTATAGATTGAATCAGAGTTGCTCGCCACAGTTTTCTGTCTCCCTTCGGTGTCTACTATTGTAACAAATATTTTTAGCTTTACCAGTGGGATGTTTAGGCAATTAACTGGTTGCAGGAGTTGGTCGAGTAGCGGTGATAACTGAAAATATAGTGAAGATACCCGCCAAATTAGTGAATTTATTGGCGATGGTGCTCGGTATGCTGTCAGTGGCCTACCTTGGAATTATTCTGAATGACAGAAAATCGTGGCGGCGAACCGACAGCTTTTTCAGAGCAGATTGCGTTAACGCAAGATGACGGTGGGGATGTGACCTTGGTGCTGGTAACGATGATCATGAAGTAGACGGCTCGAGTCGGGCGGATTCCTGATGTGGACAGGCCATAATGCTGATGATATAGCGTAACGAATCGATTTAACTGGGACATTAATTAGGAGGTGGGCACAAGCAAAATTTGCGAGTAATCCTTTATTGCAAACCGGATTGAGCAGAGTATAATTATCGCATATGCAGTTTTGAAACTTTTACAGAGTGTACAGTATAGAAAGAAGGCCAAAATTCTAATGATGCGACTTGCCCGTAAACACTTGGACTGGTGGGCAGTAGTCCTTGCGGTGGGTTTTATGATTATTCAGGTTGCCTGTGATTTATCACTGCCAACACTAACCTCAAATATCATTGATAAAGGGATTGCCAACAATGATATTGGCTACATCTGGCGCACCGGTGGTCAAATGTTGCTTTTAAGCTTTATCGGTGTGCTGGGCGCGGCAGGTAACGTTTACTATGCGTCAACACAGTCGCAGAAGATGGGGCAACGGATTCGGACCGAACTTTTTAAGAAGGTCACGTTTGCCTCGACCGAAGAGTTTGAAACGGTGGGGAATGCCTCACTGATTACCCGGACGACAAACGATGTGGTCCAGATTCAAAATGTCATGGTTCAAATGCTTCGAATGATGTTGATGGCACCGATTATGTTAATTGGTGCTGGTGTCTTGGCTTACGTCAAGAGTCCGCGGTTAACGCTGGTCTTCTTGGTTGCCTTACCAGTGCTAGCGATTTTTACGGGGGCCATCATGGTCTTTGCCGTGCCATTGTTTAAGAGTCTCCAAAAGAAGATTGACCGGATCAACCTGGTTTTCCGTGAAGGGTTGACCGGTGTCCGGGTTATTCGGGCGTTCAACCAAGATAAGTTTGAACAGGATCGGTTTGAAGGTGCCAACCGAGACTATACCCAAACGGGGATCAAAGTTTTCATGATCGTTTCGTTGATGTTTCCAATTATCACGTTGATCGTGAGCGGGACCAACATCGGTATCGTCTGGTATGGTGGCCAATTGATTGGTAATCAAGCCCTCGAAGTTGGGAATTTGGTTGCGTTCATGACTTATGCAACGCAATTGTTGATTAGCTTCATGATGGTTTCCATGGTCTTTGTCTTTGTTCCCCGGGCACAAGCTTCTGCTGCACGGATCAACGAGGTCATGGACTTGAAGTCAAAGATCAACGATGCCGATGCACCAGTTGACCTGACGCAGGACCAAGCGAGCTTGACCTTTGATCACGTTAATTTCCGCTACACGGGTGCTGAAAAGTTAGCACTGGCCGATGTGAACTTTAGCGCGACGGCTGGTCAGACCGTGGCAATTATTGGGGGGACCGGGTCTGGAAAATCCACGTTGGTCAATCTGATTCCACGACTATTTGATCCCGAGAGTGGGCAAATCAAGTTGAATGGCACGCCACTGACGGCAGTTAGTCAAAAGGCACTGCATGATGCAATTTCTATTACGCAACAGCAGGCAGTGCTGTTCTCCGGAACGGTTCGCAGCAACATGGTCTTCGGGATGCCTGATGCAACCGACGACCAGATTTGGCATGCCTTAGACGTGGCTCAGGCCAGCGACTTCATTAAAGAAGAGGGCGGTCTGGACGCAACCGTTGAACAAAATGGGGATAACTTCTCCGGTGGACAACGGCAACGACTGGTCATTGCCCGGACGATTTTGAAGCGTGCTAGCGTTTATATTTTTGATGACTCCTTCTCTGCCTTGGACTTCAAGACAGATTCCCTATTACGTCAAGAATTGCGTAAGGATGATCAAGTTCAAGCAGGGGTCACAGTTATCGTGGCTCAACGGGTATCGACGGTGGCCGATGCTGACCTGATTCTGGTCATTGATGGCGGTAAGATCGTTGGTCAAGGGACGCACGATGAACTGAAAGCCAATAACGAAACGTATCAAGAAATTCTGGATTCACAACTCCGAAAGGGGGACGTCATCGATGCGTAATGGACGCGGTGCCGCTACGAAACAGCGGCCACAAAAATTCTGGGGAACGACTTTCCGGTTGTTCCGCTACATGAAACGCTGGCTCCCCGGCATCTTTGTCGTCTTAGTCTTTGCTGTCGTTTCAGTAATTCTGCAGATCAAGACGCCAAAGATTTTAGGTGAAGCCACAACGGAACTCTTTAAGGGTGTGATGAAGGGCCAGGCCGAATTGAAAGCCGGCATTGGCATTCATAGTTTCCCAATTGATTTTGGGAAAATCGGTCACATTTTGTTGGTCGTCGGCATCATGTATGCCGGAGCTGCCCTGTTTGGGGTCGTTCAACAGTTGATTATGAGTTGGATTTCGCAGAAGGTCGTTTATCGTTTACGACGCGACTTGAAGCAAAAAATGCAACGCTTGCCCATCGGTTACTATGATACGCATAGTAACGGGGACTTGATGTCCCGGATGGCAAACGATATGGATAACATCGGTGGGACGTTGCAGCAAACGCTGTCCCAAATGGTTACCAGTGTGCTGACCTTCTTTGGGGTGCTGTACATGATGCTAACCATTAGTGGTTGGTTAACCTTGGTGGCGTTGATCTCTGTGCCACTGAGTTTACTGGTGGTCATGATTGTGGCACCAAAGTCACAACGGTTCTTCGCGAGTCAACAGAAGAACTTGGGACTGCTAAACAATACGGTTGAAGAAACCTATGCCGGTCATACGGTCGTTAAGACCTTTAACCGCGAAGGCGCGACGCAAGAAGAATTTGAGGAACATAACCAAAAGTATTACCAATCAGCGTGGAAAGCACAATTTGTATCTAGTCTGATTTTTCCCCTGATGAACTTCGTCAAGAACCTGGACTACTTAGCCGTTGCGGTTATTGGTGGGATTCAGGTTGCTAATGGGACAGTTAGCTTGGGGAACGTGCAAGCCTTTCTGCAATACACCAACCAATTCTCACAACCTATTACGCAAATGGCGAACCTGACCAATACGATTCAAGCGACGATTGCATCTGCTGAGCGGATTTTCTCCGTCTTAGATGAGGACGATATGCCCGACACGGCAACGGCCGAGGTTCCGGCAGCAACGACACCGGCGGACAACGTCATTGAATTTAATGACGTGGCCTTCCAGTACGTTGCAGATAATCCACTGATCGCTGACTTCAACCTGAAGGTCAAGCCAGGCGAAATGGTGGCTATCGTCGGGCCAACTGGTGCGGGGAAGACTACTATTATCAACTTACTTGAGCGGTTCTACGATGTGAAGTCCGGGGAAATCAAGTACCGGGGCCAAAACACCAATGCGGTTGACCGGGCTGGTCTGCGGCGGAACTTTGCCATGGTGTTGCAGGATACTTGGTTATTTACCGGGAGTATTTTCGACAATATCAAGTATGGCCGTGAAGACGCAACGGATGATGAGGTCTATGAAGCAGCTAAGGCCGCCCATGCCGACACCTTCATTCGTCAGCTGCCTGATGGCTACGATACGATTCTGAATGAATCGGCGACGAACATTTCGCAAGGCCAACGGCAATTACTGACAATTGCACGTGCCTTCGTGGCTGATCCAGACGTCTTAATTCTGGATGAGGCGACAAGTTCAGTCGATACGCGGACAGAAATGTTGATTCAGCACGCCATGGAACGGTTATTGGCTGGTCGAACGAGCTTCGTGGTCGCTCACCGGTTGTCCACGATTCAAAATGCTGAAAATATTGTGGTCATGAACCATGGTCACATTGTCGAAACGGGGAACCATGAGAGCTTGCTGGCTGCTAATGGGTTCTACGCCGATCTGTACAATAGTCAATTTTCAGGGAATAACTTGGCTTAGATTTTGAGAAAGGGCATCACATGAGGGAGGTAGCTCCTGAGTGTGGTGCTTTTTTGATGCCGCTAATGTCAGCGCCCTAGGTTACTTCTGGTCGTTCTTGTGTCTTGAAATGTTGGTAAGCTTGATTGACAATGTCGGCTGGAGATTGCCGGTAAACCAAGTGGATATTGGGACGTGAATGAAGCTGACTCTTCGTCAACGTTTCCAGGACGGCGTGCGAAAGGCCTTCACTCATCAAGAAGGTGAGGTCGGTGCGTTGACCAGTTGCTTGCTGTATGATCCAGGGGATACTCTTTTCACGGTTGTTGACGATGACCGGTGTGACGCCAAAGAATCGAAGTGCTTGATTCAGAGTTTGGGTTTGTTGCCAAGTCACAATCAGGATACGTTTGCCAGTTAGAATGGCTTTGCCATCTGCGGGAAGCCAATTAGTGAAGTGCCTAGGTTGTGCGCGCTGATGCAGCCGTCGTAGCTTGTCACGATGCAGGTCATGAGGGGTCACTTCAGCATACGTTTGTGTGAGCAGAATACTTTGATTGCCGGTTAAAACGCCGGCGTAAATGACATCTAAGCGTGGCTCGGCAAGCTGATTCAAGTGGTAATTGGCTAGAATCTGGTCGTCAATCGTCTTGAATGCCAAGTGGTCATTAACTTTGACGAAGTAGCCATAAGTTTGTTTCTCATGTCGAATGATTAAATTGTCAAGCCGCAGTTGGCGATAACGTTTAGCAAAATCAGGCAACCAAGGGACTTGCTGGAAGTTTTCGGGCGTTAGAAACGCTTTTAGACCGGCTTCTAAGTATTGTGGAGCGTCACTGCGCAAAAGGCTGAGCTTTTGCGTGAGTTTGTCTACGGTAGCGTGGCTGGCCGTGAGTTCCTGTTTGAGGCGTGTCACCTTAACCTTCAGCGCGCGTTCCCGTTTTTGGGCCACCAGAAGCTGTTTCTTAGTGAGAGTAAGTTTGCGAAGTTGCTTACGCTGATTATGGATCTTCTGCAACGGTGGTGCTGAGTGCTGGAGCCGACGGGCAGTCTCAAGGCGATTTTCAGCGGCCTGAAGCAAGAAACCGGCCTGCGCAAAGTAGGCCTGTACGTAATTGATCTGTCGCTGGGTCATAGCGGCATCAAGTTGTTTGGCTTGGTAGCGCTGGGTGATGTCAATGTTCTTGCGATGGAGGGTTTGATTTTCTTCGCGTAGTGCCTGATTTTCCTTTTTCAGATGACGCTGCGATTGTTGTGCAATACGCAATTTTTCGCGTAACTCAGCGACCTGATTACGGATCCGGTCGTGCTTAACTTGACGACGTAGACGGCGCAATTCGGATTTTAGTGGGTCGTTAGTGGTGGGGTGCTCAGCTGAGTTGGTCAGGACGAGTGCGGGCCGTTGTTGTTCAAGTTGCCGATAACGCTCTAGAAGTTCCGACTTAACATCGTTTGCGCGTTGCTTATCTTGCTTTGACTGCTCGTTCAAATCAAACTGTTGGTTAACCATGGTAACCACCTTTCGTGTGAATAGTTAGATTAAGTTTACCCTAAACGGATGGCGATACAGCGGGATTTGCTCACCTATCTTTTTATAAAAAATTATTACATTTTTAGTGTAGCGGCGTACATAATTGAGCCCGGAAGCTGGTAAGCAATCCTTAGAGTTTGGTGTCGTTTTCACTGAAAAATTGCGTCTACAGTCCAGCTATGGGTACAATGAAAGCTAGAGAAAGTAGAGGCGATGGCGATGACTTATCCACAAACAAAGGCGGCGTTACAGCGGCTGGTGACTGAAAAGGTCGTACCGGGCGTGAGCTATGCGTTGATCGACGGTGATAGCGTGGAAACTGGAGAAATCGGGCAGGCGGCGCTAGTACCCCAGCCGGAAGTCTTGCGGCCAGGAATGATTTACGACGTGGCCTCACTCACTAAGGTTGTCGGGACCCTGAGTGTGGTGCTTCAACTTTTGAATCAAGGACGATTACAACTGACGGATTCGGTCTCACAGTGGCTACCAGAATGGCAGGACGGACGCGTCACGTTACAGCACTTGCTGACGCACACGTCGGGGATTACGGGCTACATTCCGAATCGCAATCAACTAGATGCAACGGATCTCGCACACGCCTTACTCCACCTGCATGTGGGGCCGACGTTTAATCGGAAAATGGTCTATGCGGACGTCAACTACATCTTCTTGGGGTGGATCGTCGAGCGGGTCTTGGGCGTGCCCATTCAGGTGGCGGCTAAACAACGGGTCTTGGACCCACTGGGGATGAGGCACAGTACATTTACGCCAAATGATCCGCAACAATGTGTGCCCACGGCAATTACACCGGGGCGCGGGTTAGTTCGTGGCGACGTTCATGATCCAAAGGGCTACGTCTTACAACGGCGGTGTGGCTCAGCTGGCCTGTTTAGCACAGCCGAGGATTTGGCAACGTTCTGCCACGCCTACCTGCATCCAGAGACTTGTCCAGCGGTGTTACCGCCAACCTGGATTCACCGGTTGACGGAAGATTGGACGCCAACTGGTCAGGCCGGCCGTTCACTGGGCTGGGCGCTGACTGCGACTCAGTGGCCACGACCACACCGGGTCATCTGGCACTCCGGCTTCACGGGCACCTACTTGGTTATCGATCAACAAGCCCAGCAAGCGATGGTGTTCCTGACAAACCGAGTTCATCCGGTAGCGCCAAATCTACCGTACTTGGACCAACGCAACGCAGTGATTGGCACTTACTTGGCTGAAAAATAGGGCTAGGGTTTTGAACAGTCAACGTCGTTAATGAGAATCGTCTGCAGAAAAAGGTGGGTTCATCACCGGATTTTGAAGCCACGCGAAACGAGTGCTTTCCCAATTGCGCTGCGCTGGCGGTCAGAAATATGATCTTGTGCATATAAAAAGGACGTTGTCCCGTCAGAAATGGCAGGGATAACGTCCTTTGTGCTTGGATTAGAAAGTTGCTGGAATCGGTAAAGCTTTTTGTTGACTGAAGTCAGCGTCCGGGTACTTCCGTTGTAAAGCGGCCACCAACAGATGTTTGGCGATGTCACCGTTCCGGGTGAGAATTGGGCCGTGGAAGTAGGAACAATAGACGTTCTTGTAAATAGCGCCTTCCGTCCCATCTTCACCGTTATTCCCTTTACCGGAGATGACGTTGCCCAGAGGACGTTCGCCATCGCCGAGGAATGTTCGACCTTGGTGATTTTCAAAGCCGTGGTACGTCTCACCGGTCTCCTGGTTTTTAATGACGATATTACCAATAAACCGGTTATGGTCTTGCGCCAGGGTGTAGTGGTCTAATGCACCGATGCCGGGGAGTTTTTCACCATCAGCCCCGATGTAGTAATGACCGAGAAGCTGGAAACCACCACAGATGGCCAGCAGGGGACCATCTGATTCAATGAATTTGGTCAATTCAGCCTTCTTGGTCTGGATATCTTGAGACACGATGGTCTGCTCAAAGTCTTGGCCACCGCCGAAAAAGGCCAAGTCGTAGTCAGCTGCTTTGAAGTCTTCCTCCAGACTGACCACCTTAACGTTTAAGTGAACGTCCATTTGCTTGGCATAGTAGTTCAGTGCCAAGATATTACCGACGTCGCCGTAAGTGTTCATGAGGTCGCCATACAGATGGGCGACGTTTAAGTCGTAAGTCATACGCCGAGACCCTCCTTGATGTAGCCCTTAGTTGCTAAAATCTTCCGCAGTTGTAGCATGGCTGTGTAAGTTGCCAGCACGTAAACCCGTTCAGTCGGGACTGCTTGGATGCGGTCAACGACTTTTTCCAAATCGGGTTCAACGATGTGCTTATCATCGGGAATTCCAGCGACTTTCAAACGGAACGTGATGTCTTTATACCGTTCACCACCAGTGATTACGGCAGGAATATCGCGGTCGGTCAACTGTTCAAAGTCGCCATCCCAGATCCAACTGGTATCGATACCGTCCGCATAATTGGCATTTAGCAGGCCAACTAGGGAGAATGGATGGGTGTCCGTGTCAATCATGTGGAGAACTTGGTCGAGGCCCACTGGATTCTTCACCAAGATAATCGTGACCCGTTTGCCATCAACGTTGATGACCTCTTGCCGGCCGAAGACTTGTTGGTTCGCGTTAAAGGCGTCACTGATCTGTTCGGGTTCGACGCCCATGAACCGACCAACGGCGTAAGCGGCTAAGGCATTGTAGATGTTGTAGGTTCCGCCGACCTGAATCTTGAAGGGATGACCGTCAATTTCAAATTTCGAAGACGTTGGTGTTTGTTCCCCCAGCTTGGTCAAACGGTAGGTCAATTCGGGCCGTGAGAACCCACAGTTGGGACAGAAGTACTTGCCCTGGTTGCTATAGGTCAAGGAATGGTAATGCAAAATGTGCTCACAGTTGGGGCACAAAACCCCGTCCGTGTTAGGCTTGGCCTTGAAGTCACTGTCGGGTTCGTTGTCGAAACCGTAATATTGAATCGGGTTCGGAAGTTCCTTAGAGTGAAAAATCGGTGAATCACCGTTGGCAATGATCGTGGCGTTTGGTGCCAGTGCCACACCATCCAAGATCTTTTGGTAGGTGGTATAGATTTCACCGTAACGGTCCATTTGATCACGGAAAATGTTGGTGAACACAAAGGCCTTGGGTTCAATGTACTGGGTGACCTTGATGACGTTAGCTTCATCGACTTCCAGAACGGCTAATGGCCGCCCCGTCTTGGGGTTCTTAGCATTGAGAAAGGTCGTCACGATACCTTGTTCCATGTTGGAACCGGTCGGGTTAGTTAAGATGGTCGGGTACTTTTCGTGAAGCACAGAGACCGTCAGTGCGGTCGTCAGGGTTTTCCCGTTCGTCCCGGTGATGACGATGACGTCATACTTGGCCCCAAGGGTTCGCAAAATGTTCGGGTCGAGTTTTAATGTAATTTTACCTGGGAGAGAACTTCCCCCGTGAAGAAACGTGTGGAGAAACCAGTAAGAGGATTTCCCCGCGAAGGTGGCTACGCCGCTTCTGAATGACATGGATATTCGCTCCTTAATCGCGACAAGATTTTTTAGTGTCGGTACCTTAATATTCAAGCCTTAATTTTAGCATTTTTTAAGCGTTTAGGGGAGGACCTTGCTTGAACTTTGGGAAATCGCAAGGAAAGTTTGCTTGCGTGACGGTCGAATTTTGCTAGCTAATCAGCTATAATAGATAGAAACTGTCAAAAAGGTGGGAGTAACGTGGCGCAGCTATTTTTCCGTTATGGCGCAATGAACAGTGGGAAGACGATTGAGATCCTGAAGGTCGCTCACAATTACGAGGAACAAGATAAGCGAGTCATTATTATGACGAGTGGGTTGGATACCCGTGATGAGGTCGGTTATATTGCGAGTCGGATTGGGCTCAAGCGTAAGGCACACCCAATCTTTAAAGAGACCAATTTGTACGACAAAATTGAACGCATTGACGCGCAGGCAAATTGTGTTCTGATCGATGAGGCCCAATTTTTGACTAAGGCCCACGTGTTGCAGTTAGCGAAGGTCGTTGACGACTTACACATTCCTGTGATGACTTTTGGTCTGAAGAATGATTTTCGTAACGAATTATTCGAAGGTTCCAAATACCTGATGTTATACGCGGATAAAATAGAAGAAATGAAGACCATCTGCTGGTTCTGTACCAAGAAGGCCATCATGAATTTACGCTTTCACGACAATCAGCCAGTCTACGAAGGTGAGCAGGTACAAATCGGCGGTAATGAAGCTTACTACCCAGTTTGCCGGCGTCACTACTTCAACCCACCATTAGATCAATTCGGTAAGAAAGACTAGCGGTGAAAAATAAACTCGGCTTGGCTGGCGAAATGTGATAAACTTGCAGTTCTGAGTTTAGGCTTAAAGGGCCGCCCAGGTTGGCGATATGGTTGCCACTAAGCATGTCGCTTGTTGAGGGAACGGTGCCGATTTAGTTGCCACAGTGGCCGGTTGAAATTTCCCTTAGTGATTATTAGGCTAGCAATGCGGGTCATTAGCTAGGGATAGTGGCCCTCTGGTTGCAGCCGGTAGAGTGAAGATAGCCCTGTGCCGAGTAAACTAACACAATCAAAATGTAGTTCCACAAATTGAAACGAGGTTAAATCGAATGGACGAAATGTTTGACAAGCTCCAAGCCGTGGCGGACCGCTACGACGAATTAAATGAATTGATCAGTGACCCTGAAGTGATTGCGGACACGCAAAAATTTATGGCGCTCTCTAAAGAAGAAGGGGAGTTGCGCGAGACCGTCGATAAGTACCACCAATACCAAGACGTGACCAAGCAGATTGCCGATGACGATGAGATGCTACGTGAAAAGCTCGATGATGACATGGATGCCATGGTCAAAGAAGAGCTGAAAGATCTCAACGAACAGAAGGCAAAGCTAGAAGAAGATATCAAGGTCTTGCTTTTGCCGAAGGACCCAAATGATGACAAGAACATCATTATGGAAATCCATGGGGCAGCTGGTGGGGATGAAGCCAGTCTCTTTGCTGCCGACTTGTTCAGCATGTACTCCAAGTACGCTGAACGCCAGGGTTGGACGATCGAAGTTGTTGACGAAAACGCCACCGAAGTTGGTGGCTTCAAGGAAATCGTCATGATGATCTCTGGAGACAAGGTCTATTCTAAACTGAAGTATGAAAATGGGGCCCACCGTGTCCAACGGGTCCCTGTTACCGAATCTGCCGGCCGGGTTCACACCAGTACCGCGACGGTTGGGGTAATGCCCGAAGAAGAGGACGTGGATATCGATATCGATCCTAAGGATATTCGGACCGACGTTTACCGGTCATCTGGTGCTGGTGGGCAACACATCAACAAGACGTCTTCTGCCGTGCGAATGACCCACTTGCCAACTGGAATTGTCGTTGCCATGCAAGATGAACGGTCACAACAACAGAACCGGGCGAAGGCCATGACTATTTTGCGGGCTCGGGTCTACGACTACTACAAGCAACAAGAGGAAAGTGCCTACAATGCGGAACGGAAGTCTGCTGTGGGGACGGGGGACCGTTCTGAACGGATTCGGACTTACAACTATCCTCAAAACCGGGTGACGGATCACCGTATCGGATTAACGCTGAACAAGCTTGACCGGATCATGAACGGTGAATTGGATGACATCATCGATGCCTTGATCCTGTCAGACCAAGCCGCTAAGCTTGAAGACTTGAAGAACAATGGCTAAGCTGACATTTTTTCAGCTGTTAAAGGCTGCTGAGCAGCAACTGGCTGCCGCTGGTCAAGACACTAGTGCGGCCCAGTATCTGTTACTAGAGGGGCAGGAGTGGACATTTACCACACTAGTCCAACATTATCGCGATGTCGTTCCTGGTGAGTTGACAACGACCTATCAGATGCAGATCAAACGCGTCTGTGCGGGCGAACCGGCCCAATACATTTTGGGACATGCGCCGTTTTATGGACGGGAGTTCCAAGTGACTCCGGCAACGCTGATTCCTCGTCAAGAGACGGAAGAATTGGTTGAGTGGGTGCTGGCTGATGCGCCATCGAAGATCAGTCTCTTGGATGTCGGAACCGGGAGTGGCGCGATTGCAATCTCGCTCAAGGCGGAGCGGCCGGCGTGGACGGTCACGGCGACGGATATTTCCGCTGCGGCGGTGACCGTGGCGCGTGCAAACGCCAAACGACTGGGGGCACCAGTCACATTTGCCACGGGAGATTTGTTGGCATCCGTACAGGGAAAGCGATTCGACATTATCGTGTCGAATCCGCCCTACATTGATCGCGCGGAGTTGCCCGTCATGGACGACTCCGTTAAACGTTATGAGCCGGACACAGCTTTGTTTGCGGCTGACCACGGGCTGGCATTTTATCGTCGTTTTGCGGCCGAGTTGACCACGGTTTTACAACCAGCAGGCCAGTTTTTCGCTGAAATTGGCTATCATCAGGGAGCAGCGGTGCGTGAGATCTTTACGACGGCGTTGCCAACCGCGGTGGTGACGGTTAAAACGGATATCAACGGCCATGACCGGATGGTTCGCGTTCAATTGAAACGTTAGGATGGGAGATTAGAGAATTATATGGAAACAAAAATTTTTCAACCAAATGAAATTGATGAGGCGGCTGCCGCTATTCGTGCGGGCGAATTGGTGGCTTTTCCCACTGAGACCGTCTATGGTTTAGGCGCCGACGCGACTAATGAGCAGGCCGTTAAGCAAGTGTACATTGCCAAGGGCCGTCCGAGTGACAACCCGCTGATTGTTCACGTTACGGGTGAAGATACGGTGAAACAATACGCACAGCCCCTATCTGACAAGGCAGAAGCGCTGATCAAGGCATTTTGGCCGGGTCCCTTAACGTTGATCTTTGAATTACAGCCCGGTAAACTGTCGAAGGCCGTTACGGGGGGGTTGAATACGGCCGCCTTTCGTAACCCGGATAATCAGGTGACCTTAGACTTGATTAAAGCCGCTGGGGTGCCACTAGTTGGCCCTTCTGCGAATACGTCGGGGAAGCCAAGCCCAACGTTAGCCAAGCACGTTTACCATGATTTAAACGGTAAAATTGCCGGCATCTTGGATGATGGGCCAACGCAGGTCGGTGTTGAATCGACCGTGCTTGACATGTCGACCGAGATTCCAACGATCTTGCGTCCCGGTGGGGTGACCGAAGAGCAGCTTGAAGCCGTGATCGGTACGGTTCAATCGAACCACCACAAGGTCGGCAAGGGCGAGATTCCTAAGGCCCCCGGAATGAAATATAAGCATTATGCGCCTAATGCACAGGTCACCATTGTCGATAACGAAGCTGACTGGCCAGCAGCATTGGCCTGGGCAGCCCAACAGGATGGAACGATTGGCGTGATGGCTTTAGACCATATCTTGGCGGCTGATCAGTTACCGGCCAATACTGAAGTCTTCTCACTAGGGGCAGATATGGCCAGTGCTAGCCACCGGTTGTTCGCTGGTTTACGGCATTTTGATCTGGAGTCACCAGTAACGGGAATCCTGGCACAGGGATTTGCGGCAGAAGGCCTGGGTGCGGCGTACATGAATCGCCTGAACAAGTCTGCAGGACAACAACATTTTGAAAAATAGCTGAGCGTGTGGCAAAGGGAAGTTACCCTTTGCCGCACCTTTTTTATAATGGACGTTCAACGTATAGCAGGGTCTGAGGCAATCAAAAGTCTCAGGTCCTGCTTTAATGCTAGGAAATACTATTTGGGGAGGTCGGTGCGATAACAGTTTCGTTACCAGCAGTATCCTTAGTTGCTGGTAGGGCCTTTGCAACTAATTTTGTCACCGGTGAGGGCAGTTTGTAGGGCGCGTAACACAACGTTCGGTATAAAAAGATAAATAAGCCATCGTGGCCCCACGTCACCAAAAAATTTGGTAGAATGAAATCAATTACAGTTCAGGAGGGATCGCCAGTGAATTTTAAAGAAAAAGATCCAGCTTTATGGGGCGCCATTGCAAAGGAAGAGCAGCGACAAGAAGACACGATTGAGTTAATTGCTTCCGAAAACATTGTGAGCGAAGCTGTGCGGACAGCGCAAGGGTCCGTGTTGACGAACAAGTATGCTGAAGGCTATCCGGGAAAACGGTACTACGGGGGCACTCAGTATATTGACGTGGTTGAACAGCTCGCCATTGACCGGGCTAAGGAACTGTTTCACGCCGAATATGCGAATGTCCAACCTCACTCCGGGTCACAGGCCAATCAAGCCGTCTATGCGGCATTCTTGAAGCCTGGTGACACGATTCTTGGGATGGGGCTCGATGCCGGCGGTCATTTGACCCATGGTGCCAAGGTCAACTTCTCTGGTAAGCTCTACAACGCCTATAGCTATGCGTTGAATCCGGATACGGAACTCCTGGACTACGAGATGATTCGCGAAGTGGCCCAAAAGGTAAAGCCACAGATGATCGTTGCGGGGGCTTCCGCGTACTCCCGGTTCATTGACTGGAACGCTTTCCGCAAAATTGCGGATGAAGTGGGGGCTTACTTGATGGTCGATATGGCCCACATTGCCGGGCTGGTTGCCACGGGCTTACACCCTAGTCCAGTTGGAATTGCCGACGTCGTGACCACGACAACGCACAAGACGTTGCGCGGACCACGGGGGGGCCTGATCCTTTCTCAAGCAGAGAATGCGAAACGGATCAACTCGGCCGTGTTCCCAGGGACCCAGGGTGGACCGTTGGAACACGTCATTGCCGGTAAGGCCGCAGCTTTCTTTGAAGACCTGCAACCGGAATTTAAGGACTATGCGAAGCAGATTATTGTCAACGCGCATGCGATGGCAGATGAATTCACCAAGTTACCAGCCGTGCGCGTGATCTCTGGGGGAACAGATAATCATTTGATGACGCTGGACCTGTCGGCGACGACCCTCAATGGGAAGCAAGCACAAGACTTATTGGATAGTGTGATGATCACCACCAACAAAGAGGCCATTCCGAATGAGAAGTTGAGTCCGTTTAAGACCTCTGGTATTCGAATTGGGACGCCAGCCATTACCACGCGGGGCTTTAACGCCGATGAGTCGCGTGAGGTCGCGCGGTTGATCGTCCAAACGATTACCCACCCCGATGATGAACAAATTTTGGCCGATGTTCGCCAACGCGTTCACAAATTAACCAGTGCCCACCCGTTAAATGCCTTACCCTAGAAAAAAGTTTTAGAAAAAACGTTTTCATTTAAAATTTGTCCGTTTTGGTAGCGAAGATAATGGTACAATTGTAAGAAATCATAAAGGAGCGTTTATTCATGGGGAAGTTTCAAGTACTTGACCACCCGTTGATTCAACACAAACTGACGATTATCCGGAACAAAGACTGTGGGACCCGCAGTTTTCGGGAGGTTGTCAACGAAATCTCGACTTTAATGGCATATGAGGTTTCACGCGATATGCCGCTCCAAGATAAGAAGATTGAGACGCCAGTGGCTAAGATGACGGCCAAAGAACTTGCCGGTAAGAAAGTAGCGATTGTGCCAATTCTGCGTGCTGGGATTGGGATGGTCGACGGTATCCTAGAGCTGATTCCTGCTGCTAAAGTAGGTCATATCGGGATGTACCGGGATGAAGAAACACTCCAGCCTCATGAATATTTTGTTAAGTTGCCGTCTGACATTGATCAACGACAAGTCTTTGTTGTGGACCCAATGTTGGCAACGGGTGGCTCTGCAATTATGGCGATTGACGCACTGAAGAAGCGGGGCGCAAGCAACATTAAGTTTGTCTGCTTAGTTTCTGCTCCTGAAGGGGTCAAAGCCTTGCAAGAAAAGCACCCCGATGTTGATATTTACACGGCGGCACTTGATGACCACCTGAACGAAGATGGCTACATTGTACCTGGTCTCGGCGATGCCGGTGACCGTTTGTTTGGGACGAAGTAAACTTTAAGGAGATTCGGCTGAATTCAGCCGAGTCTCTTCTTTATTTCAGTAAGGTCACTTTTTTAATGATTTCGGTTAGGAATTTAGCGGGGCCGGTGCGCACGCAAATAGACTGTGAAAACGCTAACTATCCTTTTACGGCCTGAATTTTACCCAAGTGGTCGGGAATGTTTAGCCTGTGAAAAATTGTTTTGTTTTTTGTTAGGATTGGTGGTATCATTTCCAGTGTATTTGAATGGAGCACTCGCTTCGTTCGCTATTCCGCTTTTCTTGAGACGACCGCTTGCATGAAGGGGCTCAGCTTAGGGATTGCGTCCATATAGTGTTGAAAAGAGGTGATATTCGGTGAGTGATGATCCAGTTTCAACCTTCCAGTTCTTGGGACTGACATTTAGTACTGCTAACGTTGTATCCGGTTTGGTTGTTTTCCTACTGGTAGTAGCAGTCGTTTTTTTCACTTCCAGGAAATTGGCCATGAAGCCAACCAAGGGGCAAAACTTCTTGGAATGGTTGATTGATTTTACCAACGGAATTTTGAAGGGATCCATTCCTGCCGGCGATGTCGGTAAGTTCGGTTTGTGGGGGTTCACTCTGTTCCTGTTTCTCTTTCTTTCTAACGAAATTGGGTTGTTTATCCAGGTGGCAACTCGAAGTGGGGCGACGATTATGCGTAGTCCAACTTCCGATCCTATCGCGACATTAACCTTCTCGTTGATGACGATGATGATCGCCCAATTCGCAGGAGTTTGGAAATTAGGTTACAAGGCGCACTTTGCAAACTACATGAAGCCCTTTGTGTTCTGGCTTCCAATCAGTATTTTTGAGGAATTCACGAACTTTTTGACGTTGGGTCTTCGTATTTTCGGGGTTATCTTCTCTGGTGAAATGCTATTAGGGGTAATCTGGGATCTGGCAGTTTCACACGGTATTGTAACGATGATTATTGCATTGCCAATCGAAATGGCTTGGCAAGGATTCTCCGCGTTCTTAGGGGCTATCCAAGCGTTCGTTTTCGTTACGTTGTCATCAGTTTATATTTCTCAAAAGCTAGAACTCGAGGAATAAGTTTTATCTAATTTAAGGAGGAAACACAGATTATGGGAGCTATTGCAGCTGGTATTGCTATGTTTGGTGCCGCCATTGGTGGGGGTATCGGTGATGGTATCGTTATTTCCAAGATGCTAGAAGGTATGGTTCGTCAACCTGAATTATCAGGTCAATTACGGACGAACATGTTTATTGGTGTTGGGCTGGTTGAAGCCATGCCTATCATTTCCTTCGTTGTTGCTTTGATGGTTATGAACAAGTAGTTACAACGAACAACCGGTAAAAATTGTAAATATCTGATAGCAAAAGGAGGTGTCAATAGATGCTCTCACATTTAGTAGTTGGTCAGACGCTTTACTTTGGTGATTCGCTTTTCTACATTATTAGTTTCGTACTTTTAATGTGGATCATTAAGATCTTTGCGTGGGGTCCAGTGACGAAGATGATGCAGGATCGGGCTGACAAGATCAGTAATGATATTGACTCAGCTGAAAAGTCTCGTACCGATGCCGCTAGTCTGGTTGAAAAACGCCAGGCAGCTTTGGCAAATTCTCGTTCTGAAGCCCAAACGATTGTGAGTGATGCCAAGACTAATGGTCAACAGCAACGCGAACAAATCGTGACGCAAGCCCAAGCGGATGTTCAAACGATGAAGCAAAATGCCCAAAAGGATATTGAACAAGAACGTCAAGACGCTCTGTCCGATGCCCGTAACGATGTGGCGGATTTATCTATTGAGATTGCTTCCAAGATCATTCAACGAGAATTGAAGGCTGACGATCAAAAGGCGTTAATTGATTCTTATATCGAAGGGTTGGGGAAGCAACATGAGTCTTAATAGGGCAACGGTAGCTAAGCGCTACTCTAAAGCATTATTTGATTTGTTGTCCGAAAAAGACCAACTGGAGTCAGGTTACACAGAATTACAAGAACTTCGGCGTATCTTCCAGGACAACCCAAAATTGAGCACGATGCTCTCAGACGCTAGCCTGCAGGTTGCTGATCGCGAAGCGTTACTTCAACCACTGTTGAAGCAAGCATCACCGTATATCAAGAACCTGATTCAAATGGTCTACGACTACGGTCGCGTGGAAAACTTGGTCGATATTATCGATCAATTCCAGGTCTTATATGATGATTTGCATCACACAGTTTATGCACAGGTGACGACGGCAGTGGAATTGTCTGATGACCAGAAGTCACAGATCGAAGCTGCCTACGCCAAACGCGTGGGTGCTGAAAAAGTTATCTTGAGCAGCCGGGTTGACCCAGCTGTGATTGGTGGCGTCATCGTTAAGGCTGCTGATACGGTTCTTGACGGTAGCTTACGAACTAAAATTAATCGTTTACGGCAGCAACTGCTAGCATAACGAATTCGGTGATAAAGAGGTGAAACTTTCATGAGCATTAAAGCTGAGGAAATCAGTGCTCTAATTAAACAACAATTAGAAAGCTATCAAGATGAAATCTCAGTTGAAGAAACTGGTACGGTTACTTACGTTGGTGACGGTGTCGCTCGGGCCCACGGTCTGAACAATGCGTTGCAAGGTGAGTTGCTGTTGTTTGATAACGGGGTTTATGGGATGGTCCAAAACCTCGAAGCCAGTGACGTTGGTATTGTTATCTTGGGTGATTTCACTGGAATCACTGAAGGCGATACCGTTAAGCGGACTGGCCGAATCATGGAAGTTCCCGTTGGCGAGCAATTAATTGGCCGGGTTTTGAACCCATTAGGTCAACCAATTGACGGTAAAGGGGACATTTCCACAGACAAGACGCGTCCTATCGAACATAAGGCACCTGGTGTTATGGACCGGCAAGGGGTTAGCGAACCTCTACAAACCGGGATCAAAGCCATCGATGCTTTGGTTCCAATCGGTCGTGGCCAACGTGAATTGATCATTGGTGACCGGAAGACTGGGAAGTCCTCCATTGCCATCGATACGATCATTAACCAAAAGGGCCAAGACATGATTTGTATCTATGTCGCTATTGGACAAAAGGCTTCGACGGTGCGTGCACAAGTGCAAACACTGGAAAAGTTTGGTGCGATGGACTACACAATCGTCGTTACCGCAAGTCCTTCCGAACCAGCACCATTGCTGTACATCGCGCCATATGCCGGTGCAGCGATGGGTGAAGAGTTCATGCACAACGGCAAGCATGTGTTGATCGTCTATGATGATTTAACCAAGCAAGCCGATGCTTATCGTGAACTTTCTCTGATTCTGCGGCGTGCGCCAGGTCGTGAAGCTTACCCTGGTGACATTTTCTACACCCACTCTCGTTTATTGGAACGGGCAGCTAAGTTAAACGATAAACTTGGTGGCGGTTCAATGACGGCTTTGCCTGTCATTGAAACCAAGGCCGGTGACGTTTCTGCTTATATTCCAACCAACGTTATTTCCATTACCGATGGTCAAATCTTCCTGAACAGTGATTCCTTCTATTCAGGTATTCGACCAGCCATGGATGCCGGGACTTCTGTTTCTCGGGTTGGTGGGGATGCACAAATCAAGGCCATGAAGAAGGTTGCTGGGACGTTGCGGTTGGACTTATCTGCCTACCGTGAACTGGAATCCTTCGCCCAATTCGGTTCTGATTTGGATGCCGCTACGCAAGCACGGTTAGCGCGTGGGGCCCGGACCGTTGAAGTCTTAAAGCAAGGCTTACACGAATCCGTTCCCGTTGCTAAGGAAGTTATTATCTTGTTTGCTTTGACGCATGGTCATTTGGACAAGCTTGAAGTCGCTGACGTCTTACGTTACCAAAACGAACTGTTTGATTACATGGACGCTAGCCACCAAGACCTTGAAGACACGATCACGACGACTGGAAACTTACCTGAAGGTAACTCTCTGGAAGACGCCATCGCTGAATTCGATACGACTTTCCAGCCGACTGCCAAAGCAGATGATACGGCGGCCAACTCGGCTGATTAAGAGTACTTGAAGGAAGGATGGTGAGAAATAATGGCTGAATCAATTCATGACGTTCAACGTCGAATTACGTCCACGAAAGCAACCCGTCAAATTACGGCGGCGATGCACATGGTCTCGACGGCGAAGTTAAATAAGATTCAGAAACAAGCAGTCGGCTACCAAGACTATGTTTCTAAGGTTAAGGCTGTCGTCATGCATCTTTCGCAGTCTCATCTGTTGGATAATTCCTCAAGTAGCCTGCAGTCGAACCGTCCAGTAAAGAAAACCGCATATTTAGTGATCACCTCCGATCGTGGAATGGTGGGAAGCTACAATAGCAGCGTTTTACGGGATGCCAATGCGTTCATTAAAGAACGGACGCCTAATCCTGACGACTACATGGTGTTAGCCGTTGGGGGCACTGGTGCTGATTTTTACAAGCACCGGGGCGTTAATGTAGCTTATGAATACCGTGGTGTCAGCGACGTTCCTGAATTCAATGAAGTTCGGGAAATCGTCAAGACGGTGACCACGATGTTCAACAACGAAGTCTTCGATGAACTCTTCGTGTGCTACAATCACTTTGTTAACCGGATTTCATCCCGTTTTCGGGCTGAAAAAATGTTGCCAGTTGACGGGGAAGCCCTGTCTTCTGATGCGGCAAACGATACGAAAACGACACCGTTAACGGCTGAATACGACACAGAACCTTCTGAAGAGGGTGTCTTACAGGTCGTTCTGCCTCAATACGCAGAAAGCTTAGTTTACGGTGCGATTTTGGACGCAAAGACGGCCGAACATGCATCAAGTACCAACGCGATGCAGTCTGCTACTGATAATGCCGATGATTTAATTGCGACCCTGCAACTGCACTATAACCGTGCACGGCAAGCAGCGATCACGACTGAAATCACCGAAATTACCGGTGGGCAGGAAGCCTTAAATAACTAATGACGGGAGGAATTAACGAATAATGAGTGCTGGTAAAATTGTTCAAGTTATCGGACCTGTTGTTGACGTTGAATTCCCGCTGAATGATGAATTACCTGATATCAACACTGCCCTTAACATCAAAAAAGATGATGGTAGTGTCCTTGTAACCGAAGTTGCCTTGGAATTAGGTGACGGGGTTATGCGGACCATTGCCATGGACGGTACCGATGGTCTTCGCCGGGGATTGGAAGTAGAAAACACTGGTGCTTCTATTTCTGTTCCTGTTGGTGACGACACACTTGGTCGGGTATTTAACGTTCTCGGGGATCCCATTGACGGCGGTGCCGAATTTGGACCAGACGCAGAACGGATGCCAATTCACCGTGACGCACCTAAGTATGACGAATTAAACCCTACGACTGAAATCCTGGAAACTGGGATCAAGGTTATTGACTTGCTCGAACCTTACGTTCGTGGTGGGAAGATTGGGTTGTTCGGTGGTGCCGGTGTTGGTAAGACCGTTTTAATTCAAGAATTAATTCATAACATTGCTCAAGGCCATAACGGGATTTCCGTCTTCACCGGTGTTGGTGAACGGACTCGTGAAGGTAACGATATGTACTGGGAAATGAAGGGGTCCGGTGTTCTGAAGCAAACGGCCATGGTTTATGGTCAAATGAACGAACCTCCTGGTGCCCGGATGCGGGTTGCCTTGACTGGGTTAACGATTGCGGAATACTTCCGTGATGTTAAGGGTCAAGACGTGCTGTTATTCATTGACAACATTTTCCGGTTCACGCAAGCCGGTTCTGAAGTTTCTGCTCTGTTAGGGCGGATTCCTTCAGCCGTTGGTTACCAACCAACGTTGGCTACTGAAATGGGTCAGTTACAGGAACGGATTACGTCAACGAAGAAGGGGTCAATCACCTCTATCCAAGCCGTTTACGTGCCTGCCGATGACTATACCGACCCTGCTCCTGCCACGACTTTCGCCCATTTGGATGCCACGACTAACTTGGAACGTGCTTTGACGCAACAAGGGATTTACCCAGCCGTGGACCCACTGGCTTCAACGTCAACTGCCTTGGCCCCTGAAATCATCGGTCAAGAACACTACGATGTTGCCACGGAAGTTCAACATGTTTTGCAACGTTACCATGAATTGCAAGATATCATCTCTATCTTAGGGATGGATGAACTGTCCGATGAAGAACAGACGATTGTTAACCGTGCTCGGCGGATTCAATTCTTCCTGTCACAACCATTCTCCGTTGCTTCACAGTTTACGGGTATGGACGGGAAGTACGTTAAGTTGGAAGATACGATCCGGAGTTTCAAGGAAATCCTCGATGGGAAGTATGACGACCTACCAGAAGATGCCTTCCGGAACTGTGGCGCTATCGAAGACGCCGTTGAGAAAGCGAAGAAAATGAACGCTGCCGTTGCCGACAAGTAGGGAGGGATTCTAATTGGCTGATAATCAATCAGTGTTATCTGTTAGTATCGTTACCCCTGATGGTCGCGTCTATGAAGGAGACAGTGATTTGCTGGTTGTCAAGACGACAATTGGTGAATTAGGGATCATGCCGAATCACGTGCCGCTCATCGCTTCACTAGAAGTTGATGAGACGCGGGTAAAATTAGGCGATCACGAAGATGAAATTGCCGTAAACGGCGGTTTCATTGAGTTTTCCGACAACGTGGCAACCATTGTTGCAGACAGTGCGGAACGTCAAGACGATATTGATGTTGACCGGGCGCAGAGTGCTCGTCAACGGGCTGAAGAGACGATCAAGAAGGCACAAGAGTCTCATGATCCAGACACTTTAGCACGGGCTGAAGTTGCTTTGCGACGTGCCATCAACCGGATTAACGTCGCTAATCATTAAATATTGTGTAAACCATTTTTGGTTCGCTTTAAGCGAGCACTTCCATTGCGAAGTGCTCGCTTTTTTGATACCCTGTTGACAGGTTCGTTCAGTCAATGGGGTTAATAAAAATAATTGTAATATTACAAATGCCGTTTTTAAAGGAATCCCAAGGACACACACGAAAAATTATGCTATAGTTAGTGAGAATGTTTAGGAAGGATTGAGGTAATGAAACTCATTGGGTTACAGGCCATATTAACGATCATCAGTCACTTGTCTTTTATCGCGTTAGCATTTTGGGCGATTTCAGCGTTGCACATTGAGCGACTAATGACGTTTTACCCCCGCCAATCGCGCGTCTTGATTGTGATGTTAGCGGTTGCGGTCGGTTTTGCCTGTAGCTCATTCTTTTTGGACTTCATCAATAATGTTCGTAATCTGGGCTATCTATTGTGATTGGCCTATAAAAATCTTTGGAGGTATCCCATGGAAAAAATTGTTGTTCATGGTGGGAACCGCTTATCTGGTGTGGTCCACATTGAAGGGGCCAAGAATGCCGTGTTGCCAATCTTAGCAGCTTCCATTCTGGCTCAAGACGGACTCACTCATTTAGCAAATGTTCCGGTTTTGTCTGATGTTTATACAATGAATAAGGTTCTTCGCTTTCTGAACTTGCGCGTCGATTTTGACGAAGCAAAGCGGGAAGTGACGATTGACGCCACGAAACAAGTTTCCAGTGAAGCGCCGTTTGAATATGTCTCCAAGATGCGGGCTTCAATTGTCGTTATGGGGCCGTTATTGGCTCGCCTTGGCCATGCTCGGGTAGCGTTACCTGGCGGTTGTGCCATTGGTACGCGACCAATTGATTTGCATTTAAAGGGTCTCGAAGCATTGGGTGCGCGGATCGAACAACACGATGGCTACATTGAAGCCTTTGCCGACCGATTACAGGGCAGTCACATCTACTTAGATTTCCCAAGTGTAGGTGCTACACAAAATATTATGATGGCAGCTTGCTTGGCTGAAGGGACAACGGTAATCGATAACGTTGCCCGTGAACCAGAAATCGTTGACTTAGCAAACGTCTTGAACAAGATGGGTGCGCGGGTCCGCGGTGCTGGAACTGAAACGTTGCGGATCGATGGGGTTGAGAAGATGCACGGTGCCGAACACAGTGTCGTTCAAGACCGCATCGAAGCAGGAACGTTTATGGTGGGTGCCGCTTTGACACACGGAAACGTGTTGATTAAGGATGGTATCGTTGAACATAACAAACCTTTAATTTCTAAGCTACAAGAAATGGGTGTTCAAGTGACTGAGGAACCTGCTGGTATCCGGGTAATCGGTCCAGACAAGCTCAAGCCAACGGATGTTAAGACGTTGCCTTATCCGGGCTTCCCAACCGACATGCAGCCACAGATGACGATTTTACAATTGGCTGCTGAGGGGACTAGCACCATGACCGAAACGGTATTTGAAAACCGCTTCATGCATTTGGAAGAGTTACGTCGGATGAACGCCCAATTCCAAATCAATGGTCGGACGGTCGTGATGCATGGCCCAACTGATTTTAATGGTGCTGAAGTCGCTGCAACGGACTTACGAGCCGCAGCTGCCTTAGTCCTCGCAGGATTGGTTGCCGATGGCTATACACAAGTCACGAATCTGAAGTACCTCGACCGCGGTTACTATGATTTCCACAAGAAGTTGACTGCACTGGGTGCCGAAGTTAAACGAATCAATGTTCCTGACGATGACACGGTTGTTCTGAAGAACACGCACGTTAATAATTAAGTAATCATGAGGTGGCAGTGTTTGCCACCTTTTTGTTTCCGTTCAGTGTGATGGGCTGATTTTGAAGCTGAGTGTCGCGTGCTATCGGCAGGGCAGGAGCCATGGGTGGGAGTCAGTTTCCGTGTAGAAAATCAGATCGTTTCAATCGTAAACTGCCGTACTTGAAGCAGGCTGGATGGGTCATATCATATCGTTAATTAAGTCGAATGATATATTATAGTTAACAGCGACTGATATTTTGACCTAACTGGTAGGTTTATATAAGATAAGCCAATACTGGTAGTGGTCAAACTGAGCTGGCGAGCACCTCAAGGCTGGTTTAGTTAAAGAAAGCGATAACAAGGGGCCTTAACCGAACATTCCCCGAGAAATCATTTAGTGTTCGCAAGGATTATGGTATAATGAAATGTTGAAAATTGGCATTAAAAATCAGGAGGACGCATAAGTATGGCGAAAGACATTGGAATTGACCTAGGAACCGCGAATGTTTTAATTTACGTGGTCGGTAAGGGTATTGTATTAAACGAACCGTCCGTTGTGGCAATCGATACCAAGACGGATAAGGTATTAGCGGTGGGCTCAGAAGCTTACCGAATGGTTGGACGGACACCAGGCAACATTCGGGCAATTCGTCCCCTTAAGGACGGGGTCATTTCTGATTTCGATATTACCGAAGCTATGCTCTCCTATTTCATTAACAAACTTAGTGTCAAAGGCTTTTTATCCAAGCCTAACATTATGATCTGTGCACCAACGAACATCACGGAAATTGAACGCAAGGCCATCATTCAGGCCGCCGAAAAGTCTGGTGGCGCCAAGGTTTACTTGGAAGCTGAACCTAAGGTCGCTGCGCTGGGTGCCGGAATGGATATCTTTAAGCCTAGTGGTAACATGGTGATCGACATGGGTGGGGGAACCAGTGACATTGCGATTCTCTCCTTGGGTGATATCGTTGCTAGTCGTTCAATTCGCGTTGCTGGTGACCGGATGAACTCTGAAATCGTCAACTACGTTAAGCGGAACCACAACCTCGTAATTGGGGAACGGACCGCTGAAACCATCAAGATCAAGATTGGGACGGCTTACCCAGAACCTGGGAACAACGACAAGACCATGGATGTTCGTGGCCGGGATTCCGTGAGTGGGATGCCAACTGAAGTGACGATTACCGCCGCTGAAGTCGAAGAAGCCATTCACGATTCCGTTGAGCAGATTGTTTCCGCTGCCATGGCGGTGTTGGAAACGACACCACCGGAATTGGCTGCGGACATCATCGACCGGGGCATTATGTTGACCGGTGGGGGTGCTTTGTTGGATGGTATCGACAAGTTGTTCTCAGAACGCTTGACGGTGCCCGTCATCATTTCCGAAGACCCACTGGATAACGTGGCTAAGGGTGCCGGTGTTCTGTTGGAACACATGGATACGAAGACGGCAAAGGAAAACAACGACTAGTAAGTCATTAAAGGGGGACTGGCGATGCGCCACCTACTAAGCTTCTTGGTCCGCGGGTATCAGCGGTTTATTTCACCACTGTTCCCACCAACCTGTCGGTATTATCCGACCTGTTCAACCTATATGTTGCAGGCCTTAGAGAAGCACGGTGCATTTAAGGGAAGCCTCATGGGCATCGCACGAATCTTACGGTGTCAGCCGTTCGTTCGGGGTGGCGTGGATCCTGTACCGGACCATTTCACCCTGAAACGTAACGTGGCAGCGGAGAAAGAATACCGTGACGCCATGAAATTGGATCAAGAACCCCCCATCAAGTAAAGGAGAGTTGGCATGAGCAAACGAGAAAAATCTGTAGAAGTCACCGTTGACGACCAAAAGTTGCCGGACGGTGGCACGATGTCCGTGTTAAAGATTGGCGACGAGACGATTGGGACGGTTACCCCAATGGACGACCGTTTTGAAGCCCAATTGAATGACGGCGACGTTTACCGAGTTAAGACGGTTGACGAAGGTGTCGAACTCCTGTTGCGGGATTACCACCTGCATCGCGGTTAATAAATTTTAGTAAAGTTGGCCGGAGTGTGACGTTATCGTACACTTCGGCCTTTATACTTACAATGAGCGTGTACAACGCGGCCGGTCTTTTACGCGACAGACTGGACGTCTTGGCGTTTAAATGGGCGTGACCAATGACAAGAAACTGGCCACGGGTCACGCCAGAGCCAAGGGAATAATCTATTTTGAATTAAGGAGCAATCATTGTGGCAAAGAATGCGACGGAACAACGAAGCGAGCCTGATTCCCGAATCGATTGGGGAATTATCTTCTGTGTCCTGATGTTAGCGCTGATTGGGCTAGCATCGATCTACGTGGCGGCGACCCACGATAGTAGTGCCACCAGCATTACATCGGCCGTAGTTTCTCAATTGATGTGGTATGTCATTGGGACGGTCGCCATCGTGATTATTATGCAATTCGATTCAGAGCAACTGTGGAAGGTGGCACCGGTGCTCTACTGGTTAGGAATCTTCCTGTTGGTAGCCGTCTTGGTCCTTTACAGTCGGGCTTACTACCAAAATACCGGAGCCAAAAGTTGGTTTGCCATTGGCTCACTGACCTTTCAACCTTCAGAAGTCATGAAACCCGCCTTCATCTTGATGCTGGCCCGGGTAGTGACGGAACACAACAACGCCAATCCCCTGCACACGGTGCGGACGGATTGGGTATTGATCGGTAAATTGATTTTGTGGACGTTACCGGTGGCGGTCTTATTAAAGCTGCAAAATGACTTCGGGACCATGCTGGTGTTCTTTGCCATCGTGGGTGGGGTCTTACTGGTTTCTGGAATCACCTGGAAGATTATCGCGCCGGCCTTTGGGACGGTGGCGATTGTCGGGGGTGGTGCGCTGACGTTGGTGACCACGGACTTTGGTCGGAAGATTCTGGAGAAGGTCGGTTTTCAAGCCTACCAATTCTCACGTGTCGATAACTGGCTACATCCCTCATCAGATACCTCTAACTCGGGGTACCAACTCTGGCAAAGTATGAAGGCCATTGGCTCCGGTGGTATCTTTGGGACCGGCTTCAACGTGTCTCACGTGTATGTGCCCGTTCGTGAATCTGACATGGTCTTCTCCGTAGTTGGGGAAAACTTTGGGTTCATTGGTGGTTGTATCTTGATTTTCTTGTACTTTCTGTTGATCTACCAAATGATTCGGGTCACGTTCGACACTAAGAACGTGTTCTACGCCTACATCTCGACCGGGGTCATCATGATGATTCTCTTCCACGTGTTCGAAAACATTGGGATGAGTATTGGTCTCTTACCACTAACGGGGATTCCCTTGCCGTTTGTTAGTCAAGGGGGGTCCGCATTGATTGGGAACCTGATAGGGATTGGCTTAATCATGTCAATGAGGTATCATTATAAGAGTTACATGTTTAGTCGTAACGAATCGTTTAAGTAGAAGGAGACTGTTTACACATGAGTGAAATGGTAAAGTATTTCTGGACGAAAGCTGTTAACGACGGTACGCGGATTGGTTTAACGACTGAGGGGCAAGATGAACTTGGGACAATCAAGTTTGCAAAATTGCCAGCAGTTGGCGACGATGTGAAGAAGGGTGAAAACCTGTTGAGCGTTGAAGCTGACAAGGCGGTTTCTGATATTCCTAGCCCTGTTTCCGGTAAGGTTACCGCTGTTAACCCAGCCTTGGCCAACGATTTCGATGCTTTAAACGGTAGCGATGTAGATGCTGCATGGTTCGTTGACGTTCAAGAGGACTAAACGCGAACTGAAGCATGGCGTTATTCCTTACGGGAATGACGCTTTTTTTGTACGACAAAATGGGCCGGGAAGGCGACTTAACCACTGTGTTGCCTATTTTTAGAGCAACTGTTGTTGGAAATGATAATTCTAGGAGATACTTAGGGTTTTCATCAGTGGTCGGGTATAATAAAGGTGGCGGCAGTTGGCGAGAAGTTTTAAGTAGGGTCAATTCATGAGTTGTCAGATGACGGGTTACATATAGTCAAAGGCAGTTGATGGCACGTAATCTGGCCTGAGAAGTGGCGGTGTCCTGTGCTTAGCTTAGAACAACATGACCAGTGCTTCGACGTTTTCGCCCTTAGTTAAATGGCCACAAGTGTCATCAGTTAGGGGCCACCGTTAGACTTACATACAGTTGGCTGGCCATTAAAGCGGTCAGTCAACGACCAGTTTTAAATTTAGGAGAATGGAGTGAGTGACATGGAAGAAAAGAATGTGTTCCATATCAACGGGTACCTGGGCTTAGTCATTGTCTTGGCATTGATCATCGGCGGTGGATTTTTACTTGCGACCGGCACGATGATTGTTTTGGGTGGATTGATTATCGTTGTGGCCGTTTTGGCCGCCAGCAGTCTGACCATTATCAGTCCCAATCAGTCTAAGGTGCTGACGTTCTTTGGCCGTTACATCGGGACCATTCGGGAGGCGGGACTGTATCTAACGGTTCCCCTGACGAATAAGTCGACGGTGTCGTTGCGGGTTCGAAATTTTAATAGCGCTATCCTAAAGGTCAACGACCTCCAAGGAAACCCCGTTGAAATTGCTGCAGTTATCGTCTTCAAGGTAGTTGATACCAGTAAGGCGTTGTTCTCCGTGGAAGACTACGAACAGTTCGTGGAGATTCAAAGCGAATCTGCTATTCGACACGTGGCTTCGGAATATGCCTATGACAACTTTAATGAGGGTAAGGAACTCACGCTGCGGAGTAATCCGACCGATGTCTCCAATCGATTGACTGAGGAATTGCAGGAGCGCTTGAACGTTGCCGGGGTTGAAATTATCGAGACACGGCTGACACACTTGGCTTACGCCACTGAAATTGCCTCAGCGATGTTACAGCGACAACAGTCACAAGCTATCCTGTCGGCACGAAAGATCATCGTTGAAGGGGCCGTTTCTATTACGGAAGGTGCCATCGACCGGTTGGGTGCCGAGACGGATCTGAAATTAACGGATAATCAAAAGTTACAGTTGATCAATAATATGATGGTTTCAATAATCAATGAACGTGGCTCGCAACCGGTGATCAACACGGGGAAAGTCGATTCGTAATCAAATAATGGAGGTTTTTTGATGGATGAGCAGATAGGCGCGGTCATGCAGCAACTCGCGACGTTAAATGAACAGGTCAGAAGTGGTGAGGTCTACCAATCGTTGGGGACGCGGCTAGGGAAAGTGATGGACGGCATTCACCGGCAGCGGCGGACGCCCGTGACGCTCCCCGACGATAATGATGGGGTAAAAGACATTCTAACGGATCTGACCCGGCAACTGGGCGAAAATGTGCCAGTGACTTTGTCGCGGGAAAAAATGGGCGTTTTGATCGACCACTTATCCTCAACCGACCCCCAGATTCGTTACAACGGCATTAACTTTGCGGTGTACGATGCCTTACAGCAAGACGCATTTGATTCCGCACAGATGAAGTATCTGTTCGAACGCCTGACGCAACAACAGGACCTATTTTATCATATCCTCGAACCCGCTAATGCGGCCGTCTTTGGCCGCTCTGCTCGGTTGGCATTACTTGCGGTATTGCTGCACTTCATGGATCCCAGCGAAGCGCGGGGGATGGATCTGCGGCAGATCGTCCTCCTGACGGCAACCTATATTTGCTTGGAGACGGACACCCGCGGGTTCGTGAATCATCAGGGTTGGGCGCATGCCTACACGGCCATTACGGACTTGCTCGCGGTCTTAGCGGGCAACAGCACGTTGCCCCGTGCCGACAAGCTGTTCTTACTCGTCACCTTGATGGAACGCCTGAAGCGCTTGACGACACCGCTGATCTATGGGGAAAATGACCGAATGGCAACGTATCTCGTCGAATTGGCTAATCGGCATCCACTATACGAAACGACCTTCTTACTGACCCTCAAACAGTGGCGGCAACAGGTCGCTTATAAGCGGCGGCCAGATACCATCGCTGGCTGGAACCAGTTCTTCAACCGCAAACGGTTAGTGGATGCACTGCGCTTGCATCAAGATCTGCCGGTCAAGCTCCGCGAATATTTGAACTCAACTATCGATTTTTTAGGCTGATTTTATTCTCAATTTTTAGGAGAAATGGTATACTGAAGGCTAACCGAAATATATACGATAGGATGAGTGACAACATGGAAACGAAAAGCAAGTTACACGTAGGTCTATTATTCGGTGGTAATTCCTCGGAGCATGATGTGTCTAAGCGTTCTGCCCACAACATCTACGATGCAATGGATAAAGCCAACTACGATGTTAGTCTATTTTTACTGACGCGGGATGGTTTTGTACTGAGTGATGCCGCTTCACGGCGTGTCTTCGATGGTGAAGACGAGGCCGCTGTGGCGACTGAGGAAAAGACCCAGGTAGACCCTTCCAACCCATTGGCACCCATTTGGAATTTATCCCAGGCAAAGGACATCGATGTTTTCTTCCCAATTATCCATGGTAATTTGGGTGAAGACGGTACGATCCAAGGGCTTTTTCGCTTACTGAAAAAGCCTTATGTGGGGAGTGGCGTCTTGGCATCGGCTGTGTCCTTTGATAAGGATATGACGAAGCAGGTTTTGACGGCTCATGGTATTCGCAACACGAAATACGTGGTGTTAACGCCGGATAACCGCGACGCATTTGATTACGCCACGGTCCAAGCTAAATTAGGCGACAACGTCTTCATCAAGCCCGCGAACCAAGGGTCTTCGGTTGGGATTCACAAAGCAGGCAATGCCCAAGAGTACAACGATGGCATTGCTGACGCTTTCCGGTACGATTACAAAGTACTGGTTGAACAAACGATCGACGGTCCCGAGGAAGTCGAAATTTCCATTTTGGGTAATGAACATCCCGAAGCCTCTAAATTGGGTGCGATTCGGGTACCGAAGTCAGATGTCTTCTACGATTACAACAACAAGTTCGTCGATGCTAGCGGCGTGACCTTTGAAGTTCCCGTCGAATTACCAGAAGACTTAACGCAAGAGATTACACAAATGGGTCTTCAAACCTATGCGGCGTTAGGCCTCAAAGGGATGGCCCGTATCGATTATCTGGTCTCCAAGGATGGCGTACCGTACGTGGGTGAGGTCAACACCTTGCCTGGGTTCACCAACATCAGCTTGTATCCACAACTGTGGCAAGCAACGGGGATTAGCTACGCCGACCTGATCGACCGCTTGATCCAACTCGCTTTGGATGAATTCAAGGTGCAAGATCAACTGGCTTACGATTTTATCCCACTGAGTGATAACTCGGCGGCCTCAACGTACAAGCCAAAGAACTAAAAGTAACGATAAGTCGGCTGGGAGCGGAAACGTTCCGGTCGGCTTTTTTTGATGGGAGGGAGTTTATGCGTGAGCAATGGCATCAACTACGACAGAGTTGGCGACGGGGTCTCACCTCGCCGGGCTTGTTGCGGGGATGGGGACTGCTGATTCTGGAATTTAGTGGCTTACGATTGCTGGCAACCCGGCCAGGCTGGTCGGTAGCACTCGTCTTGGTGCTGGGTGCAACGCTGGTAACCAGTGCTGGGCAATTGACCCAGTTGGCATTGACGCTGGCTAATGTGCCCGTTAGCGACCGCCGTGCTAGTTACCGACTAGTTGTCCAGCACTGGTTCACGTGGTGCGGCGTACTGATTGCCGTGGCTATTTTAACGGTGCCATGGGGGTTGTGGGGATTAGGCAGTCGTTTCTTAGTGCGCCTTCCTGTCCCAGCCAGTTGGGTCAATTTTGTTGGCCTCAATCGACGGCCAGTCTTAATGGTGGCGGCGGTCGTTTATTTTGTGATTGCTGGTGTGGTCCTTTTACGGGGGCCCCATTACTTTCGGCGACTCACGCCGCAATTAACGCATCCTGGGTCCATTGGGCAAATGGTCACGGGTCTATTACTGGGTGGTGGACTGACCTTGCTGTGGTTGGCCGTTAGTGAGCTGCTAGTGGGGGTCAACGTCTGGGCAGGGCATGCGCTTCAGTTTGGTCGTGGTGTCCTTGCTGGCGCGTCTTTGTGGCTGATTTTAATGGGCTTTACGTTGGTAGCCATCTTAACGGTGATTACGACTATTTGGAGCTGGACGGGACAACAGCGCCAACGGTCCAGCTACTACCACCGACCGCTTTGGCGATTGGTGGCCGTGGCCGGAATTATCGGGGTGGCGGTTGTCGGACAGACGATGACGCAAACGCCACGGTTTACGACCACCACGCTGATCAGCCATCGGGGCGTTGATCACCATCAGGCGGTCCAAAATTCGGTCACTGCGCTGCGGTTGATTCACCGCCAGCAGCCAACCTATGTCGAGATGGATTTGCATGAGACCAAAGACCATCAGTGGGTGGTCTTGCACGATGAGAATCTAGAGGTACTCGCTCAAAAGCGAGTCACACCGCACCAATTGACGTTGCGCCAACTCCAAGGGTTAACGTTACGGGAAGATGGTCATCGAGCAAAATTGGCGGGGTGGCCAGCTTATTTACGGACGGCCGAACGGTTGCGTCAGCGCTTGCTGGTCGAGATAAAAACAACGCCGCAAGATTCGCGGGGGATGACCCGTCGATTTGCCCAGCAGTATGGGGCCCGGTTAGCTCGTGACCAGTCAGCCGTTCATTCGCTGGATTACCGGGTTGTCCGGCAACTGCGGATAGCGGCCCCCCAGTTACGAGTGGGGTACATCACCCCGTTTAACTGGGTAGCCCCCAATGTGGTTCCGGCCGATTTTTATTCCTTTCAACGGATTTCGATGAGTCAGCAATTCTTAGCGGCAGCCCACCGTACAGGAGCACCAGCCTATGTGTGGACACCAGATTCGCAAGCAGCAATGACGCGGACGTGGGCGTTAGGGGCGGATGGCCAAATTACCAATGAGTTAACGCGATTGCGAGCGGTGACGCACCAAGATCCGGCAGCCAATTGGTGGGCGGTCATTCAAAACTTTATTCTGAGTTACATTTAGGAAGCGAGAGTGGGACATCAGACGGTTAGTTTGCGAGCATTAACGTGAGAACAGGGGTTATGCCTGGTCCTGGCATAAGTTCTGTTCGCGGGTTAAGCGCAACAAACTGCCTGATGGCGCACGTTTCGACACGATAATGGCAAAAAGACTGATCTTTGAGTTATGATGTCCCAGCCGCGTTTGGGTTAGAAGCGAATCGTTTGAGAATTGACATCATGATTAAATGAATTAATAACGAATATTATTTTGTATTAATAAATTTATATACGGTAAGAAAACGTTGATATAAATTTATTTATTTTAAAATGATAAAATGGTATAGACAGATTAGAGTTCCTTCATAAACTGGTTTATTGCTTGTAATTCCCTATAAATCGCTTATTATAATAATTAATGATGAATCAGCCGAACGGTTATCATCATCATCAGGGAAAAATCATCGGTGAATCGCATGACGGGTCGGGGAACGGTCACTGGTGGTCGCTTAGACAAATGTTCGGTTTTTATCATAAATTGGTAAGTTGCCCAGCATCACGATTCGTGAGGGAGAGATGAGATGCGTTTACTAGGGAATAAGATCAAACAATACCGTAAGCAAAAGAATTTATCGCAACAGGAGCTCGCCGAAGGAATCTGTACGCAAGCGACTGTGAGTCTGATGGAGAAGAAAAATAAGGTGCCCAGCATCAAAATTATTTTACAGATCTGTCGGCGATTGAACGTGTCACTGGGGGATATTCTATCTGGTCTCGGGAGTAGCATGGATGATCAGTTTGAAGCCATTTCTCAGTCAATTCGGCGCGACGATTACACGACTGCGGGCGAGCTGCTGACTAAGGTCAATATGACCAACGTCCAGAATTCATTTGACCGGGAACGGTATCATTATTATCGCGGCTTTATTGAGTTGAACACGCACAAGCGGCCGGATGAAGCTATTTTCCATTTTAATTTATTATTGCACCGGTCTTACCGGATGCCCTGGGATCTGTACGCCATCGTTGGTAATGTGGGGATGGCGTCGGCCTACCTGTCACGTAAGGAGTTCGATAAGGCCCACTACTATTTGAATGAGGCAGCGGGGTACTTGGATGACTTCGAGTGGCATGATGAAGCTAACTTTAAACGGTTAGTCTGGGCACGGTACCAGATTGCCTTGATGTACTTGGAATTAGACCAACCACAACTCGTGATTGAAAATGTCGAAGCGGCGCTGACTGCCGTGAAGAAGCAAGCTTCGCTTTACCTGATCGATGTGTTATATGAGGTTCGGGGCCAAGCTGAACAAGCATTGTTAGCGACGGTTGCGGCCAAACGGAGTCTGACGATTGCTAAAACGTTAGCGTTAGTCACGCACAATGTGGCCCTCCAGGAACGTTTGACGACGTCTCCGCTAGGCGCAGTGGCTGATTAAAGTTGAATAAATAAGGAAACCAGCCGAATTAACTTGTTTTGGCTGGTTTTAATTTACAAAATAAAAAACACCGCCACCTAAAATTCGGTAGCGGTGTTACTGTTTCAAAATAACTTAGCCTTCTGGTTTGGTAACCTTGGCTGGTTGGTTGTTCAGATCAGTCCGAACAACGATAACGTCGCAGACAGCAGTCCGGGTGACGTATTCCGTTACGGAACCGATTAAGAGCCGTTCAACGGCATTCAGTCCAGTAGCGCCGATCATAATCAAATCGGTGTCATTATCCCGGGGAACGTCGCGAGCAATAATGGTCTTCGGCGCCCCGTATTCAATCGCGTAGTCAATGCTTTGCAGGCCATCAGCCTTTGCATCGGCAACGTACTTGTCGAGTGTCTTCTTTGCCGTTTCCGTAACTTGTTCAACCATGCTGGTATCGAAGCTGGAAATGTTTTGGAAAGCCCGCGTATCAACAACGTGAACGAGATGTAAATCAGCATCGTTACGTTTAGCCACAGCGACCGCCTTCTTAAAAGCTAATTCGGCTTCGTAGGACCCGTCAACTGGAACTAAAATGTGCTTGTATTGTTGTAACATATTGTTCACCTCTCATTACTTTATACTCTTATCATACGTTATTTACCGCCAAATAAAAAGCAAAATGGTAAAAAAGGTCGCAAAAGTTGTAACCGGTTACCCCTTAGGGAACCAGTGCAACAAGATGAGTTGCAGGGCCATGACGGCGATGACACCGACCACTAAAACGGCAGCCAGAAAGATTGTATTATTCATAATGGTAGCGGCGGCGGAGAAGATACCGATGACCATCATGACAATACCGCCAACGGCTAAGACCCGTTGCAACTCACGACTCTCTTCGGGATGGAAAACGAGAAAGGGGCGTTGCCGGTGACTAAAAAAGTACCAGCCAAGCCCAAAGGAAATCAGGGTGTAGCAAATCATTAAAATCGTTATAGCCAAGAGAAGATTCCTCCTTAAATTATCTATTGCTAAGTATACCTGAGTCCAAGGGTAAAAACAGTAAGCGGATGAAATTAGTGTGGGGGAAGTGCTCTGTTTTGCTGCTGAAAGTCGTGGTCAAAGCGAGCGAGAAGACTGGTATTTTTCCAGTCTGAAGCATTCTCACAGCAGGTGGTCGCCCTGACAACCATCCTGCGCCCAACTTAGCCTAATTTAATGGTGTGAATGCTTATCAATTACTGGGCTGAGACGGGTATTTTAACTTTCAACGTTTAGTTTAGATAGGTTGAGATGACGACATCAACGATGACCATTCAGGATATCGGCATTTTAGAAGCCCTTTTACCCATTAATCTTTTTAAGCGATGCCCAAAAAAGATTAATGGGCAAAAGAAAAAGGCCATTCAATGGAATGGCCTTCAAAGCACGAGGCTTTGACTGATCTAAGTGGTGCCGTTAATTGTCCAGTCATGTTGACCCGCGATGACAATGCAGGGGGGAGCGTCTGATAAAGTTTTTGACTTCCAAGTGAAAAGGCATGTCAGCTGCGATATCGTTAGGCGTTCCCGTTTAAGAATTACTTGTTCGGCAACTTGTAGTGAGACAACGCGTACACCTTAGAACCACTTGTATATTATCATATAAATAATAAAAATACAATTTTTCCATTACCGGTTAGCCTGTCGTAGTCGGCGGTACTGTTCAGCCAGTTGCGTTTCGAAGCGGCCATTAGTTTTCGGCTGATAATATTCGACCCGTTTAAGGTCATCGGGCAAGTATTGTTGCTTGACCCAGTCGCCAGGGAAGTCATGGGGGTATTGGTAATCGTTGCCATGACCGAGCTTTTTGGCGCCACTATAGTGCGCATCCTTTAAACGGTCGGGCACGGCGCCGTTGTGACCGTTCATGACATCGGCTAGAGCAGCGTCCATTGCTAGAATACCGGAGTTGGATTTTGGTGACAAGCACAGTTCGATGACGGCATCAGCCAATGGAATTCGGCCCTCAGGAAAGCCAAGTTGCTGCGCGGCCTGAACGGCTTGGACCGTCCGACCAGCAGCTGGTAAATTAGCCATACCCACATCCTCATAGGCAATCACCATTAGGCGCCGGCAGATGGAAGGGAGGTCACCGGCTGCAACCAACTGGGCTAGGTAGTGGAGAGCGGCATCGGTATCACTGCCCCGAATGGACTTTTGAAAAGCAGAAATGACATCGTAATGGGCATCACCGTCCTTATCGCCCATCAAGGCCTTGCGTTGGAAACAGGCTTCGGCGACCGCAAGTGTGACGTGAATCACACCATCTTCGGCGGGGGGCGTCGATTGGGCAGCCAATTCCAAACCGTTCAGGGCACTCCGCAGATCACCGTTGGTGGCGCCGGCCATAAACCCAAGCGCATCATCGTCGACGGTCAACTTCAGCTTACCAAGGCCCCGTTCTTCATCCGTCATAGCACGCTGCAGGGCTGTCTTAATGTCAGCTAATGAAAGCGGGTGGACCTCAAAAATTTGGGTACGACTCCGAATGGCGGGGTTAATGTTGATATAGGGATTTTCAGTGGTTGCACCGATCAAGACGATGCGGCCGCTCTCCAAATGAGGCAATAGAAAGTCTTGTTTGGTCTTGTCCAAACGGTGGATTTCATCAAGCAAGAGAATAACGGTGCCGCTCATCTTAGCCTCTTCGGCGACCACCTGAAGGTCCTTTTTGGTATCGGTGGCGGCGTTTAATTTGCGAAAGGCATACTTGGTAGAGCCGGCGATGGCACTGGCGATGCTGGTTTTACCCGTGCCCGGTGGCCCGTAAAGAATCATCGACGACAGTAATTTAGCAGCCACCATACGGGCAATGATTTTTCCGGGACCAACGAGATCTTGTTGCCCAACGACCTCTTCTAAGCGCCGGGGTCGCATGCGGTAGGCTAATGGATGTTGTGCCAAAAAACGGGACTCCTTTCTTAGTGTCCCAGCAACTTGTCGAGCCACCCCTTTTTCGCGGGTTGTTCGGCTGGTGCCGGTGACTTAGGTGGATACTTTTTACTTAGTGCAATGGGACTCTGGTCGATAGCGTGATCACTAGCCACGACTAAGCCAAGATCACTATCATTGACACCATAGATGATGTCTTGACGAATCGTAAATTTTAGATTGTGCTGACTTGCCAACTTGAGGTACGGTGCGAGGTCAGCCTGGTCAACGTGGCCGTTTAGAATGACTTGATAGTCTGGATGCGCGCTGATCTCCGTGATAAACGGATCCAGGTTGTCACGATTCGTGACCTCAGCGATGGTCATTGCTAGTGAGACCCGTTCACGAAACGTGCCCAAGTAATGGCGTTGCTCGTCGGGATTGATCTTCGGTGTACCGTAGACGGAATTTTGCAAGTGTTGTTCCATTTGACTCTTCTCTGCCATAGGATTCCCTCTTTTCAAGTTAGTTTCACTAGTATAACATGGAATTGAACAGACGTTTAGGAAGGGGGCTTTGGATGTATCAGGACCAAGATTTTCACGTGTGGGATGACCAAACATTACCGGGAAGACTGGGAAAGATTCGGGCACACATCGACCCTAAGTTTGAACAAACGGTTACAGAACTGGCACCGGTTTTTGCGGAACTTGCGGTGCCAATCTACGATCATATCTCGCTTCATCGGCGCCGGTCGAAAAATCCACCGCCGGATACCTGGGTTGCGTTTAGCACGTCCAAGCGGGGGTATAAGATGTTACCACACATCGAAGTGGGGTTCTGGGATGACCGGTTCTTTATCTGGCTGGCCGTCTTACAGGAAGCCAAGAATCGGCAAGCTTTGTTGCGTAGTTTGAAGGAAGATACGGTCATGCGGTTACCAGCCGGGTTTGCGTGTGGTGGCGACCACACGGATAAGAACTGTGGTGTGCCATTGACCCGTGATAGCTATCAGGCGTTAATGGCAACGCAGACGAACCGCCACGCCGAATGGCAAGTGGGACGTAACTTCATGCGGGGCAGCAACTTTTTTGAGCTGTCGGCGGTCGCACAGACGCAAGTGATTCAAGAGACGGTGCGCGCCCTCTTGCCACTGTATGATCAATTGATTCGCATTTAGATTTGATTCGGAAATCTGGAAGTTAGTTTCCAGATTTTTCTGTGTCCCCGTGATTGATTGCAATCGGCAGGGGGACATCTGTAGGCTGAAACGTAACTGGGGTCGAAGGGGGATTTTTAGTGATTGAGATATTGAAACGGTGGTGGCAAAATCCGCTGACTACGTATTACTTGGCGTTGGTACTGCTGATCATCATTGCGTGGGAAGTGCGCGATTTCCTGTCGTTGGCACTCTTTACGATTATTTTTATCTACTTAGGGAATGCGGCGATTATGGGGATTGAACGCCACGTCCACTTGCATCATTTATGGTCAACATTGCTGGTCTACATTCTATTTCTAGGAATTTTGGTGGCGGCATTTGGCCAGATCATTCCGCCGTTGGTGTCGGAGGCGTCCAGCTTGCCGCACACATTAGATGCACTGATCAAGGCCTATCCGCAGTTGGAGACGTCCGTCACTAAGCTGGTGAAAAATTTGTCGCAAAATGCGTCGGTCATCAACAATGGGAAGATGTTATTTTCTAGTGGTATCGGTAAACTTTCCCGTCTCAGTTCAGGAGTGGAGACGGTGGTCTTAGCCTTCTTCTTTAGCTTTATTTTTAATCTGACCAAAAATCAGTTAAAAACATTTGCCCATGCCTTTACACGGAGCCGGTTTGCGGGCCTGTTTGTGCCGATGGGGGAGCTGATATTGAAGTTTGTGCACATCTTCGGAACGGTTATCGAGACGCAATTGGTGATTTGTACGATCAATACGGTGCTGATGGTCTTAGGTCTGTGGGTAATCGGAATGCCAAGCTTACTGATTTTAGGAATTCTGGTCTTCTTCCTCGGCCTGATTCCGGTGGCGGGGGTGTTGATTTCACTGATTCCCCTCACTGCCGTGGCCTTTATCACGGGTGGCTTGATTCGGGTCCTGGCGGTATTGGTGCTGGTGATCTTGATCCACATGTTCGAATCGTACTTTCTGCACCCACGGTTAATGGCGAATGCCACGAACCTGCCGATTTTCGTAACCTTTATAACATTGATCGTTAGTGAGCGCATCTTTGGTGCCTGGGGGTTGCTGGTAGGTGTACCACTAGTGGCGTTCTTCTTGGATGTCTTTGACGTGCAGCTGAAGCCGAAGCGAATTACATCGGAAGAGTTGGCAGATAAGAAATAAAAAAGCTTAGTATCCCTGAAGTGCCTCACAATCGTTAGACTTCTTTGTCTAACAATTATGAGGCACTTCACCAAATAAATCGGGGATGCTAAGCTTTTTTGGTGCAACTAATGGATGAGTAGTTTGGCGATGATAAAAATAATCAGCAGTCCAGCGTAGTAGGCCAACGTCTTGTTGGTAACTTTAGGCGTCTTGCTGTGCCGATCGCGTAGCCACAGAACAAAAACAATGAGTAGGGCAATCACGGCTAGACCGAGTAGTATGTTTAAAATGGCTGACACACTCATGACAATGTTTAGAACGGGCATAGTGAGACCTCCAATATGTAGTTCTGCCGACAATTACGTTGGCGACAGATTTTAAGCTTGATAATGATTGATGCTATAAGCCTATCACAGATTGATGATTTTAGAAAAGGGTACCAATGATTTGAATGCCGAATGCTAAATCGAACTGTGGCAATTTGCTGTATAAAAAAAGCCTTACCAATAGGCAAGACTTTTTTAAACCAATTAAGACGTTAATCTTAACGGTTGTAATAACAAAATGCATCTTTGAACAGCACCTAAAGCACTGGTATCAAGGCATTTCGAATTTTCCCAAACCCAACTTACCACAGGACTTACCACAACCCCACATTCACCTATTCGTTAACTATTTTAGCAAATATTTTTGCATTGTTCGCGTCATTGTCTTTTACGGCATGAGCGTAAATTGACAGAGTAATTGCAGGGTCGGAATGACCTAGACGATTTGCAACGTCTACTGGAGAAACACCGGCTGAAATTAGCAGAGTTGCGTGAGTATGGCGTAAACTATGGATGACGTATCGTCCTTCCTGAATACCTGCGCTTTTGATAATTTCCTTGAAGTAGTTATGCGCAGATACCGGAGTAAAATTGAATACCAATTTGTCGTCATCATACGATTGTCCGCTGCGAAGGTAATCGTATTTTTCTTGCACAGAGAATCTATGCAGGAGACCGACCAGAGACTCATCGATTGAGATGGTTCGAACCGACGATGGAGTCTTTGTCGGTCCAATTCCAAATCGACCACGAGCACGCTTGATAGATATGGTCTTCTTTTTAAAGTCAATGTCTGACCACTCTAAGCCAAGTCCTTCGCCGAGACGCATACCAGTCATTTCTAGCGTAGTGAAGTAGGCTTCCTTCTGAAGGGTTTCCTTCTTCAGCTGACCATTAAATCTCTTGAGATCATCAATGCTAAAAGGCAGTCGACGAGGGGACTTCTTGAAGTGCTGTCCCTTGAGTTTGTTTCTAGGGATAATCTCGTTCTCGACAGCCGCGTTCATGATGATCATAAAATATCGATGATTCATTCGGACCGATGACGGCTTAAGATGTTCAAGCTGAGGCTGAAGGTACAAGTAGCTATACTCCATTTTCGTCAACTTATTCAATTGGTATTTGCCAAGTAGTGGAAGAATATAGTTTTCGACACAAGTGTCTATATTCTTCTTATAGTTTGGCCGCCATTTGCTCTCATTCATCTTGACGAACTTTTTTGTCCACTGTTCGACGGTGACGGTTGAGCCTACGAGACGTGACGCTTGACCGTTGGCAGCTAATACCTCGGCATTAAGTGCGGCTTTGTAGGCTTCCTGCTCGCTCTTAAACTTACGTTCAGCTTTTTCACGACGTTTGCCTAACTCATCATAGTAAGGCATACGGAACATGTAGCGAATGCCTTGCTGTGTTTCATATGAGTAGACGTTTTTGTAGTTTTTTGATTTTGTTATTTTAGTCATATTTCTTCCTCCTCAAATTGCACGGGCAGTGCTGAATTAGAAGAAGTATTGAAGCCTCACCTCCTTTAGGTTAGAATTAATGAAAAGGGTGCATTTATGTATTCTTAAAACAGCTCACAGTTTAGCTGTAAGCTTATATGTATTTATGTGTGTGCATCCCATTATCTTGGCGGGTAGGGGGATGCGCTTTTGATTTAGCAGTTTGCTTTCATGAAATCGAACTGCTAGGTATGTTAAAATACGGCTAGTGATAAGGAGGTGTCGATTAAACATGAAGAAAAAAATCTTTGTATCCACACTAATAGTTCTTACTTTAGTTATGACAACAATAAATATTTATAATGCTGTGACAAATAAGATTGCAGTTAATTGGATGAGTTTAACCGCATTGGCACCTGTGACGATTGCGATGTATAGTGAATTCGATTGGCTATACGTGAACTGGAATAAATTGCGCTCTTGGCTTAAAAACAACACGGTTGCCTTTAGCAGCAGCTTCTTTGTATATACTGATGAACAAATAAGTTATGAAGAGTTGCAGCAACGGGTTTCTGATGCCATGAAGATGTGTAACCTCTCGTTTCAAAAGGGAGAGCCGAGAGAAATTACGTCAGATCATTATAAAACAGGATTAAAAACAAGTAATGGTCTGAATTTTAGCTTAAGTATCAGCATAGATCCAAATGAGGAAATAAATATTATTGATGTACAGCTCGATTATCAAATTTCAAGTCGAACCGTAAAAAACAGCTGGTCTGATTTTAAGAAATTTAGAGATGGGTTTACTAATGGTTTGGCTACCCAGAAACGGCAATACAATGTGGTCATTGATATGAAAGAGACCGGATTAAATCCTTTTTACCGATTAACTCTAAAACCAGTTAATGCTAAAAATCTTGACAATGTTTCTCTGAAATTTAAAGAGGATGATTTGAAGGTTGAAATAACAAAGAATAGAATAGCTGCTTCGTCTCCAGACCCTAGTTTAATAGACAAAATAATAAAACAATATATTCCGTTAACTTCGGTATATTAAGATCGGCTGCCTAATTTAGGTAGTTGATTTTTTTTAGTACATCAATTGCAAAGGATAGCATGGGAATATCAAGAGTGTCATATTCGAGCAATTTACTAAAAGACATAATCGTTCCTGACTGAGTTAACATAATTGTGTAACTTTGCTTGCCAATGTCCATTATACCGATGATTTGTGTTGCATCATCATTTTGTAGGGCTGCTAAAGCCTCTGGGTTAATATCCACTTGATATCCACTCAATGATTTAGTATTTACTCCTTGATCGGTACTGCTAAAGCGGACTCCCTTTGTTTGGCCGAATAGGTTTGAAATATCATCCAAATCAAAGTGGATAGAGTTGAATTCGATATTGACTCCATCGGTATTTGATAAAGCTTTTAAAAACGATTTTGTGATTGGAGTCGTAGAATTTGAAAATAATAGTTTCTTTTCTCTGCTATAGTACATTTCAAATGAGAATTGCTTTTTATAGGTATCTAGTTCTTTATAGTCTTCCAACTCACTAATGAAAACCGTAATGTCGTCTGATATATCTTTTGAGTAGGTGCAGTCCAAAACTTCGAAAACGATTCCAGAAATAGTCAGTTTTCTTGGGCTTTTGATAATAGATCCTAATGGAACTTTTGCTTTTTTTACTTCCGTTTTACCTTCCGGAAGAGTGAAGTCTTTAATTTCTCTAATAGATATTGAAGTTGCCATGAAATTTATCCCCTTTATTTTTATATTTGGAATTCCCCCAACCGGAGTCGAACCGATTCTAGCTGCCGAGGAGGGGACATTGTTGATTTATTGATCAAAAAAGTTCATTAAAACTGACCAAAAGAAAATAAGATAAATAGCAAAAATCGCAATAGAAATAATAAAGTTCCATAGTCCCGCTCGGTTCCAAGTAGCCTGAACGGCACGGAAAGTTTCTACGTCTTTGTAATCACCTTTTTGCCAAGCCCATTCATTACCTTTGAAGCCAACAACAAATATCCAAAAAATGTTGAATACTGGAATGAGAGTCAAAAGTGGGAGATATGTTTTGTTACCGACTCCCCAAAAAACGTTGTAAATAAAAGCTCCCCAATTCCAACCTTTAATCTCTTGCGGTGTTTCCTTACCATTCTCCTGCATAGTATTCCCCCTAAAATGATTCAGCTTTTAATGACATCAGTATTTGGTCAGCGCGCATCCTACTTCCTAACGGGAGGGGATGCACTTTTTTTATTTTCTCAATTAATTCACAATAACACTGTCCACGATAATATCAGATTTAAGAGTTTTACCATGAAGTTTCACGGTTTGAGTAAGGCCACCACCCTCAACAGTAATGTTATCGCCCTCAGTAATATGATTATCGCGCATATCTTCAACTTCGATTTCTGTTACTGTAGCAGCAGAGTCATCACTATTATTCAATACAACATAATCCATAGTGTTGTTGTCGGACTCTCGTTGAATGTATGAAACGGTACCAGAAGTCTTTATATTCTTACCTTCATAACGCTCGGGGTTACCAATAAAGTCATCAAGAGACACTGACTTATATCGAGATTTATAACTAGATTTAGTTGAATTGCTCTTTTTTGAGTCGTTATCAATCTGTTTTTCAATACGTTCTTCCTCAGACGATTGCTTGGCCGCATTCCTTTTTTTATCATAAGAAGCTTTGACACGACTTGAGGCTAAGTATGCCTTATCACTACTGGTCAGCTTGTAACGCTTGGATCTTTTTGAAACGAACTCAGATGAGTGATTTTCAATTGAAGCAACGTCATAATTTTGCTTTAATCCCTTCGCTTTTACATCAACTTCGACATTCGTTGTATCCTGGTCAGCTGAGGTATTTACAACTCTTATCTGAAATTTACCAGATTTATTTGCTAGAAGGCTATTTTTAAAAGTTTTTGAACCAACCTTATAATGGTACCAAACTTTGGCCCCGGGATTAGTTTTTCCTTTTAGGTTATAAACACCATTGGATTCAGACTTAAAATTTCCCAGTAAATCTATTTTAGTTGTAGCAACTTTTTTAGATACTTGTTTACTATTGTTAGTTCCACAGCCAGTCAATGCACCAATAGAAACTGTACATATGAAATACATTGCTATTTTATTCATAATTTCTCCTTAGAAGTATGTCTTCAGCTTTTAGTGTCTTCAGCGATTGGACGTAAAATTACTTTAATTTGCAATAAAGTCATTATCAGTAAGCGAAATATCAAGAACTTGATTAGCCACAAGTCCAGCTGTATAAACATATTTTTCAGGCACGTGGTATTGCTCGCAAAATTTCAAAATATTAAATTGGGATGGTTCTATACCAGTTAGGTTAAGATAATCCATTATCATTAGATAAAATCCGCCACGATCTGCGCGGCCTTCAATCTTCGTGTTGCTAACGTAGGTGCTTTCAATAAGCGGGTTAGCCGAATCGTCAACTAAACAGTGAATTAATTCATGAGCCTTAATTCGTTCTGGATACTCAGTATTTGCGTTGATGAACATAGTGTTGGTGTAGGGAAGAGAGAAACCATATACGCGATTTGGCAAACTGGAAGAATATTGGAAACTGATTCCATAATGCTTAATCAGATGATCCAAATTGTAATCTTGCAAGGAGTCAATATCAGCAATTGCTCCATCTAAAGTGTCAAATAGCATATATTAATCGTCCCCGTTTCCACCATTATCGTCGAGTTCCATATTACTGTACTTCTTAAGCCGTTCACGGCCTTCAGTAGATTGTAGGTATGTGGAGATAAGTGCACGAAGGGCAGCACGGTCTGCATCAGTTAGTTCACCATCACGGTCAGTCAACATAGCGGTTCCGTCAAGAAGCTTTTCTATGTTGACTTTTTGAATATCATTTGTAGTAGACTTTGATTCATCTTGATTGCCTAATAAAGTCTCAGCGGAAACACCTAGTACGTTCGCAATCTTTTTTAGTGTATCGATGGAAGGACTCTTTCCCTTGTTATATTGGTAAATAACATTTTTGCTTAGTCCAGCCGAGACAGCGACTTGTTGTAAGTTCATACCACGATTTTTGGAATATTTTTTTATGTTGTCAAACACTGACATAGCAACGGTCTCCTTGATTTGATGAACACAAAAATAACAGCTAAGGTGTAAAAATAGTTGATATTTTTTACACCTGTGGTATTATAAGTTCATCAAGTAATTAAGCAACAAAAAACCAGCAACTTCATAACGTAACTTTGGCGAGGAACGGTTGAAGTATAGGTGTTTTATGGCTTATTTCGTATGCAATCATTTTACAGCACTGCTGTAAAAAATGCAATAACTTGATGAATAAATTACACAAAAGGAGCGAGAAAATTGGTAGAACAAGCAATTGACGACGCCGCGTTGGAAATTGAATTGAAGTATACAGCCGCCCTAAAACGTCATGGATTATCTCAAAAAGCCATGGCAGCGTTGCTTACTACTCAGGACGAAAAAGTGGCACCATCGCAAGTTAATCGAGCAGTTAAAGGAGGGAACGAACCAAAGTCACAACGGATTCGTTTTCAAATGGCTAAAATTCTTGGAATCTAAGGAGGATTATTCATGAACGAACTGAAACAAGTTAAGTTTAATAACGAATTGATTTTAACTACTGAACAATTAGCAGATTTTTATGGGACAACGTCACGACGCATTACTGACAATTTTAATGCTAACCGTACCAAGTTTGTCGAGGGTACACATTACTTTCATTTAGAAGGCGACCAACTAAAGGCCTTCAAGAACCAAACCCGAAAAACGGGATTGGTTAACGAACATGCTGGAGCAATTAATTTGTGGACAAAACGAGGAGCAAGTCGACATTCTAAAATGTTGGGAACCAACCAAGCTTGGGATATGTTTGACCAACTTGAAGAGAACTATTTCAATCCTAAATCACATTTAAACACTTCTGGTCTCTCACCTGAGCTCCAATTCATGCAGGGTGTTGTAGATAAGTTAGCAGCTAGCGAACGTACCCAACACCGCCTCGAAAACAAAATTGATGGCGTTAGTGAGATTGTAGCAACGTCTACCATGGACTGGCGAAATGAGACCTCACACCTCATTAGTAAGATTGCACGTCAGCAAGGTAACACCGGCGAATCATACAAAATGACTCGCAACGACATCTACGACGAAGTAGATCGGCGAGGCGGGGTATCACTTAAGACACGACTAACCAACTTGAGACGTCGAATGGCTGAGGAAGGGACTTCAAAAACTCAGCGTAAGAATACAACAAAGGTTGATGTGATTGCCCATGACAAGAAGCTGATTGAGATTTACACAGCAATTGTTAAAGAATATGCCATTCGGTACCAAGTTTGGAACGAAGAATATTAGGAGAATTGAATATGAATACCTGGTCGAAAAATACGGGATCTAAGGAGATTACTCATGAAAAAGAATGAATTTCAACTTGAGTTACTCGAAGAATTACGAAACATTTCTAATCACTTGGTGGAATCGCAAAATAAGGCAGTTGTTTACCGAACTGTATTAAGCCGCGACATAGAAGGAAATTATGGAATCGAACGTATTCCGATTTTAACAGTGGATGCGGATATGGTCTTGTTTCCCGGTAAGTACAAGAGTGGATATGACCACCTGTTTAATGGATATAAAAATGAAAGGCTCTACGCCTTGTATCAGGGTAAAGCCTTTCGGGTATGGCCTAGAGGTTAGCTATGCGTTGACCTTTAGATGTTAAATAATTTTCGGAATTGGAATAATTTCCTAATCCAAGTTGATTCTGAGCATCTGCGATAAATTCCAAATTTATCAATGCATCATGCTTAATGTCCATAGAGATAAGAATGTCGTTGGCCCACTTTTCACCATGATTTTCTCCCACTAAGAATTTCATGACTTCTTTTAAAGGCTTGGCCTCACTATTCTTGTGTCCATCAAGTAAACGTAAAACGTGTAAATGTATATCTCGATTATCCATCATATTCACCACCTTTCAAATTAATGATACAGCAACTTAATTTGAAAGTATGAAGCAAATTTAAGGAGGAATGTCACTTGCAAGAAATATCATTATCAAGTGATTTAACAACACTGACCACCGAAATCAAGTCTTACCAATCAATTGGTGGACAAGCAATCTTTGAGATTGGTCGTCGATTGAAATGGGTGAAAGAGAATGATTTGGCTCATGGAGAATATCTTAAATGGTTGTCTTCTATTCATATGGATAGGACACAAGCAAGTCGATTTATCAAGATAGTAAGTGAGCTTCCTAATGATGGCACGTACCAACATTTAGGAATGCGAGTTCTAAGCGAAATTGCCACCATGCCTGAATCCGAACGCGATAAACCACAACAACTTCCATCTGGTGAGATTAAAAAGCCCGATGAAATGACTGTGCGTGAACTGCGTGAGACCAAGAAACAACTTAAACAGAGCAACGAAGAGTTAGACAAGCTCCGTAATCAGCCGCCTAAAGTCGTTGAAAAGGAAATTCATATCAAGGATGTTCCCGACGACTATGACTATCTTAAGGGCATTGTCGAAAATACCAAATCAATTAACGAGCGGTATGAGCGAGAAAATAAGCAGCTTCGTAAAGAGCTTGAAAACTCAAATAACGACGTTCAAGACAATAGCGAACTGATAGTCGAAAAGAAAAAACTTGAGAGAGAAATTTCATCATTGAATCGTGTTCGAAATCTTCACCAAGAAATCAATGATTTTCTCACGTCAGTGGCATCGTCTAACTACGTATCAGATTTTAAAACGCTGTCTAATCAATCGGATGCATTGAATACCATGGTGGCATCAATCACCGGACTTGAAAAGTGGTGCCGTGATACCAAGGAAAAGCTGAAAAAGCAGAATTTTATAGAAGGAGATATTTCACATGAATAATGATCGCAATTTTCAAGCAAATAAAAATTTAAGAGGACAACACGTTGGTCAAACATCAAATGTTGTTTACAAGACAGACAAGTTGAGCATTTTTCAGCTTAGCGAATTCAACCGTACCGTTTTCTTAAAAAAAGAAATGGTTAATCAGGCTAAAGTGGGACTAATTTCACCAATTATCGTCAATGAAGATTATGTCGTAATCGATGGTCAACATCGATTAGCTGCAGCTAAAAAGGCCGGTGTACCAATTGAATACATTATCAAACCGGGACTTAATCGTCATGACATTGTACGAATGAATACAATCCAGCGTCCATGGGGACTAAAGGATTATATCGAAGCCTATGCCAATCAGGGTAAAGAACAATACATTCTGCTATCTGGGTTGATTGAGCAAGGATATTCTGACGTGACATCCACGATTTCAATTTCCATCGGTTTATTTGGTAATGCCAGCGGATATAAAAATGAATCCGTCAAAAAAGGAAATTTTGAATTCAAGAATTACGGAAAAACTGTCACTTTTCTAAAATTCTACGAACGCTTCCGTAAAGAAACAAATACGCCAAAGCGGAATCACGTATGTGTAGCTCTTAACAACCTTTGTCAATATCCCAAGGTAGATAAGGAACGACTAATTAAGAAGGTGGTTTCTACAGGTCTTAGTGAGGAAATAAAGGTTAAGGCATTTACTAAACCAGGTGCACTTAAAGCGTTAATTGATGCTTATAATCAAAATCTCCCATTTGGCAGTGAAAAATACCTTAACTATCACGTTACAAGCAACGGTACGGTTGTCGTCGATGAAAGTCTTGATGATTAAAGGAGAATAAAAATGATTACTTTACGATTAATCCTTTTCTTAATTCTGGGAATCGTCATTGGCCATTATGGCGACAAGCTATTCGAGTAAGAAGGTGGTACTTGATGACACGAATCATTGCTTGGCAGCTTATTAGTATTATTGCGTTTCCAAGTACCCTGATATTTATAATAATACGTGATTCTAACCTTCGATTCTCTTTAAAAGTGGTTCTGCAATGTTTGGAAGTTGTATCTCTTTTGATATTTGCGATGCTTCTTTTAAAGCCTGCTCAGTGAAGCTTTGACTATCAACACGACAAGTTATTTAAGTAAGAAGGTGAGAACATATGGATCCTACTGAATTGGTAAAACACTATGACGGCATCATCCGTGATGAAGCTAAAGCAATGCTTGGTCCGCTCATCGAGCGAGTGTGTCGGGAATACCTGTTGGTCGATGCGGACAACGCGTATAAGGTACTTTCAATGTCACGGTCTTACTTCTACGAACGTTTTAAGAACAAGCCACAATTGAAGCTGATTGAGCATCGGCCGAAGGGAAGTAGCAAAGTCTTCTATGATCCAAACGAGTTAAAGCGAGCCGTTTTATCAGTCATCGACAATGGTTAGTCACGGGCAGTGCTGAAACAGGTGGTGATGAAATGGTAGCAGTAATTATCTTCGTTTTAATTTTTGGAATCGGCGGACTACTGAGATTCTGGTATGACAGGCACTTTTGAAAGGTGGTGACGGAATAGTGAATAAGAGAGTGACAAAGAAAATTGACGAGCCGTTTTATATGGCAAAACCTGCTGAACGGCGATTCGTTAAGAATAACCTCATGGATTATGTCGATTGGGCCAACTTGAAGTGTGTACGAGTCACTAACCGAATGATTAATGAAATGTTTATTCTCTCGGCCAATGATTTCGAATATCAAATGGTCGTTCGTGGCTTATCTTATCGGGACTTTTATTGAGGAGGTGACAGAAATCATAAGTAAAAAGACGGTTCACAAGTTAAGAATTGCTAGCTTTGAGCAATTGAATGCACGAAAAAAGCCCGTCAGCATGGCAGTGCCGACGAGCGGTAGAAAATCCCTAACGAGAATTATCTACTCCAAGAGTAGACGGAAACATCGAATTTTGCAATATCTACTGGGAGGGAAATTATGAAACGAGTTCATAACGATGTACGTATTTATGCCTATAAGGTAATGATCAAAACGTTCAAGGAACGAATTGGTAAAACACCGATTGAACGGGTTGAATCTTTAAAGCGTGATTTCACACAGCTTTATCGAACCGAAATGAAGTTGGCCAAGTTGGAAGGGGTGACCGTCAATGGCAAATAACGAGCTGGTAGACTTTCAGCCAAGTATTGAGGTCAATCCATCACCAATTGTCATCAACAATCGTGAGCAGGTTGAGAAGGCTATTGATGAAGTTGTTGCCAAATACGGTCAAGACTTCGTAGTTACTGCTGACAACATCACGGAAACCAAACGAATGCGCACTCACATCAACAAGATTATGAAGGCTATTAACGATACGCGGTTGGCAACTAATCGCCAATACAAAGTACCCATCGTTGAGTTTGACGCCATCATGAACGGGTACAAGGACCGAATTAAATCTATCATCGATCCACTTGATGAAAAGATTGCCGAGGTCACCGAGCAGGAACGTCAAGCACGCTACAAACTGGTGACCGACACAATTGCTGAAATGGCACCGAACTATGGTGTGTCAGCTAGTGACATTGAGGTACGGCCGTCATGGCTTAATAAGGCCGCTACCAATTCGGCCGATACCGCGTTAACCAAGTCAACGGTCGAAGAGATTGCTGCCGACATGACCCAACTCAAAAAGGACCGTGACCAACGAGCTATCGACATCGAGACTATCAAGACGTATGCCGACCAAATGGACATTGAGCCTGCTGGCTGGGCAGCTCTGCTGAACCAAGGAGTGTCCTTGACGGATATCTTCAAGCAAATCAATCAAGCCGCTGCTAAACGTGATCAGGAGGTCAAAGAGAAGGCTGACCGTGAGGCCAAGCATAAGGAAGCACAAGCGGCCATTGACGCTACACATCAGGTCAAACAAGGCGGTGAGACTATCGATACTGACACCGGCGAGGTTGTCCCACAGTCCATTACCGTCAAGCTGACTGGGACGCACAAGGCTCTCGGTCAAGTATGGGCTGGGGCTAAGCAATTAGGAGTCAAAGTCGAGTTAGTCAAAGAGGAGGGTTAGATGAAATTCTATAAGGATGGCGCGATTCAGCCCGTTCCCAACATGTACTTCATTTACGGAGATGGGGGTACCGGTAAAACAACGCTGATTAAGCAATTTAAGGGGCATAAGCTCGTGTTTAGCTTCGACCTGTCTAGTAATGTGCTGATTGGTGAAAAGGACGTTGACGTGGCTCTCATTGAGGAAAAAGACGCACCGAAAATTCAGAATATTGTGTCGACGATGATTGTTAGAGCCTTCGCCAATGAAAAATATGACGTGATCGTTTTGGATAACATGACGTCGCTTCAGAACTTAGTGTTGGAAAACATCGATGGTGCTTCGAAAGACGGTCGGCAAAATTACCAAAAGCTTCAGCTCTGGTTCCGCAAACTGGGGATGGCGCTTAAGGAAAGCGGCAAGACCGTCTATGCCACGGCACATCAAATCGACACCGGTAACGGGGATGGATTGAGCAGTAAGGGACGTTTTGCCGCCGACATGAATGAAAAGACGTTCAATGCCTTCACTTCGATGTTTGACCTTGTTGGCCGTATCTATCTGAAGGATGGTCAGCGAATGATTGACTTAGATCCCGAAAATGGAAACCATGCCAAAAATCGGCTGGACAATCGAAAGCTGATTAGTGCCGATGAACTATTAAAGCCAAAGGAAGCAACAACTAAAAAGGAGACTAAAAAATAATGAGTTTATTTACGACAGATAGTAATAATGTGATGGGAATGGGTGTTCAAGAAGCGGGCCAGTACAACGCACAAATTGTTAAAGCCGTTGCTGATAAAGCCAGCACTGGACGTGAAACGTTGACTCTGGACTATCAGGTACTGGACGGAAAATACCAAGGTGGCGAAATTCGCTACCAAACGATGACCTGGGTCAAAGATGACGCTGAAAAGCTTAAGCAAACGATTCGCCGCTTTAACACTTTAGTTGTTGCACTGGGTGTTGGTGACGGTGTAACTATTGAATCTATTCCGCAGCTTGCAAAAGCGGTTTTGAATAAAAAGCTGACAATTGATGTTGATTGGGGAGAACCCAATAACAAAGGAAACATTTACCTAGAAGTAAATGGGTACCACTTACTAGGCTCTGAGGCAAGTAAGCCAAATGGTGTTCGCCGACCAAATGAAACCCAATCAAACAGAAAAGGTAAAGGAACAGCGGCACCTTCACCAGCATCAAGTGATCCATTTGCTAACACAGGTGACTCGATTGATATCAGTGAAGACGATTTGCCGTTCTAGAAGGGTGGTGAAAACTGGTGGTAGAAGCACCTAATTACTACGCCATCATTCCGGCCAATGTTCGATACGATAGGGACCTCCCTGGGAAGGCTATCTTACTCTATGGTGAAATTACGGCGCTTTGTAATCAAAAAGGATTTTGCTGGGCGAGTGACAGTTATTTCATGAAGCTTTATGGAGTTGCTAAATCAACGATTCAGGCGTGGTTAAAGTCTCTGGAAATCAAAGGATACATTTCGCGGGAAAGCGTTTATAAAGATGGAACAAAAGAAATTGACCACCGATATATTCGTGTGATTCCGGGGGGTATACCGAAAAATCGGAATACCCCTATACCGAAAAATCGGACAGATAATATTACAAGTATTAATAAGAACCATAGTGGGGCAGAAGAAAAGAAAAACCCCATCCACTATAAAGAAATTATTGATTTCTTGAATGAAAAGGCTGGAAGAGGCTTCAAGAATGCTGAAGGTAATCAAAAGTTAATTCGAGCAAGAATCCATGAAGGGTATTCGGAACATGACTTTGCATTAGTCATTGTCTTCAAGTGTAAGCAATGGCTAGGTGATTCAAAGATGGAACAATACCTGAGACCAGGGACACTATTTGGATCATCTAAGAAGTTTGACCAGTATCTGGATGAAGCTAAGCAGAGTAGAAAGCAAAAAGGGAAAACCCCTGAACAACCGGGTTTAAGTGTTGGAGAGGGTTCCGCCCGCGTCGCCGACTATATGGCGGAATTGGAGAAAAAATATGAGGCAGGTGAGTTAAGTGAATGACGAAATTGAACAGGGACTTATTGCCGTCTTGCTTAAGACGCCTAAGGATGTTGAATTAGTAAACATCAATCCTGAGTGGTTCTCTGACAGAAACTATCGAGCTTTGTACGTGGCATTGAAGGAAGCCAACGATCCCTCGCTTATGACGATTTTCGGTAAGGCCAAGACCCTATTTGAACAAATGACGTTGAGTTACAGTGACGTGATTGCTATACGGGGTAGTGCCGTCACTGACGCACATATTGGCGAAATGGTTAAGGACTTACACCGTGTTTACGCTGAAGACCAGTTAGACCAAGTGATTCAAATGTATCAAGACGCACCTTACGATGACAATTTGGAAAAATTATCGGTTGCCATTAATAACGTCAACTCAATTGACGAGCATGTTGACGACGGGAGCATTGACGCTGAAGCGGAAGAACTGCGGTATAACCTTGAACACCCAGTTCAGTCTGGTATCAAGTCATATCCACAACTGGATACGTGTCTAGCAGGCGGATTTTACGGCGGTATGCTCTTTACCCTAGGTGCAAGACCTGGCATTGGTAAAACGGCGTACAGCGTCAATCTGGCCGCACAAATGATGGCTAAGGACCCCAAGCTTCATGTCGATTATTTTACATTGGAAATGACAAAGCGTGAGATGTTGAACCGGTTCATTAGTCGAGATACGGGTGTGCCAAGTACGGCTCTGCGTGCCAATGCTAACGAACTGACGCCAACTATTAAGCAAGTGGTCAAGCAGTCGTCAGAGAAGATGGAGCGGCTAAATTTGTCCGTCTATGACCAGACGAAGACGCTTGCTCAAATTGCTAGTGTGATTCGACGACATGCGAGTGAGGCTAAGCAAAATGAGTATGTTGCGTTTGTCGACTATATT
>NZ_SULH01000057.1 GCF_007115095.1 Levilactobacillus enshiensis | reverse complement strand
ACGGATCTAATTCAAACTGCTCTTGAACAATATCCGCTAAACCATCAATTCCACGCCGTAAGTCAGTCTTTCCACAAACAATGAATACTTGTCTAACTCTAGTAGAATCAATGAGCATCGTTGAACACCGCCTTAAAGAGGGCGTCAACGATATAACCATTGGCCTTGTTGTAAATAATCACGGACTTATTTTTGCCAATATT
>NZ_SULH01000056.1 GCF_007115095.1 Levilactobacillus enshiensis | reverse complement strand
GCCGCTTAAGGCATGGAAAGAAGCTGGCGTCCTCAAAAACCGAGGACGCCAGCTTCTTTTTGTCTGTATTTCAATGCGGTCAGTTATTAGGTGCTTACGGTGCTTACCCGTAAGCACCCAATAATTGACCGTCTGTGACTGGCGACAAATACACGATATGATTACCTCATCAAATAAATTGGTGAGGTTTTTATTATGGAAAAACAAG
>NZ_SULH01000055.1 GCF_007115095.1 Levilactobacillus enshiensis | reverse complement strand
ACCCTCTCAGGTCGGCTACGTATCATTGTCTTGGTGGGCCTTTACCTCACCAACTAACTAATACGCCGCGGGATCATCCAGAAGTGATAGCCGAAACCACCTTTCAAACAAGAACCATGCGGTTCTTGTTGTTATACGGTATTAGCACCTGTTTCCAAGTGTTATCCCCTGCTTCTGGGCAGATTTCCCACGTGTTACTCACCAGTTCGCCACTCGCTTCATTGT
>NZ_SULH01000054.1 GCF_007115095.1 Levilactobacillus enshiensis | reverse complement strand
GCTAAAGAGGTCGCTGATTGGCTCAACGATCCAGATGAGGACTAATGACTTAGTCAGCCTATACGTTAGTTTTGTAGAAACTAACGGTGGCAAGTCTCGACCAGTTTTAATTCGTCGGGTATCAGGACAGACGGTCGAGGCTTTTAAAATTACTAGTCAGTATGAAAAGAAGTCGGCTTATATCAAGCAACAATATTATCCGATTCAAGATTGGCAATCCGCTGG
>NZ_SULH01000053.1 GCF_007115095.1 Levilactobacillus enshiensis | reverse complement strand
GCTAAAGAGGTCGCTGATTGGCTCAACGATCCAGATGAGGACTAATGACTTAGTCAGCCTATACGTTAGTTTTGTAGAAACTAACGGTGGCAAGTCTCGGCCAGTTTTAATTCGTCGGGTATTAGAACAGACGGTCGAGGCTTTTAAAATTACTAGTCAGTATGAAAAGAAGTCGGCTTATATCAAGCAACAATATTATCCGATTCAAGATTGGCAATCCGCTGG
>NZ_SULH01000052.1 GCF_007115095.1 Levilactobacillus enshiensis | reverse complement strand
TCGGCATCTGTTTGTGCTAATTCAGCCTGATAAGGTTGACATCGAGATAATTCATAAGAAATTGTTGACGGTGATCGGTTCAGCCGAACGCCCATTTGGATATTGGACAGCCCTAGTTCACAAAAGGTTTCGATTTTAATTCGTTCGGAATAGGTTATACTAGACAAAAGATCAGCTCCTAAAAGATGGGTTTGTGGTAAACACCATTTTAAAGGAAGCTGATCTTTT
>NZ_SULH01000051.1 GCF_007115095.1 Levilactobacillus enshiensis | reverse complement strand
TGACTGGCGACAAATACACGATATGATTACCTCATCAAATAAATTGGTGAGGTTTTTATTATGGAAAAACAAGATATCGTTCAAATCAAGCTGCCACATGAGGCTGTTAGAACAACGGGAGTTGTTCTCAGCCGAGCAGTCCAGTTGAATATTGGCAAAAATAAGTCCGTGATTATTTACAACAAGGCCAATGGTTATATCGTTGACGCCCTCTTTAAGGCGGTGTTCAACGAT
>NZ_SULH01000050.1 GCF_007115095.1 Levilactobacillus enshiensis | reverse complement strand
ATTTAAGTTCTTCGTCGTCCAGTGGGATTATGACGCCAATATCTTTATGATCCTTCTCAACTCGGTACTTAGCATTTAAGATAATACCAACGAAGCGACACATCTGTTGCGGGGTACGGCACCAAAAACTAAGTAGTTGTACGGTAGATTGTAAAATTAATCCGAACGCTGTTCGGACAAAAAAGATCAGCTTCCTTTAAAATGGTGTTTACCACAAACCCATCTTTTAGGAGCTGATCTT
>NZ_SULH01000005.1:152198-249740 GCF_007115095.1 Levilactobacillus enshiensis | reverse complement strand
TACACCCGTTCCCATGCCGAACACGGAAGTTAAGCTTTAGCACGCCGATAGTAGTTGGGGGATCGCCCCCTGCGAGGATAGGACGTTGCCACGCGAACGTAGGAACCCAGAGATGGGTTCCTTTTTTGTGCAAAAAATAAAACCAGTAGTGGCGCATGACCGCCAGCGTAGAAGGAATGGCGACTGCGCGGCGTCAACAGTGAAACAAGCGAGAACCGTTGTGCGTAGGTCGTCATGGCCGTCCACAAGGGGAAGCACACCTCCTTGATTGAATATGCGGATGATTAAATGATGACCGGTACCCGATAGTGGCAGCGTCATGCCGACTAGCTGGTCTCAGAATTGTCTGGAAAATTATGCTGTTGATCCAATCACCCGAATGTTAACTGCTGAATCACCCGATTAAGTTTGCTTATTGGTGATTATTATCATTTTTATACGACGGATTTGTTCAGGAGAACTTTGGCCTAATCGCCGTGGTGTGCTATCATAGTTATTGTTATGGGTGGCCCCGGTTACCCGAACAATCAAACGCGTACGACTAATCTTTATAAAAGAGAGAATGGGTGACACACATGAAAAAGTATCGTAACTACCGCCTGAGTCTGGGGTGGCAGATTTTGATTGGGCTGGTACTTGGGATTATCCTGGGAGCGGTCTTTTATCAAAATAAAGTGGCCATTACCGCCATGCAAAACATTGGGAACATGTTTATTGGCTTGATTCAAATGATCGTTCTACCAATCGTGGTCTCGTGTTTAACCGTTGGAATTGCGAATATGGGAGACATCAAGCAATTGGGCCGGGTTGGTGGGAAGACCATCATCTACTTCGAAATTATGACGACCATTGCGATTGCTTTAGGACTGCTGGTCGGTAATATTTTCCATCCTGGGGACTTTATCGACATTCACCAACTACATAGTACGGATATCAGTCAGTACGTCTCCTCGGCCAAGTCAGCGCAGAATACGGGGATTTGGTCAACCTTAATGGGCATTATTCCTACCAACATTTTCAAGTCGCTGGGTGAGGGGGATATGATGCCGGTCATCTTCTTCTCCGTCTTCTTTGGTTTAGGAACCGCAGCCATCGGCAAACAAGGACAGGTCATCATTGACGTTTTAGATGCTGTGTCACAGGTGATGTTCCGCGTAACCAACTGGGTCATGCATACGGCGCCAATCGGGGTGTGTGCCTTGATTGGGGTCACGATTGCCCAGATGGGGATCTCGGCGCTGGCGCCCTTAGGCTACTTTATCGTATTGGCCTACGGAACCATGGTAGTTTTCATCGTGGTCTTCATGGGAATCGTCGCCCGGATGTTCCATTTCAAATTGTGGGATCTCTTGTACGTGATTAAAGATGAAGCCGTGCTCGCATTCTCCACAGCCAGTTCCGAAGCGACCTTACCCCGGTTGATCGACAAAATGGACAAGTTTGGGGTCAGCCAGGGGATCGTCTCCTTCGTGATTCCTACCGGGTACACGTTCAACTTGGATGGGTCTGCCATCTACCAATCATTGGCGGCACTGTTCTTGGCACAGGCCTATCACATTCATCTGAGCTTAGGCCAACAGATTACCCTCTTGGTGGTCTTGATGATTACGAGTAAAGGGATGGCCGGGGTACCTGGCGCATCCTTCGTGGTCTTACTAGCGACCGTTTCGACGATTGGGGTTCCTATGAGTGGTTTGACCTTTATCGCCGGGATCGACCGGTTAGTCGACATGGGCCGGACCGCGGTTAACGTGGTCGGTAATTCCTTGGCAACCGTGATTATCGGAAAATCTGAACATGAATTTAGTGAAGAAAAGAGCCAAGCTTACCTGCAGGAGATGCGGCGAGCGAAGGCGAAAGCTTAATTGCTGAAGTAGTGTGGGATAAAAGACGGTTAGTCAATGAGTATGAACAGACGAATAATCCCGGACTTGGGTTGCTTGTCTATCGGGGTTAAGCGGAGTTGACGGACTTGGGTTCCACGTTTCAGCCATTCAGAGCACAAAAGAGTCTGGGCCAAAGTTTTGGCCTAGGCTCTTTTTTTATGGTTTTACAATATTGGGTGTTGATGCCCGAGCAGAATTTGACCCGCCATTTCTTATGGAGGGCCTTTTGGGTATAATCGTTTTACCGTCCGCAACTGGGCCTAAAGGCACTCCTAAAAAGTTGAAGAAGGACCCTTTTTCGCTGAACCGGCGTTGAAAGTCGAATATTGTTAGTGAACGTTCCGCTTTAGAAGTAGATGAGGATGGCAACTTAACCGGTCAGCCGATTTCGAAACCAACTCATGACATTTGTCACATCGAAGTCATGACAAAAGCGCCTATTAGCCTAACCGGTAACTTGCTACACTGAAGTTATTCCATGAGGGGGCAAGTACAATGAAACCAATTATTCAAGCAACGCAGTTACAGTTCAGTTACGGCGCCCACGCCGTCCTAAAAGACGTGACGTTGTCGATTGATCCTGGAGAAATTATTGGGCTGATCGGTGAAAATGGCGCCGGCAAGACCACCTTGCTTAATTTAATGCTCGGTCTGTTTTCTGTTCGTCGCGGGCAGTTACACCTGTTTGGTCAGCAACCGGGAGCCCCGATTGCAAAACAAAAAATTGGGACCATGCGGCAAAAAGACATGGTCATTCGCGGGGTGACCGTACAAGAGGTTTTACGCTTAGCAGCGGCGCAGTATCCCGAAGCCTTAAACGTGACGACCCTGCTGAAAAACTTGGAATTGACCGCCATTGCCAAACAACGCTTGACCGCATTATCCGGTGGTCAACTCCGCCGGGTGACGTTTGCCCTCGCATTAGTTGGCAATCCGGACCTATTATTTTTAGATGAGCCGACGGTCGGAATGGATACCAACGCACAACAAGCCTTCTGGCGCGGGATTCAGCAATTAAAAGCCGCCGGTAAAACGATCGTGATTACCAGCCATTATTTACCTGAAATTCAGGCTGTCGCCGACCGAATTTGCTTATTGCGCAACGGCGAGATTGCCTTTCAAGGTACGTTCCAAGCACTTCAAGAACAGTACCAGCAAGTTGAAATCACTTGTCAGACGGCGTTGCCAGTGGCGGCCTTTGAAAACTTACCGGGGGTCACTGCGGTTACTAAGACGGGACCACGACTGAATATTAGTAGTGAAGCGGGTGACGCCACGCTTCAGGCCCTGGCACCAGTTTTGGCTGACTTACGACAAGTCACGATTAAACGCGAATCATTGACGGATATCTTTGTCCATTTGACTAAGGGGGTCATCGCATGAATGCTTGGTTTGAACGCTTTAAATTTGACGGTCGTCGACTAATCTTACGGAATTTTTCATTCCAATTCTTTTCCCTGGTCATGCCCGCCGGCTTTTACTTGTTATTTACTAAGGTAATGGTCACTGGCAACGTTCCCGCTAGTTTCAATGTGAAATACATGGGGAGCATGATTGTTTACAGTGGTACGATCAACGCCTTGTTTGGCATCGCTGCTTTTTTACAACGGGACCGTGAAGCGGGGATCTTGCAGTGGTGCTGGCTATCGCCGACCGGTATTCGGCCTTACTACTTGTCAATTGGGTGTTGGAGTCTATTAATGAACACGTCATCCGTCGTCGTCCTCGGTGGAATCGCCATGGGGGTCAACCACGTGTCGCTATCAGTTGCGCAGTGGGGGGCAATTGCGGGGATTGCCATTTTAGGGCAACTGTCCACGATGTTACTCGGTGTTTTGATGTCATTTGTTGAACGTGCCGAAACGCTCAGCGTCTTAAGCAACTTAATTACCTTTCCAATGGCGATTATTAGTGGCTTGTGGTGGCCGTTAGGACTGTTACCGAACTGGCTGCAACCAATTGGTAAGCTCATGCCGACTTATTTGATTAACGATTGGTTGGGACGGGTCGCCACTCATGGTACACTGTTGACATCAGATATCTTGGGGACCGGTGCGTGGATGATAAGCCTGCTAGTCGTGGTCATCGTTAGCGTCCGGTTATTATTAAAACGGAGTGATGGGGTTGTTCGGGCATAAATGGCGACAAAAATTCAAAAATTTAACGTGGTCCAGCTATATTTGGCTGGGCTACTTGCCGTATTCAGTTGCGATGTACTTGCCAGTGACCGGATGGCAAAATATAGTGTGGTTAAGCTTGCTGGGCTGCTTTTTAATTCTCTATATTCTCGTGATTGAAAAGCCAGTGTGGCGCCGAATCACGATGCCGTTAGAGTTAGTTGTGACGGGCCTCTTTGCCATCTGGGGCGCCAATAACTACATGATTATTTTCCCGGGGTGGCAAGTCGCGTTTATCTTAGGACGCAGACCTAAAAAATATTTTTATCAATTCATCACCGGTTACTACGCGATGATTTTAATGGGTCTTATGCATGATGTGGTCCTAGATCACCAGTTGTTTAGTTGGCAAAATGGCGCAGTCGTGGGTTTAATCTTTCCGCTACTGTCCCCTATCATGGCTTACACGTTCACGCGGTCAATTTGGCGGCAGCGGCAGTTGCAGCAAACTAACCGGCGACTGCAAGCCATTATTCAACGGGACGAACGGGAACGAATCGCCCGGGACCTGCATGATACCCTGGGGCAGAGCTTTTCGATGATCACACTCAAAACAGAGCTGGTCAAGAAGTTATTGGTCAAAGCCCCCGAACGGGTCGCCGCTGAGTTGACCGATATTGAGCAAACTAGCCGGCAAAATTTACAGCTGGTTCGGTCGATCGTCAACGATCTGCACCAGCAGTCGTTAAGTGAGATGTTGCTTAATCAGAGTCGTAACCTAGTGGCGGCCAACGTTTGGCTGACGACCACTGGTGAAGCGGCTGCCACCCAGTGGCCAACGCGGGTGCAGGGGGTTTTTGCGGAAGCCCTCGTTGAAGCCATGACCAACGTCATTCGCCACGCGCAGGCCCGTAATGTGTTCGTGACCTTTCAGCTAACTGACCTAGGTTACCATGTTCAATTACAAGATGACGGTAAAGGTGGGACGCTCAGTCGGCCGAATGCAAATGGGATTCAGGGGATGCGCACCCGGATGTTGAACGCGCACGGGACGTTTGCGATTGAAGCCCAAGCCCACGGAACTCGTGTGACCCTGAGTTTACCAAAGGAGGAAAATGTGAAGTGATTACGCTTTATCTAGCCGAAGACCAAAGTATGTTGAACTCCGCGTTGACCCAACTCTTGGAACTAGAAGATGATTTGCACGTGGTCGGCAGTGCTCGTGATGGCAAGACGGCGTGGGTCGACTTACAACAGTTACGGCCACAAGTGGCGATTTTAGATATTGAAATTCCGGGGATGTCGGGACTGGACGTTGCGGATCGGCTCCGGGCCGCGGACTGGGAGACCAAAGTGGTGATCCTAACGACCTTTGCCCAGCAGGCTTATTTTGAGCGGGCCGTCAACGCGCAAGTGGCCGGCTACTTGTTAAAGGATAGTCCGAGTGACGACTTAATTGACACGATTCGGCAGGTCATGCAGGGCAAGACAGTCTACGCGCCTGAGTTAGTGGTTAACATGTTTTCAGCGGCCACAAATCCGCTGACCAGTCGCGAACTGGCCGTTTTAGCGGAAGCTGATAAGGGATTATCTACGAAGACGATTGCGGCTAACTTATACCTCTCCGCGGGAACGGTCCGCAACTACTTGTCAGCCATTTTCAGTAAACTAGGTGTTCATAACCGCTTGGAAGCCATTAAAGTTGCGAAGGATAATAAGTGGTTAACTAACGAGAGTGGAACAAAAGGCGGTTAGTCAATGAGCATTAACGTCGATAGACGAATAATCCCGGGCTTGGATTGTTTGTCTATCGGGGTTAAGCGGAGTTGACTGCCTTTTGTTCCACGTTTCAGCTATAGACGTTCGGAGTGCAAAAAGAGTCCGAGAGTTATGTCCCAGCCGCGTTAGCAATGAAAATGATGATCCTTCATCGCTTCGCCGACCAGCAGCGACAAGTTGGACTAAACTGGGTTGGAAGCAACCACTAAAAAAGCAGGTCACCATCCTTCGCGAATGGTGACCTGCTTTACTGTTGGAGCAATGTCTTCAAATGAATACCAGCGCAATCACGCTGCGTGGCGGTAACACACTTGCGGGGTGATTCCCATCAGCCCATGGGCGCCGCCAATTCACGTGATTAACCGGAATCGGTTTGGTATTGTCTTGTTGTGACTTCTTTCGACCGTTCAGAGATTAAAAACCAGCCTAGTTGAAACGGCGTCAGTTACTAATCTTCTTCTCCCCACCGGGTTCCCCCAGCGGTGAAGCATAGTTACGAGGTTGTAACGCTATCCTGGTTAGCACGTCAATGCATCCATGCCGAATAGTGCCGAGAAAAAGGGCGTAACTCTAGCTTGCGTTATCCATTAAGTGGCTTGAACCCGACTGATCCACGAACGAGTTCGGGAAGTTCAGACGAGTTACGGTCGGTTACAACGCCGACAGCGTCTGAAATAATGTGGTCAGTCGATTCTGTTTAAAATCTGCCAATCGAACCCCCCGCATCAAGCTACGGGGCCCGGGTAAGGGAAAGCTAGAGTTCCGTTCTCCTCAAAGCGTCAACCAAGAGGGGTGAACAGGCAGTAACTTTCCCACCGGCGAGTTATAACACGCTCCGGGATCATCTAAAAGTTGCGATGTCATGTTCAATCACCTCCAAGGTGTTTAGTCGACAGGGATGGACGGGGGATAAACGAAAAAGCGCTTAGCCACAACTAGCTAAGCGCACCACAAAAAACATGTGTGAGTTTTGGCTAGTCGTTGAGTTTTAGCACTATACGGCGTAGTTAGTTCATAACAGCTACATTAGATCAGGCCTTAAATTGACCTGAACAGCTGACTCATTGGCGTTTCTCGACGTTTCTGAGCAGTAGCATTTTCCGTATAGGAGCCTCACCTAACAGCTTCTGATTTATCCTATGTAAATAGTGTATACCATTTTCAAAGCAAGTGCAAGCAAAAGACTCAACTTCCAGCAAATAATAATTATAATAACTTACTATAAAAATAGTTATAGGAAGACCGGCGTTTCCAACGCTAGTTTAGAATCATTCTTGATTTAAATGTTGAAAACGGTTATGCTAAAGGTGATTCAGAATTCAGAAAATGAGGGGAGAAATTATCGTGAATTATATTGGTTCAGCGTTACCCGATTTTCAAGTCAATGCGTATCAGGACGGTGAGGTCAAAGCCTTAACGGCGGATGATTTACGCGGCCACTGGTCAATTCTGTTCTTTTACCCAGCAGACTTTTCGTTTGTTTGTCCCACGGAACTTGGCGACTTAGCGGCCCACTACGCGGCATTTCAGAAGCAAAATGCAGAGATCTACAGTGTTTCCGAGGATACCGAGTTTGTTCACCAGGCTTGGCACGAACAAAGTGAAGAGGTCGGTCAGGTCAAGTATCCAATGATTGCGGATCCCGCTGGCGAGTTGGCACGGCACTATGGTGTGCTCGATGAAGCGGCCGGTCAAGCTTACCGGGGTGTCTTCATTCTAGATCCCCAAGGTGAAGTGCGTTCTTACACGATTAATGATATGGGCATCGGCCGCAATGCCGGCGAAATTTTGCGGACACTGACTGCCGCACAATTCGTTGCGGAACACGGTGACCGTGTCTGCCCAGCTAACTGGCATCCAGGCGAAGAAACGCTGAAGCCAGGGACCGATTTAGTTGGTAAGATTTAAGCCAGTTGAAATGAGTTAGTGTATTTAAAAACGACCACCGCCAGCATTTTCTGCCGACGATGGTCGTTTATTATCAGTTAGGTATTACTTACCTTCGACGACCTTAGCGTATTCTTGTTGGTACCAGCCTTCCCAAGTGGTGTCCTTGAGAGAACCGTTTTCGTTGAATGCGATAGCCATCGTGGATAGAATGGACATGAACAACTCACGCTTCAGAGATAAGACGCCAGCAACTAGTTCATCGGGGTGGAAATTCTTGTTCGCGTACAGGTACATGTTGATATCGTTCATGGCATAATCAACCTTGTATTGGGATAAAATTTCCAAATCGTTGGTCTTGTAGTGCCGTAAGTAAAACTTGGCAAAGTCGGTCAAAGCCGTTTGTTGTGCGTGTTCGTCTAAGTCGTTAATGGTTAAATCTTGATTCTGCAAAGTGCAGACCTCCTCAAAAGTCGTAAGCAACAATCTAGCGGTTAAGTGATTCCCGTGCAATATATTTTTCGCTTCAATTTCATTATGGCACAAAATGACGTAGGGTAAAGCAGACAGCGTCAATTTTTTTTACAGTTAACGAATTAAAACGCTCTCATGGCGTTGTATAATGAAACAATGAGAGTGTTGAAGGGAGTTTGTTAGGTTATGCGAGTTTTAGTCGTAGGCGCCAACGGCCAAGTCGGGCGCCTGTTGATTGCGGATTTATTAGCTAGCGGGGATGATCCAATTGCCGGGTTACGCTTTAGCGAAGATGGCGAGGACTGGGAGGATCAGGGCGTCACGGTCCGTCAGATGGACCTGCTCAGTAAGCCGGAACAACTGGCGAACGTCATGCTGGACGTGGAGGCCGTCATCTTTGCAGCCGGGTCCGGCAGTCGGACCAAGGACGATATGACGTTATTGGTCGACCTCGATGGTGCCGTGAAGACCATGCAGGCTGCTGAAATTGCGGGTGTTGACCGCTTCTTGATGATCAGCATGTTGTTTGCTGAAGACCGCAATCGGTGGGCGGATCCATTGAAATCACTGTACGTGGCGAAATTTTATGCCGACAATTGGTTGGTCAATCAAACCAATCTAAACTATACGATTGTGCAACCGGGGGCATTGTCCTTTCACGCGGGAACGGGCAAGGTGAAGAGCGAGCCACTGGCGGTTGGCAGCATTCCGCGCGCGGACCTCGCTGCGTTTCTAGTGGCTGCCTTGCATGCCCCACAGGCCAGTCGCAAAACGATTCCATTGCTGAGTGGTGATACGCCGATTGGACAGGTGCTTGAACAATTGTGAGCACATTAGTCGCGTTGGTTGATGTTTCTTGGTAAACTTAATTTAAGTAAATGGACTGTTCGTCAGATTTTTGCTAAGGAGGCCATGATGATGACTGAGAACTTAGTATTAACGCGACCGGAAGCCCTAGAGTTAGCGAAACACCTCGATGAGTGGGCGAAATGGCGGCAAACGAACGATCGAACCACCGCTGATTTAGACTGGGAGCGGTTCATTGCCAAGAGCCGTGAAAAAGCAGAGTGGCAAGCGGGCTTAGCGACCGAAATTGACCACTGGGAGAACCTCCACGCGATTCAAATGGTGTTGCAGGATAACTTAGTGGGGATGACGGCTGGCGGCCATACGCGGCAGTAGAGTGGCTTGTAAAATATGTTTTAAAAGAACTAAAAAACACCACGAGAAGTCAGCAATGATTTCTCGTGGTGTTTTTGCGGTTTAGAAGATTAAGTTTAACCGATTTGACAGGCGAGCTTAGTGTTAAGGCAATTGCCCCAACCGCTTAGCATGGTAGCGCTGAAAGAGAAAGTAAAACTCGGCGAGAATAAAGGCGCTACCGGCACCGGCTGCCAAGAACGCAAAGTCGCCAGCCAACGGGAGCAGGTGGGCAGTTCTGAGACCGATGGCGGCGATGGCGCTACTGATCGCAATCAAGAGGACCCACGACCGCCGCTTGGACCACCGCGCATAGATGTCGCTATCGTTCAGTATTTCGGCGAATCTATTTAATTTCTGCAGTGTCAAGATGTTGATTAGACCCATTAAATAGAGCAGACCTTTAACCATGAAGAACTGGTGCGCAAAGACTAGCGCGATTAAGAAAATAACATCCACAATCGTTAAATTTTTTATGATTGGTTGAATCGATTTGAGTACGACTGGTTTACGCAGGGTTTCTGTTAACCCAGAATCTTTCTTGAGCAAGGTGTCTAACGAAAGTTGATAGTAATCACTCAACTGAATCAGTGTATCAATATCGGGATAACTCTTGCCCCGTTCCCAACTCGAAATTGTCTGCCGCGTGACGTGTAAATGGTGGGCAACGGCTTCCTGAGTGAGGTTGCGATGTTGCCGTGTTCGTTTAATACTTTCCCCGAATTCCATGATAGATTCCCCCTCTAGTTGATGAGTCTAGTATAGGTTCGTTCGGTTAAAAGTGTCTAGCAAAGATTCTCTGCAACGCTGCTGTGGCGGGGATTAGCCAGCTGTCAGTTTAGAAATGTTTTTGCTTAACAATCGCATTTTCTTGGGCTTTGAGTCGGTGAATGACGCGATCAACCCAGAGACCGAACAGTGTCAACCAGGAGATCATGACCAAGCTGACAAGGTTATCTGCGATGGGGCTGGCGATAGGCCACCAGTGGGTAATGAGCAACGCGCCAGTCGAAATGCCGATGTTGATGACACCTGGCAACCACCCGTTACGCCATCGTTGTTCTGAAAGGGGCAAGGGACTGAGCTGTTCCTCAAACTTCTGTAAGTAGAGGAATCCCACAATGCTGGCTAAGAAGGCCGCGATGAGAACCCAAGCGCCGTTGCGACTAGGAATAAAGAACAAAAGCGTGACGATAAACAGTTCATTTAGAATCAGCATCGCCTGGTGAACTGGCCGTAATTTTTTTAGAATCTCTGGTTTCTGTAAGTAATGCTGCATGCCAGCATCTTCTTTAATCAGAACGTCCAGTGAGATACCGTACAGGTCACTCAAAATGACGAGACTGTCGATGTCCGGATAGCTTTTCCCTGTTTCCCAGCTTGAAATAGTCTGGCGCGAGACGGTTACGTGTTGAGCAACATCACTTTGGGTGAGATGATGGTCGGTCCGTGCTTGTTTTAATTTTTCGCCGAGTGTCATAAAATTCCTCCCCGAATCTTTTGTTAAGCATAGCAAACTTAGCTGATCCTGCCTAGCTAAGTTTGCTTGCAACGTTGATTCGGCGGTGTTTTAAAGCTGCAGATGAGTTGAATCGTGAGGCCGACCAATTACTTTTTTTGAAAGTTCCAGAGTAGTGGCTATGCCTGTTCTAGTCACAACGATGGGCCTAGAACTAGGAACGTAGTGGTTAAGTCCGATAGCTATGGGTTGGATCCATGCGAATACTTACCAATGCTGGGTTGAAGCCTGAATTTCATCGTTCAATCTTTAGTTTTTAAGATTGACCGCCCCCAAAACCGGCATGGCTCCCGTTCAAGCCACTTCCTTTCCGTGAGAGATAAGCGCCATCGGTTGAGACGTCTATGGCGTGGGTGAGGGCTTGTTGGATGACGGTGGCGAGCGGCTGTTGGTCGTGACTTTCAAAGTAGAGCGGGTAACGGTCGGCCAACTCGATTGACAGCCGGCCCGGTCCGAAGTTGGTCGTTAACTGATCAGTAACCGAGAGCGTCAGGCCAAACGCAACGGCGTAGGGCAAGAGTTGGGTCCAGCGGGTGAGGTCGTCCGGGTCAGTCGCTGGCTGATCAGTAGGTTGCGCCAGGGTTGCCGTCAGGGCTTGCAGATTGGCGACCAACTGACGGCCCGATGCATTGTAAGGCGTTACCGTTGCGTGGCGCACCAGGTAGCCCCAGAGGAATACCAAGAGTAGGCCACTTGCTAGAGTGGTTGCCAGGGCCCAAGGTGGACCGATGATCCAAGCCACGAGCAACCACCCCCCAATGAGGCCAGTTAATCCAAGCGTAAATGTCCACAGTCGTTGACGGTACAAGTTGTTGGCGGGATCCTGATAGGCATTAGCAGCCGCATCCAACTGACTTTGCCAGTCCCGAAACCACTGACCGATCAGCCCCCGTTTGTCCGTTTTAGAAAAATCCGCTAGCGCTGTCAGTGTAAAACTGTCGGCATCGCCAAGTTGGTCGAAGCAGTGTTGAAGGAAGGTATTGCTCACGTCTCCCGTCCGGGTCAGGCGCACCGTTGACTGGGTCGCCGCAATCTCGATTTCGCCACGGTCGACAGCGGCCATCACGTCCCCGGTCAGGGCCGCCGGGTTCGGCCAATGGCGATCGACCAGGACTTCCGCGAGACCGGGGGATACTGGTGGCTGACTCGTAATGTGGGTGGGGCGAATCGCCAGGGGATAACGATTTGCCGGATGCTGGTGCAGCCACCCCCAAGTGCCAATAACGCCAGCGAGCACTAGCCCAGCCATTCCCCAGTAACCCACTAGCTGATGCTGCTGTTGCCCGTTGGTCGCTAGTGTGGCGGCGTAAGCTAACGAGCTGTTGCTCAGGGTCCAACCCAGGACGATGCCACCGAGCAGCCAACTGATCCATTTGTTCATGGTACCGCTCCCTTTCTTAGTCGCTAGCATCATACCGCTTTGCGCGCAGATGTGGGTGCTGATGCTGCTGGTTACGGCGAGTTGGTTAGGTGGCTTGTTGGTTGTGGGCCGCAAAAAGACTGGTTTTTCGATCATTATTAAAAAATCAGCGCATAAGTATTAGCGCTGAACTAAAATTTTCAGATGACAAAAAAACTCACGGCCCAAACGACCGTGAGTTTTCAAAATCAATTTAAAGTTAACTTTATTGTTCTTCGTACCAAGTGTAGTGGAAGTTCCCATCGCGGTCGTTCCGTTCGTACGTGTGGGCACCGAAGTAGTCCCGTTGTGCTTGTAACAAGTTAGCAGGCAGAACTTCTGCACGGAAGCTATCGTAGTAAGTGATAGCAGCGGACAAACTAGGAACGGGGATGCCGGCTTGAACGGCCATAGCAACCACGTCACGGATGGATTGTTGATACTTGCCAGCGATATCCTTGAAGTAGCTATCGAACAGCAAGTTGGTCAACTTAGGATCCTTGTCGAAGGCGTCGGTGATGTTTTGCAGGAATTGGGCACGGATAATGCAACCGCCACGCCAGATTTGTGCTAATTCACCAAACTTCAGGTTCCAATCGTTAGCTTCGGAAGCGAACCGTAATTGTTCGAATCCTTGGGCGTAACTCATCAGCTTACCAAAGAAGAGCGCTTGACGGACTTCTTCAACAAACTTGTCTCTGTCAGCAATTTCAGCCTTGCCTTGCTTTTCAGCAGCTGGCAATACCTTAGAAGCCTTGACCCGTTCGTCCTTCAACATGGAAATGTAACGGGCATAAACGGCTTCCGTAATGACAGATTGTGGCACTTGAACGTCGAGAGCATCTTCGGAACTCCACTTACCAGTCCCTTTGTTGTTCCCACGGTCCTTGATGGCATCAACGATTGGCAAGTTCTTGTCGTCGCCTAAGTCATCTTTCCGTGTCAAAATGTCAGCGGTGATTTCGACTAAGTAGCTGTCCAGTTCACCCTTGTTCCATTCTTTAAAGATGTCAGCCATATCGTCAACTGAGATCCCGGCAACGTTACGCATGATGTTGTAGCTTTCATCGATCAGCTCTTCATCACCGTATTCGATACCGTTGTGGACCATCTTAACGTAGTGACCAGCACCGTTAGGCCCAATGTAAGTCACACATGGCTTGCCATCTTGTGGTGCCTTAGCAGCAATCTTGGTCAAGATAGGTTCAACGAGATCGTAGGCTTCTTTTTGGCCACCTGGCATCAAAGAAGGACCTTGTAAGGCACCCAGTTCACCACCGGAAACCCCCATACCGATAAAGTTGATCCCGGACTTGTCGAGTTCAGCGTTACGTGCCATCGTGTCGTGGAAGTTTGTGTTCCCACCATCGATCAGCACGTCACCCTTGTCGAGCAATGGGAGCAATTCATGAATAACGGCATCGGTTGGCTTACCAGCCTTAACCATCAAAAGAATCCGCCGTGGCGTTTCCAATGACTTTACGAAGTCTTCAATCTTGTAGCTAGGAATCAGTTTCTTTTCGCTGTGGTCTTTCATGACTTGTTCAGTCTTGCTTGCGGACCGGTTAAAGATACCTACCGTGTAACCGCGACTTTCAATGTTTAGGGCTAAGTTCTTGCCCATAACAGCCATACCAACAACACCAATATTTGCTTTTTGATCTGCCATTAGTAACCTTCCTTTACGTTCAAAATTAGTAACGACGTTCCACTCATTAGTGTAGCATTGAACAATGTGAAAGAACAATCATTTGTCTTATTTTTTTGAAAATCGTTAAAATTTTTCACGGTCAAGTGGTCAAAACGCTTAATTAATGGTCCTGTTGGTAGGATTTCATATTCCGGGCGACTTTGGTCAGCAATTCTTCCAGGAGCGCCTGTTCACCAGTCGAAAGATGTTGCGTCCCCACGGCTAAAACGTGCTGTTCGTAGTCCCGCAGGGCAGGGTACATGGCTTGCCCCTTGGCGGTGGCTTGCAGCGGGCGTCGTTTCTTGTTTGTGGCATCGGTCAGTCGCGTGACGTACTGGTTGGCGATCAACTTCCGCACCGTGCGCAGGCAAGTCGATGGGTCGACGTGAAGTTGGTCAGCCAATTCAGTCTGGGTGATGCCGGGAGTCTCGTTGATCCGCATTAAATAGATAAATTGATTGTTCTGGAGGTCATCGGCCTGAAAAAGTTGATTTCCCATGGTGGCCGTGACCCGGGCGATAAGCCCGATACTACGAAAAGAATTTGGCATGATTTCTCCTTTTATAGTTGCATTTGCAATTAAAATGAATGATACTAGATACCATATTATAACATGGGAAGAAGATATTATGATGGTTGAATGGCGAATTAAGTCTTTTGAAGCGCTAACGACGCAAGAATTCTATGATGTTGCATTTGAACGTATTCGGACGTTTGTCGTCGCTCAGCAGCGAGTCTACCAAGAAATCGACGAGACGGATCGGGTCGCTCGGCACATCCTCGGTTATCAGGACGGTCGGTTGGTGGCCTATGCGCGAATTTTCACGGAGCGGGAACACGTGACGTTTGGTCGGGTCCTAACGATTCCCGAACGCCGCGGTCAGGGGTTGGGGCGGCAATTGGTTGCTCAGATTGAAGCGGAGTTGCACGCGAACTTTGCTGGCTTGCCCGTCAGTATTGAGGCCCAGGTCGACAAGCAGCAGTTTTACGAAAAATTTGGTTACGAGGCCGTGGGGGATGTTTTTCTTTTCAATAGTACGCCGCACATTCGGATGGATAAGGCGGCACTGTAAACATAGATAATAAGGACGCTAAAATTAGCAGTCAAGGTGGATGAATGTTCGCCTGGCTGCTGATTTTTTTGTTTGAAAATGGTGGTGTTTCGGTCGCTTCAGACTGATATTGCCACCTTATTTATACAAGTCATTAGCATATTAGAAAGAGAATTTCAATTAAGATAGAAATTTGGTTTTTTTTTTGAGCGTATCGCCACCCGTATAATCCAGTTGACTATAATCAACGATGCAATTAATGTATATAGACAACATTTTATTGCGACTTTTATAGTAGGGGAGAGAATTACGTGACTAAGACACATTATAGAATGTATAAAAGCGGTAAGCGTTGGGCTATTGCAGGAGCTGTGACTGGTGCTATGGTTTTAGGTGCTGGTAACGCAACGGCGCATGCGGATGAACGGTCAACTACTGACCCAGCGACCTCGCAGGTAACGACTGCAACGGCTACACAACGGTTAGCTGATCCAACCGTGACGTTGACACCAACGGCCAATAGCCCTGTAGCAACGACGCCAGCAGTCGAAACGAGTAATATGATGGCTGCAGCTGAGTTACCGACCACGGCGAAATCACATGAGATGGCAGCGGAAATTACCGATCAATCGCCAGTTACTGAAACACCCGCCACCGATACAGATTTGGCAACGCAACCTAACAATGTGTCAAATGTCACAATTCCAGCTGTTCCTACGACACCGCCGTCAGTTGTGCCGGAGACCCCTTCAGCGCCAGTTGTCGTGTCGCCGGAGTCAAGTGCACAGACCAGTGCCACACCAAGACTAGCGGCAACTTCTTTGGTTCAAAGTCAGCTTGTGCAGGCACCAATCACCGCTGTGAGACCTAAAGCGACAAACGAGATCGATAAATGGATGCCCAATAAGGCCCTCCAACAAGCAATTTTACTGGCGTTACAAAAGCTGGATGAGACTGATAAGAATTGGGAAAGCGTCGCCGATATTACACAAGAGGATCTTTTACGCCTAAGTGCTTTTGATGTGAGCATAGACGATCAGTACGATACCTATATTGATGGTAAAACGCCATTCTCATTGGAAGGCCTGCAATACGCGAAAAATTTAACGTGGTTAAGTGCAGCCGCCAGTCTTAATCTGCAATCGAAGAATGTAGGGGCTATCTACGGAGACGTTGTTGATGTGTCGCCCTTGGCTGATTTGCAAAAATTGACGTATCTGGATCTTCAAGGTAATCGAATTACCGATATCTCGCCCTTGTCTAATCTGAAGAATTTAAAAACGCTGGCATTGTTAAATAATCATATTCGTGATTTCTCACCCTTAAAGGGATTTAAAGGAAGTTATTTCAATAAGACCGGTCAGGTTATTGTGCTTGACCCCCTGTTGGTCAGCAAAAAGGACCGCACGGGACATTTGCAGGTCCAATGTAAAACGATTACGGGCGAGGTCGTTCAACTGATGCCGACGGACTACCTTGAGGAGCAACTCCTTGTGGACTTCGAGCCGTATATGGCATACAGTCATTTCTACTTTACGGGAGGAAATTCCGAATCAGATGGTAAGGGGGGACTTTATTTCAAAGATATTCCAGATCAAAAGCCAGGGACTGCGGAATTACCATATGAAGATGATAAAACTAAGGCAATTGTCATGGCTGATCATTACTTTTTAACAGGACAATATGAGGAGGATTTTTACGTCATTCAACCGTATGTGCTTGCCCCCACTGCGGCTACGGTTACCGTGCAGTATCACGATGAAAAGGGCAATGCCATTGCGAAGGATCAGGTGTTGCCCACTGAAGTAGTAGGGACAGCGTACACCACGAAGCCGCTTGAGATTACGGGTTATACGTTAACAGGACGGCCAGAGAATGCGGCTGGTAAATACAGCGCAACCCCCATTACAGTGACATATGTCTATACTAAAAATGAGGTCAAACCACCCGTGACGCCACCTGCTAAACAAACGACAGTGACGGTGCACCACCAAACGGCCAAGGGCCAGACGGTTGCCCCCGATGAAACCTACTCAGGAATGGTGGGCACGGCGTATACAACTCATCCGGCCAATCCTAAGGGATATAAGTTAGTGACGACACCGACAAATGCGACGGGAACGTACGGTGAGAATGATAGTGACGTCACTTATATCTATGCGCCAGTGGAAACGGGCGGTGGCGAAACGCCAAATCCCGGTAACCCAGGGGATGGGAATCACGGCGGTGGCGAAACGCCAAATCCCGGTAACCCAGGAGATGGAAATCACGGCGGTGGCGAAACGCCAAATCCCGGTAACCCAGGAGATGGAAATCATGGCGGTGGCGAAACGCCAAATCCCGGTAATCCAGGAGACGGGAATCATGGTGGTGGCGAAACGCCAAAGCCTGGTAACCCAGGAGATGGGAATCACAGCGGTGGCGAAACGCCAAATCCCGGTAACCCAGGGGACGGGAATCACGGTAGCGGTCAAACACCAGCGCCTAGCACCCCGGTGGTCATGAAACATTAGCACCCGATACGAGCCTTGAAGAGGGCGGTAGTGGCGCTGAGGTGAACCCAGTGCCTAACACCCCGAATAAGCCAATCGCTAAACCCAAGCCAGCAACGGCTAAACCGTTACCAAACAAGGTTAATTTGGCCGTAACGCATGCACAACCAGGCAAACGCGCACAAGCTGCTACCATTCTACCGCAAACGGGTGAACGAGCAGTTAATTCGGCAACCTGGGGAGTCATCGGCTTAACGGTTGTGTGGGGTATTTTGGGACTAATAGGTATTAAGCGAAAATCGCATTAAGCAGTTAGTCAGTTTGTGGACTGATCTGAAAATAAATAGTTAAATTCAGCAGTAAGACGGATGTGTGTATCCGCCTTACTGTTTTTTTCGGGATACTTAATCCGCTCGTTAATCGCTTCAAACTGGCGTTTTTGGACTTTGTTTATACAATTCATTAGCTGATAGGAAAGACAAACTCAAATATGGCATAAATTTAGTTAGTTTTTGAATGAATTGTCATATGGATACATCAATTAACTATAATAAACAATGTAACTGGTGCATATAGAGAATGGTTTTATAACGATTTTTATATTAGGGAGAGGATTACGTGACTATGACACATTATAAGATGTACAAAAGTGGAAAACACTGGATTGTCGCAGGAATTGTGAGCGGCGCCGTGGTTCTGGGGGCTGGTAATGCGACAGCTCATGCGGACGAGCAGCCATCTGCTGATGTGGAATCAGTGCGGGTGACCGCCGAATCAGAGACGGGGAATACCGTAACACTGAAGACAACGCCTGGTATTGCGACGACAATAACGGGCGAACAATCAGGTGAGGTGCCTCCTACTGGTGAGAATCCTGAGACAAGGGGAGTAACTGAAAGTCGCGAGCCAACACCGACACCTGCTGATCAACCAGTGGCGCCAGAAGCACCAGTGACTGATACGGGGTCCACGGGGCCCACAGTGCAAACTAGCAATGTAGAAAATAGTACTAACAAGTCGGCGTCAACCACACCGGAGCCAAATGTACCGCAGGCAGTCGCAACCAGTACATCACTGGATTCGGCTACTAAGACCAGTGTGACGCCAACATTGGCTGCAGCACCCCTAGTCCAAAAGCAACTTGCACAGACCCCGGTAGTTACTGCGGCCCCTAAACAGGCGACAGACAGTATTGATCAGTGGATGCCCAATAAGACGCTTCAGAAAGTAGTTTTATTGACGTTGCAGGATTTACATGCGACCGATAAGACCTGGAATAGCGTGGCCGACATTACGCAAGAGGATCTATTACGATTAGATAGCCTTAATGTGGCAGATGGGAAAGGTTACGATACCTACATCGACGGTAAGACGCCATTTTCATTGGAAGGGCTGCAGTATGCCAAAAATCTAACTTCATTCACTGCGGGTGGGAGTCTCAATATAGAACCAGGAGCCTATCACGGAGACATTGTAGATGTGTCGCCACTGGCCAATCTGCAGAAGTTAACGACTCTGGAGCTTCGTCAGAATCGAATTACTGATGTTTCACCGTTGGCAAATTTGAAAAATTTAAAGGTACTTTCCTTGCAATACAACCACATTCGAGATTTTTCACCACTTAAGGAATATAAGGGAGAAATCCGTACGTCTGCTCAATTTATTATGCTTGATCCCCTTTTAGTCAGTGAAAAGGACCGTACCGGACATATGCAGATTCAGTGTAAAACGATTACTGGAGAAGTTGTTCAATTACTGGGTCCAGGGGCGATTCTTGAACCAGTTTTTATACATCCCGGTCAGTTCAAACAAGATCATCGTATTTACCACATTGGGGGTAATGCACGGCCAGATGGAAATGGTGGACTTGTTTTCAGCTTTATTCAAGACCAAAAGCCAGGAACTGCAACCCCACCAGCTCAGTTCGCTGATTTCGTAAATATAATTGTTCAACCGGATTACTATTACTTACTTGGACAGTACGGTGAGCCGATGAAAGAAAAGGACTTTTACGTCGTCCAACCCTACCGTATTTCCACCGATGCAGCATCTGTTACCGTGAAATATCAGGATAAAGATGGTAAAAAGCTTGCGGATGATCAGGTGCTTCCAGCAGGTTTAATAGGCGAGGACTACAGTACCAAACCACGTGATATTTCAGGTTACCAATTGGTGAAAACGCCAGAGAATGCGACTGGGAAATATGGTAAAGAAAGTATCGTTGTCACCTACATCTACGCACAAACTGCGGCGCCCGTAACGGTTCATTATCAGGATAGAGACGGAAATAAAGTCGCGGCTGATGAGGTGTTACCAGCAGGCCTAGTGGGTGATGACTACACGACCAAACCGGCTGACGTCAAAGGCTACAAGCTGGTGACGACGCCAGAAAATGCGACTGGAACGTATGGTAAAGAAAGTATCGAGGTTACCTACATCTACGCGCAAACTGCGGCGTCCGTAACGGTTCATTATCAGGACAGAGACGGAAATAAAGTCGCGGCTGATGAGGTGTTATCAGAAGGATTAGTGGGTGATAAATACACGTCCAAACCGGCAACTGTCCAGGGCTACAAGCTGGTGACGACGCCAGAAAATGCGACTGGAACGTATGGTAAGGAATATATCGAGGTTACCTACATCTACGCGCAAACTGCGGCGTCCGTAACGGTTCATTATCAGGACAGAGACGGTAAAAAAGTCGCGGCTGATGAGGTGTTGTCTGAAGGTTTAGTGGGTGATGACTACACGACCAAGCCGGCAACTGTCCAGGGTTACAAGCTGGTGACGACGCCAGAAAATGCAACTGGAAAATACAGTAAGGAAAATATCGTGGTCATCTACGTCTACGCGCAAACTGCGGCGCCCGTGACGGTTCATTATCAGGACAAAGACGGTAAAAAAGTTGCGGCTGATGAGGTGTTATCGGCAGGTTTAGTAGGTGATGACTACACGACCACACCACGTGATGTTTCGGGGTATAAGCTAGTGGCGACGCCAGAGAATGCCACTGGAAAATATAGTGCCACGCCAATCACGGTGCTCTACGTTTACGCGAAGGATGAGATCCAACCGCCAGTGACCCCGCCTGCCGAAGAAGCAACGGTGACGGTTCACCATCAGACCGCAGATGGGAAGACGGTTGCCCCCGATGTTGTGCAATCGGGGAAGGTGGGAACGGACTATGTTACCCATCCAGCTACGCCAAAGGGTTACAAGTTAGTGAAGACCCCGGCGAATGCGACAGGTAAATATAGTGCCACGCCAATCACGGTGCTCTACGTTTATGCGAAGGATGAGATCCAACCGCCAGTGACCCCGCCAGCTGAACAGACAACAGTGACGGTTCATCATCAGACCGCGGATGGAAAGACAGTTGCCCCGGATGTTGTGCAATCGGGCAAGGTGGGAACAGAGTACGTCACCCAACCCGCCACGCCAAAAGGCTACAAACTGGTGACGACCCCGGCGAATGCCACTGGGAAATTTGGTAAGGAAAATATCGTGGTCACCTACATCTACGCGCCAGTGGAAACGGGTGGTGGCGAAACACCAGGCCCAAGTAACCCAGGCGACGGCGGTAATGGTGGCAGCGAAACGCCAGGTCCTAGCAATCCGGATACTGACACGACTATCACGGAATCCGGGGATGGTGATACCGTGGACACAGAGACGCCTGCTAAGCCAATCGTAACGCCCACCGCAACAGGTTCGGCAGCGGTAACCGGTGTGCCAATTAACCGAAAGCCGCAGACCGCTACAATACTGCCACAAACGGGTGAGCAGTCAACTAAATCATCGGTTTGGGGCATCATCGGTCTTTCTGTAGCTTGGGGAGTTCTCGGCCTATTAGGGGTCAAACGAAAGATGCGGTAAAGAGAGCACATCGTTGATCGCCCAAATCGTCAACCAACGCCAAGTTGCCAGCAATTGAGCTGCCAACTTGGCGTTTTGTTTGCGAGTAACGCTTAGCAAAAGGTGAATCTATCAAAGCAGATGGTAGTCCGCAACAGGCAGTGCCGCCAATCACTTTTCAGTGACTAGCCACAATCCAAAGTTGGGCGAACGGTAAGGCAGAATTTTAGCCCCAATCCTAAGCACGATAGCGGCAACAACAAAAAAACCACCAACCCCAGCAAGGGCGGTGGTTTTTAGTTTAAATTACTTGTTTAAACGGTAGATCCATTCACGGTGGTCGCGTTGAATGAGTTCTTCAGCGGCGGCTGGTCCCATAGAATGTGGCGTGTAGTTAGGGAATTGTGGTTCTTGTAAGTCCCAAACACGACGGATTTGATCCACGAACTTCCAAGCGTAGGAAACTTCTGGCCAGCTAGAGAAGTTGGTCCCGTCACCCTTCAAGACGTCGTGTAACAGACGTTCGTAAGGTTCTGGCGTATCCTTAGACTTTTCAGCATCGACCAAGTAGTCCAACTTGATTGGTTCCGTTGAGAAGCCAGCGTCGTTGGTCTTGGCGTTCAATTGCAGAGAGAACCCGGCATGTGGTTCAACGAAGATCGTCAAAACGTTGGCAGCCAGTGGCGTGTTTTGAGATTGTGGGAAGGCAAAGATATCAACCAGCGGACGCTTGAAGACCACGTCAACGCGGGTGAACTTGTCAGCCAACATTTTCCCAGTCCGCACGTAGAATGGGGTGCCTGACCAGCGGTAGTTGTCAAATAACAACTTGCCGGCAACGAACGTTTCAGTCGTAGAGTCTTCTGGAACGTTGTCTTCATGACGGTAGTCGGGTTGATCGTTGATCGAGCCATATTGGCCACGAACAAAGTTGGTTGCGGCGTCGGCAACGTTGTAAACGCGCAGGCTCCGTAAAGCCTTCACCTTTTCAGCTCGGATGTCAGTATCCGTGAAGGCAACAGGTTGTTCCATAGCCAACAGGGAAACGATTTGCATGATGTGGTTTTGGACCATGTCACGTAAGGCACCACTGTTGTCATAGTAAGAAGCCCGTTCTTCGACCCCTAATTTTTCAGAAAGGGTCACTTGGATGTTGTCAATGTACCGGTTGTTCCAGAGGGATTCGACCAGCGTGTTGCCAAAACGTAGAGCTTCAATGTTTTGGATCATTTCCTTACCTAAGTAGTGGTCGATCCGGAAGATTTGTTCTTCTTCGAAGGACTTGCTTAGGGCATCGTTTAATTGTTTAGCGGAATCGTAGTCACGACCGAATGGCTTTTCAATGACTAAGCGGTTGAAGGCACCCTTGTTGGTGGACATCAAGCCTTGGCTCTTCAGGTCTTGGGCAATCGTGCCGAAGAATTGTGGGGCCATGGATAGGTAGAAGATCCGGTTACCTTCCAGCTTGTACTTCTTGTCCAACTTGTCAGCGGCTTCCTTCAAAACGGAGTAGTGCGCCGTGTTGGTTACGTCATGGGCTTGGTAGTAGAAATGAGATGAGAAGTCCGTTGCTTCCTTTGAGTCGGCGCGGTTACCGCTGTCGGCTAAAGACTTACGAACGGCTTCACGGAACTTGTCGTCGTCCATTGCTTGACGGGAAGTTCCGATAACTGCGAAATGGGACCGCAAGTTACCTTTCCGATAGAGGTTAAAGAGACTTGGGTAGAGTTTCCGGTAAGCCAAGTCACCAGTACCACCGAAGAACACGAATAAAGCTTTACGTTCAGTTGCCACGAGATCGTCACTCCTTAAAGTTTAAGTACCTTAGTTATATGCGTTGTGTCTACAAAAAATTGAGAATCCAACGATGCAATCCGGTTATCCAAAGATGGGGGCAACCATCCTGGGTCCGCGAGTGTCTAGCAAGTATGTCTAGACCACTTCGAAAGTTATTATACGCTACTTCTGCATGAAACGCGACCTTTTTAAAGCAAGAATTTAAATTTAGGACAACCGGTTGCAATACTATGAAACCAGCGTTTTCAGTCAAAAACAGTTTTCATGAAAGCATTTATATTTTTGGGTAAGCATCATGGAAGCGCCTTTCTTAGTGCCCACAAACTGAAATCGCTATCACGGACAGTCTACCAAATATTGATGGGAAAGTAACGTTAGAGGAACCGGTCTAGGCAAATTTATTTGGGATTCTGGCTAGTGAAAATTTGGCAGTGATTGCAATCAGGGATGATGAGCACACAAAAGAGTCTGCGACTGTCGCCTCAGACCCGTTACACGTGTTATCGAACACAAGTGGTCCACGCATTCTTTGTATTAAAGTCAATTACCTCCGAATAAATTCGGAGGCTTGTCGCTCACGTGTCTGGCGACACAGTAGTCTAACATCTCAATTGAGACTCCTACTCGTAGTGGCAACATCATCGGGTAATTGACAGGTACCCGTTTAACTACCAGGTTTACCCGGTAGCCGTTACTTTTTATACAGGGCATGATTAATTTTTAAATAGTTCATTGGGAAGCCGAGGTTAAAGACCCATTCACTAACAATGTTGGCTAATCGCTGATACTCTTGGTTTTCATCTGAGAGTTGGATCGCGTGAATTTCACTAGGGTAGAGTCTGACCTTTGCTATTCGGTCTAATGTCATCATGTACCTCCCCTGAAGATAGGATTCAGTATAGCATATTTTAATCATCAGTAGGGGAACGTATGTTTTAGAAATGATTAAGCTTTCGCATTCATCCTTTGATTGAAATCAAAGGATGAATGCTGAAGTTATATAAATTGGCACAATTAGTAGTAGGTGAAAAAGTAACGGCCAATCACTAACCAACAATAAGCGAGCGATTACCGCCGTTTAAACAGGGCCACACCCAAGCCACTCAATAGAGCGAGGCAAGCGGCACCTAATACGGCGAGGAAAGGTTGAGAGTCATCGTTGGTCTGCGGCAGGGCAGTTGCTTGTTGCTGAGTTGGGGCTTGGTCATGGTTCAGTGAACCAGTCGCTGTCGGTAATACGGTCGATGACCCCGCACCTGCGCCACCGGTTGTTTGCCCGTTGTTGCCGCTACCTGGTTTGTCAGGGTTGACCAAGTCGCCGTCACCGCCGGGAGTGACGACCTCACCCGGATTGCCTGGTTCTCCTGGTGTCCCAGGGTTGCCAGGATCTGGTGTGCCGGGAACTTCTGGTTCACCTGGATCTGGTGTTTCTGGCGTTTCGGGGTCCGGACCACCAGGGGTTACCGTCGGCGGTGTTTTCTTAAAGACTAACGTGAGTGTCTGGGGATCCTGTTGGTACGTCCCTGTCAGGTCATCACTCTTGTCGGCGACAAAGGTGTAACCGTCGCGCTTGGTCAGGTCGGTCACATCAAAGGCATCACCGATCAATTTACCATCCCGGTCTACGGTTGCCAGTTCTTGACCATCGACCGTCATGAGTTTCACGGTCAATTGGGGATGTTCCAGCCAGTTGACCTTTCGGTAGATGCGGACATCATATTGAAGTTCGATGTTATTCGGGTAGATGACGTTGACGTACTTTTCAGACGGACCATTGGCGTAAATAAAACCATAGGGTCCATAAGTGATCCAGTCGTTGGCAGGGTCATTGTCGTAGACAAACGGGGTATCGATCTGATACTGACTATTACCGAGATAAGTGAATGGCGCGTATTTCCCCTCGGCATTGGCGTTATAGGAATAGGGCATCTTAAAGTCGAGTGGCTCACCCAGAAAGCCCAGGGACTCAGTGGCGGTGAAGGTTGCGGGTTGGCCAATGACGATATTGATTGGATCGGGGTTGTCATAGTACTGACCCAGGGCCGTAATCCAAGCGTCTTTAGTCGTGATGCCACCGAGCGGTCGGAAATCCGTTAAACGATTATTCGACAGCGTCAGATGGTTAAATCCATAGGCACCCTGACCATTGTTGGCAACGGTGGTCAGCCAAGGACCGAGTAAAGCCAGCTGGCGGTTAGTCATTCCGTCCTTATTCTTCATATAGAGACTACCAGTCAGGCTGACCGATTCGATCACGTTCGGGTCGATCTGCATGAGTGTTTTCAGCGCATCGTCAGACATCAAACCGAAATAGTTCGATGAAATTTCAAATTTTTGGAAGCGTAAATCCACTAATGGCGAAAAGTCGAGGTTAGAGGCCACCTGCTTGTCGTCAGCGATAGTCACCGCAAAGGAAATCAACTTGTTTTGCGGCATGTATTTTAACGCTTCTAGACCAGCCAAACTCTTAATCGTCTTGCCATTGACCACCTTGATGGTCAGCGGAACCTGGCTATCGAAGCCATTGCTACCATAACGGCGAATGACGCCATAGGTTAGCGGGGCGTCACCCTTTAAAGAGAAGCCGTCGCGAACGGCTTGTTCCAGGGTAGGGTCGGCGATGATGACCAGTTCGTCATCGGCGGGATCACTCTGCGGCGTAACCTGGGCGGCGGTCTTCGCTAAGCCCGTGGGTGCGGCGTTAGTGGAATGCACAGCGGTGGTCGTGCCATCCTTGGGTGTATCGGGTTTGCCGATGTTTGGGTCGGTCGTGACTTGATCATCCGTTGACTTAGCAGGTGTTGTCTCAGGTTTTGCTGCCGCGTCCGCTTTGTCGTCGGTTGGTGTTTCGCCAGTATCAGTTACCGGTTCGGCCGGGGGTTCTGGAGTTGCAGGGCCTGCTGCTGGCGGCTCGGATTCTTCGGTCGTTGTTGTCGGTGGGATCGTCGTTTCATCATTTGTTGGGGCAGCCGTCTCGTCAGGGGTCACTTCGTCGGTCTGAGCGGTCGGCGTGAGCGTTACACTGGATTGATCGGCGAGTGCCACACTTTCTTGCTTCTGGGTGGTCGTTGCGGACACTGGTGCATCATCGGCGTGAGCAGTGACTTCGCCACTAGCAATCAGACCACCCGCGATAAGTGCTAGGACTAGGGGTGCCCGGGTCAGGGTGTTGGACATCATGAACGCCTCCTTTGATTGGCAGGTCAGATTTCTCTCTCTATAGACATTATATCCTCTGAACTAGATTAAAGCTGTGTTTATGTCCCGCAAAAAATGGGGTCCATGATGATTTACGGCAGGGGTTCACTGATGGCGGTTGGAAAACGAGCTGGGGCAACGGTTACGATAGTTCTCGCAAAATGAGAAAATAATGATAAAATGAGAGGAACGACGAAAAGAGGAAATGACATGACGACAGATTGGAAAGCAAAGACCATTACCACCGTGACAACCGGTGCTGAACTAGCAGCTGATTTACGCCAGCTCGGGTTGACCGCCACGGATTCGTGCTTGGTTCATACAAAGTTAAGCGCATTTGGTTTTATTCCGGGTGGCGAACAGACGGTGGTCAGCACACTACAGGCCGTTTTGAGCCAGGGTAACATTGCGATGCCGGCCCAGACGGCGGATTATTCGGACCCTAAGGAATGGCTCTACCCGCCAGTAGAAACCTCGCAGCAGTCAAAGGTGATTGCGGGCTTGCCGGGGTACGATCCGCAGACGACGCCGGTGCACTACATCGGCTTGACCCCGGAGTATTTCCGTAACCAACCGGGCGTTCACCGCAGTGGGCACCCGACCTGTTCGTTAACGGCGTGGGGCAAGGACGCTGAGAAAATTTGCGAAACGACGACCTACGACCTACCGTTTGGCGTGAATAGTCCGCTGCAGAAGCTTTACGACCTGGACGCTAAAGTGGTGTGCTTGGGCACGGACTTTGAAAGTTGCACGGCAATTCACTTGGCGGAGTCGCAGCTGGACCGCCCCCGTTTCCAAGAATCAGCGCCGGTGCTGGTCAACGGCCAAACGACCTGGGTCGACTATGCCTCAGTCGAGCTGGAACCCTATGACGACTTTAATGAAATGGGGGCCAAGTTCATAGCGGCTAATCGGACGGCCGTTCATGAGCTGAAATTGGCCAACGGCACTATGTTGCGGACCTTTTCTTTACGGGCCATCGTGGACTTTGCGCTGGCTTACTACCGGGAAAAGGATGCCCGATTAGGGACGTTTAAGGCGTAAAGAATTTGAAAATAGCTATAGCACTTGAGATTACCGGCGAGGCTTTGAGACGCCATATTGGCTAAGCTACCGCCTTACCGTTCGCCAGATTTGGCTTGGAACGCTGTGGGCAGGATGGTCCAAGCCTGAGAAACGGTCTTGGACCTCGCTTTGAGCTGACAGCCGCAGGTGATCGGTTTAGCTAGGCTCTGGTAAGAATTTTCGAACTTTCAACCTTTAGCTGAAAATTAAAAAGCGCTCAGGGCGGCAGAAACTGCTACTTTGAGCGCTTTTGGAATGGTGACGTTAAACCAACTGTTCCTTCACGTATGCTCGGTACAGCGGGTGCGTGGCAATCAGACTCTGATGTGTACCAGAACCAGTGACGGCACCCTTTTCGATGAAGAAGATGGTGTCGGCGTTTTTAACGGTGGCTAGTCGGTGAGCGACGATGATGATGGTTTTCGTCTGGCGTAGCCGTTCAATGGCCGTCTCAATGGACTGTTCTGAGGCGCTATCTAGGCTGGCCGTGGCTTCATCGAGGATAATGATGGGTGCGGGGCGTAAGAAGGCGCGGGCAATCATCAATCGTTGAATCTGCCCACCGGAGAGGTTTTGTGCCTGCTCGGCGAGTTCCGTATCGAGTCCAGCTGGTAAATCATTGACGAAGTCTAGTGCCGCCGCGGCCGATAGTGCCTGGTTGATCGTCTCATCATCCGGTGTAGCCGTTAACCCGAAGACCAGGTTGTCGCGAATCGTGCCGAACAGCATCGACGCTTGTTGCGAGACGTAGGAGATGGATGCGCGCCACTGCGGCAAGGGGATGTCCTGGACGTTGCGGCCGGCGTAGGTGATGGTCCCGCTGTCCAAATGGTAAAAGCGTTCAATCAAGCTAAGAATCGTGGACTTCCCACCACCACTGGGACCGACGAAGGCCGTTGTTTTCTGCGGCGCAATCGTCAGGGACAGGTCGTTGATGGTCGGGCCGTCGTTCGTCTGGTAGCTAAAGTTGACGTGATCAAAAGTGATGGCCGATGAGGTGGTGGGAACGTCGTCACTGAGCGTAGTGGTCGCCTCGCCGGGTTCGTTGAGCAGCTCGGTCAGTGTTTGGGCGGCGCCATTAGCAGCTCTGAATTTGGTTAAATTATTGCCGACATTGGCGACTGGTGTGAGAATCTGAAACACATAAATCAGAAATGACGTTAACGTACCAATAGTGATGGATCCACGGGAAACCATCGAACCACCCGCAATAAAAACGAAGAAAATCGTACCCATAAGAATGGTGAGTTCGATTGGGTCGATTAATGCATTGAGAAATGTGATACGGAGGTTGGTTCGATAAAGTCTGTTAATTCGTTCCGTTAGAATTTTGATCATGGCTGGTTCAGCGTCGGAAGTCTTGATTAGTCGAATCTCAGCAATACTCTGTTGTAAATCAGCGTTGTACTTGCCGAGTTGATTTTGCGTTTTGTGATAGAGGCCAACCTGTTTCTTGGAAATCAGAGCAACGACCACTGCCATCACTGTCAGGGCGACAATAATGATAGTGGTTAAGACGGGGCTAATGGTGAATAGAATAATAAGTGATCCAATCGTTAGCAGTAGACCAGAAACCAGGGTATTTACGTTGCCACTGATTAGCTCGTTGATTTTTTCAGTATCACTGCTCACGTGGCTAGCGACTTCAGCCGACCGATGGGTGTCAAAGAAGGGGACTGGGAGGGTAACGATGTGAGCTGAAATATTACGTCGCAGTTGACTGACGATGCGTTCACCAGCCACACCGAGAGTGTAGTCACCGACCATGCCAAGGATAGTCGATCCAATTAACATGATAACAATTAAAATGATACTTCGTGCGGAAAAGTGCGTCTTAAAGCTGTCGACAAACGTGCGCACCTCTAATGGTAGAATCAATGAGAAAGCAACGCCGCCAAGTGAAAGTAAAATACCACCGAAAAATAAGAATTTTGGGAAATCAATTTGATCAAATAGGGTCATGACGTTACTGCGTCGTTTTGCCTGTGTCATCAGCATCGCGCTCCTTGTCTGTTGCAGTAATTGTAGCACCTTATAAAAAAACTGCCATCTAATTTTAATGCTTAGACGTTGAATGTTAGAACGATCACATTAACTTATCTCCGGAACCAGTTAACCCAATCACTAATTGAAGATTAAGACTAGTTTAAGGGTAGTTAAAAAACCCTAAACTCTGGTTAGATTGTGTAACGATTTTGTAAAAAATCTGTTATACTACAAGACGGTTTAAAAAATATGCCGGTGGGTAACTGCCGGTAGACTAAGGGGTCAGAATATAATGAAGAAATTTATGGTTGCTTTGACTGGGTTAGTCACGTTGGCCACTGTCGGCGCAACGGTCCCAGCTACTGCAGTTACGCCCACAACGGCACACGCGGCAACGAAGTCCACTTACGTTAGCCCAAGTTTGAACGTTAACGCCATTTACACGACGTCAACGACGATTTCAGGGACTGCGACGAAGGGGTCTAAGATCACGGTCAAGGCCACGAAGAATGCTAAGAAGAACTTGGCAAGTGGTACGGCTTCTAAGACGACTGGGAAATACACCATCAAGTTGTCCAACAAGCTAAAGAAGGATGCTAACGTCTACGTTTACGCAACGAACGCGAAGACCAAGGCTTACTTCTACCGGATCATCCGTGTCCAAGCTGCTGCAACGAAGGCGGCAACGACCACGAAGAAGACCGCAACTAAGACGACGGCCAAGAAGACCACCACGAAGAAGACAACTGCAACCAAGACGGCAACGAAGAAGACCACGGCTGCTAGTTTCTCCGTTAAGACGCCAACTGGGACTTGGGCTTCTAACACGGCCAACAAGTACTCCCAAAAGCTGGTTTTCAGCCAAAAGACTGGTTTTAACCAAACCCTTTACAAGAACGGCAAGAAGGTCAAGACTCTGGTTTCTTACGCGAAGTACAGCGTAGATGCAAAGACCCCTACGTTCTGGAAGATTACTTACACGCCTAAGGGCTCTAAGACGGCTGAAACCTTCTACATGCGCTTTACTTCCGCAAAGAAGTTCAAGATCGTTAACAGCAAGAACCAAGTGATCTCAACTAAGGCCGGCGTTGCGCCAGCTGCTAAGTGGACGTTCACGAAGGCTTAAGCAAAAAAATTTAAATAAATGGTTCCAGCGACTGTTGGTCGTTGAAACAGAGAATGGCTCGTGAAATCTGAATGGATTTCGCGGGCCATTTTTGTTCCACCATAATATTGTCGGATTGGTTAAACAGGTCTTGATTGAATCGGTGTGTAATAAGCACAAAACCAGTGTATAGGTGAAGAATCTTGTCTTCTAGTTCTTCAGTGGTTATGTTGGTCAGCTATAGTTACACGCAGTATTTGCGGCGATTAAGTTGCACCTGAAAGGGACGGGGGATATTCTGCTAGTGGAACAGTCATTAGATGACAGCTCCACACTAAATTTAAAAATGAAAGTAGGAAATGCGATATGCGTGACGTTAGTTTTAACAGCCATGTGACGATGGTTGCGACCTCAAAAATGAAGGAAAGAGTTAGATACAGGCGAAAAATGAACCGGGGCTTATTTAATTATGGAAAATATTCTAGAGGTCCAGCATCTTAGCAAGACCTTTGTGACACATAAGGACAGCTTTCACGCGGTTACTGATGTCTCCTTTGGTATTCAGCCGGGGGAAATTGTTTCTTTATTAGGACCCAATGGTGCTGGCAAAACGACCATTGTTTCCATGGTGGGTGGCTACCTGTTGCCAACTAGTGGACGGGTTTTGATTAATGGTCGTGATCGTTACAAGAAGGATGAGAAACCTAAGGTCGGCGTGGTGTTGGGTGGTGATCTGGGATTTTACGGCCGCGCAAGTGCCCAAGCAAATCTACTATTTTTTGCAGACCTGGCGCGAATTCCTTGGCGCAAACAGCGTCAGGAAGTTCAGCGTGTTTTACAGGTCGTGGACTTGGCAAACGTGGCGCAGAAAAAGGTCCAATTCTTCTCTAAGGGGATGCGGCAACGCCTACACATTGCCCGAGCACTCCTGGGCAACCCACCGTTACTATTATTAGATGAACCAACGAGTGGGTTAGATGTTGAAATTGCCAATGACATTCACCAGACAATTCGGCAACTAGCAGATGCTGGTGTGGCAGTATTGCTGACCAGTCATACGATGAGCGAGATTGAAATGTTAGCCGACCGCGTACTTCTATTTGGGGCTGGGAAAATCTTTATGACAGGAACGGTTGCCGAAATTGTTTCCCAATCAGATGTCCATCATATTGACCGGGTGGCAACCTTAGAAGAATCCTACCTGGCATTGGCGCCAATGCTAAGGAGGCCCTAACTATGCGCTTTCTTAGATTGTTTTGGTTTCACTTGAAACTCTATGCGTCCAACCAGTACTTCTTCTGGCTAACGGTTTCGAGTACGGTGTCGATTTTTCTGCTCCAGTATGTCATGGCCTATGCGACGCACAATTTGAGTGATCCTAATCTGTGGGTCCGCAGTGGTGTTTTTGGACTATGGTCCTCGGCAACCACGGCGGCAGGTGCTATCGGCTTTCAACGCTATCAGGGGACGCTACGTTACATTACGAATACCCGGATTGATAATCGCTGTTCACTAGCAGCACTCCTGTTGCCGGCGGCCAGCTTTGGCTTGCTGGCTTTTCCAGTAGCTTACGGGTTAGCGGTGCTCTTGAAAACGGGACACGCTAATGTGTCGTGGCAACTGATCATGGTCATGGGACTATTGTGGTTGGGAGCTGCGTTGATGGATCAGCTGATTGCAGCATTTTTCGTGCTGACGGTTAACGCAATTGTCTACGAGGAACTCATGACGATTCCGTTACTCCTCTTATCGGGGCTATTTGGGTCATCGCCACTAGTCCGACCGCTATTAAATGTGGGCGAGTGGGTCATTCCCATTGCGGCACCGGTGAACTGGTTGTTAAACGAACAGGTCACCATGAACTGGCTGAGTTTCTTGTGTAGTCTGGTGTTATGGACGGCATTGACGTTAATTTTATCTGGCCGAATCATGTATATTGCCAAGCAAACTGGCAGCACGGGGGTGATGTAAGATGTGGCTACAGTTGACCTCATTACCTTACCTGCAAAATTGGCGAACAGGATTCGTTAATTTTATGCTGATTCCTTTTATCAATCTCGCCTTGCTAGTATTGATTGATTCGCAGTATACGCACACCTTCAATTGGTCGGTGGCTGTCGCTGCCATTGTAATTGCGAGCGGTGAACTGGCAATGGAAAGCATGACAGGGCTATTTGTCATGGATCGTGACTTGGGAATTGACCGTGAATTGTTGGTTCAACGGCCGTTCTCAGTCGCTTATTGGGGAGCGAAGATTGCAGCGGTGGTGCTCACCAGTTTACTTTCCGTTAGCGTGAACCTCTTGGTCTTACTGCTATTTAATCCGCCAGTTCAGTTGCTGCTGAGAGCAGTGGTAATGGTACCGGTACTGATTTTTTCGGGCTTGATACTGGGCTTCTTCTGTGGTGTTGCAGCCTGGAAAAACAACAATCCCTATTTCTACTTAAACTTGATTGGGTCACTAACGACGATTGTGTCGGGGGCACTGGTGGTCATTACAAAGTATCCCGCGTGGCTAAGACTGTTTAGTCGATTATTCCCATTTTCACAGACGATTGGATTCGTTGTTACTGGAAATTCGCCGTGGTATCTGGATTTGGAAGTTGATTTGCTATGGGGAATGGTGGGTGTCACAATCTATCTGCTGCAACTCCGAACACTATTAAAAAGGCCGGTACGTGTGTGGTAGCCGTCTTGATTGAAGCGTCTCCAGTAAGATAATAGACAGTTGGATTTCAGTTATGGGCCAGTAAAAAATGACAAAAAACAAGGTCACCATTCCGCATTCGCGGGGATGGTGACCTTGTTTCGTAGAAAATTGATTCAATTTAGTTCGTCGCCAATTGTTGTGCAGCTGGCTTAGGACGCTTAGCCACGCTAGGCCGGTAACCAATCAGGCGCATCGCGTTGAAGATAACGACCAGGATGGAGGCTTCGTGGACGAACATCCCACTGGCCATGTAGATGTAACCGTAAACCAGGCCAATCAGCAAGAAGATGACGACGCCGATGGCAATGGTGATATTTTCCTTAGTGTTGGCAGAGGTCTTCTTGGCCAGACCAACCGCATGATTCAGAGCAGTAAAGCTGGATTGCATCAGGACCACGTCAGCCGTTTCGATAGCGACGTCGGTCCCACCACCCATGGCGATACCGACACTAGCTGTAGCGAGGGAAGGACTGTCGTTGATACCATCACCAACGAAGGCAACGTTGCGGCCCATGTCTTGGAATTTCTTAACGAAGGTGACCTTGTCAGCTGGCAGTAAGTCGGCGTGCACTTCGTCGATACCCAATGATTCAGCAACGGCTTGGGCGGTCGCTTGGTTGTCCCCCGTTAACATCACGAGGTGCTTGATACCTTGGCGTTTCAAAGCGGCTAGCGCACCCGGAACCTCTGGGCGCACCGTATCGGCGACACCTAGGATAAAGGCTAAGGCGCCTTGGTAGCCGACTAAGACGGTGGATTGCCCCTCGTCTTGCATGTGGTGTAAATCGGTCAGTTGTTCGGCAGTCAACTTGATGCCGTTATCTTTCAGTAAGGCAGCGTTGCCGACGTAGAGGTCATGACCGGCCCACTTACCGACCATGCCGCGGCCTTTGATGGTTTCCGTTTCAATCGTCGTAGCGTCATCTTTGATGTGCGCGGCGAGGTTCGTGGTGATGGCTTGGGCTAACGGGTGATCAGAGGTCTTCTCAATCTGGGCAACCCCGGCTAATAACGTTTGGTCATCGGTGTAAGATTCCATGTCAGCGACGGTCATCTTACCCGTGGTCAAGGTCCCGGTCTTATCGAAGACGATGGTGTCGACTTTGGCAAGACTTTCAACCACGTCGCCACCCTTGATCAGGATGCCGTTCTTGGCGCCGTTACCGATACCAGCAACGTTAGAGACGGGTGCACCAATGACCAGGGCCCCAGGGCAACCCAGAACCAGCACGGTGATGGCCAGCTTCAGGTCACGGGAGAAGATAAAGACCAGAATGGCGATGATCAGGACGGCTGGGGTGTAGTATTGGGCAAATTTATCAATAAACTTTTCGGCAGGCGACTTGGTATCTTGGGCTTCTTCGACCAGTTCGATAATCTTGGAGAAGGTCGTTTCGTCCCCAACTTGGGTGGCTTCAATCTGTAAGGTGCCGCTTTCGACCATGGCACCGGAGAAGACGCCATCGCCATTGGCCTTGTTGACGGGCCGCGATTCACCAGTGATGGAGGCTTCGTTGACGTAACCAGTACCGTCGATGACTTTGCCGTCGACAGGAACTTGACCACCGGCCTTGACTAAGACCACGTTGCCTTCTTCCAGATCGTCCACGTCGACTTCTTCGGTCGTCCCGTCGTCACCGACGAGGAGGGCGGTCGTTGGGGCCATTTCAGTTAGGGATTGGATGGCGCCCCGCGTCTTGGCCAGTGTCTTTTGTTCGAGGTAAGACCCGAAGAGAAAGAGGAAAGTCACAATGGCAGATTCTTCAAATTCCCCGATGGCAAACGCCCCGATAACGGCGATGCCGACTAACAATTCAATACTGAAGACTTTGGCTTTAAGCGCGCTGATGGCCCGGAGGATGATGGGGGTAGCGGCGATAACGGAAGCGATGATCCAGGCCACGTCGGTCACGTAAGCGATGTGCGTGAACCAGTTGTTGAGAAAGCCGACGATGATGAGGCCGGCAGACCAGAAAGTGATGGGGTTAGTGTGTGAGTAGATATAACGTTGAAATGCCATATGAATTACGTTCCTTTCTATGCTTGTTCTTTGGCTATGAGTTCTGATGTCCTTGTTTATGTACTCATTATGCCTTGAACGATGAAACATTAACTTGATGCGAATCAAGTTGGCGAAAGAAATGCGTATTTCTTGAAGTCAAGCCGAGCAAGTGTCAAAAGGAAAGCTGGTCATCTTCGGTTGTCAGTTCGGCAATGGGGATTGAGAAGAAAACTGAACTTACGGAGGGGCCTTTTTTGCGAATCGCTCGCCAGAAAAGAGATTAGGGACTATGCTCCTTGATTGAGAGGGTAAATGTCTATAGGTTAGTAGCCGTCAGCAGACAATCCGATTTCGGAAAGGGTGGGACGTATGCGGCCGTTTAATGTTTTTGAGACTTATTCAAAATGGTTCCGTACCTTAAATGCGCTGTTTTTACCATTCGCTTTGTTAGAATTAGTAGCAGTTGGGCGCAATATGTTTACGTTGGTTGCGTCAATGATTAGTGGCATTTATTTTACATTGTGGTTTTTGTCGTTGGTTGGTGAAAGTATTTATCGGATTATAAAATATTTCGTATGGGTTAAGAAGAATAAAGGCTAGGCGCTGTAACGCGGTATTTATATTTTTCAATGAAAAAAATGAAGTCCCCGATTTGCTAATGCACGTCGCCTCTGAGGGTCAAATGGTCACTTGCGAGCTGGTGTTGCCGAGGAGGCTGGCAGGTAATCCTGGAGAAGTTGGTAATCTGGTGTCGGCATGGTAAGCCACCTCTTTTTAGACGGTTATTTTAAATAGCATAGCAAACGGATGTAAAAATCCCGTAAAGACAGCGTTAATTTTCACTGCCTTTACGGGATTTTCTAGTGGCTGGTTAACTTGTTAAACAACGTCATAACTAAATGTGATAACTCTGACTAGCCGCGTCATAAGTCAACGTGACGGACTTGGCTGGCAGGTCGACCGTAATCGTCCGGTAGACCGGCTTGAAACCGCTGTGGGTCAACGTGACGTTAACGTCACCATCTTTGACCGTGATCAAGTAACGGTTAAATTCACCATCTTCGTAGTTGAAGTCGCTACCGTTATCTTGGTAGTGGTCGTAGCTGGCGTTTTGACCGAATGCCTTGAAGGTCATGGTCGTGTCGGGCGTTTCGGCAACGTGGCTGACTTCTTGGCCCCATGGCAACAGGGTATCCTTCTTGATGAACAGCGGTAATTTATCCAGTGGTGCGTCGACCAGGATGTCTTGGTTACCAGGGTATTCGCGGTTGTTCCAGAAGTCGATCCAGTCGCCAGCCGGCAGGTAAACGGTCCGGTTGACCTTGGACTTTTGCACGATGGGGGCAACTAAGACGTTGTCGCCGACCATGAATTCGTCATCGAGGTCCCGTACCCGGGCGTCTTCTGGGTAATTCAAGACCAGTGGCCGCATGATTGGCAGGCCGTTCGTTGATTCTTGAGCGAACAGGTCATAGAGGTACGGAATGAAGCGGTAGCGTAGCTTCAGGTACTTGCGGTAAATGGACAAGGTCGGTTCACCGAAGCTCCATGGCTCCTGGTGTCGCGTGCCCATGGCCGCGTGGTTCCGTAACAGGGGACTGAAGATGGCGGCTTCGATCCACCGGGTCAGGAGTTCGGCTGAGGTATCGGAGGCAAACCCACCAATATCGGTGCCGACGAAGCTAAAACCACTCAGACCAAGGTTACACAGTTGGGGAATCATCATTTGGATGTGTGGCCACATACTGCGGTTGTCACCGGTCCAAACGGTCGAGTATTTCTGCGTGCCGGCGTAGGCTGCCCGGGTGATGACGTAGGGCCGTTTGCCTTGCTGGGCCTTCAAGCCAGCATAGGTGGCCTTAGCCATGTTGTGACCGTAGACGTTGTGCATCTTCTTGTGGGTCGACGGGGTATCTTGGTCGTGGAAGACCACATCGTCTGGAATTTCACCCTCAAACGTGGCGGGTTCGTTCATGTCGATCCAGACACCACCGACGCCCATGTCGGTCAAAAATTTGTTGTTATTGGCCCACCACTTGCGGACATCGGGCCGACCGAAGTCAGGAAAGGCAGAGTCGCCAGGCCAAACCTTGTTGATGTAGACCTTACCAGCGGGCGTTTTGACAAAGTAGTTGTTCTTAATGCCCTCGGCGTACTTGTCGTAGTCGGGATCTTGCTTAACACCGGGGTCGATGATGGGGATGACCTTGATACCTTGGCCCTTTAAGCTGCTGACAAACTTCTTAGGATCGGCATACTTGGCCTTGTCCCAGGTGAAGACTCGGTAGCCGCGCATGTAGTCGACGTCAAAGTGAATGGCATCGCACGGGAGGTCGTTTTTCTTCATGTTATCGGCGATCTCTTGGACTTCATCCTCGCTGGCACTGTAGCCCCAACGAGATTGTTGGTACCCCAACGTCCATTTCTGCGGTAATGGCGTGCGGCCGGTCAGGTAGGTGTAGTTGGTCACAACATCCTTCAACGTTTGACCGCCAATGATGTAGTAGTCAAGGTTGCCGTCAACGGCGGAGTAGAAGTAGTAGTGGTCACTTTCCTTGCCCATGTCGAAGTGACTCTTGTAGGTGTTGTCGAAGAATAAGCCATAAGGATGACCATTCTTTAAGCCCAGCATGACGGGGATGGACTTGTAAATGTTGGGTAAAATTTCCAACTGAGGAGAGGGGTTGTCCACGTTCCAGTTGTCGTACTCGAAGCCCCGTTTGTCGAGGTAGCCGGTCTTGTCACCCAAGCCGTAGAGGTGTTCATCTGGCGCCAACGTCTTGACGACTTCATAGTAGCTGGAGTTGGCCTTGACGGTGGACTTGGTGACGCTGTGGCCTTCCGCTTCGACTAAACGTTCGTGAACCTTGTCGACACCCTTGTCGAGCAGGGTCCGTTCGCCACGATAATCGGTGACCAGGGCGTTGCCATTGGCGTCGTAAACGTCGACGTGCCGGTCAGCATCGAGTTTGATGGTCAAGGCACTGGTGGTCAGTTCGTAGTGATCGCCGGCATCGGTCAATTTGAAATCAGTCGCGGTCTGTTTGTTGCCCTCGATGGCGTAGGAAGCCCCATCGTTACCCCGGTATTCGAACACGCGGACGATGGCTGGCGTCAACACGGTCAGTTGGAGATCGTGGTCGGGATAGTGAAACGTAACGGTTTGATCTTTTTGTTGATAAGTTGGTAAAGCAGTCATAACAAGGTATCTCCTTTTTCTCTTACTCTTCTCAATTATAGGACTTACAGGTTGAAGCGCACGGGGTGGTGGTTAATTGCCGCCTTACCGTGCGCCAAATTTGGACCGGAACGCGGTGGGCAGGACGGTCAAAGCCTGAGGAGCGGTCTTTGACCTCGCTTTGAGCCAGCAAAACACTGTCTCAAAGTCGCCATTTTTCAAGTAGGTCGCTTGAAAAATCCCACGGCTGGGTCCAAATTTAACGCACTCACGGCTACGTCGGCAGCTTTTAATTACGGTGGTAATATATTGCTATTTCGACGATGTTCACCTCGTCGTAATGAATAGTGTAACCGGAGGCGGACAGAGATGAAGGTAGCTGTGACGACGGTGTTAGCCGAGGTTCTGACTCGGCTTACAGCGTGGGACGTGTTTGGAGACTGTCGGGTTTTGACAGGCTTCAAACCGAACCGGAGGACCGTTTCTCAGGCCGCAGGTGGTCCCCACAGACGCCGAAATATCTGGCAGCCGCAGGTGGAAGTATTAAGCAGCAGCTTTATCGGACAGATCCTTTTGCGGCTTGTCTGATTTGATAATGCTGATGGCAACAACGGCGATCAACATGGAAATGCCGGCAACCAACATCATGCCGGGCATGGACTTGCCGACCATCCGGAAGACCAGGAAGCTGGCAACTGAGGCGATGATTTGTGGCAAGCAGATGGTTCCGTTGAAGATACCGATGTAAGACCCTTCGTTAGATCCGTCCAGAGACGACGTGAAGATGTTAAAGGGTTCCACGTGAACCGTGAAGAAGCCGATGCCGATCAGGCAGAATGGCAGGATCAAGAGGTATTGATTGTGAATGAAGAAGACCCAGATCAAGCCAACGGCGAAGCAGGCAATACCGAAACGGTACCAGAATTTCCGCTTGAGTGGATTGGTGTGTGACAAGACTAAGAAGCCATAGAGCACGGCGGCCATGGACTGGATGAAGGTTAAGATCCCGTACCAGTTACCGGCGGCCTGATAGCCAGCAGAAGCGGCATTGGCGGTGTGCCAAACGTTTTGGGCGATAGCACCAGTCGTGTAGGTCCACATGTATTGAATTCCGATCCAAGCAAACATTTGAACGACGGCAACTTCCCAGAGCGCTTTAGGCGCGTCTTTGATCAACTTCCAAAGGGGCTTCGTGTTCTTGTGTGCTTGCGGGTCAATGTGGTGATAGAGTGCGTAAGTGTCGGGGTCGTATTCCTTGACCGTGTGGATGGTGTAAGCAGAGATGCCTAACAGGATGGCGGCACCAATGTAGAAGGCCAAACGAACGGATAATGGAACGACACCCTTTTTAGCAGTGTTGGCGACACCGAAGAAGGTCAGAATGAACGGTAACAGTGTGGCAAGGACACCACCGAGGTTACTGAAGGCTTGTTGCCAAGACCAAGCTTTATCCTTTTGCTTTTCGTTGACCATGTCCCCAATGATCATTCGGAAGGGTTGCATACAGATATTGCTGGACAGGTCCATGAACAGAATGGCAACGGCACCGAAGATCAGAGCCGCCATGGACGCGTAGCCGAAGCCAAACGAGCCGGCGTTAGGCAGTAAGATCATCACTAAAGCGGCAACGGGGGCACTGAACAACAGGTAGGGCATCCGCCGACCGAAACGGTTCCAGGTTCGGTCGGAATATTTGCCGACTAAGGGTTGCACGATTAAGCCAGCCAGCGGGGGCAGAATGAAGAACAGTCCCAGGTTAGTCGGGTTAGCACCGATGGTCTGGAAGATGCGGCTCATCTGTGAGGATTGCAGGGAAAAGGCCATGTTGACCCCACAGAAGCCGAACGTGATGGCAAATAGTGTTTTTAACGGTAAATTAGGCAGGGAGTTCGCGAGTCGCTTGGTCTTAGATGGGGCAGCCGTGGTGACTTTGTGATTTCCCAGCGAGTTAGTTGCTGGTTGATTCATGGTAATGGCATCTCCTTGAGTTTTAAATAATGGCTACTTCTTTCAACACCATCATACTAGCACGTTACGTAAACGTTTACAATGCCTATTCGGAAGGAATGTAAACGTTTACTCTTTTAACTAGGAAAACGGCCGGTTTAAGGCTATAATGGGAGTATCTTAAAGTGAGGTGGGGGACGGATGAAACCAACGATTAAGGATATCGCCGCCGAATCGGGCGTGTCGATTGCCACCGTTTCACGAGTGCTGAGCCATAAAACGGGAACGTATAGTGAGAAAACACAGGCTAAAATTTTGGCCGTAGCCAAGCGGTTAGGCTATCGAAAAAATTCAACCGCCGTGGAGTTGGTCAAGAAAAAGGCAGCGATTATTGCGTTGATCATTAACGCCACGCCAACCAACTTTTCCACGCAAATTATCGACGGGATTCAACGCCGGGCCGGCGAATTGGGGCAGGGCGTGATTATTTTATACGCGGGCAACCGGAACGCCGAGTTGCAGCATCAAGCAATCGTGACGGCGCTGGAACGCGCGGTGTCAGGTATTTTACTGGCGGCGATTGAGCCGGATGCAGAGGATCTGACGCTGCTAAAGGAATCCCACGTGCCGTTCTGCTTTGTCTCGGTCTATTTGGGTACCGACAAAGTCTTAGCAGTCAGTTCAGATAATGAAAAGTTGGCGGCAACCGCAACGGACTATCTTCTGGATCACGGTCACACGCACATTGGTCTCGCCGGCGTTGACACCTACCACACGGGGAGTCAGCGAATTGCTGGCTACCGGCGGGCGTTAGCGGCACGTGATATTCAGGAAACGACGATTAAATACGGCGATTACAGTTACGAATCGGGGCGGCAGTTGTTGGCGGAATTCCTCCCACTGAAGGTCACGGCCATCATTGCGGCTAGTGACATGGTCGCGGCGGGGTTATTGAATGCGGCCCAGGAAGCGGGTATCGCAGTGCCAGAGCAGTTGTCGCTGGTCAGCATTGACGGGACCGATATTTGCCGGATCACCACGCCGGCATTGACCAGCTTGACGCAGGATTTTTATCAGATTGGTGCCCAGAGCGTCGATCGAGTGCTGGGCGAAGCGGCGGCGACGTTCGTCCCGGTCAAACTGGTGGAACGTGGAAGTGTCAAACGTGTGGGCTAACCTTGTGTTTTAGCTAAAACTAGAGAAAGGACCGCGACAAGTCTGCCGCGGTCCTTTGCTGTGTAAAGATTGTAAAGAGTAAGTACAGGTTCACTCTCTTCGAACGTTTGTTTGCTTTTGTATGTTAAACTAAGCAAACGGCAAATAAGAATCAATACCGATTCACTTGTCATCCGGTGCGCGTCGATTAAAAATCAAAACGATGGCGCTGATCAAGAAAATACCAGCCAAAATATAAAGTAAAAGCGTATACGCGGGCAGCAGATGTGTGGCCACGGTGGCCATCAACAGTGAAAAGATAAAGAGACAGCCGATGCCGATTCGGCGAAGATATGTATGCAATGAAATCACCCCTACCTCTAGTATAGGGGATGTAAAAAGGAAACGCCAGCACCTCGCAGTGTGTTGACGTTCCCTCAAAGTTAAAGATTAGTCTTCATCATCGTCATCGTCTTCTTCGTCCAGACCGTCACGGGCATCGTTGCCTAGAACGGCTTGCAGTTCACGGATGATGTGGTTGTTCGTTCCCCGCAGATTGACTAAGAAACTAGCTAAGGCTGGGCGTTCTTCCTTTTCGGCAAGCTTGATGGCCCGGTCGATAAAGAGGTTGTGGGTATCCGCGTCGCGAACCAGCTCACTGACTTGGTCTTCGGCACTGAGGTACTTCTTGTCGCCGCCTTCTTGGAGCATGTTGTAGTCGTGGAATTCCTTGGTCGTTGTGGAGACCGTTTCGCCCTCGTCTAAGAGAAGTTCACCTAAGGCGTCGAATTGGTCGCGGTAGGTAGCGATGTAGTCACTGAGTAGGTGCCGCACGCTCAAGGCTAATGGGCCTTTGACGGACCAGCGTACTTGGTGGAATTTCACAATTGAGATGTGCAGGTTAGCCAGAATGTGGTTGGTCATGGCGCCGGCCGTTGGGACGTGGTGGTCGTGCTCAGTTTGGGCTTGTTCGGCAGCGTAACGGTCTTCGATAGTCATGGTAGTTGTAGTCATTGGATGAACTTCCTTTCAGATTTTAACTGGCTTAGAGGGCTTTAACTTTAGAACTCTTAACGGTGTAGCCGAGGTCGGTGACTGTGTCGGCTAAGCTTTCAGCGGTGACAGTCGCATCATCGAATTCGGCCTTGATCTTGCTAGCGTTGAACAGGACCTTAACGTCCTTGACGCCGTCTTTTTTGCTGAGCGCACCTTCAATCTTGGTCATGCAAGATGGGCAGGTCAGATCGTCTAACTTCATGGTTACTTTACTCATAATTAAAACCTCCTCAGGTTTTCGTTTGTCTTGATTACAAGACCTAGTATACGGGGCACGGGTCGAAAAGAACTTGACTCAAATCAAGTCGGGCAAAGTTTTTTCCTTTTTATTGAAATAATTATGAGAAGTTGCCCATAAATGCCGACTTAACAACCTTTTTAGTCACCTAACCGTTTCGGATTTTTCTAGAGTATGCGACAATGAGGGGTGGAATCTAGAAGAAGTGAGGGACATGAAATGTGGAAGACCAGAAAGGAAGTCAGTTTAGCGGGGATTCTCTCGGCAACGTTGCTACTTAACGCCGCTGCCGCGTGCATGTGGCCGTTAACGACTGTTTATATGCATAATCAGCTTCACCAAACGTTGGCATTAGCCGGAGTGGCCCTGTTGGGCATGTCGCTCTGCATGATTTTAGGCAATTGGCTCGGTGGCGTGTTATTTGATAAGTGGTCACCGTTTCTCTCGGGCGTGGTGGGCACCCTGTGCTCCCTGATCCCAATGGTCTTATTGATTTTCTTCCACGGTTGGCCAATCTTTGGGATTATGCTGCTCTTTATCGGGTTAGGTGACGGGATCGTCATGACCGTGGTGAACTCATTTGCGGCGAACGTGACCCAAATTAGCAGTCGCCGGGTCTTTAACTGGCTCTACATCGGCATGAACTTAGGGGTCGTGCTGGGAACCTTGATGGTCGGCTATTTAATGGATCATGGGGTGCAACTGGTCTTCATTACGGCCAGCGTGTGCTATGCCGCTCTCTTGATCATCTTTATTGCGGACTTCCGCATGGAGATTGTGCAGGAGACCAAGCACCTTAAAAAGGGACCAGCCAAGCCAGCGCAACTAAACTTGATCTGGTTGATCGCCCTCTTGGTGTTCTGCATGTACCTCAGTTACTCACTGTGGGAAAGTGTGATCTCGGTCCACATGACTAATCTGGGCATTTCGTTTGAACATTACAGTCTGCTTTGGACGCTGAACGGGCTATTGATCGTGTTCGGCCAACCACTGGCTAATCGAATTGGGACGTACTTTAAGATGAGTTCACAGATTGCGGTGGGGTCGTTGATTTTTATTCTGTCCTTTTTGTTGTTGGTGTTCGCCAAGAGCTATGCGATGTTTGTGATCACGATGATTATCCTGACGGTGGGTGAAATGACCGGTTTCCCGGGAATCCCCGCGTGGATCGATTCACTGGCAGGCGACAATGATAAGGGGAAGTTCCAAGGAATCTATAATATGGCAATTTCCTTTGGCCGGGCAGTTGGGCCCCTATATGGTGGTCTGATCATTGAATATGGCAATTACCAGTCATTGTTCTGGTCGGTCACAGCGTTCATGCTGTTGGCATTAGCAGCAGTGATGGTGCGGAATCGCTTGAATATAGCTAAATTAAATAAGTGATAATGGGGTCGTCTTCTGGTGAAGGCGGCCTTTTTACAACAACCAGCAACCCAAAGAAAGTAGTGATATTTCCGGAGGTGACGGGTTCTAAAGTCAAATATGGACTGATTATTAAAGCTGTTATAGCCGATTTCCCTGAATCGAATGCAAGTAGTTGTGAATCAGTATAACTGGCGTAACATTCACAAGTACATAAGGGAGGTTTTCATCGTGCTAATTGATTTTACGTTGACTAATTTTCGTTCGTTCAAGGATGCCGCGACGCTATCGTTGGTGGCGACGGGTGGGACGTTACAGCGGCCGCAAAAGACGCTCACCGTAGATAACCAATTAAGCCTGTTGAAATGTGCGGCCGTTTTTGGCGCTGCGGGGGCCGGCAAGAGTACGTTGTTAGCGGGGTTGGCGATGCTCCAACGCTTAGTCGTGACGCCGACCGAACAGATTGCCGATGACCTGCCCTTCGATCCGTTTCGCTTCGATGAAGGGTCTAAGAACGGGCAGACTGATTTCGTCGTGAACTTTACCCGTGGCGACCGGCGTTACCGCTACGTGCTCAGCTATGACGCGACCCACGTGATCAATGAATCCCTGGCCCAGACGACTGGTGAGGACTATGAGGTGCTCTTTGTTCGTGAAAATGGCGAGGTGACTCAGTTTCCCGCCGATCAGGCTGTTGCGGTGGCCAACACCCGGCCCAACATGCTCCTACTGTACACGTTGCAAAACTGGAATTATGGGCCAGCCATTGCAGCTTTTCGCTGGTTTAATGAGGATTTGTTGGTGCTCGAAAAGCGCCCCAATTCTGGCTTAGTCATTGACGACTGGGTTACGAATCAGCTGATGCAGTACCTCCAGGCTGTGGATAGTGAGGTCGCAGGAATCGAACAACACCAAGTGGCCGTGCAGTTTTTGGATGGCTCGGCCTTTACCCGACCTGATCTATACCTCATCTATGAAAAATACAATGAAGAGGGCGAAGTCGTTGGAACGGATGAACTCCCGCTCCAGCAAGCCTCATTAGGGATTCAGGAACTGGTAACATTGGGGCTGACCATGATTGCCGCGCAACGGGCACCGTATCCCCAAACTGTGTTAGCCGATGAATTCGCGCTGGCCGTCCAACCCATCGTGGTCGAAGCCTTATTGGAATTATTGAACTCGGCAGCCAATCGGAGCCAACTGATCCTAGTCACGAACCAGCCCCTCCTGATTGAGGAAACGCTGAGTCCGGATCAGATCTATTTGGCCGAAAAAAACTATCGGGGTGAGAGTCAATTACTCCCGCTGACGACGGTCACAGAGATGCCATTGGCGCGCCCCATTGATGTAGCTGGCTTGCAGGTGGCGTTGAATCCCCATTTATTGCAAAATAAAAAGGCGTCGATCAGTCCATTTCGGGGCTGACGCACGCCTGTTAATAAAGCTCCAAAGTGCGGTTTCTACCAACAACAGTAGCCCTAAAAGTAGGCAACTTGGTGGGCTAGTCGCCTTACCGGTCGGCAGATATGAGCTGGAACGGTGCGAACACAACTTGAAGCCTCGAAGGGTCCGAGTCTACAAGCTTGGTTTTCTACTAAGCCAGTAAGAAAGTCACTTACTGACTAAGTAGAACGACGCGCCTGAGCTCATATCTGCCGACCTCTCGGCTTACATTGTGTTCTCAGACGACTCTGAGAATAACCATAATGGTCGTTATTAAGCGAATTCAAAAAATGCCAGGTAGCTGTCGTTGTCTTGATAAAACGCCGTCAGCGTCGGAGGAGGTCAGGGATGGAGCCGGCCGTGAAAGTGGTGTTAGCTGGTGAGCCAGCTTACAGCACGGGCGACTTTGGAGACACGTGGTTTTCGTGGCTTCAAATCGAGCGAGAAGACTGGTGTTCTGCCAGGCTGAAGCGTCCCCACAGCAGGCGGAATCCCTGGCAGCCGGAGTGCGCTCAATTTAGGCTAATTTAACGGTGTGACAGCTTACCCATACTGAGATGAGACCTGGATTTTATCTTTCAACTAGTTAATGAGTTAAAAATCCTTGATGTTGTAAAGCAGTTAAGATAGTAGCCCGGTTTTGCGGGTCACGATTCATTTCGCTAATGATGTGGTGCGTAAAGGTCTCATCGCGCTGGTGACTGCCGCGTTGATGGTAGTAATCCGTGATGAGGTGATCGTAAGCCATCAGCGTTGGATCATTGGCTGCCAATCGTTGGTAACCGTCAGTGAAGTGCATGAGTGATTGCGGCAACCGTGGTTTTTGTTCCGGTTGTTCGGCGGGGTGACCCATGGCGAGACCGAGAATGGGAAACGTCAGTGGTGGCAGGTCCAGCAGGTCGATGACGCGTTGGGCATCGTTCAGAATACTGCCCATAATGGTACTGCCGAGCCCCATGCTCTCACCGGCCGTGACCATAGCTTCTGTCGCGATAGTGGCATCGAAGATAGCGGCCAGCAGTTTATCAAGACTGTGGAGGTTAGCCTGGGTCGTGGCAGTTGCCGGTACCAACTGTTGGTTGCGGTATTGATCAGCGACCATGATAAAGTAGTGGCCAGCACGTTTCAACCAATGATGGCCAGTGATGTCACTTAAGACGGCCAGTTTTTTCGGATCGGTCACACTGATGATGCTGTATTGTTGAGAAAAGGTGCTGGTTGGCGCGTGCTGCGCAGCAGTGATAAGCGTGTCGACTTCTGTTGCCGTCAACGGTTGGTCGGTAAATTGGCGAATGCTGCGGTGCGCCATGAGGGTGGTTAATGTTGGATTCAAGCTTGGGCCACCTCCTTGGCACGGGCGACCAGGGCATCGTAGACCCGAGTCTCGTCGCGGGGAACACCGCGTAATTCATAATTGGCAACGAATGGGACGTTGAATTGCTGAGCGTAACGTTTAGCAGTTAAGCAGTATTGTTCATTGAAATTACGGTTGCCACTGCCGACTACGCCGAGTAACTGGTGGGCGTTGTCAGCGTAAGCGATGTATTCGCCCATAACGTTGGTCATCAGCTCCTTCACGCCGTTGTCGATGCCGTTGCCGCCGTCGAGGTAGGTCGGGACGAAGCAAAAGTAAGGTTGTGTCTCGTCCTCAAAGTCGCTGGCTTCGCTGATTTCCTTAGATTCGATTTCAGGAAGACTGGCATCAGCAGCGTGTTGCTTAGCGGCATAGGCGGTCAGGTGTTCAACGAAGCTCCGGGTATTGCCCTCAATTGAGATGAATAATAGTCGTAAAGGTTGCATGTTTGTTCCTCCGTTTTCACCAAATTCTTTAGTCCTAGTGTACACGGATTTGGGCAGGAATGCTCTTAAGATTTTAGGCGGGGTGATATCAGCTAGATAAGTCGGGACTTGTCAATTTTTAAACGATATGCTATTCTGTAGCTACTTTAAGAAAGAACGAGGTATTCAGCCGATGCGTAACTAATTCAATCCACAAATGTTAGTCAGCTTCATCACCGTTAAGGGGTGGAGTGGGCCTGCAATTGGGATTGATGGGTTACGCCGACTGAGTTGCCAAGCAACCAGTGGGCGCCATTTCCGAACGGAAAGCGGCCACTTTTTTGTACCTGAAAATTGGTCGGTTGGACCCACAATCCCTGCTTACAAAAGGGGGACGACTTTTTGACACAACTAACACTAACGAATTTAACGAAAACGGTCGCGGGAGTCACATTATTTACCGTTGACCATTTAACCGCCCAAACGGGTGACCGCGTTGGCATTATTGGCGCTAATGGAACTGGAAAGACCACCTTAGCACGGATTATCAGTGGTCAAGATACGGATTTTGCCGGGCAACGCAACGTGACGGCCCCGGTGACCTTGGTGCCACAGATTGCGCCAACTGCGGGCCGCTCCGGTGGTCAGAGTATGCTGGACCGGATTCGGGTCGCCTTAGCGCAACGACCAGAAATTTTAATTTTAGATGAACCCTCAGCTAACCTCGATGATGATCACCAACGTTGGTTGACGGAACAGCTGAACCATTTCAACGGCTTACTGATCATGATTTCGCATGACCGAGACCTGTTGGCCCACGTGGCGACCCAAATTTGGTCGCTGGAAGAGCACACCTACACGCAGTACAACGGAAGCTTCGCTAACTTTGAGGCTTATCGGGCACAGCGCCGGCAAAATACGTTATCACAGTACCAGCATGAGCAACGGGAGCGGCGTGAATTACAGCAAGCCGTGCAGGCCCGGCACGAAAAGGCGGCTCGCGTTCGCAAGGGTAGTAAGCGCATGAGTGCCATGGAGCGGGCCAACAGTAAATCCGTCCGGGAACAAAACGCGGGTAAAATGGAACGTGGTGCGAAGGCATTACAAGAACGTGCCAATCGCCAGACGACAACGGTGAAGCCCCATGAGACGGCCGCTTTGAAGTTGGTTGCAACGGACTTACCACCAGTGACCGGGAAATATTTGATCACGGTGGACGACTTACATTTAACTCGTGGAAAGCATGATCTGTTGCAACACGTGAAGTTGCGAATCAAGCCGGGTGAACGGGTGGCTTTAGCCGGACCGAACGGTAGTGGTAAGTCGACTTTGATCGACGCCATTTTAGCCCATGCTGCGCAGACCCGGTTGGCACCGAGTGCGCGGGTCGGTTACTTCCATCAAGACATGACGGAGTTGCCATTGGACAAGACGGTCTGGCAGGTGATTCGGACGGCCACGGCCCTGGATCAGAACCGGACACGCCAAATCATGGGAGCGTTTGGATTAACAGCTAAGTTCTACGACCGGCTGGTGGGGGACCTCAGCGGCGGTGAACAGGTCAAACTGCAATTGCTGACGATTTTGGTCAGTGCCAGCAACCTATTGATTCTAGACGAACCCACGAATTATTTGGATTTGCCGGCTTTACGGGCGTTGGAAGACTTTCTGCAGGGCTACCCGGGCACCGTGCTCTTTGTGGCCCATGACCAGACCTTCCGGCAACACGTGGCAACGCGGACGTTGACCCTTGCTGATCATCAGTTGACGGACCCGGCACGAACAGCGGTGGGGACACCAGCAACGGACTTGCCACGATTACAATTTGAGTATGATCAAGCGATGATGGCACCAGAATTGGATACGCAACGTTTAAAGGAACTTCGTGAACAGATTGCGGCTATCAAATCGTCAAAATAGAGGGTTTTGGATAGAAATTTCACAAGAAAACGTTTACTTTTAAGTTTTTCTAAATTTGTACTTACGAAAAGAATTTTTTTCTGTTAGAGTAATCCATTGTGTTTTGAAATGAAAGTGAGTGTGAAAACGAATGGATTCAGTACAAAGTAGCCAACCTGAAATGGCAAAAAAAGCACGGGTACAAGTTGCTCACCCCATGCTTGCCATGATGGGGATGCTTATCGGGGGATTTGTCGGGATGTTTTCTGAGACGTCCCTGAACATTGCGTTACCACAATTAATGGCACAATTAAACGTGTCAACGGCCACGGTTCAGTGGTTAGTCACCGGATATATGTTAATGGTGGGGATCGTTCTCCCGCTATCCAGTATTTTAACGAAATGGTTTACGACGCGGCAGGTGATCCTGTTCGCATTGATTGACTTTACGGTCGGTGCGATTATTTCGGCATCTGCACCAGGTTTCGGCATACTTCTTTTTGGTCGAATGATTCAAGGAATTGCGACCGGCTTGATTTTGCCGCTGATGTTTACGGTCGCTATGCAGATTTTCCCACCTTACAAGTTGGGGGCTGCCATGGGGATGGTTGGTTTGGTCATCATGTTCGCGCCAGCCGTGGGGCCAACGTTAGCCGGAATCGTCTTGGGAGTTGCTTCCTGGCGGTGGATTTTCTGGTTATTCGTGCCATTCTTGGTGATCGCCCTTGCGTTTGCCGTTACATCGCTAAAGAACATTGCTGAAGTGACACGGCCAAAGGTCGATTTCTTGTCCATTATCCTCTCCACGATTGGTTTTGGGAGCTTGGTGATCGGTGTGAGCATGGCGAGTGACCGGGGCTGGGGTTCCGCCGTTGTCATTGGTGCCTTGGTTGTTGGTATCTTAGTTCTGGCTTGGTATACCCACCGTCAATTGACGATGGAAAAGCCAATCTTGAACCTGCGGGCCTTTGCGATTCCGGGATTCCGGATGGGGGCCGTGCTGGTCATGATCAACTTCGGTATTATTTTGTCCGCTATGTATCTGTTACCAATGTACATCCAAAAGGGACTGTTGGTACCGGTTGCGTTGACCGGGGTCATCATGTTCCCTGGTGGTGTGATGAACGCCGTAGTTTCTGCGGTTGCTGGTCGCTTATATGACCAAGTGGGCGCACAGATGCCCGCCCGAATTGGGTTTATCATTTCGATGGTTGGGGCCTTGATGTTGGCCTTAACGTCAACCGCAACGGCTGTTTGGTACATTATTTTGGCCCACGTGATCTTGATGATTGGGGCACCACTTGCGATGTCACCTTCACAAACGCACGGGTTAAACGCGTTGACGGGCCCAATCGCTGCTGACGGTAGTGCCATTATGAATACGTTGCAACAAATCGTCGGCGCCATTGCGACGGCGATTGCTACCAGTCTGTTAGGGATTGGTCAAGCGGCGTACATTGCTAATGGTGCCAACAATGCTGCTGGCGCGTTTGTCAATGGGACTCACTATGGGTTCTACTTTACCTTTGTGTTGGCATTGGTGGGTTTCCTGTTAGCTTTACGGTTACCTAAGGCTGAAACGAAATAAATAATAGCTACGCCCGAACGATGAAGGGTGTACAAAAGACGGTATCGTCAGGTTCTCAATGAGAACTGGTGATGCCGTCTTTTTTAGACGAATCATAAGCGTTTTCAAACAGGTTATCGAGTTGGGGGCACGTTTTAATGACCAAGGAATGATGCAGGTTTCTGTGTCCCGTAGTCGTAAGTGGCATCGACCGTCATTTTCTTTGGTGTAAAGACACCAACCCGGTGACCGCGCTTTTCATAGGTTTTGAGGACGCGGTAACGGTGGCCCTTAATGGTTTGGTGACCGATCCACATTTGTGGCAGTTTTTCATAGTAGTGATGGGCAGTATTCAGCTGGTAACTTGGTTGGGCGTTTGGATGATTGAAACGTTTGACGTTAAGCTGGTGGTAACCCTTAGATTTGAAAGTAAAGACAGCAGGTTTACCCCCCACGCGTTTACCATTTTTTTCCAAATGGTAGCTGATGCTGTGGGGCTTAATCTGAACGACAGTGTAGCTCTTCTCTGATGGATGGTACTGTGTCCAAGTTCCGCGCAGTGCGGTTGGCGTTGACGTCGCTGCTTGCTTGGCCACGGCGGTTGATCCGCCGATAGTGATGAGTAGTCCGGTAAGGAACGCGAATAGTAGGTTAAGCTTAAGTTTCATAAAGTAAATCACCCCTTTAGCACAATTATACAGTTAAATAGCAACTATACAATACTGTAAAAAAAGATGCTATTACATCATTTATAACCTGATTAAATTATAAATAAAGACAGGCTTATTGCGGATGATTAGCAGTGATAACGGCTAAGCTATGTTTTAAACTGAAGATGAAGTCGTAGTCAGAGCAGATCGCTCAGCGCGAAAATGATTGGGATGGTGATCAGACAAAGAATCGTTGATAGACTCATTAGTGTAACGGCTGGACTGGTGTCACCATGAGCTTGCAAGGTAAAGAGAACGACGTTACCGGCAACCGGACAAGCAGCCATCAAAACCGTAGTGTAGAGCGGGATACCCTGAACACCGAATAGCCTTAACATGAAGAGCATGATGATCGGAAAGAGCAAATTTCGCAGAAACAGGGGCGCCCAAAGTCGATAGTCCAGAGTATGCCGATTTAGCTTGACGGCGGCTAGGCTATTCCCAATCACAATCATGGACAGTGGAGTATTGATTGAGCTGACGTAGGTGATGGTCTGATTCAACAGATTGGGGAGCTTAATGCCACTGATGAAAATGAGCAGGCCGATAGCAATGGCCACGATATTGGGATTTAAGAGTATCTGGTGCCAGTTCATGTGACGTTGATTCTTGTGCGGCGTAAAGAGGGCAATGCCGTGCGTCCAGCAAAAAATGTTGAAGCCGGCGAGCGAAGCAACAGCGAAAAAGACACCGGCGCTGCCAAAGAGCGCACTGGCAAGGGGAACGCCCATGAAACCAGCGTTGGAATACACAGCGCCAAACCGCATAATGCGCTGTAGATTGACATCGGTGACGCGTTTAAAAACCAAGTTGGTGACAATCACCATGACACCATACGTGAGCAGAATCCCTAACATTACCCAGAACAGAGCCTGGAGGCGAGTTACGGAAAAGTGCTGTTCAAAGGCATTCACGATGAGGCAGGGGGATACCACGTAGAGTAAGATGTTGGTGAGATCGGTGGCAGTTTGTCCGTGCATGAATCCCAGCTTGTTAATCAGCAGTCCAATGGCCATTAAAAGAAACATCAAGGTGATCTGGCTGGTTAATTGTCCCATATCCATTTAGGGGGCCTTCCTTCTGAAAAGATCAAGTCAAAGGTTATTATGGCGCTGCTTTCATGAACGTGTCAATGCTTGAAAATAAATGAAGACGGTCCAGCGTACGCTCACGACAAACCGTGGTCCGCCGCAACGAACAGTGATGATTACGCCAATAGTTAGAAAATTGCCCAGCTGCTCGACGGTTTTAGGGACGGGACCCAGGAAACATCACCGCCAGCAGTTGGGGTGGGGGCTTGACTTGACGATTCGAAGTGTGTGATTAACAATCAATGGCAGAATTAGTTCTGGGCAGGTTGTTGTTTGGGAGAAGTTAGTCATATAATGAACAGGGATGGTAAGGGGCCACCGATTCATAGGGGTAGGAGGACAGGTTAAATGCGCATTAACCGTTTATTTTACCGATCCGTTGATTTTTGGGCCGGGTTGGTAGCACTGATTGTGGGCTTTGGGGGATTATCGCCGATTGGGGCTGACTTTTTTTATTGGATATTTTCCGTTGCCTTACTGATGGTGGGCATCTACGAATTATTTCGCGGCTTGACCAGTAATCAGTCAACGGATGACAAGGAGCATAAAAAGCATGACGTTTAATAAATATTTTTATAAGTCCGTTGATTTTTGGAGTGGTGTGCTGATTTTGGCACTGATGGTATGGGATATCTTGCCAGTACGATTGACCAGTGTCTTTTGGTGGGTATCGCTCTTGTTGATTGCTGGTGGGATTTACTATGTGATTACGGGGCTGTTTGGCAAGAAGAACAGACCGAAGGCTTAATCAGAGAGACCCGATTTAAGATCGACCGAAAAAAACAGGCTAGGACAATCATGTCCTGGCCTGTTTTTAATGGTTCTAGTTATCTTTTTTGTCATCTTTGTCGTCAGTGTCATGAAATTCAATCTGCTTTTGCGGCGTATTGACCGTGACTTCCAACCAATTGATGAATGAATTTTCATAATCGAGAATCTTTAAGTCGAAGTTTTCCAAGTGAATGACATCGTTGACCTTCACATCAGGGTAATTATCGATGATGTAGCCGGCCATCGTCACAGTTTCGGTCGATTCAAACTCTTTGATATCAACGTTGAAGTATCGTTCGAAATCGTAAGTTGTCATTTTCCCGTTGACCTGGAACGTGCCGCTAGGTTGCTTGAAGATGTATTGATCATTCGCATCGTCGATTTCATCACGAACAGTTCCGAACAACTCTTCGTAGATATCCTTATCGGTAATGATCCCGGAAGTTCCACCGTATTCGTCGACAACGACCACGATAGGTGTTCGTTTCTTGATCATTTGTTGAAGGACTTGGGTAATTGGCGTTGTTTCTGGTGTCGTTGAGATGTCACGAATCAACTTATCCACGCGGACGTGGGAGTCGACTTGTTGCTGTCGAATGAGGTCGTAGTTATAAACGTAACCGAGGATCTTATCCTTATCATTGTCAGCAACCACAGGCAAGCGACTGAACCGTTCCTGCAGGTACACCGTCAACGCTTCTTTAACGTTAGACGTGATGTCGATGACGATCAGCTGCGTCCGGTCGATCATAATATCCTTAGCAACCTTGTCGTTTAATTCGAAGGCCCGTTGCATGTAGACCAAGTCGTTCTTTTCCAACTCGCCACCTTCCACGGCACTCCGCGAAAGGTTTAGGATTTCAGCTTGGGAGAAGACTTCGTCACTTTCATTGGCAACCTTCAAGCCCATCATTTTGACAACCCCGGAAGCGCTGGTGTTGAGTAACCAGACGAACGGGTAGAACAAGACGTGGCAGTAGTGTAACGGCGTGACGATGAGCATCAACACCTTCATTGGCATGTCGATGGAGATGTTCTTAGGCACGATTTCAGTAAAGACCACTTCTAAGTAAGTTAACAGCAGCACCCCGACGATAACACTGATTGTGTGCGCCGTGGCGGTGTTCAGGTGGGCAGGGGCGATTCCGCCAAGTAATAGGTCAACGAAGAACGTTTCCCCGATCCACCCTAAGATGATTCCAGCGAGGGAAACCCCCACTTGTGTCGTTGATAAATATTCATTTAAATTGGTGACCATTTTCATGGCCCGATTAAGCTTAGTCGATGGCTTGTCCAATGCCGCAATCTTTTCTTCCAAAGCACTTGGACGCGTCTGAACCAAAGCAAACTCGCAGGCAACAAAGAAAGCTGCAAAAAAGAAGGTAATTAAAATAATAATTAGATTCACAACTATCTGACCGCTATCCACACATCATTCCTCATTTCATATCGTTCTGTCTCTTTATTATAGCGCGTCTCACCGCCTTTTCACAGGGGGTGAATTGTAGCAAATTCTACCCTTTCTAAGTTCGCTTAGCAACCGAACAGACGAAAAAAGTCAGAGAAAGAATGGATTGCTTAACGTTTTGACCAAAAAGGACTAGACTTAATTTTAGTAACATCAAAGGAGATTTTGATTATGGCAGATACACCAAAGGAAAAAGCAGCAACACCAACCGTTGACATTCCAGCAGAAGATGTGGAAAAGGCAGCGAAGTTGATTCTGGATCCGGGGTATGTGACGAAAAAAGACCTACCAAAGATGGCAGATTTAGCCTGGGCAACCGCGCTATCTGATGCTGTAACTAAGCATTTCTTAAACGACGACGATGACCATGACCCGTACGTTTACTTCGAACAATTCGATTTTGATGGTGGGGATATCGATTCCGTTATCTTCAACATGGATATCGTTAAGACTAGAGACGCAGCTTTGCACGACCTGGCAGACGCTCTAGGTGAAAAGATTGTGAACAACGAGGTTCAACAAACAACCTACTAATTTGTTACTTGGAAATAAAGGTGAGTCAGAGATAATATCTCGGGCTCACTTTTTGTTTTCTATACGTAATTATTACAAGCACCCAGTCGATAATTAACGCCACATATGATTTAATTGAGACGATATTCTGCTAGAGCTAGGTCCCAGCGCATGATGAATCGACACGATGGCCTGGGACTAAGCATGGTTTGTGCATGAAACCGTTACCCCCAATAACGAAATTAAAACGTACAAATTAACTGATGATTCGCGATTAATTATGGAAAATTACTTGCCTACCCAGTCTGCTGAGAGTGTCCCGAAACGTTAGGCGCTTTTCATGTTTTGTTATAACATATATGTAGACTTATATATGAAAAACAATTCTATTTTTATTTGGAATTAATTAACGAGGTTGAGTGTTTATATAACGCCTCGGCTTTCAGGGGAAATAAATATGCAAACCTTTGGTGTACTCATTCCGGCACTTAATCCGGATCAAAAATTAATCGACCTATTGCGCCAGTTACTGGTTAGCAATGGGCCAATTTCAACGATTCTAATCGTTGATGACGGCAGTGACGCGGCCCATCAACTGATTTTTAAGCAGATTGAAAGGATGCCCGATCCCCGATTACATGTGTTGCACCACGACCATAATCGGGGGAAAGGTGCGGCCTTAAAGACGGGCTTTCAATTTTATCTCGACCAAGCGACACCGGCGACGGGGATTGCGACCATGGATTCCGATGGTCAGCATACGGTGGCGGCCTTGGAAAAGTGCTTGGCCTTAGCGGGTCAGCGTCCAGACGACCTGGTCATTGGTGCGCGCAAGTTCACGGAGGACATTCCATTTCGGAGTCGGTTTGGTAACCTGTTGACGGATGGGTTAGTGCGGTTGATTACGCACCAAACGATTAGTGATACCCAGACTGGATTACGGGTCATTCCGATGAGTTACGTTCAGCGGTTGGTTAGCTTCCCTGGTGAACGGTTTGAATTTGAATTTGATATGTTACTCGAAGCAAAAAAGTATCACGTGACCATCAGCGAGCAACCGATTCCGACGATCTATCTCGATGGTAATTCATCCTCTCATTTCCGGGTGATTCGGGATTCTATCGCCATTTACTCGCGTTTTCTCAAATTCTCGGCGAGTGGTTTCGTTTTTAGTGGACATTGGTTTGTTCACTTTGCTAATGAGCCTCATTGGCAATCACGCGTTGCGGGCCATCATGGTGGCCACGATTATTGCCCGGTTGTTGTCTGCTATCGTCAATTATCTGTTGAATCGCCACATGGTGTTTGGTAATGCTGGTGAGCAAACTTTGTTAAAGTATGGTGCCTTGCTGGCCGTTCAGACGGTCGCATCGGGCTATCTGACACATGGCTTGACCGTGATGTTGCCCTTTGGTTCAGCACACTGGGCGCCAACGGTTGCCAAAATGTTGGGGGATTTCTGTTTGTTTCTGATTAGCTACTACATTCAAAAGAATCTGATTTTCAAAGAGGGACAGCATGTCTAATAAACGTCGAGCAGTTTACATCTTAGCCATTGTCTTATCGGTGATCTATTTGTTGTGGCGGGTGTTCTTTACCATCCCGTGGCATGCTAATATTTTTACGCTAATTTTTGCGTTACTCTTGGTGATTAGCGAAATCCTATCAAATTTTACGGGATTCATCCTGATTTTCTTCCGGATGCTAGCGACGCGGAAGAAGCAAGACATTACTATTCCGGACTATGATCCAGCGCAAACAGTTCCCGATGTGGATTTAATTATTGTGACTCACAACGAAGACGTTGAACTCCTGCGTAAAACGGTGAATGCCGCGACCTTTATTGATTATCCTGATAAAAGTAAGGTCCACGTGGTGATTTCGGATGATGGGAATCGACCAGAGGTTAAGGCCTTGGCTGAGCATTATCACGTCACTTACTCTGGAGTGGTCGACAACAAGCAAGCCAAGTCTGGGAATATCAACAGCACGATGGCCAAATTGGATTCACCGCTATTTGTGATCTTTGATACGGACATGATCCCATTCTCTGGCTTCTTAAACGCTACGGTACCGTTATTTCAGAAGAATTTTCGGGAATTGGAAGAAGATCCGGACAATACGGAGCCACTGGGATTCGTGCAGACACCACAAAGTTTTTACAACGCGGACATTTTTCAATTCAATTTATTTTCCGAAAAGGTGATTCCTAACGAACAGGATTTCTTTTCTCGCGATGTGAACGTGCTTAACGGGGGCAACAAGCGGGCCTTGTTTACGGGATCGAACGCTGTTTTCTTACGGAAGGCAGTTGACGAGGTCGGGGGCTTTCCAACGGACACGATTACGGAAGACTTTGAACTGGGAACCATGTTGAACATGGCAGGCTACATCAGTCTGGCGACAAAGGTACCTGAATCTAGTGGGATTACGCCAATTGACTTAAAAGGGGTCATTAAACAGCGGACCCGGTGGGCACGAGGTGTTATCCAAAGTTGCCGGAACCTACACATCTTTACGAATCCTAATCTTTCCTGGATCAACCGGTTGATCTTGATCAACACCTATTTTTACTGGTGGGCATTCTTTCGGCGGATGGTCTACATTACCGCGCCGATTCTCTATGCGCTTTTTAAGATTCAAGTAGTTAACGCCAACTTCTGGGTACTCATGGTCGTGTGGGCACCCGGTTACTTTCTCCTACACTACGTGATGGGGGATACCTCGGGCATGCACGAGACGAATGGGAAAATCCGAAATGAACGTTGGAGTGAGGTGCAGGAGACCTTCTTTGCCCCATACCTCTTCATTCCAGTCTTGTTGGAAACGTTGGGAATCAAAGCTAAAAAGTTCAAAGTGACAGCGAAGAACGTGACTATTTCTTTGAAAGATCGGTTATACATTTTGCCGTACTTTTTCCTCTGGGCCATTACGTTAGTGTCCATCATCAAGTTCAATTACGGCAAGTATGGTTCGGAAATCTTAGTCGGTAGTGTCATTACCTTCTGGCTATTAATGCACTTTATCAATTTGAGTATGTGCCTATTTATTGCTATGGGGCGTCGAGTTTACCGGAAGAATGAACGGTTCACACGCCGGATTTCCGGTCAAGTCCGTCGTGACAAGACGTGGCATCCATTCACCACGGAAGATGTTTCTGAGGGTGGGATTGCCTTCACGATGCCAGAAGACAGTGGTATTGCGCTTAAGGAAGGCGACGAGACAGACTTTCAGCTCGAATACCGGCACGAGAAAATCATCTTGCACGGTAAGATTGCGCGCATCAGTCACCGAGGGAAGCAAGCTATTTACAGTGCCATGGTTTCCGTTGAACCGGACCGCAATCGCGATTATTATCTACAGCTGATCTACGACGGGGCGAACCAAACCTTGCCGCGGGTTCAGGACACCTGGATCACCCCATTTGATGAGCTCTATATGAACTTCATCGTGCGGGCGCAGGCATTCGAACGTAGCTTTAGCCGGCGTTTCAACCGGTTCTAAATTTGAAAAGAGAGTGAGTGGTCGACTGTGTCATGGCTGGGATTAGGAATATACGTGTTAGGGCTGATCGGCTACGGGGGAACCTGTCGGCGGTTAGGCGTTAGTCCCTATCTTTCTTGGATTACGGCCATGTTATTTCAGATCATCGTGTTATATGGTTGCGCCATGGTTGGCGTTTTGAATGCCGGTATTCAGTGGGTCACTTATATTGGTGTTGCGCAGTTCGTGTTATGGACAATCTTGAGTTTCTGGCGAAAAGCCCAACTCCGATTTGAAGGGATTCACTTGTTTGACTTCTGGATGATTGGCTTGGGCCTCGCTATGGGCCAGGTGCTGTATCACAGTCCGCTAGTCCATTACGATAATTTTTCTCACTGGGCTGTCATGGTCAAATTTATGTTCTTCAGTGGACGATTACCAGGGGCGGCAGATAAACTAATTTCGTTTACGTCCTATCCCCCAGCGACCGCATTGTATATCACACAGGTTTTACATTGGACGGGATTCAGCGAAGGCGCGATGTTACTGGCGCAATTCGCATTGATCTGGGCTGCAGCTTATTCGATCTTTGCTGTGTTACGGGATCGCTCACGAGCGCTCATGGGAATGCTTTTGTGTCTGACGATTGCGGTCTCGTTTGTCTTCAACATCGCCATTCGCTTGAACAATTTGCTGGTGGATTATGTGTTACCAATCTTGGCAGTGGCCGCGATTGCCGGTATTTGGGCTTATCGCAAACATCCTTGGGTGTTGAGTGGCCATGTGGCACTGTTTGTGGCGGTGTTATTGCTCGTCAAGAACTCGGCAACGTTCTTCGTCGTGGTCATTGGCATCTACTTTGTGGTTACCCTGATTCAGAACAATCGGGAACACTGGTACGTGGCAACCCTCCGAATACCGATCCAGGCGGCGCTGACGTTGGGGTTGGCGGTGGTGCCGTTCCTGGTTTGGAACTGGCACGTGAAGACGACCTTCACCGTTTCAAAGCATGAAATCAGTTCGCAGGCCTATGCGAGTCAGTTGTCGGGTGAGAGTGCCAAGACGATTATGAAAATTTTCCACAAGTTCCTTAGTCAGATCCTGAGTCTCGGGTCGTTATCAACGCAGGGAATCCTGCTAATTAACGTCATCTTAATCGGAGCTTGGGTCATAATTCGCTTTGGCAGTCAGCAGAAAAATGCGTTGCTTTGGGTTGCGGTCATGCTCGATGTGATTTTCTTACTGTATTATGGGAGCTTGTTTGGTATGTACATTCTGTCCATGCCTTATGCAGAGGCAATTTTACTGGATGGATTTGAACGGTACATGGGAAGCACGGTAATTTTAAACCTTTATATTGGGGCGATGTTTCTGGTACGTGCCATGGATGGGGCCATGTATGAACAGAATTTTCAGAAGCGAGATTCGCGATCATTTGCAACAATCGTGACGAAAAATGCTTATCAGATAGGGACGTTGATCGTCGGGTTCTTTGCAATTACCATGATGTACTCGGAAATTACAGGGACCAAGTTTACCAATGAAATGAACCATAATACGTTGCCCTTGCAGCTGCAGCGGGACTCGAAGCCCTGGACACACTTGAATCATCGAAAGATTTTGGTTGTCGATCCGCATGCCGGTGATGTCGCCGATTACTATGCGGGATATGCGGCGCGATACTATTACTTTACGGACAAGGCAGTGGGCCAAGAAAACTTTATGGTCACGCCAGCCGTTTTTAAGCAGACTGTGCAAAGCTACCAATACGTGGTCATTCCGGAGTATCATCGAACATTTACGAAACTGACAAAACGGGTCTACCATCAAAAACTCAAAACGGGACTGTTTAAGGTCCATCAGCATTATTTGCAGCAACTGCATTAGAAGCGTCATCGCTAGGAGAGAGGTGCCAGCTTGTCCTGGTTAGGTTTACTACTAATTATTTTATCAATGATGGGGTATAACGGCAGTATTCGTCGTCTGGGTGTGAGTCCGTACCTCGCGTGGATTACGAGTATCTTAGTGCAGATTCTCCTAGATTATGTCTTTGCAATGTTGGGATTACTGCACTTGGGTCTGCGACTGGTGACCTTTTTCGGGGTGCTCCTATTAGTGGTTCGCTTGATACTGGGGTACTTTGGTAAGGGTGCGTTAAAGTTCGAAGGTATTCACAGCTTTGACTTCTGGATGGTCGGATTGGGATTAGTGATGGCGTATGTGCTGTATCACAGTCCGTTGGTCCACTATGACAACTTTTCTCACTGGGCGGTAATCGTTAAGTTTCTAACGTTTACTGGCCGGCTTCCTGGTGCGCATGATGCCATTATCTCGTTCACGTCGTACCCACCGGCGACTGCCTTATGGATCACGCAGATGGTGACTTGGACCGGATACAGTGAAGGTGCCATGCTGGTTGCACAATTTGGTCTCATTTGGGCTGCCTCATATGCTATTTTTAATGTTTTACGTGACCGTACGCGGGGACTGACCTCATTTATCCTGTGCCTGACGATTGCGGTCTCATACGTCTTTAACATTAATATTCGCCTGAATAACTTACTGGTGGATTACGTGTTGCCGATTATCACGGTGGCTGGATTGGTTGGTATCTATGTGTATCGCAACCAGCCGTGGCATCTGAGTGTGCATGTGGCGATCTTTAGCGCGAGCCTCTTGTTGGTCAAAAATTCAGCGGCTTTCTTTGTGGCGGTTCTAGTCATTTATTTCTTGTATGAGCTGATTACGAACGCACACGGCCATTGGTATTGGCAGATATTTAGTATCCCTATTCGTTTTGCGATGACAGTGGGTGTGGCTTTGGCGCCATTTCTCTGGTGGGAGTGGCACGTCAAGACGACTTTTACCGAGTCTAAACATGAAATTAGTGCCCAGGCGTATTCTCACCAGCTATCTGGTGAGGGAACGACCCACATTATTAAGATCGGTGAGAAGTTCTTGCATCAGATTTTGAGCTTCAACTCATTGTCGACGCAGGGCATCATTTTGATTAATGTCATTCTGTTTGTTGCTTGGTTTGTTATTCGGTACCGGAATCACCAGCGTAATCAGTTGCTGGGGATGTTGATCTTGCTAGATGTTGTCTTTGTCCTCTACTACGGTAGTCTGTTTGGGATGTATATCTTATCTATGCCATATGCTGAAGCGATTGTGCTGGATGGCTTCGAACGTTACATGAGTAGTACGGTGATTCTAAATCTCTTTATCGGCGCGATGGTGCTAGTCCGTGCGATTGACCGCACCTTCTATGAGCAGAACTTTAGCAAACGGGACCTGCGCGCGTTCAAGTCGATTGTGACGAAGAATGCGTATCAATTGGGCACCTTTCTGATGATTTTCTTTGCGATCATTATGATGTATTCAGAAATCAATGGGACGAAGTATACCAATATTTATAATCGGGGGACGTTGCCAATTCAGCTCGATCGAACCTCAAAGCCGTGGACGAAGCTGAGTCACACGAAGATGTTGATTGTTGATCCGCATCCAGGAGATGTGGATAGTTATTATGCGGGGTATCTAGCCAATTATTACTACTTCACAGATAAAGCGGTCGGTCAGGAGAATTTTATGGAGTCCAATTCCGACTTTAAGAAGAACATTCTCCGTTATCAATACGTGGTGATTCCTGAGTACCATCATACCTTTACGGTCATGGTGCGAAAGGTCTTCCACCAGCGCGTCCGGACCGGATTATACAAAGTAGAACGAGACGGGTTGAAACGTCAAAATTAAGTTTGGTTTGGTCGTTGTAGATGACTTCTGCAGCGACCATTTTTTTCGGCAACGTGATGACAAATCAAAGTTTAGCATAAAAAGGCAAACAAATGTTCACCTTTACGAAGACTGAACACAACCTTTACCAGTTTGATATATTTTGATTTTATTTGACCTTTAATGCAAAGATATGATTTAAATCTAATGTGGATTGGACACCTATAGATATAAATACTATTCTGATAGGGATTACATCAAGCGATTAGCACTATTAGACAGCGAGTGCTAATTACTTGCATTCCTGACCATTCCTGACTATTATAGATAATGTAATCAAGCAGAAAGGGGTTATGAATTATGGCTAACGATGTTATGAACCGGAACTTTGATTTCTTTGATCCAATGAATTTCTTCAATGAAGTGGGTAACTTGGGTCGCGACATGTTTAGTGGCGATGGCGCAATGAAGACGGATGTGGTCGAACACGACAAAGACTACGTGGTCACGGCTGAACTGCCAGGCTTTAAGAAAGACGATATTCACGTCGACTATCGCGATGACACGTTACGTATTTCTGGCAAGACTGAAGTCAACCAATCTGCAAAAAACGATGATGGTCGGATTCTTCGCCAAGAGCGGAGCAGTCAAAATGTTGCGCGTTCCTTCTATCTCCCAGATATTGATTTGAAGAACGTTCAGGCCAAGTATGACGCTGGAATTCTGACGCTGACCTTGCCAAAACAAACCAAAGTTGACGATAATCATGAAATCAGCATTGACTAACCGTTACAAGTAACAAAACGCTCACCCTAGAGATGCTCTGGGGTGGGCGTTTTTGGTCAGTTCTGGCGAAACCATTCGTGACTTCTATAAGGAAGTAAAAAGTCGTGTGACTGTCCAGATAGGATAGCCGCACGACTTTTAAGTTAATATTGCTTTCCCGTTTCATAAACGATTTCCGGTTCATTGCCGGTTCGTTCGTTCTTATTCAACAGGTCGATCATGGTCATCTCGTCTTCGGCTAAGGTGAAGTCAAAGATATCGGCGTTTTCCTGAATTCGCTCGACGTGAGTGGACTTGGGGATTGGTAATAGACCATGTTGTAGTTCCCAACGTAAAATAACTTGGGCGGGCGTCTTCCCTTGATGTTTGGCAATTTTTGCCAGCATGGGGTTGTCCAAAACGACGCGCCGGCCTAAAGGACTCCAGGCTTCCGTGACAATCTTTTGCTTCCGGTCGAAGTCGAGTAACGCCTGTTGATTCAAGTAGGGGTGGTATTCGACCTGATTGACGACCGGCATTTCCTTGGCCTGGGTGGCGAGTAACTCCAGGTGGGTCATGGTGTAATTAGACACGCCGATTGACTTCACCTTGCCGTCCGCTTTCAGCTGTTCCATGGCACGCCAGGTGTCGAAGAAGTATTCGTGGACTGGCCAGTGAACCAACAAGAGGTCCAAATAGTCTGTCTGAAGCCGTTTCAGCGACCCTTCAACGGCCTTCATCGTCCGGTCATAGCCTTGGACAATTTCGGCGACCTTACTGGTCAAAAAGAGGCCTTCGCGTGGTAAGCCTAGCTGGTGTAGCGTTGGCCCAAGAATGTCTTCGTTGCGGTACATCATGGCCGTGTCAAACATCCGGTAGCCGGCGTTCCAGGCGGCGTCAATCGTCGTGTTCATGGTTTCTTGGTCGCCGATTAAATAGGTGCCGAAACCCATAACGGGCATGCGGTTGCCGTCGGCGAGTTCAATCGTATCCGTAATCTTGGTGGGTGTCATCGTGTGTTCCTCCTTGACGGCAAATGTCGTCAGCATAATAAGTCTAGTTTAGGCTAAATTTACTAAAATGACAACGCTTTCTACCGGCGTTTAAACTGGTCATAAAGATTAATGGAAGCTTCGATCAGCATGCCAAACGTCATGAGCCACATGGCCAGCATATCTTGATGGGCTAACATACATCCGAGCAGAACTAAGTAGAGGATAAATAGGATAACAGCTGATGATTTATGATTCATGATGATTCCTCCCGTGGATTAAGTTGACCAGTTCATCAGTGGGGTTCGACCGATGACGGGCCGGCAGATTGTAGAAATCAGCGCACCTACGCGAGGCGGACGTGAGCTGGGTTCTACAATCTTCTTAATTTTAGTATAGCCGTTTCACGACTGGCCGTTAAATCGGTAGCGATTCACTTAAGGATGGTGAAAACTGGAACGGATTAGGAGAGCGCATCCCAAATATCTAGTACAATGGGGGTAACGAAACGGTAAAGGAGGCTGGTGTGATGGCAGACCGTTATTTACCACCGATTACTAGCGGATTGACGGCCACTGAAGTCAAGGAGCGAATCGCTGCGGGCCAACAGAATGACCCGTTACCGCCGCTGACTCGGAGTGTCAAACAAATATTTCGGGATAATTTATTAACCCTATTTAATTTAATCAACTTACTTCTGGGAGGACTGGTCTTGTTCACCGGGAGCTACAAAAACTTACTCTTTTTGGGCGTCGTTGTCGTCAACACGGGGATCGGTATCTTCCAGGAAATTCGCTCCAAACGTCAGGTCGACAAGCTGGCTTTACTTTCAGAAGCTAACATTAACGTGCTTCGCGAGGGTCAGGTCGCACCGCGCCACCAAGATGCCATTGTCATGGACGACCTCCTTGAAATCGGGCGGGGAGATCAGTTACCGGTAGACGGTCTGATTCGTGACACGCAGGGCATGGAGGTCGATGAATCCCAGATTACTGGCGAGTCGACCCCCATTATCAAGCAGACGGGAGACGACCTGGTTTCCGGGAGTGTTATTCTCGGCGGGCACGCCATCGTGCAGACGACGGCGGTCGGTAATGGGAGTTTCGTTAAGCAATTGGCGCATTCGGCTAAGCAGAAACGGCGCACGGCCAGTCAACTGTTGACGATTATCAATCGAATTATTAAAGTGCTCACGTTTGCCATCATTCCCTTGGGGGCCGCATTATTTATCTCAGCGATGATGCGCGGTCAGAGTCAAAACCGCGCGATCTTGGGCACCGTAGCCTCCATGGTCGGGATGATTCCAGAAGGGTTAGTCCTGTTGACGTCCGTGGCACTGGCAGCGGGGGCCTTTACGTTGGGCCGGCGCCACGTCCTCGTCCGTGAATTGCCGGCGATTGAGGCGCTCGCGCGAGTAGACGTGTTGTGCCTGGATAAAACGGGCACCATCACCAATGGTCTCCTTCAGTTGGAACGCATTGAATCGTTGACCCAGCAATCGACTGAGCAACTCAATGCGATCTTGGCCGAACTGGTGGCTGCAACGGGGGATGATAACGAAACGGCTCAGGCCGTTCAGACGGCACTGGGCACGCCCACGGTTGCTGCCGATACCATTTTGCCGTTTTCTTCTGGTCGTAAATGGAGTGGCGCGGCCTTTGATCAACACGCCTACGTCATGGGGGCCCCCGAGTTTATCTTTGAAACGGTGCCGGCTGACGTCAAACGGCGAATTCAAACGTTGGCAGCGCAGGGCTATCGCGTGTTGTTGTTGGCCGAAGTTGATGAATTGACTACACCACGGCCGCTGAACCCCCGGGCAATCGGTCTCCTATTGATTACGGATGAATTGCGGCCGCGGGCCAAGGACACCTTTGGCTTCTTTGCCAATCAAGACGTGGCCCTAAAGGTCATTTCCGGGGACAATCCCGTTACGGTCGCAAGTATTGCCGAGCGTGCTGGAATTGCCGGTGCCCAGCAGCTGGTCGACATGAGTCAGGTGGGCGCTGAACCAGATTATGATCGACTGGTCAGTGAGAATAATGTCTTCGGTCGGGTCACGCCCCAGCAAAAGGAACAACTGATTAAAGCCTATCAACGTGCCGGCCACACAGTAGCGATGACCGGGGATGGTGTCAACGACCTATTGGCTTTGCGTCAGGCTGACTGCAGTATCGCCATGGCGTCTGGGAGCGAGGCGACCAAGAGTCTGGCCGATTTCGTGCTGGTCGACTCGAACTTCGATGCCATGATTAACGTCCTTAATGAGGGGCGCCGGGTCATCAATAACATCGAGCGGGTCGCGTCCCTATTCTTGATCAAAACGATGTATTCGGTCGTTCTAACGCTGATCTTTATCTTCATGACGCGGAGCTATCCGTTTGAACCGATTCAACTGACGCCCATTTCGTCATTAATGGTGGGCATTCCCACGTTCTTCTTGGCGTTGCAGCCCAACTATGCCCGCATCACGGGACGTTTCATGCAGCAGGTCATGGAGATTGCCGCACCGGCCGCTATCTGCGTGGTCGGGTATATTCTCGTGATCATGGCGTTGGGAACGCAATTTGGTTTGAGCTTTGCGACGACCTCGACCTTAAGCGTCCTGATGACGGGAATGATCAGTTTAAATGCGTTATTGATGGTTGCCCGCCCACTGAATCGCTTTAAGATTGCGCTAGTGGCCATCATGGCCGGCTTGTTCGCTGTGATTTTCCTATTCTTTGGGCCGATTTTCTCGCTGGTCAATTTGTTGAATTGGAAATTAGCACTATTGTATCTGCCCCTCATGGCTAGCGTCATTCCCGTCTTTATCGTGGTTCAGGATATCCTGGGTCGCCGAATCTTAAGCCGAATTCGCTGGCGTTAACCCGTTACTGGTCTTTTCACTAGGTGAATTCCCGGATTTATTTCTTAGCTAGTCATTAGGACTAGATTCTATGCTATAATCGGAGGTAGAAACGGAAGGGTAGGGAAGTAACATGGCTGATTTTAATCAATACACCCGCTGGGAACATCAGATGCATGGCGTCAGACTCCCACGTTGGGACGACTTACCGAAGTTTGACCTTTACATGGACCAGGTTACGGCGCTGATCAACGATGTGCTGGGACCGCTGGGAATCGACACGATTACACCGGCAATGATCAATAATTACGTGAAGCACAACGTCATTTTGGCACCCGTTAAGAAGAAGTATCAGACCATGCAATTGACGGATATTTTGATGATCAGCCTCCTCAAGCCCATGTTCCAAACGGATACGGTCCGTTCGGGGATCGACCAGATCACGGCTGGTGATTATCCGAAGCAAGCCTACGACAACTTTATTGGTCAGTTGGAGGATCGCCTTCACCACCTCGGCGAGGAACAGGTTCAACCAGCGGCGAAAGACTTAAACGAAAAGTTGATGCAGGTGGCCGTCGATGCAGTGGTTGCTCGGCTACAGTCGGAGAAGTTACTGCACTTGATCAAGCGACCACTCCGAAAAATCGAGAAGAAATAACGTTAAAGTTTTAGAACTACGGCAAAATAGACTAACTTAACTCAAAATCGGCTTTTTCAGAAATTTGTACTAGTCCCTGTCAAGTTGACAAGGACTAGTACATTGTTAATTCTGAAAAAGCCGATTTTATTTTGCCATTATGGTGTCGAAGCGGGGGCTATAAGCGCAACTGCTTGCCTGATGGCTGATTCCCTTTTTTTCGCTTCTAAGATCATTGTGTCTGGGTTTCCAACGACAAATCATTCATAAACGTCAGCAGCAAGTTGGCGTAGCTGGGATGATCCGTGTTGTCTTTGATTTCCTGTTGAATCAGGTGCAGATTATTCGTGATGACGCCATTGACGCCCATGAACATCATTTGATCCATGGTCGTAATATCGTCGATGTCCCAAGCGTAGACCTTCTTGTGTTCGCGGTCAGCTTGGTCGATAAATGAATCGTTGAGGGTCGTCGACTCCATGGTATAGGCATTGGCGCGCGTATGTGGGAAGGTCAAGTTGTAGGGCAAGATGTAGCTGACAAATAGATCAGGGTGTTCCTTTTTCAGCCGATTCATGATGCCATAACTCAGTGTGTGGACCTGCTCGTGGTTGGCAATGATGCGCTGGCCGAATTGCCGGTAGAAACGTTCGGGAAGGTCGGGTGTATCGGCCCCACCGGTTTTAATTTCAATCAGCAATTTTTGATGATGACTGATGGCGGTATTGAGATAGTGATTGAAGCTCGGAATCTTGGCCTGATAGCCGTTCTCCGTGACGGTGACCTTGGTCAACTGAGCCAGGGTCATCTTGGAGACGCTTCGTTTCAGGTTCGCCAGTGTTTTTAGCGTGGCATCGTGCATCACGACAAATTGGTGATCCTTGGTCATCCGGATATCCATTTCAACGTAGTCTGGTTTTTCCTTGCTCGTTTTAACCATTGCGGGGATGGTGTTTTGGACACCATTGCCATTGTCCACACCGCGATGTGCGATGGTAAGCGGTTTACTCATGGCAAGACCATTTAGATAGATCAGGTTGAATCCAACAAGTGCCGCACTGATAAGGGTCAGGCCGCTGAGAATTAAAAGTCGTGTTCGTAAGCGCGTCTTCGCCGGTTCGCGGAAGCTAAAGAGCATGGACGGTGATAACTGGTGGGTGTCGTGGCTACTCAGAATGATCATCATGAAGATGACGGTGGAGTAACAAACGATAAATTCCGTGATAACTTCCATGAGAAACAGATTCACGGTCGCGGCCGCCAATGCAATCCCGGTCTTATCAAAGAGAAGTTGACCGAGGTATAACGCGGCATAGATGACAGCGATGGTAATGCTGACCATGACCAGCGTCAGCAGGATCCGACTGAGGTAGCGCCAGAAATGGCCCCGCGTCCGTTGCCAGCTGGATCGAATCGCCGCTCGACTATGCAGGTGGTCGATCATCATCAGCGGGAGGACGGCAATCAGCCGAATCCCTAAGTAGGCTGCACCGACGTAGAAGAGTCCCAGCAACACGGCGAACAGATTATTATCCGTTAAATAACTGACGATAAATGATGGGATGCGGGCCTTATTGAGCAGCGGTGTTGTGAACAGAATGCTTCCGAACGGCATGATTACAATGAAGTAACCAATGAAGAAAAGGAAGGTACTGGGTGAGGCCCCGGCAATGCTCCGGAACGTGTCGCTCAGGACATCGCGGGAGGTTTGTGGCCGCCCCCGTTTGATATTCGTGATCCCTAATAGGAGATAGGCAAATTGCCAGTAGATCAGGATGACCACGGCCAATAGAATCAGGAGTAGCCCAACGATGGCCAGGGGATGGCTGATGACGATACTGCCGATATTGGTGTAGGACACATAAGGGACGTGTTGCCAAGCCATGAGTTCAGCGGTAAGCCAAGTGAAGACGGGGACCGCGAGATAGCTAATGACGAGGTTGGTCACAAAGACGAGGGTGACGTAGCTTCCCCAGTGCTGGAAAAAATGGCGAGTTGATTCCCGCCAGAACTGCCAAGTTTGCACAGTTCTCAACTCCTCTCAAAGTAAAGTTGCTATGTAAGATTAAGGATGACAACGCTTAGCAAATCCATACCTTACTTTAGCATAATCTGGCGCTTAAATTTGGAAAAATACTTGTGGCGGAGGGGTGACTGCACTAAATTTCACTTCCTGAAAATAGCTCAGTCCGGTTATGAAAATGAAAGCACCCATTAGTGATTGTATTCACACCGAAAAATAATCCCAAAAAGTTTTTAATTTTGTGTTAGCGCTTACAACTTGTCTGACTGTAAGCGTTGATACTGTTGAGTTTAACTACCGGATTAACCAATTGTGATATTTTTAACATTTACGTCTTGCAAACTTTTTCAAATATGATAATATGAAACTCGTGAAGAAGTTAACAAGAATGTTTTCAAAAAATGGAGGCATAAGCATGTTAAAAAACGTGAAAGAAAATTCAAAAGCGACACCTAAAGAAACGACAGAAACGGTTGACCAAATGATCGATCGGTTAACCGCTAAAGCCCACGACGCGCTGTGCGCCATGGATGATTTTAACCAAGAAAAAGTTGATCACATCGTCCACCAGATGGCCATTGCTGGATTGGACCAACACATGGCATTAGCCAAGGCCGCCTTTGAAGAAACTGGCCGGGGGGTCATGGAAGACAAAGCCATCAAGAATATGTTTGCGACCGAAGAGATTTGGCATACCATCAAGAAGGATAAGACCGTTGGCATCATTAAGGACGACCGCGAACGGCAACTGATCACCGTTGCTGAACCACTGGGGATTTTGGCCGGGGTAACCCCCGTCACTAACCCAACGTCAACTACGTTATTCAAGTCCTTGATTGCTGTGAAGACGCGGAACCCAATCATCTTCGCCTTCCACCCACAAGCACAGAAGTCATCCGTCATGGCCGCAAAGGTCGTTCGGGATGCTGCGATTGCTGCCGGTGCACCTGAAGGGGTGATCCAGTGGATCGAAAAGCCTAGCTTGGAAGCCACGACCGCTCTGATGAACCATCCGATGGTTGCCAGTGTCTTGGCTACCGGTGGTCCTGGCATGGTCAAGGCCGCTTACTCAACTGGGAAGCCAGCCTTGGGTGTCGGTCCTGGTAACGGCCCAGCCTACATTGAAAAGACGGCCAACATCAAGCGGGCCGTTTACGACATCGTGCTTTCTAAGACGTTTGATAATGGGATGGTCTGTGCCTCAGAAAACAGCGCCGTTATTGACCATGAGATCTACGCTGATGTGAAGAAGGAAATGGAAGCCCGTGGCGTCTTCTTCATTAAGAAGAGCGATGAAAAGGCATTGGCTGATGCTATGTTTGTGCCAAACGGTGGGGTCAAAGGCCCAATCGCTGGGATGTCCGCACGAAAGATCGCTGACTTAGCCGGCATCAAGGTACCAGAAACCACTAAGGTCTTGGCTGCCGAAATTACTGGTGTGGGGCCAAAGTACCCACTCTCTCGTGAAAAGTTGTCACCAGTTCTGTCCGTATACAAGGCCAAGAGTCAAGCAGACGCGTTCAAGCTCTGTGACGACTTGCTGCACTTTGGCGGTCTGGGACACACGGCCGGCATCCACACCATGAATGATGACTTGGCAACCGAATTTGGCATCAAGATGAAGGCTAGTCGGGTCTTAGTCAATACCCCTTCCGCCGTTGGTGGGATCGGGAATATCTACAACGAAATGGTGCCATCATTAACGTTGGGAACTGGTTCATGGGGTAAGAACTCCGTGTCCCACAACGTTTCCTCATTTGACCTGTTGAACATCAAAACGATTGCAAAGCGGCGAAATAACATGCAGTGGATTAAATTACCTCGAGTTTACTTTGAAAAGACGTCGGTGCGTTACTTAGACGACATGCCTGGTGTTAAGCGGGTCTTCCTAGTCACCGACCCAGCCATGGTAGAGTTAGGTTACATTGATACCGTCTTGAACGAATTGAAGCGGCAACCAAACGGGATTGAATACTCATTATTCTCCGACGTTGAACCGGACCCAACGACCGATACGGTTAACCGGGGAGTTGCCCAAATGCGGACCTTCAAGCCCGATACGATTGTGGCTTTAGGTGGGGGTTCTGCGATGGATGCTGCCAAGAACATGTGGTTATTCTACGAAGATCCAGAAGCTAGCTTCTTTGGTGCCAAGCAGAAGTTCTTGGACATTCGGAAGCGGGCTTACAAGTTCAATAAGCCGCACAAGGCCCAATTCGTTGCGATTCCAACGACTTCTGGTACCGGTTCTGAAGTCACCCCATTTGCCGTGATTACGGACTCCAAGACCCACGTGAAGTACCCATTGGCCGACTACGCGTTGACGCCGGATGTGGCCATCGTGGACTCACAATTTATCGAAACGGTGCCTAAGCGCACGGTTGCTTACTCTGGTCTGGACGTGTTGACCCACGCCATCGAATCCTACGTGTCCAACATGGCTTCCGATTACACGCGGCCATGGTCGTTACAAGCGATTAAATTAGTTATGGACAACCTGACGAACTCCTACAATGGTGACATTACCGCTCGCGAAGAGATGCACAACGCCTCAACGTTAGCTGGGATGGCATTTGCCAACGCCTTTCTCGGGGTCGACCACTCTATCGCCCACAAACTGGGTGGGGAATTCGGGTTACCACACGGTTTGGCCATCGCCATCACTTTGCCACACGTTATCCGGTACAACTTCAAGGAACCAACGAAGCTGTCCATGTGGCCGAAGTACGAATCCTTCAGAGCCGATGAAGACTACGCTCAAATCGCGCGGTACCTCGGCTTGCCAGGAACGACCAAGGAAGAGTTGAAGGAAGCCCTCGTCAAGAAGATTATTGACTTGGCCCACTCCGTCGACGTGACGTTGAGCTTGAAGGCCAACGGTGTCGACAAGGCCCACTTCGACAAGGTCGTTGACCACTTAGCCGAATTGGCCTTCGAAGACCAATGCACGACGGCTAACCCTAAGGAACCTTTAGTTTCCGAATTGAAACAGATTATGTTAGATGAATACGACGGAAAGAACGTTGAAAAATAAAGATTGATTGAAGGCGACTGCTCAGTAATGGGTGGTCGCCTTTTTTTGTGGCTAGTCATTGGAAATACAAAAGTGGTGAGGCCAGTAGGCGAGGGCTTGGCGAAAGGTCAATGGTAAAATTACCTATATGGAAAATGAGTTGCCAAATAAGAACTAAGAGGTATCATAGAGGTATCAGAACTGAATTGGAGGAAATTTCAAAATGACGAAAAAAGTGGTTGTAATCACGGGTGCTTCTAGTGGCATTGGCGAGGCTACGGCGAAGAAATTGGCTGCTGCCGGGAATCAATTGGTCTTAGGTGCACGGCGGGAATCACGCCTACAAGAGATTGTTGCGGCCATTGAACAGGCCGGTGGCGAGGCCGTTTATGCGGTAACGGACGTGACTGCCAGCGACAGTGTGCAGGCCTTGGCCCAAAAAGCCGTGGACACTTATGGCCGAATCGATGTCTGGATGAATAATGCTGGTTTGATGCCCCAATCCGAACTGATTCAGGGGCGGACGACAGACTGGGATCGCATGATCGACGTTAACATCAAGGGTGTTTTGTATGGGATTGCAGCGGCCTTACCAATCATGCGGGCCCAAAAGAGTGGGCAATTTATCAACACGGCTTCCGTTGCGGGTCACGCGGTTCATCCGGCAAGTAGCGTTTACAGTGCCACGAAGTACGCGGTGCGGGCCATTAGCGAAGGTCTGCGGCAGGAAGAAGCCATTGCGGGCAGTAACGTACGGGTCACGGTCGTTTCACCAGGGATGGTCGCAACCGAATTGACTAATCACATCACGGATGCGGCCACCAAGGATCGGTTGGAACATGCCTGGGCTGACAACGCAATCAGTCCCGAAGAAGTGGCGGATTCCGTTCTATTTGCCGTGAACTTACCAGAAAATACCAGCATGAATGAATTGGTTATCCGACCAACCAGTCAAAAGTAGGCTGGCATGCAATACGGGCAAGGGGTTTAGCGGGGGTTAATGTGTTAAAAAAAGTGGGTTTCTACTATAATATAGACCCGTTTTGATTGACCGGAAATTAAACCCCCGTTTTAACTGACAGGTTATCATCAATTTTTGACGACGGCCCGGCGACCGTTGTTAAATTGCTGAGGTGAATTGACCTGGAAATGAGTCGCAATTTAGAGTGATTTGGTTCCTCAGAGTCATTAAAAATGATCCGTCATCGAGACTGATGACGGATTTTTTGCGGTCATTTTCAATAAAATTGAGGCAAAAGAGTCAAATTATCATCGAATTTTCATTAAATATGACAAATTTTACAGCTATTTGCGTGCAAAACACACTGATTTTGACGGCTCATTTTCGCTAAAAAGGGTAAAAATGGGACAAAAAAAGCGTTTTATATGACAACGGTGTAACAAATATTACGGAATGTCATACTGTAATATTTTTCTTAATACTGGCGTAACCTAACATCAACCTGAATGACATACCTATCGGTTATTCTAATAGCCGTTAAGCAAACAAAGGAGGACATTCATTTCTATGAATATCAAAAAAGCTTTAGTTACGACTCTTGGGACGGTTGCCGTTGTCGGTGCCGGTCTCTTCGCCACAAACGAAACGGCAAACGCCGATGTTAAGGTTACGGTCAAGCAGGGGGATTCTGTTTGGTCATTAGCTAACAAGTACGACTCATCCGTTAAGGCTATCGAAAAGTCTAACAACTTGAGCAACGCTAGCTTGATCTTTGTCGGTCAGACGTTGAACGTGCCGAACAGCACCCAAGCTAAGCAATACAGTTCTTCATCTGCTTCAGTTGCAACGCAAAACTACAGCAACAACACGGCTAGCCAATCAACTAGTCAAAGCAGCAACAACACTAACTACAACACGACTTCTAACTACACCAGCAGTAACACCACTGCTTCTACTGGCGTTTCTGGTTCAGAAGCTAGTGCCAAGGCATGGATCGCCAACAAGGAATCTGGCGGTTCTTACTCTGCAACCAATGGCCAATACATTGGGAAGTACCAACTGAGCTCTTCCTACTTGAACGGTGACTACTCAGCCGCCAACCAAGAAAAGGTTGCCAACTCATACGTAACCTCCCGTTACGGTTCATGGTCAGCAGCACAATCCTTCTGGCAAGCAAACGGCTGGTACTAAACTAGCTTAGTAAAGCCAACTTACGTTTAAATTCAAGTAACGCCCTCAGATGCAGGTCTGAGGGCGTTTTTTGTCTAAGCTGTTCAAGACGCGATCCAGAAATCTGAGCTACTGATGATGGTTATTCGGAATCTCTGACCAGGATGGCTGGCGGGTGAGGACCTGGCCAATACCATCCGGGAACTTTTGAGGGCCACATGTTGTGACCTTGGCTACTAATAATAGTAAGAACCACGTAACGTGGGATCAATGATCACTTAGATTGAGTTATTGATTTGTGGGTCAGCCGCACTTTTTGCGAGCTATCGGTATGGATTTGACTGATCGTTGCTTACAAGTCGTCACTAAATTGGGTTAAAAGTCCCGATAGGCAAGTAAGTCAACCAAGATTTGCTCTAAATTCAAATAAATTGAGGGGCCACTTAAATCGGTTTACTGGCAAGAAACCGTTAGATTATCTCCCGGTTACCCGCAGTTGTGAATAGATTAGGTGGCAAATGTTTCGGTGTTGTTAACCACATTACGGTTTGTCATTTAAGCCAGTTTTTCTTAATCAGGGTGTAACGTCCCGACAACTCGGATGTAACGTCCACAGGTTATGATAGGTCTCGTTAAGTAATTGATAGACAGACAAGCTTCACTAATCAAAAGGAGGACGTTCATTTTTATGAATATCAAAAAAGTTTTAGTTTCTACGTTAGGTACTGCTGCTGTGTTAGGTGCTGGATTCTTCGCGAACACCACTTCCGCTAACGCCGACGTCCGGGTAACGGTGAAGTCAGGAGACACGGTCGCTAAAATTGCTAATCAATATAAATCAAGTGTTTCGGCCATTGAAACGGCTAACAGCTTAAAAAACGTTAACTTAATCTACGTGGGTGAATCCTTAACGATTCCGGATTCAACCACATCAACCACCACGACTGCTACAACGAACAATGCAGCCACGACTGGCTCAGCACAAACGACGACTAACTATAGCAGTCAAAAGAGCACGGGGACGACCACGTCCGCTAATCAGTCTGCCGCTACTGGGACCACGGCAGCCACGACGTCGAACACCACTTCTAGCTCCACCTCTTCAGCGAAGTCTTGGATTGCCAACAAGGAATCTGGTGGCTCTTACACGGCGTCTAACGGGAACTACTACGGGAAGTACCAATTGACCAAGTCATTGTTAAATGGGGACTATTCCGCTGCTAACCAAGAAAAGGTGGCCAATTCTTACGTCACCTCGCGTTACGGTTCATGGTCTGCTGCTAAATCCTTCTGGCAAGCAAATGGCTGGTACTAAACAGTCTGAGCTTAACCCGTTTGGTAAGTTAGCTAAAAAAATGTGATTTCTAAACGACGGCATTTCCTCCTGAGGAAACCGCCGTTTTTTGCTGGTTTAAAGCGCTTTTTGACACCATCCAGTAAAAAGTGGGGTGGGATGTTACAGTTCTGTAACATTCGGACAACTAGACTGTAACCTGAAAAGGTTATGATATTCTTAACAAATCCGTTAGGGGGAACCACGTTGAAGCTCAAGACATTTTTTATGGTTATCGTCATGGTCGTTTCCATGGCTCTGCCTAGCGTCACCGGTGTGATGAGCACCACAACAGCTGATGCCAGCGTCAAGTACGTTTGCACGCTAACTAAGAAAGAAAAGCGCGCTAAGGCTTGGATCGCCAGAAAAGAATCTGGTGGCAATTATCGTGCCCGTAATGGTCGTTATTACGGAAAGTACCAATTGACCGTTTCCATGTTGCGCGGTGACTACAGCAAGTCGAATCAAGAAAAGACGGCTGATAACTATGCTCACAATCGTTATGGGTCATGGCAGGGTGCTAAGCGTCACTGGTTAGGCTACGGTTGGTTCTAAATTTAAAATTGGTGGTCCGAGATGAAAATTCTCGGGCCTTTTTTGGTGGTTATAACTAAATTGATAAAGAGTTTCACCGGTGAGTGAACTTTTTCTTGAAAACGGTTACATTTTTCTTTAGACTAGGAAGTAAGTCAAATGGGAGGAGTAACACTAATCATGGCAAAAACATTGGCAATTAATGCAGGCAGCTCCACATTGAAATGGAAATTGTTTTCCATGCCGGAAGAAACCGTTATCGCATCGGGGATGGTCGATCGGCTAAATCTCCCGGGGTCGATCTTTAAGGTCAAGCTACCAGATGGTAAGAAGATCGTTGATACGCAGGACAACATTACCAACGAACTTGCGGCGGCAATGGTTCTGACCCGGTTGAAGTCTTACGGTATCGTGAAGCACCTGAGCGAAATTACCGGTGTTGGTCACCGCATCGTTGCTGGTGGCGAGGTGTTCAAGGACTCTGCGGTCATCACGCCGATCGTGTTGAAGCAGATCAAGGAATTAAAGGACTACGCGCCGTTGCATAACCCGGTTCAGGCGTACTACATTGAAGTCTTTCAGCAATTGCTGCCGGAAGCCAAGCAAGTTGCCGTATTTGACACCTCACTGTACGCTGAGATGCCGGCGGTCAACTATATGTATAGTATTCCATATGCGTACTACGAGAAGCTCGGAGCTCGAAAATATGGCGCTCATGGGACCAGCCACCGCTATGTGGCCCACCGAACGGCTGAGATTTTGGGGAAGCCACTGGAAGAACTGAAATTAATTACGCTACATCTGGGATCTGGTTCATCGATTACAGCTTTCGACCATGGTCAGGCGCTGGACACATCGATGGGCTTCACGCCATTAGCGGGGGTCATGATGGGCACGCGTTCTGGTGATATTGACGCCTCATTGGTCGCCTTCTTGGCGGAAAAATTGGGGAAGACGATGCCGGAAATGATCGATGTCTTGAATCATAAATCGGGGTTGTTAGGGATCTCCGAGCTGTCACCAGATCAACGAGATTTGGAAAAGACACAGGATGATCGACCAAAATCGAAGCTCGCTTTAGCCATGTTTGTGAACCGAGTCGTCCGCTATGTCGGCAGTTACATTGCTGAGTTGAATGGGGTGGATGCCATCGTCTTTACGGCGGGTTCTGGTGAAAATGGTGTGGCGATGCGACAAGCGATTGCGGATAAGCTCGCTTACTTTGGCATCGCGATTGATCCCGCTAAGAATGATTTCCGGGGTGAAGAACATATTGTCAGTCCAGATGATGGTCGGGTTAAGGTCCTCGTTGTACCAACAAACGAAGAACTCATGATTGTGCGTGATGTTGAACGCCTAACCAAATAAAAGATGTCAAAAACATATCCCCCGACTACCAACGATGGTGGCCGGGGGATATGTTTTTGATTTAAGTCGTACGTTATGGACTCGGGGGAGCCAACGTACCCTCAGCATACCGGATGCCTTCGGAAATTGCGAGCATTATGATGCTGTACTAATTAGGGGCAGAAAGGTCTGAGGGACAGATAGCTAGAGCCCCTAAAGACTACGTGGGGTGATGAGTTTGGCAAGTTTGATTATTAATGCGGACACTTAAGCGGTTTACTGTTATGACAATCCGATGTTAGCTCATGTGAAGATCACGGCGACGGTAGCCAAGCCAACCGATAAGCACGAAAACAAGCGCTAAAGCAATCATCCAACTAAAGGTCGTCCAGTTCACATCATGTTGGGGAACACGGGGCATCCAGCCCGAGGGAGCGAGCCGCTTGACCCAGGTGGGCAATTTTAAGAGGCTCCCCATGTAGACACTAATGAAGCCAAGGGCGAGGTAAAACCAACTGAAGGCTTTCAGGCGGGGCCAGCAGCCGACCAGGAGAACACTGAGCGCCAAGAATACCCAAACTTCGGGAAGTTGTGCCCAGACACCTTGCCAAAACTCGCTGGCACTGATGCCATCTTGAACGTGTTTCAGACTGGCATCGCCCATAACAACGATACCGCCTAAGCCGCCAATGTAGGCCAACGTACTGGTGATAAATGCAGTGCCAACGTAGCTAAAAAGCAATCGTGTGCGACTGAGTGGCCGGGCGTAGAGCGCCTCAAGCCAGCCGCGGGTTTCGTCACTGTGTAACTTTAGGATGAGCTGCATGCCGGGAATGACGGCAACGGCGGCCATGACGATTGCTAAGAGAGAGGTAAAACTGAGTAAGACCTGATGATTGGCTTCATGGACCATGGCTTTACCGAAAACTTGTTGCATGGTCGGATTGGTTTTGAGAATATCACCAATGGTATTGAACACAGTTCCATAAGCGACGCCGAAGATAATGATACCAATGAGCCAACCGAGAATAACGTTGCGTTGCCGTCGCCAAATCAACGAGACGGGACCACGTAGAAAGACGGAGGCATTCCGGCGACCGGGGCGGGTCGTAATGGCACCGGCGCCGAGATCCCGGTGATCATGGGCAATAACGGCAACTTGGGCCAAGACGAGCGCTAGTAATAAGCTCAACCAAATGGGGGACCAGTTGGGGTGGTTGTAGGGCGCTAATTTCTCAATCCAACCCAGAGGTGACCACCAAGTGAGACGGGGATGCTGAACGTCGGTAATCATCCGGACGAGGTAGCTGAGGCCAAACAGACTATAAGCTAGCCCGGTGGCACTAGCCGAATGGTCGGCTAACTGAGCAGTTAGTAAGCCGAGAAGGCCGAAGAGTAAGCCGGTGCTGGCTAACCCTAGGCCAATCAGCCAATTGCCTTCGATGGTGGCACCAGGCATGTTGGCGGCGGTGAGGCCCAGACTGTAAAGAATCCCCAGAAAGCCATTTACGAGGAGCAACTCAGTCGCAGCGGCGGCTAAGGGCGCTAACGTGCCGACGGCGTGGGCGCGCACGAGTTCAGTGATACCAAGATCTTCCTCGTAACGGGTCGCGTGAATGCTGAGGGTCAAGTTCATGACGACTTGAATCAAGGCCATGAAGAGCAACATCTCATTTGCAAATATTTCAGCGGTGGTCACCTTACCGGTGAAAGAAAAGGCACCAAACATGGCGACGATACCGGGGCTGGCCAGTGTTCCCTTGATCGCGGCAATTTCAGATTGCGTGCCGTAGATTCCTTCAAATTTCCAAGCAACACTGGTCATCAATGCGGCGAGGAGAATGATCCACATGAGAATTCGGAACCGATCCCGGCGTAAGTTCAACCGGATCAGTTGGCCGGTACGTCCGTAACGTGACATGGCGGTCACTCCTTTCCCGTGTAGTAGTGCATGAAGAGGTCTTCCAAAGTGGGTGGCGTACTCTGTAGGGCGATGACTTGATGCTGAGCAAGGGTGTTCATAACGGCACTGAGTTGTGCATCTTCGACAGAGAATTGCCAGTCGTGAGGGTGATGCCCCGCAGTGACGCCGTGAATACCGGCTAAGGTCGTGACGTCAAAATCATCACCGAGCGTGACGGTAATCATGGTCCGAGTCAGGTGGCGCATTTCGGCTAAGCTCCCGGTTTCAATGATCTGGCCCTCACGGATGATACCGATACGATCACACATCCGTTCAACTTCAGAGAGAATATGACTGGATAGTAAGACGGCCTTGCCATGAGCTTTGAGGTCCAAGACGGCCTCCTGAAAAAGACGTTCATTCAGGGGGTCGAGTCCAGAAGTCGGTTCATCGAAAATATAAAAGTCGGCATCTTGCGAGAAGGCAGCGATAAGGGCGACCTTTTGTCGGTTTCCCTTGGAATAGGTGCGCGCCTTTTTCGTGGGATCTAAACCGAACTTTTTAATCAGGTCGTCGGTCTTAGCGGTATGAGTAGCTCCATTCAGCTTGAGCAGCAAATCAATAATTTCGCCACCAGTTAGGTTGGGCCAGAGGTAGACGTCGCCAGGAACGTAGGCGAGGCGTTGATGGATACGAACGCTATCGGACCAGACGTTTTTTCCGAAGATGGTGGCATCGCCACCGCTGGCACGAATGATGCCCAGTAGGACTCGAATCGTTGTCGATTTTCCCGCGCCGTTAGGGCCAATAAAGCCAAAGACTTCACCGGGTTGGACCTCAAAGGTAATGTCCTTTAAGGCCTGAAAGTGACCGAATTTCTTTTGAAGATGGTTAATTTGAAGTACAGGAGTTGTCATCAGCAATCCCTCCTCACAGTTTTAAAAGCGATTACATCGTAAGCCCCGCAGATGCGAAAGTCAACGAAAAGGTGAACTATTTTGTCGGAATAGTTCACCAAAATTAAAAACCCAAGTATTTTGCAGTATGATAAAATTAGAAACGAATATTCGCTGAGATAGTGAGGGTGGTGAAGCAAGTGGCAACCAATCAGGAACGTAAGGCGCAACAGCGACAACGGATTTTGGAAGCGGCAATCAAGCTGTTTACGCGGGATGGCTTTAAAGAAACGCACATTGCAGCAGTTGCGAAGGAAGCTGGCGTGTCGCAGGTGACCCTCTATAAATACTTTGACAGCAAACTGATATTAGGCCAGCAAGTGGTTATTGAGATGATTGTCCAAGGTTACGCGAGCTTCCAAAAGTTGATTGATGATGACACCGTACCCTTTCAAGAGATTGTGAAAGCGATGATGGCAAATAAGGTTAAACTGAGTAACGCGCTTCATCCGGACTTTTATCAATTCGTGATGGATGAAATGCGGGGCGTATACGGAAGTAGTGTGGTCAAGCAAACTTATGAGGCTGGTGAAAAGAAATTTTGGGATGCCGTGGTTGCACGAGGACGAGCAGCTGGGATGATCAATCCAGATATCTCTGATGAAGCATTATTGTTATACTTACACATGTACGTCACGTACTTTAGTACCGCTAATATTCCATCAGAAAAGTATCAGCGATTGATCGATCAAATGATTCATTTGTTTTTCTACGGCTTTGCTGGTGGAAATGGGCCATCAACGGAATCACAACCAACTAATCAGGAGGATGAGACATGACAGACACAAGTGTTTTAGAAGCAGTTCGTCAATTTTCACAGTCTAAAATGGGGGATGACGAGACGGGACACGGCTTTGATCATATTCAACGGGTCGTGGGCTTGGCCGACCGCATCGGGAAGTCCTATCCGGAGACTGATCGGCTGGAGACCTTAACGGCGGCTTATCTGCATGATGTGATCGATGAAAAACTGGTCACAGATACGGCTGCTGCCAGTAAAGAAGTTCGCCAGTTCTTGGTGAATCAAGGATTGACGACAGCGCAGATTGACACCGTGTTTTTAATTATGGATAACATGTCTTACCATAAGACCCTTGATGGGACAGCTAAGCCGTTGCCATTGGAAGGTCAAATCGTTCAGGATGCCGATCGGTTAGATGCGATTGGGGCGATTGGCATTTCACGGGCGATTTACTTCGGTGGTCACTTTGGTGAGAAAATCTATGATCCGGCGGTGAAGCCGCGGACCGAAATGACCCATGCGGAATACCGTAACTTGGACAATGAAACCATTATTAATCACTTCTATGAGAAACTCCTGACGCTAAAGGACTTGATGAATACAACGGCGGCAAAACAGCTGGCTGAACATCGGCAACAGGTGATGCTTGATTTTCTAGCTGAATACAAGGCTGAATGGAACGCGGAAGCTTAGGCAACCGCGTTTTTTTAATTTTGTCATGCAATTTTTGGTCAACATGCGTATGATGGAAAGTAATGCTATTAAGAGAGAAGAGAGATTTAGATGCAAACAACGATTCAACCCGAGAAAGTGCCCCGAAAGAATTTAATTGCAATCTTTGCAATTGCTTTGATGGCGTTCTTAGGGATTTTGGTAGAGACGTCAATGAACGTGGCGTTTCCAGCACTAATGAAACAAATGAATGTGTCATTGAATACTGTGCAGTGGCTGACAACGGGGTATCTCCTGATGGTGGCCCTCCTTATGATTACGTCGGCCTTTCTAAAGCAACGTTTTACGAATAAGCAATTATTCGTGGCCGCCGCAACGGCGTTTATTTTAGGAGACTTAATTTGTGCGCTCGCAACCAATTTTCCAATCTTACTGATTGGTCGTTTGATTCAGGCGGGGTGTGCGGGCCTAGCAATTCCGTTAATGTTTAACATTATCGTCGAAAGTGTGCCCCGTTCGCGCTTAGGATTTTACATGGGAATGGCCGGTCTGATTTTAATGATTGCACCGGCTAGTGGGCCAACATTTGGGGGCCTCATGGTGTACCTGGCAAATTGGCGCATGATTTTTTGGTCAACATTGCCAGTTGAAGTTTTAATTCTGGCTCTAGGGGTCACCGCCATTAAACAATTCTCGGCTGTACAGCAAGTTCGATTTAACTGGTTACAGTTTATCTTGCTGGGAGTAGCCTTTATTAGTTTTACGCTGGGGGTTAACAGTGTATCTGCGGTCGGCATCTTGAGCTGGCAGTTCTTAGGTGGTGTGCTGCTGGCAGTGGTGGCCGTTTTACTGTACGTGCGGGTATCACACCGGAGTGACCAACAGTTGCTGAAGCTGGAGATCTTTAAGAACCCAGTCTTCACCTATAGCTTTTTTGCGTACGTTATCCTCCAATTCTGTAATATCGGGATTAATTTTGCACTACCGAATTACGCACAGATCGTTGTTGGGGCGACATCTCTAATCGGTGGATTTATGTTGTTACCTGGTAGCTTGATTACGGCCATTCTGCAACCCTGGTTCGGCCACTTGCTGGATGAACATGGTGCGCGGTTACCAATTCTGCTCGGGAGTAGTTTGTTTTTGGTTGCGGCCTTGATTTTTACCGTGTTCGGTCAGAATCTAAGTATCGTTTTAATTTCAGCGATGTATATTTTGTTCAGTATCGGGCGGTCGATGGCTTTCAGTAACACGCTAACGAATGGGCTCAAGGAAGTTGATATGAGCCAACGGGCGGATGCCAACGCCATTTATAATACCGGTCAACAGTTTGCCGGATCACTAGGGACAACGATTTTGGCTGCATTGATGTCGTCTGTAAAAGTGAGTGGCATGTCTTACGCTCACGAGACGGCGATTGGGAGTCAACTGGCATTTGGGTTGATCTTTGTTCTGAGCATTTTGAACTTTGGGTTCTACTTCATTGTTTTCCGCTATCAAAAGAACGATAAGTAATCAGGGGGAACCTCGTCAGTTTGACAAGGTTCTTTTTGTTGGCGAGTTAATTAGTCGAGAAAAGTTTGGGGATGTTTGGTAAGCTAACGGTGACGTTAATTTTATTAAATGGGAGTCAGTGGGATGAAAGTAAAGAGAGCAGTTTGGGGAATAGTTATGCTATGCACAGTGCTGGGACTAACGGCTTGTGGCCAATCAGCGGCACCGGGATATCAAGCAAATCAGACGATTCGGACGGGAAAGTTGCGAGCCACGACCTTTGCCCTCGTTTCTAGTGCCGAGAATTCGAGCCTAAATTACCGCCAGCAATACCGGTACATCGAAGATATTGGGGATGGCCGGGGCTATACGGCAGGGATTATTGGCTTTACATCGGCCACCGGTGATTTACGAACGGTGGTCCAAAGGTATGTACGGTTAAAGCCGTATCACAATCGCTTGCGGAAATACTTGCCCGCATTACGGCGCGTTGACGGTACGGCTTCTCATCGGGGACTCGGTCACCATTTTGTAAGTGATTGGCGGCACGCAGCGCAGGATAGCCAGATGCGGCATGCACAGGATGTAGAGGTCGATCGGGTCTATCTGCGGCCGGTTTTACGAGCAGCGCAAAAGGATGACCTGAGTCCGTTGGGGCAGTATATCTACTACGACGCTATGGTCGTTCATGGGCCAGGACAAGATGCGAATAGCTTTGGCGGTATTCGCCAGCGAGCACTCAAATTGGCCCGTTCGCCTAAACAAGGCGGGGACCAAGCGACATATTTAAAGGCTTTTTTGAAAGTTAGAACACGGGTCATGCGGCAAGAAAAGGCACACAAAGATTTGTCACGATTAAATGTGCAACGGCAATTGATCAACGAGAAAAAGTACCGTTTGAACCGGCCGCTGAATTGGAAAATGTACGGTGATGCTTATCACCTCAAGTAGTGGTCACCAAAAAGCATTGTCGGTCAGACAGTGCTTTTTGTATACCGTGGATTAGCCTACGTCAGCTTCTAAGTCGAGCTGCTGGAGCGCCGCGGGAAGGGAACCCGTTTCCCAGAGATAATTTAGCTCAAGTAGTTGGGCATAGCGATCCTTACTCATGACGACCACGCTGCGCTGGGCTGGTAATTTAATTTCGATTGCTTGCTGGGTCGTCACGACTTGGTGAAGGAGTTGCTTGGTATGTGCGTGCAACTTAGCGAGTTGGTAGGTTTTCATGCGAGAATCCTCCTAGGTGATGACTGGGCGTCTTTGACAGTAATCGTAGTATAGCAGGTTTCATTGGCGTTTAACAGAACAAATGTTCGTATTAAAAAGCTGATGGGATGTCACACTAGCTGGCACTAGGTAGCAGTGACTTTAAATTTGTTTTGTTATAAACAGAAGTTCTTGAACAATTAGAATGTTGACATTTTATTTTAATTATAGTTTAATTATTTTTAAACAATTGTGATGGACGAGGGGGCACCAATGTGGCAGATTACATTCAGGAACTTCGGGAAAAAGTTGGCCATCGGCCGGTGATTTTAACTTTTGCCGGGGGAATCTTAGTCGATCACCGTCACCGAATTTTACTGCAAAAACGGTCAGACTTTAACCGCTGGGGTCTTCCTGGTGGGGCCCTTGAATTTGGCGAGAGTGCGCGGGAAACTTGTATACGCGAGTTCAAAGAAGAGACCGGATTAGACGTTGCAGTTACGGGAATTCTGGGGATCTCCTCCAATCAGATTCAGCGATATCCCAATGGCGACGTTGCTCAAGCAGTGGTCATTACTTTTGCGGTTGAGCGAACCGGCGGCCACTTGCATCCTGATCACGACGAGACGTTGGCCTTGACCTATTTTCCGGCTACAGCGCTGCCGCCCATGCTGAACACCCAACATGAACTGGCGGTTCAAAACTTTTTTGCGGGGGCGTATCCGTGGTACGACTAAAAAGGCGTCATCAGGTTGCCCTGACCACGTCTTTTTCATCATATTTTAATGTTCCTTGATCTGCAGTCCCAGGCGGACTAACAGATTGGTGAAGAGTGAAACCAGTAATGCATAGCTCAGAATTACCGCCAAGAGGATAATGGCAGCCGTAATGAATTTTAGAAAGCCACTAGCCAGATTGCCCATCGTTAGGAGGACGGTTATTGCCGTGATGATCCCGACGAAACCAATTAGACCAATTCGGGAATTGGCGAAATCAGCCGTACTGAGGTCAAAGCCACCGATGCTAATGTTGAGTGAGAGCAAAATCATTACGGTCCAGCGAATCACAGGGTGATCATCGCCGCCGATACGTTGAAAGAAGCCAGACCAGTCGAGACGAAATGGATCGGCGATAAGGGCCAGCATACCCTGAAAAAGGCTGGGGATCAGCACGGCCGTCAGTATCAACAGAATTAGGGCGCACCCGAAGATGGGGGCGATTCCGATGAAGAGGTTGCCGATAACTTGGTACCAATTCCGCTGATTCCAGGTGTGATTGACGTAACCTAACGCCAGATCCGGTTGACCATCTGCCCCGCGGCGATTAGGATGGGGCCGTTTAAGTAAACGAACCTTATCGATCCGGTGACCAAACAAAATCGCCGTTAGTAGGTGACTCAACTCGTGAAAAAAGATGCCGATGAATCCGAGGTAGAGCTCACTGTTAATACCGAAGCCATTGGCTAAAAACTTTTTGGTATCGCGATTCAGATAGGTCAGCAATGTCACGAACACAAAGGGAATCACTAAAAGATCAAGGCCAACGATCCCCAGGTTTTTAAAGATCAAATTGAGGTCCGTATTCATGACCCTTACTCCAGCAGGTCGGTGAACGTGCCGTGAACCAACTCAGCCAGTGCGGTGGCGTCGAGTTCAACGGAACGACCGATTTGACCAGAGGAGACGAGAATGGTTCCTTGTTTTTGTGCGGTGGTGTCGAAGTAAATGGGGAAGTGGTTCTTTTCCCAAATGCCGACGGGCGTGTTGGCACCGTGTTCATAACCCGTGGTTTTTACCAGGTCCTTTAGGGGGACCATGTCGACCTTTTTGTTGCCAGACGCTTTGGCTAGTTTCTTCTCATCGAGGTGTTCATCAATTGGTAAGACGCCAACCACGGGACCGGTCGTGGGACCGCTGAGGACTAATGTTTTATAGATGTGATGTTCATCAACTGCCTCATGGTCGACTTCGAGCTGGGCGACATCACCCTTGGTGTGGGTCGCAAACTCAAATTGTTTATATGTGATCTTATTTTTGTCGAGAATCTGTTCAACTAACGTCTTATGCAGACGTTTACCTTTTTTCTTTTTGGCCATCTAGCTCACCTTTCAAAATCAAAATTAATGTTCCTTATTCGCGGAATACCAGTCATTAACGCGATTAGGCGCCAGCAATCATGGGGCCTTAAGCACGCCTTTAGAACGGCATCCCGGTGATAAAAATATAAATTGGACCGCACTTTAAAAATAAATGGGACGGTTGTTTTTCAGTAAAAGAAGACACCGCCGTTAAAACCTGTTATACTCTACTCACAGAGAATGTCTAGTTGAAGAGTTTATGAGGAGATATCATGGCAGATTTAGTCTATCGACAGGTGATGCGGGACTTAAAGCAACGTATCCATCAAAATGAATTTCCCAACAAGCGGCTACCTGATGAGCGGAGCCTCAGCGAAGCCTACGGAGTTAGTCGTAGCTCAGTCAAGCGCGCACTCAGTGTTTTAGCCAATCAGGGAATTATTTTTAAAAAGCGTGGGTCAGGCACCTTTATTAACCCATTATATATGAAAAATCAAACTATTTTTCAATATGAGGGATCAAATCTAGGAATTACTGACAGCATGAAGTCGGCCGGCACCACGCCCGGTATCCGACTGCTGAACTTTAACGTGGTGCCAGCCAGCAAGGAAATCCAGCAGGACCTTTTCTTAGCAGAAGGGGACTTCGTTTATGAGATCAAGCGACTGCGGCTGTTTGAGGATAAGCCATTCATGATTGAAACCGGCTATATTCCAATTAAGATCGCCCCGAATTTGTCGCAAAAAACCGTGGCGGATTCCATTTTTAATTATTTAGAGAGTCAGGGTAAAGTCGTCACCAAGTCCTTCATGTCGATTCAAGCCCAGCCTTCGACGGCGGACGACCAAGAGCTACTCAATTTGAAGCCAGTGGAACCCGTTGGCATTATGGAAGGCATCTTCTTCTTGGATGATGGGACGCCATTTGAAGTCTCGAATATGCGGCTACACTATCAATATTTGAACTATAACACCTTTGTTTCATTAGATGAAGAATAAGCACCATGTCGCGGCTGCCCTCGGGTAGTCGTTTTTTTTGAGTCGTTTGCTAGTATACCAATTCGGCCGGTGTTCGCCAAGCTTGACGGTCAGACCTAAAGCCCAAGCTGACGCAGTAAAAAAACGCCGTTGTTACCCGGAATCGTGGCAGCATTGGTCCTGTAAATGTCTTTGGGCCTTCTTTTTATAAATTGATACGGTCCAATTTACAAAAAGGTTGACTTTTCTGTAAAACGGCCTATGATAGAGGCTGTAAAAGTCATCCCGGTATTCACTACGAGATAAATTTTACACATTTTCTATCAACTAGATTATGCAGTTATGAATTCAAAGAAGGAGTGTTAATTACATGGCAAATACAGACTTCGACTCCAAGGCATACTTGGAAGGCGTTGACAAGTACTGGCGTGCAGCGAACTACCTGTCAGTCGGACAGTTATTCTTGCGTGACAACCCATTATTGAAGCGTGACTTAACCTCTGATGATGTAAAGATTAAGCCAATTGGTCACTGGGGAACGATTGTTTCTCAAAACTTTATTTATGCTCACTTAAACCGGGCGATCTTAAAGTACAACTTGAACATGTTCTACATTGAAGGTTCAGGTCACGGTGGTCAAGTTATGGTTTCTAACTCATATCTTGATGGTAGTTACAGTGAAATTTATCCAAACATCTCTCAAGACGAAGCTGGTTTGAAGCGTTTATTCAAACAATTCTCCTTCCCAGGTGGGGTTGCTTCTCATGCCGCACCTGAAACCCCAGGTTCTATCCACGAAGGTGGGGAACTGGGTTACAGCCTTTCTCATGGGACTGGTGCGATCTTAGACAACCCAGATGTCATTGCCGCTGTTGAAATCGGTGATGGGGAATCTGAAACTGGTCCTTTGGCCGCTTCATGGTTCTCAGACAAATTTATTAACCCGATCAAAGATGGTGCGGTATTACCAATCATCAACATGAACGGGTTCAAGATTTCTAACCCAACTATCCTGTCACGGATGTCCGACGAAGACTTAACGAAGTACTTCCAAGGCATGGGCTGGGATCCTCACTTTGTCGAAACGGATGGCGCAGACCACATGAAGGCCCACGAAGACATGGCTAAGGTCATGGACGAAGTCATCCCTGAAATCAAGAACATTCAAAAGAATGCGCGTGACAACAACGATGACTCATTACCTGTATGGCCAATGATCATTGTGCGTTCACCTAAGGGCTGGACTGGTCCTAAGAAGGACTTAGATGGTAACCCTATCGAAGGCTCCTTCCGTGCGCACCAAGTGCCAATTCCTGTTGACGCTGGCGACATGGAACACGTTGACATGTTGACTGACTGGTTGAAGTCTTACAAGCCAGAAGAATTGTTCAACGAAGATGGCTCACTGAAGGCTGACGTCCGTGCAATGACGCCTAAGGGTGATCAACGGATGGCAATGAACCCAATCACTAATGGTGGGATCAAGCCAGAACCATTGAAGTTGCCTGACTACAAGAAGTACGCCGTTGACACGACTGAACATGGCAAGACGATTGCGCAAGACATGTTAGTTTGGTCCAAGTACCTGGCTGATGTTATGAAGTTGAACCCAGACACGTTCCGTGGCTTTGGCCCTGACGAAACCAAGTCTAACCGGCTTTATGACGCACTGGACTATGGGAAGCGTCAATGGATGGAAGACATTCATGAACCAAACGATGAAAACATGGCCCACTCTGGTCGGATCATTGACTCACAACTTTCCGAACACCAAGCTGAAGGTTGGTTGGAAGGTTACGTTCTGACTGGTCGTCATGGTTACTTCGCAACTTACGAATCATTTGGTCGTGTTGTGGACTCCATGTTGACGCAACACTTCAAGTGGTTGCGTAAGGCTGCTGAACAAGACTGGCGTCATGACTATCCATCATTGAACTTCGTGGACACGTCAACTGTCTTCCAGCAAGACCACAACGGTTACACCCACCAAGATCCTGGGATGTTGACCCACTTAGCTGAAAAGAAGCCAGCCTTTATCCGTGAATACTTGCCAGCCGATGCCAACACCTTGTTAGCTGTCGGTGACGTTGCATTCCGGAGCCGCGAAAAGATCAACTTGATCGTGACGTCTAAGCACCCACGTCCACAATGGTTCTCCATTGATGAAGCCACTAACCTGGTTCACAATGGGTTGGGCTACATCGACTGGGCATCTACTGACCAAGGTCAAGAACCTGATATCGTCTTCGCCGCAGCTGGTACTGAACCAACTTGGGAATCATTAGCCGCAATTTCATTGTTGCATGACGAATTCCCTGAAATGAAGATGCGCTTCATCAACGTGGTTGACCTGTTGAAGTTGCGTTCACCTAAGTTGGACCCTCGTGGGATTTCCGACGAAGAATTCGACCGTCTGTTTACGACGGATAAGCCAGTTATCTTTGCCTTCCATGGCTTTGAAGACCTGGTTAAGGATCTCTTCTTCGACCGTCACAACCACAACTTACACGTTCATGGTTACCGTGAAAACGGTGATATCACCACGCCATTTGACATGCGTGTCCTGAACCACTTGGACCGTTACCACTTGGCTAAGGAAGCCGTTAGTGATATTGATGAGTACGCCGTTAAGGGTGCTTACTTTGCACAACGGATGGACGACATGGTTGCTAAGCACAATGCTTACATCCGTGAGGTTGGGACCGACTTGCCAGAAGTTAACGCTTGGCAATGGAAGCCACTGAAGTAGTCCATTAATAGTTTGATTTAAAAATGAGGAGCACGCTACTGACCGTTGTGGTCGGGGGCGGGCTCCTTTTGAGGTCTAAAGGCTGAAAGTTGAGCTGCCTGCCTCGTCTCAGTCGCATCGATCTGCCAGCTAGTAAGGCGACACAACCACCATTGTGCCTAGTTTCAGTCCCACTGTGGTGACTAGAACAGGCAAGGAACGTACTTTGGAAGGCGCAACTTTTAGAAATACACGTAAAAAATACCGGCGAGATTTGCGAGCGCAAGTCTAACCGGTATTTTCTAATGGTATACTAATATTAGGCTGGTGCCGTCAAGCTGACCGTGATAATGTGGACATCATAATTGGCATTAGGCGCTTGAATCGTGACGGTATCACCTGGATGATGACCTAACAACGCGCGGCCTAATGGCGAGACCCGCGTGATCTTACCGGCATCGAGGTCGGCTTCTTGGGTGCCAACGAGTTGATAAGTTTCCTGGTCATTGTCATCCATGAAGGCCACGGTGATCCATTTGCCCAGCTCGACCACGTCACTATTGGTGGGATCGACCACCTTGGCGTACTGTAGCTGCTTGTTGAAGAAACGTAACTGACTTTCCAAATGGCGCAGGTCACGCTTGGCGGCGGAGTACTCGGCATTTTCTGAGAGGTCGCCGTGGGCCCGGGCTTCGGCTAAAATTGCGATTTTTTCCGGTCGGTCGGCCTCCAACGCCGCAATTTTATGCTGTAAGTCGCGGTAGCCGGCCGCTGTGATGGGATTGAAGTCACCTGAATTTGCCATTGAAACACCTCATTTATTTCAGAGTTGTCTCCATTCTACATAGTTAGTTTTAAAAAGAAAAGGGAGTTGTCAGATGAAAGCTTTTGGTCGTTTTTGGTTAAAGCAGGCGGGGATTGGCCTGATCTTTGTCCTGATTATTGCCGTTTTGGGTCACTTTAATTACGCGAAGGGTCAGTTGATTGGCGGATTTACGGGTGCGGATTGGTATTTTCTGTTGAGTTGGGTTTGTTTTCCATTTGCCAAGTGGGTCATCTTGATGGACGACCGGGAGCTACAAGCACCGGTCTTTCGGCGGCGACGGCGACGCAGACAGGCAGCCGATGAAACGGCGTCGGTCTACGAAAAAATGGCCAAGCCAGAACGTGCGCCACGGTTAACGGCAGCGCCTAAGTCGAAACAGGCCTGGTACTGGCGGTTACTGATCGACATCGCACTGGCCTTCATGGCCCCCATTATTTTGGGTGGTTTTGTCACTTATTCACTCAAGCACAATTAAATTGTGCTGTTAAACTCCGCTTGAACGTTAAAAAAATGACGTTTGTGCGGCTTAACGTTTGCTAGGTAGAAAGCATGTTAAAGTAGTAACAGTTGGAAGGGGTCAGTTTTACGGCAACTGATTTTGCGGGTCAATGGATCAAAGTGTGAGCGATTCAAACGGATTGATTCTGACCTTGCATCCCACGATTATCTAATGAATACGGGCGGCCTGATAGAACGTCAAACACAACTTAGGCGAACGGCAGTTTTACAGCAATGAGCTGAAGAGTAAGTGATGGTTATTGGAATGCCTAGGGGTTATGCGACGTTAGAACTTGGGGGAGTGCTAATAAAGCCAGCACCGGCAATTAAATAATCCACTTAAAGAAGGATCACCTATGGGGTGGTTCTTTTTTAATGGCTAGCGGTCGCCCTAAATTTAATAGTAAATAGACTGGTTAGTAAAATAGCGAAATAGTTATGCTCAGTTTGAAAGCTCCGTGACGAAAAGAATTGCAACTATTGAATTTTCAGGTTACATTAGTGGGTGATAGGGTTACATAGTATTTATATTTAGGATACAGTCGGTAAAACGACAGGGTAGTGCTATGGCAGCACTAATTAGCTAGCTAAGACTGATTGAAAGGAGTGTGATCTTGGTGTTAGCCGTTTATCTCTGTGAAGATAATCCTGAGCAGCTCAAGCACTACACGGATACCGTGAAGCGCTACATTATGATCAATGATTTTGACATGCAAGTTCGACTAGCAACGCCTAGTCCTCACGCATTGTTGGCTGATTTGACGGCTAATCCGCCAGAGTACGCGTTGTTCTTTCTCGACATTGAGTTTCCCGATGAGGAGACAACGGGGCTGGAAACGGCCATTGCCATTCGACAGCAATTGGGATTTGCTGAGATTGTTTTCGTGACGACCCATTCGGAGATGGCGCTCCTGACGTTCGAGCGGAAGGTAGAGCCCATGGACTTTGTGGTTAAGGATCTCGGCAGAGCGCAGATCGATGAGAAGCTGCGGGAAAATGTGGATTATGGGTATCAACGTTATACCAATTATTTAGGCAACACGGAAAATCTCTTTAGCTATACGATCGGTGGCCGGAAATTTAGTTTGCCGATGGGGGATGTGTACTTCGTTGCTACCGCCGAAACGCCCCATAAAGTGACGGTCCATGCGGCTAGTCAGTTGGTCGAATTCCCGGGATTCTTGAAGGACATTGCGGATCAATACCCGGAATTGTACCGAACAGATAAGAGTTTTTTGGTTAACTTAGACAATGTGAGCGGCATTGATACGGCCAATCGACGACTGCTTTTTCCTAATGGCGATGAAACGGACGTCGCCACTCGCCGTTTTCATGAGGTCAAAACGTTGGTGCAAAAGCATCTAAAGAAGTAAGAAGGTGACAACGGTGCATTTCTTCGATCAGTACTTTTGGATTACTTTCGTCCTCGCGATAGTGGTCCAGTGGTTTTTGACATTGTGGGTCGGCTTGATTCGGCCGCAAAACTGGAAGCTACCCTTAAAATGGATGGGATGGGCGCTGATCCCGTCAGTCATTGCGCGACCGTGGGCATTGCTGTTGCCACCGTTAAGTGCGTTGCTGTACTTGATTCATCACCGGCCAAGGATGTCATTGATCTTCGTGAATGCGACTATCGTGATTTATCTGGTCGTGGTTCTGATCAATGATTTAGTCCATCAAGTGATGATCGAATTGTGGGGACTGCCCTTTTGTCAGCAGCCTTGGGTGGTTGTCAGTCGCTTAGGATTTCAGATTCTAATCTACTCGCTGATTTCTTTAGCTGTATCGGGGATGCGGATTCAACCTGGGAATCTCGAACGATTAGCATTTAGTCGGAAGGAACAGTGGATCGTCACCATTTTAATGGGTAGTCTGGGCTTTCTATCGCAGCTGTCGACGGTCGTGATCCATAAGCTAGAGATTACGCATGCCATGTTGACGTTTGCTTTAAGTATCGAGTTGGTCATGGTCCTGCTGATCAGTGCCAGTCTTTTTATTTTCCTTCAGAGTTTCTTCCAACGGCAGCGGTTACGGGTGCTGTACCAGGAATCGCGGATTCGCACGCGGTATGATCGCCGGATGTCTGATCAGGTCAAGGCAATTCGGCAGTTTAAACAACTTTATCAACGGCAGATGTTGCAACTGGGGGTTTATCTAGATAAGGAAGATTACGCGGGTTTGGAGGCATACTATTGGACGTTAAATGATCGGTGGCACGCCACTAGTCAGTTGGCGGGGCTGGAAGAAGAAGGCCTCCAGCGACTGGCTGATCCGCCATTAAAAAGCCTCCTCTTTCAAAAAATATTAGCCGCGCAAAATCAGGGGCGAAGTCTGCGCTTAGAGATTCCGGATAAGGTTCGGGCAATCCCGATGAACAGCATTCAACTCTTGCGGATCATGGGAATTCTACTGGATAATGCCTTGGAGGCCGGTCCAGTGGGGACGCGTTCGGAGATTCATTGTGCGGTTTTGGATTATCCGGGATCGGTCGAGTTGTCGGTTGCCAATCCCGTCTCGCCGCAGAATCCGCCTAAAATCAACCGCTTGATGACTGCGGGGTATACGACCAAGGGTGGCAGTCACGGATTGGGATTGAACACGGTTCACGATATCGTGGCGCAGACCAGTAACGCGGCACTACAGATTGAATTGAAGCGTGATATGCTGTATTTTACAATTATTTTAACCAAACCAGGGAGGTCCTCAGAGTGATTACGGTAAGTCGGTTAAGCTACACGCTGGCGAATTTCTCGTTGGGCTTTTGGTTTGTTTACTTTCAATACTATTGGTTTCCGCGGTTACGTAACGAACGGTTTCTCCATAAGGAACATTTTTTCTTGTTGTACTGTGCGTTACTGTCGGCGGGATTCGCATTGCTGAATACAGCAGTCTCATTTGTGCCGGCTAGTACCTTGGTGGGTGCGATTCCCATCGTCTTCTTTCTAGGAATTGAAGTTGGCATCATGAGCTACTATCACCACTTAAAGTATTTGCCAGCGTTTATTGATGTCACGATTCTTTCCTATGTGCTATTGGAATTTATCGATATGCTGGTCATCTCAGCAACGATTCAGCTAACCAGCATGTCATTTGCGGTCAGTTTCTGGGGCACCTTTATCGAAATTGTAATCGACAATATTATTTATGCAATATTGGGTATTGCGATTTGGCTAACGCGGGCGCCTATGGAAAACTTGATTGGTGATATCATGGGGCGGTCGACGGAGTACCTTTTCTTGGGCTTTATGTCGGTCTTGGCGCTTGCTTACATCCTGTTTGAGTATTCGCTCCAAAAGCTACAACAATCGGAACAGTACCTGATCTTTTTGGCGGGAATCGCTGGTGTTTTATTAGTAGGATTGACGTTAAGCACGTATATTTTAATGCAGACGCATTTGCAAGAGGAGCATACGCAGCTACAAACCCAACAACACGAATTTCGTGAGCAGTACACAGCGGAACTCAATCGCCAGATGGCGGCAGTCCGTAAGTTTAGTCATGACTATCAAAACATGTTGCTGGGACTAGGGGGCTATCTTGAAGATAAGGATTACGCCGGTTTTCGGCAACTCTACATTGACATTCGGTCCGGTTGGGCCACCAGTAATGCTGCGGAATTGACGATTGAAGATCTCGATAATGTTGCCAGTCCCAGTTTAAAATTTCAGTTGTACCATAATTATCTGTTGGCGCAGCAAAATCAGGTTCAACTCTTCGTTCAGACACCAGAGCCTTTAACGGCAACCGTGACGGCGTTGAAGGAACTGGGTGACGTGATTGACCAGACCCTGCCAGTCGTCCTGCCAGTAGTGAGTGAATTAACGCCAGCAATGGTGACTTTGGAGCTAAGAGAGGTCGCTGGTCGATTACGCTTCTCACTGACCTTTCCCGTGCCACTCGATGCGAAGTTAGACGGCCATACGCGTGTGACGACCGAACAGGAAGTTCTCGACTTTTCTAAACTAAGGGAGTCGCTCTCGCAGTCGGCAACCATGGCCCTACAACTCAAGCTTCACTGGGGCCAGCTGATTGTCACGTTACCAACGGGATAGTCCGGGCCTTGGACTATTCACAAAGTCCGTAGGGTGAACCGTTAACTGAGGAGTAATAATTCAGATAAGCTAACTCGATGAAAACGCTTGCAATTCTATGACTGTCTGATATACTAGGACTTGTAATAGCAATGAATCAGGTTGAGAAGTTAGCAAATAGCGGTATTTGATAGGTTCTCAACTTTGTGAAGAAAGCTTCAATTAAACGAATTAGAGTTTTCTTCATGATACGATTAGTTTTCCCAGAACTAAACGTATTTTGGTTTTAACTCAATACTACATATTGAGATTCAATAGCTAATCTGAGCGAACAGCGTTTTCCTGACTACAATCTGTGATTATGTTGAATTACTCTAATGATGCTAGTGAGGCCGGAGAGTGGTTACTTCGGTCTTTTTTGTATAAGAGTGTGGAGCAAGGCGCTTAGGTCCTGAGCATTAGTGAGAATAAGGACCCGTGTTCGGCTATGCCGGACACGGGTCCTTATTTTTACTAAGCGCAGGGACCTGCCTTGCGGAACACGTTTCGGAGGCCGCCAGGATAGGGATTGAATGGCGAGAGCAAGTGTAACGCCCTAACACAATATTCAGTTTGAAAGCCGCCGGACAGAAGGGTTATTTTTGTTAAGCGCAGGGACCTGGCTGCTGGAACACGTTTCGGAGGTCGCCAGGATAGGGATTGAATGGCGAGAGCAAATGTAACGCCCTAACACAGTCTTGAATTTAAAAGCCGATGCCGGACACGGGTCCTTATTTTTACTAAGCGCAGGGACCTGCCTTGCGGAACACGTTTCGGAGGCCGCCAGGATAGGGATTGAATGGCGAGAGCAAGTGTAACGCCCTAACACAATATTCAGTTTGAAAGCCGCCGGACAGAAGGTGTATTTTTGTTAAGCGCAGGGACCTGCCTTGCGGAACACGTTTCGGAGGCCGCCAGGATAGGGATTGAATGGCGAGAGCAAGTGTAACGCCCTAACACAATATTCAGTTTGAAAGCCGCCGGACAGAAGGTGTATTTTTGTTAAGCGCAGGGACCTGCCTTGCGGAACACGTTTCGGAGGCCGCCAGGATAGGGATTGAATGGCGAGAGCAAGTATAACGCCCTAACACAGTCTTGAGTTTAAAAGCCGCCACCGGACAGAAGGGTTATTTTTGTTAAGCGCAGGGACCTGGCTGCT
>NZ_SULH01000005.1:0-152125 GCF_007115095.1 Levilactobacillus enshiensis | reverse complement strand
GGAACACGTTTCGGAGGCCGCCAGGATAGGGATTGAATGGCGAGAGCAAGTGTAACGCCCTAACACAATATTCAGTTTAAAAGCCGCCGGACAGAAGCAGACGTGCCCAGAACCTGTCCTGCATCCCACGCCACGCCATGCCATGCAAACACACAAAAACGTCAACCGACCCTCACCGGCTGACGTTTTTTTTAATGATTTAATGATAAATATTGATGGCACCCCAGATTAATAGGATGGCTAGTAGCACCAGCAGAACAATCAATGCCCATTTTTGTTGCCAACGCATCGAATCCCCCCTAGCCGTTAGATTCAAATCAAGTATAACAGCTATTAATGGTTAACATTGACAATCGTCTAAATCGTGGAAAAAATGACGATAATGCCAGGTTATGTTTCCGCCGTGGATTGGTGCTACAAGAAGTTAAACGGTGCAGGAATATCAGTTAGAAGCAGTCAAAATCAGCCGGTACGGGTGCCGTCACAGTCGTTTGCTTGGTAGACAAGGTGAATGGCTGGGGGAAGGTCAAACGCCAGCAGTGTAAACGTAAGCGTGTCTGCGTGGGTGGCCCATAAAGGGGGTCGCCAATCAGTGGATGACCCGCGGCCGCTAAGTGAACGCGGAGTTGATGCGTGCGCCCAGTTTCTAACCAAAGTTGAACCAGGGTGGCGCCAGGCTGGTGTTTGACAACGGTGTAGTGCGTGACCGCGGGTTGGGCGTGGTCACCATTGACCAGCCGTTTGCGCTTGTCTAGAGGATCGCGGCCAATTGGTGCATTGAAGATTCCACTACCCGTCAAAGTTCCGGCCACCCACGCGAGGTAGGTACGTTGCACCCGTTTCTCAGCAATGTTACGCACCATGATGGGGACAACGGCGGGAGTTTTAGTCATCATTAGCGCCCCGGTTGTTTCTTGGTCGAGCCGACTTAAAATGTAGGGACCGGGCTGGTCAGCGCCCAGGTAGGCGGCAACGTGATTCAACGTGGTTCCACGCTCGCCTGGTTGATTGGGATGGGTCTTGCTGCCACGGGTCTTATTGATGACTAGCAGATCGGCCGTTTCATAGAGGACGGCAACGGTGGCGGCACTATCGGGGTCAACGTCGGGGAAGGGCTCCTTAAAGTCGCTGGGAAGAAAGGTGAGCTGTACCGTTTCTCCCCCCGCAACGCGCTGATTCATTGAACGATAGGTCCCATTGACGAGGACCCGGCGATTTTGGCGAAGGTCGTGGACCAAGTGGCTGGGAAGTAGCCACGCCGTGAGTAGCTGACGGAGGGGCATCGCGACCTGATCAGCCGGTAATAATTGGGTGTAAGTCCAGTGCATGGGCGGGCCTCCTTTTTTAAGAAATATAAAATGACCCTCCGCATAGCAGAAGGTCATTTCTTCAGTTAAAGTTATTTGTGCGCTTCTTCAGGCTTAACAATCAGCACGTCGCAGATAGCGGAACGGCTGACATAGTTGGTAACGGAACCAACCATCAAACGTTCAACGGCCGTTAAACCAGTTGAGCCAATGACGATTAATTCTGACTTGTGGTCTGCAGGGAATTCCCGAGCGATAACGGGCTTCGGGTTCCCAAAACGAACGTGGATGCTGACATCGGGAACACCAGCATCGATGGCCTGTTGCTTTAAAGCATCGAGTCGGTCTTGGACGTCTTGAGAAAGCTTGTAGATGACGTCACCACTGACGGCACCACCATAGGTATCGCTGAATTGGTTCACTTCAAGCACGTTTAAAATATCTAAATGCGTGTTGTTGCGCTTTGCGACTTCAATTGCTTTTTCTAAGACTGGCTGGGTTGCCTTGGAACCGTCAACGGGAACCAGAATGTTCTTATATTGTTGTAACATATGGAATGCCACCCCTTCACGAGTCATGTTAAAACTTTACCTTTACTATATCATTTATTTTACGGTGTGTAAGCATTTAATTGTTGCCAATGGGGATGAAAATGGATGTAAAAGCCGTAGTTTCGGGAATTATAAAAAAATAAAAAATCCCACGAATTAAATAAATGGTGAACAAAGTGGACGGAAACAGGTGTAGTGCTTAAGGCTATTATCACAGGAATTGTAATTGGTCGCAATTAAATTGCTTGGTGAACGGGGTGCTGGCGAGTTGATTTTTTTGTTTGAAAACTAAAGCTTGAAAGTTCCAGAGTACCAGCTATGCCTGTTCTAGTAACAATGGAACTAAAATTAGGCAACGTAGTAGTTAAGTCACCTTACCGGCCGATAGATATTATGCACTCAGACGACATTGAGGCTAACGATAACCATTGCTATTGACTGGACCAAAACCTGGTCTACAGCTGTTTATCTGATAAAACACAGTCAGCGCCGGAGGAGGCCAGGGGTGGAGCCGGCCGTGAGGGTGATGTTAGCTGGTCAGCCAGCTTACATCACGGGCGACTTTGGAGACACGTGGTTTTCGTGGCTTCAAAGCGAGCGAGAAGACTGGTGGTCTTCCAGGCTGAAGCGTCCCCACAGCAGGCGGAACCCCTGGCAGCCGGCGTGCGCCAAATTTAGACTAGTTTAACCGGACGCATGCTAACCAGCACTGGCGGCGGAAACAATAAAAAACCATCGAATCAAAAGCGATTCGATGGTTTCATAAAATGCTGAACGTAGGCTTATTGTAGCTTAGATGAAGTCAAAGACATGTTGCTCCAGAATTCGGTGTTAGCTGGGCTGATATCGTAGCCCTTAACACGATGGTTAACTGGGGACCAACCGTAAGCAAAGTTGTCAGGGGCGTAGGCAGCCTGTTCGTTCATGTAGTTCTGCCATTCCTTGAAGACCTTGGTCCGGTACTTATCGTTCCAAGACTTGTTGCTGTTCATTTCTTTCATCAACTTGGTGTTCTTTGCGCTGACAAAGTGACCCATGTTGAAGGTAGCATCTTCACCGTACATTTGTGTAGGTGTTGGTTCGGATGAAACGCTCCATGCAGCGGAGTAAATATCAATCTTGTTTTGCTTTGGTGCTTGTAAGGTGGAGTAGAAGCTGTTCATTTCCATAGTCTTACCACCTGTGAATTGAACATTCAAGCCGACCTTGTGCCATTGTTGCAGGTAGTCTTGGTATTCAGCGGCGGAAGTTGAGTTCCCGGTCATAGCGCCGAAGTGGATGACTAACTTCTTGCCATTTGGATCGGAACGCCACTTGCTACCGTTACGCTTCTTGTAGCCAGCTTCGTCGAGTAACTTGTTAGCCTTCTTGATGTTCAACTTGTAGCCGGAAGCGGATGAATCCCAGTACTTCTGGAAGATTGGTGGGATCAAGGTGTTGGCGCGCCAAGTAATGCCGTTCCCGAACTTCTTGTAAACTTGGTCGAGGTTCAAAGCGTACATCATGGCTTGACGTAAGTTCTTGTTGGCCATCTTGCTGTTCTTATCCATGACGTTCTTGCCAGTCTTGGTATCGAAGTGCCCCAGGTTGAAGCCAAAGTAGCCGTAACTTAAGGCTGGTTGACCGGTCTTGGCGTAGCCCTTGACGTTCTTTAATTGCTTGTAGGACGTGCTTCCTAAACCAGAAGCGGTGATGTCATACTTCTTGGATTGGATAGCCTTGACGATGTTGTTAGAAGAAACAACGTTGATGCTGATGTGCTTGATTTGTGCTTTCTTACCGTAGTAGTACTTGTTTGGTGACCAAGTTGTGGATTCACCTTCAACGACTTTATCCAGCTTGTAAGGACCGATGAAGATAGGATCCTTCCGAATTTGTGCGGAGGAAGCTAACTTCGCGATTGGGACGTTCTTGATGTATTCGTAAGGTTCAACGGTGCCCCAGATGAAGGAGTTCCCGGAGAACTTCATGCTTGGGGATACCTGAGTCAAATGGATGACAACCTTGTTTCCTTTTTCACCATCGGGGTAAGTGATCCCAGAAATGGTCTTGGCCTTGCCAGCGTGGTAGGCAGCCATCCCTTTGATGGCGTTGAAATCAGAAGAATACTGTTGTGAAGTCGTGTTCTTGTTGGCAACGACTTCATAGGCGTATTCAATATCCTTAGCGGTAACGTCCATCCCGTTAGACCACTTAGCGTTGGACCGTAAAGTGATAGTAACGGTCTTAGCTTTCTTGTCGATACGTTGGTTAGCTAGCCCACCATCGACAATCTTGTAGTTTTTGTCGACGTTGAACAGGGAATTACCACCACCAGGTGCGAAGACGTCAGCATCTTCGGCGTTGGAGGCTAAGACGGGGTCAGAGATCCCTTGGAATGGTGAGTCATTGGCTTCTGCGACCTTTAATGTACTTTTTTCGTCGGCGGTCTTGTCGGTAGCTGAAGTGTTGTTATATGACGTGGAAAGCTTCAGTGAAGACCCATTACCAGTACCGCTCGACTTAGACGAGCTATTGCTTGAACATGCAGCGAGGCTGACAGTTGCGAGGACTGCCATCGCTGATAACACCAGTTTCTTCTTGTTCATGCTATGTTTCCCCCTTGCGTAAAATCCTCTAATAGATGTGCTGGCCAATTCTCCTCAGGATTAGTCGGCGAAACGGTAAAGCCATGGATACGGCTGGTGGCTGAGTGGGCACCATCTCCTTAAATGGAATAATTCCGCTAGTTTTAGTCGGCGGCACCTTGTCGTTGCGAAGCATCCGCAGCACGGCGAAGCACTTGACCGATATAACTAATTGATAAACAGAGAACGATGATTTCAAGAGCTGCGGGCAGCCAAGTCCACCAGTACAACGTGATGTTGGTGGGGTCATTGGCGTTCGCAATCATGGTCCCTAGTGAGGGCGTTTGCGTTGGTAGTCCAAATCCCAGGTAGGAAAGCCCGGTTTCAACCCCGATGTTTTCGGCGAAGGATAAGGTCGTGTCAATGATGATCAGTGAAGAAATGTTTGGCATGATGCCCTGAAAAATAATTTTCCAATTACTAGTACCGGATGTTTTTGAAGCGGCAACGTAGTCCTTTTGCGTTTCAGCTAAGGTCCGGGATCGAATCAACCGCGACGTTCCTTCCCAATAGAAGAGGGAGAAAATCAGGGTCAGTGAAACGGCATTGTAGTGCGGAATAATTGTGACTAGGACGATGATCATCATCAGCATTGGGAGCATCATCGTGAAGTCATAGACCCGTTGCATGCCCCAGTCGATGTAGCCGCCGAAGTAGCCGGAAATTAACCCCCAGCAGATCCCAACGGTGGATGAGATAACGGTCAGGCCGATGGCAATCCCGATGGAGTTACGTGAACCGACGATCAACTGTTTCGCAACTGAGCGCCCACCAGAATCGGCACCCAACCAAAAGTCAGTGGTGAAGGGTTTGTCGAAGTAGTCCATGATGTTGGTCTCCATCATCTTAGGTGTATTGATGAAGAGGGCACCGATCATCACGAAGGCGATAAAGCCAACGATGATGAATAGGGCGGCCATGGCTGGCTTGTCGGCCTTGAATTCATTCCAAATGATTTTGGCGGTCGATGGTGTGGCTTCCGCTTGGGCCTCTTGATTGAGGCGGGCTAAATCAGCCGCGGAAATATCCGAGTGTTTTTCAAAATTTTCTGCCATTCTGTTTAGCCTCCTTTATTCAATCCGAACCCGTGGATCGACGATGCTTAGGATAATGTCTGAAAGCAAAGTCCCCACTAAGTTCAAAATACCGTAAATCAGGACCAGTGCGGTAATTACGGTGTAATCCCGGTAACTGATTGAGTTCACAAATAGCAGTCCCATCCCAGGGTAAGAGAAGACGGTTTCGGTAAAGATGGAACCGTTTAATAACCCGGTGATGGAGTACCCAGCAAATGCTGCGATGGGGAGTAAGGAATTCCGGAAAATGTGATGCCGGTAAATATCCTTGCTAGGAACCCCTTTGGAGCGAGCAGTTCGGACGTAATCGGAATGCTTGGCGTCGATCACTTCAGAACGGAGGTATTGGACAATGTTGACGGTTCCGAACAGAGCCCCTAAGAGACTTGGCAGTAAGATGTGGTAGAAACGTGACCCCACGGTTTGTGCCCAAGTCTGAGCATCGGATGAGACTGAGCCAGTGGTTGGGAACCAACCTAAGACGTAACCGAAGATCCAGATGCCCAAGACTAAGATGACGAATACGGGAATACAGAAGGTCACGTAGGTGTAGAAGCGGATGATCGTGTCGGGTAGCTTACCTTCGTGGCGTCCAGCGTAAACCCCTAATGGCAAGGCGAAAGCGTAGGTTAGAATCATGGTAAAGAACGCTAACCACAGCGTATTGCCGGCGCGGCCTTCAATTAGCCGAGTAACGGGTTCTTGATATTGATAACTGTTACCGAGATTTCCGTGGAACAAGTGAACGACCCAGTTCCAGTATTGTTGGTACCAAGGGTCATTCAACCCGTTGATTTCCATTAAATGCTTGATTTGAGCAGGATCAGCTTTCGGGTTGATCGATCCGGTAAAGGGGTCCCCGGGCATCGCCTTGGCTAAGAGGAAGACCAAGACACTTAAGAGGATAACCTCGGGAATCATAATGAGTAGCCGTCGTAAAATCGTTTTCCACATTAGGCCTGCACCTCTCCTTCTTGGCTGGCAAGTTGTTTGGCGATGGTTTCAGGTAAGGCGACCGAATGGGTCGGGCTGACCTGAACGAGGGGATAAGCCATGCCGTTTTCGTCGTAGTATTTATCCTGTTGCTCTTCGTAAATTTTTTCGACGGCGAGACGAGAGGCACGGTGGGCAACGCGTTGGTTAACGTTGGTTTCTGGGATGGCAGCTAATAACCGCTTGGTATAGATATGTAACGGGTGGTTGTAGATGTCTTCTCGTGTTCCAATTTCAACTAACCGGCCCCGGTTCATGATGGCAATGTTGTTACACATGTGCCGCACGACCCCTAAGTCATGGGAGATAAACAGGTAAGAAATGCCAAATTCACGTTGAATCTTCTTCATGAAGTTCAACACTTGTGCTTGAACGGAAAGGTCCAAGGCAGAAACGGGTTCGTCGGCAATGATAAGCTTGGGGTTCGTCGCCACTGCGCGGGCAACCCCGATCCGTTGACGTTGGCCACCGGAGAATTGATGGGGATACTTGTAGAGTGCATCGGCGTCCAGACCAACAATGTTTAACAATTGAAGGACCCGGAGCTTTTCGTCGTCCTTGCTTAAGTGTTCGAAGTTTCGGAGCGGCTCCGCGATGATATCTTCAATTCGTTTCCGGGGATTGAGACTGGAAAGGGAATCTTGGAAGATCATCTGAACGTCACGGTTGTAGTCCAACTTACGCCGGTTATCACGCTTGGTGATATCTTTACCGTTATATAGGATAGACCCACTCGTCACTTTCTCGAGACCGACGACGGATTTGCCAGTCGTTGATTTACCAGAACCGGATTCCCCCACGAGACCATAAGTTTCACCGGCCTCAATGTTGAAGGTGATACCATCGACGGCTTTAACGGAGTCGGTAATCCGGTTCCAGAAGCCAGAGCGAATCGGGTAGTGGACTTTTAGATCTTTGATTTCAATTAAGCTCATACGGTCACGCTCCCCTTCTGCTCATCTGGAAATTGAAATGTTTTGTAGCAGGTACAACGAACTTCGTGACCCGGCGCAATCTCATGCATGACGGGATCTGCTTCGTGAGCACTCTCTGGAACCCAAGGAATCCGGGGGGCAAAGCGATCGCCAGTGCTAGGCATCTTTTGTAAGGAAGGAACGTTGCCCTTGATGACGTAGAGGTCATCGCCCTCGTTGTCTCGCTGGGGCATGGACCGCAACAAGGAACGCGTGTAGGGATGTTCGGGTGAATTGAAGACTTGTTCGGCAGTTCCCTGTTCAACGATTTGACCGGCGTACATCACGGCAACCCGGTCAGCCGTTTCAGCAACGACCCCCAAATCATGGGTGATGAGGATGATACCGGCGTGGTTTTCCTTTTGGATGGCCCGGAGCACATCCAAAATCTGTGCTTGGATGGTAACGTCCAGTGCCGTGGTCGGTTCATCGGCAATAATGAGGTCGGGCTTGCAGGCAATGGCGATGGCAATGACCACCCGTTGTCGCATCCCACCGGAAAGCTCATGGGGAAATTGGTGCGCGGTTCGTTGGGGATTGACGATGCCAACTTCGTCGAGTAATTCTAATGTCCGCTTGTGCTTTTCGGCTTTGGTCATCTGCGTATGGTAGTCCATGACTTCGCTAATTTGATCTTCAATGCGTTTCAATGGGTTCAATGCGGAGAGGGGGTCTTGGAAGATCATCCCAATTTTAGCGCCCCGAAATTCGTTGTACCCATCATCGTCAAGTTTCAGGAGGTCGGTGCCTTCAAAATCAATTTCGCCGGAGATCTTAGTCTCTGCCGGGTCATGCAAACCCATGATGGTAGTGGCTAACGTACTTTTACCACAACCTGATTCACCAACGATGGCGAGAATCTCGTCGTGTTGGACCTGGAGGTTAATGTGGGAGATGGCGTCATAGAACTGGCCGTCGATTTTGAAAGCCGTGCTGACGTCTTTAATGTTTAGAAAGTTTGATTCGGTTTCCACGGAAATCCCTCCCAATGTTCTAATATATCTCTCATTTTGATTTGAAGCCCGATGAATAACCATCTCTGAGTATTCACGAACGACTCAAACAATAATTGTGTTTGATTATAGTTAATCAAATTCTCATTTACAACCCCAAATTTAACATAATCAATCATAGAAAATTCATAAAAACCTCATAAACTTTGTTATATCAATCATCGCAGACATTTCAAAAAATGATAAAAAATTTAACTTGGAAGTCCATAGTTGGATAACTGGGTTGTCTAACTAATGATTTAGGGGCAAAAGCTATGCAAGTCTTGTAAAAATATACAGCTCCTTTCAATATGAGAAAGTCCTTAGGTTTTCATCCGGCCGCTACTATCTGACTAACGGAGTGTGGTATGATACCTATAATGACTACAGAATTCTTGAAAGCGATGGTTGGACGATGAGATTAGACTTTTCCGTTGCGGTTCATAGCTTGCTGTACTTGGACGAAAATCGTCCACGTAAGATTGCCAGCCGGGAACTCGCAACGTCCCTTCAACTGAATGCGGTAATGATCCGCAATATTCTCTCGGTGCTCCATAAACAGGGCTACATTGAGGGATCTGTCGGTAAAAATGGTGGTTATCAGCTCATCAAGGACCTCGCTGATATTAACGTTGGCGAACTCTATGACTTGACGATTCCACCGACCATTAGCTACGCGCGGTTCATTACGGGTGACTCTAAAGGAACTAGGGCGACTGACGATACCGACATTTCGGCCAACATTTCACAAACGTTGACAGATCTGTTCACCTTGGCTGATGAAGATTACCGCAAGTTTTACCACCAATTTACGATGACGGACTTAAAACATGACCTGCATCAGCACGGTTACTTTCGGCAACTTATTAACCCGGAAGACTGAGCTAAACGCTACCTTTTTATTAGTTAAGGGCCTATAATGAAGTCAGATAAAGGGATGGCGGTTACGGCCACCATTAAGCTTAAATGACCGCCTAGGATGAACCTAGACGGGGAAGGAAGCGAGACAAAACCTCGCTTCCTTTTTTTGCGCGTATTTTAGATGAGTGACCAAACGAACAAGGGTGAAATTGGCTGCTTTGAAATCGTTTTCAACCTATCTTATTACAAAATAAATTGGGAATTGGAAGTTAGCTCAACGCTAAATTGTAATCGCTAACAAAGCGTGCTATGATTTAAAGTAACCGAGAAACCTACAGTTCTGTAAGGCCTCGGGTTGGTTAATTTGAAAGGGGTTTTTGGGTTATGTATTGGTATGCGATGAAGTCACATGATATTCGCCACAATTTAGCAACTGAACAGTACTTAATGAACAACAAAAAGTTTGATGAACCATTGGTCTTGTTCTACTATGAAGGACCTTGCATTATTGTTGGTCGCAACCAAAATACATTGGAAGAGATCAACCAAAAGTACGTTGAAGAAAACAACATCACGGTCACCCGTCGGTTATCGGGTGGTGGTGCTGTCTACCAAGACCTCGGCAACCTTTGCTTTAGCTTCGTGGTTGATAGCGATAGTGAAGAATTCGGGGATTTCAAGTCCTTTGTCCAACCAATCGTGGACGCCTTACACGCTATGGGGGCAACGACGACCGAAGTTTCTGGCCGGAACGACATTTTAGTTGACGGCAAGAAGTTCTCCGGTAACGCGATGTACTCCCACAGTGGCAAGACGTTCTCCCATGGAACCTTGATGCTGGACGTGGACCAAGATGTGATTGCACATGCCCTGAACGTCCCTGAAGACAAGATGAAGTCCAAGGGTATCAAGTCTGTTCGGTCACGGGTGACTAATTTAAAGCCTTACTTGGCACCTGAATATCAAAATCTGACCGTGCCAGAATTCCGCGACACGTTGTTGAAAGAATTGTTCCACGTAGACAACTTAGACGCTATCAAGGATAAGGAAGTTACCATCGAAGATAGTGAAAAAGCCGCCATTGATAAAATTTACAATGACTACTACAGCAACTGGGACTGGGTCTACGGCAATTCACCAGAATTTACGGTGAAGAAGCGGCAACACTTTACGGCTGGGACCATCGATGCTCGGCTGTTAGTTGAAAATGGAAAGATCAAGAACATCAAGTTCTACGGTGACTTCTTCGGGCCAGCGGATGCAACTGAATTGGCTGACAAACTGGCCGGTGTTCGTTATGACCGGGAACATGTTGGCGAAGTTTTAAACAGTGTGAACACCCAACTGTACTTCAATGGCATCGACACCCAGGATGTTTTGAACCTGTTAGTTGATTAGTTTCCCGTTAGTTTTCGGGGATTAGCTGATTTTCAGTGGGGAATAAGTTAAAATAGAAGAGGAACTTGACTAAAAACGTGGTCAGTGTGACCGCGTTTTTTATTTTTAGGAAATTTATTGAGGAGTTTATTTTAAAATGAGAGATCGTAACGTGATTGCTTGGGCCATTGTGTCCATGTTCGGTTTTATTGCCATTAATTTTTTAATGTCCCGTCCCTTTATTCATAGTGCGAACGTCCAGATGACCATGACCGAATTTTGGCACACCACGCTGATTGCGGTCATCTTATACCTGATTCCAATCGTGATGGCGGCGTTGAATTGGAAGCCATCATTTTATTTCATGGGCTTGGTCATTGCCCTGTACACGTTGTCACCGATTAGTGTGTTGTTCAACATGTGGAGCGACAGTGGGGCCAGCATCATGATCAAACTCTTGATGTCCGCCTTCAGCATTGCTTTGATGTGGGGAAATGCCTACTGGTTGGTCCTGGCATTGCGGTTACGAAAGAAACAACAAGATCGAGCTGACCGGAAACGGTTCGGCCACTAGCAGAAGAGGTGTAAAGAATGAAACGAGAAATTCAAACGTTTATTGACGCGGTCGCAGCCGATGAAATTCAACATTTCACGGCAGACACCACTGAAAAGAAGTTTTTTGCCGATCCAGATGGCCTTATGGCACCATTGGCAGCCTTTGTTCGCCAGCAAATTGGGGCTGATCAACTGGCGCAGGCAGAATTAAAGTTAACCGATACTGACGTTTCCGTTCGTTTGGAATTGAGCGTCATCAATCTGCCATTGCAAGATACGAAGACCATTGGCAAAATCATGGAAACCGACGACACGGCTGAGTTGAACGTCTATGCGGTGATCGAAACGCCGGACATCAACGTGTCGGGTCTCCGAATCGATGCGCTGGCACCCGCAACGACCTATGTGGATCAAGCTGCGGTGGCGGATGCGAGTCTCCACGACTGGCTCAACCTGCAGATTGAAAAATTGCAGGCAGCAGCAACCAATAAAGAAGAAACGGATGTTAAGAAGAAATAACCTTGTTTCACCGGCCAGCGTGTGGTAGTATTGTTCCTATGCGATGAGTCGAGAAATCACGCAAACCTTGCTTGCAAGGTTTGTCCGCGCAAGCGGCTAGGTGAATTTGTCAGCAGGGCACATATGTCACCGTATTGTGACGTGTCTGACTTTGAGGGAATGTGGATTCCGAGATAAGTCCATTCGGTAAAACGAATGCTGTGGTAAAAACGTCCAATCAGCTTAGGCTGGTCGGGCGTTTTTTTTGCGCAAATTAGCCACAACTTTTGGGGCTTCAACAATTGTCCACTGGAGTATCTGTGCTATTCTTGAATTATCAAGAAAATTTGGGTATTCACGCTGATTGAACTAACCGCTATGGCCATTTGGACGTGGCGGGATAGTGATAAATTGTTTTAGGGGAGTTTGAAGTGTAATGCAAAATGAACTTTTTAATATTCCACCGGTCTACTATTTGGGATGGTTGATCCCACTATTCTTTGGCATCGTGTTTAGCATTAGCTATGGGATCGAGAAACGGCGGCTGGGCAATGGGATTTGGTTTTCGCTATTTTTCTATTCGTTTTTAACGGTGTTAGCCATGACGATTTTGGGAACCAACAATAAGTGGCTGATCGTGATCAGTATTGCGTTGTTCGTCATCTTGTTGATGCTGATTGGGGTGGCGTTTGCGCTCCAAGCCTTCTTGCTGTTGTGGAATGCATGGATCGTTTGGAAACGGGAAAGCCACACGCTAGCCAACATGCTGACCCTGTTTTTAGGAATTGCGATTTTAATCGCACCGTTTGTGACGCGGCTGACGACCCTGTATTTGCCCGTGCCAGTGGCAAGTGTGTTGAACCTCTTTCCAGCGATGGTCATTTTTTATGTGTTTTTCTGGTTCTACAATTACCTGACCATGCTGTTCATTTATCAATTTAATCATCCCCGCTACAAGCAGGATTATTTAATCGTGTTAGGGGCGGGTCTGCTAAATGGTGACGAGGTCTCACCACTGCTGGGTCAGCGAATCGACAGAGCGCTACGGTTTTATCACAAGCAGGTGAAAAAGACTGGTCGGGCGCCCGTCATCATCTTTTCGGGTGGCCAGGGCGGCGACGAAACGGTGCCAGAAGGGGTGGCCATGCGCCAATATGCATTGAACCGCGGTTTACCGGCGGCCGATGCGATTGCTGAGGACCGCTCGAAAACGACGTATGAAAACATGGTTTTTTCCAAACAGATTATCGACGACCGCGGTGCCGTTAAACCGCGTGTTACCTTTGTGACCAACGGCTACCATACCTTTCGGGCGGGGATGATTGCGCGCAAGGCCGGTTTGAATGCTAACGGTATCGGTGCGCACACGGCAAAATTTTTCCTCCCCAACGCGATTTTGCGGGAATATATCGCCATCTTCGTGGGCAACAAACGCTGGCACGCGGTGGCTATCGTGTTGATGCTGCTGTTAACGTTGGTGCTGACTTGGGCAGAGTATCATTAGGATATTTATACTGCAAATTTGCTGCAAGTTTACAGCAAAGTAGATATGCTTTGAGTTAAAGGGCGTGATAATTTTGATGGAACCATCTGAAAATGAACAGAGAATCAAGCCAATTTCTGAATTACGAGCCTATAGTGAACTTCTAGATACAGTGAAGCCTAATGAACCAGTTATTTTAACTAAAAATGGTTATGGTAAATATGCGGTAATTGATATTGCAGATTTTAAGAAATATCAGGAGTTACTATTTGCTTCAAAAATGATGCAGGTTGCCGATGAGGCACGGGAAGGGAAAAAATATTCCTGGAGTGACATCAAAAGAGAATTGCAGAATTAATGAGATATCAACTCATTTTATATGAAAACGCAAGACAAGACCTGTTGGCATTGAAAGCGTATCTGATGGAAACATTTGATACTACAACTTAAGCACGTGTTCTAAATGAGATTTCGAACATACTTGAGAAGCTACAAGACTATCCTAATATGGGAATACCTGTTGATAGGTTAGTTTCTACTGGTATCTATCTTGAAGGTTATTATGTATTAAAAACAGCAAAAAATATTATTCTGTATGATATGGATAGGTCAAAACATGAAATCGATATCCTTAGAATGTATAGTAATCGGCAAAATTTTATGGCTGAGATTCAGCATTATCTTGAATTTCTTCATCAAAAATAAAAAGATAGACTGATCTTATTGGAAATGTTGATTTTTGACTGCAATGTGCAAATGAAAAATACCGACCAGCCCCCAATCCGGCTAGTCGGTATTTTTGCAGTCATTCATCATGATGAGCCTGATAACTGGCGAACGCAGCGTAACCCAGTGCCGCAATCAGCAAGATACTCAGACCGTAAAATAAAATATTTCCCAGAATCATGGTCGATTCCTCCCCGTCTCTTGATATGCCTCTAATAGCATATCAAAAGGGGAATTTGAGGTAAACCGTTCTGGTCAAATTGTAATGTTACTTGACTAAGTAGGCGTGATCTTTTACCAGGTCGAATGGGGTGAAGTGGCGGTTCAATTGGCGAGTCGCCGGATTTTCGACCAATTCAGCATGCGACCAGAAGGCGGCCGAATCCGTTGCACCGTCCTTTTCGCCAATGACCACGAAGTCGACGTCGGCTGAGGATTCGCGAATCGCTTGGAGCAGTTCCCAATCCACGGGGAGCCCGTCTGGTGACCACGACATGACGACCACGCCAACTTTATCTTGATACTTCTGGAAAGCGTCCACGGCGGTCAACGGTTCAATCGTCGTCAACGCGTGCCGGCCGGTCTCATTTTCCGTCGTCCAGGTCTGACTGTCCGTGGCGTAGACGGTCTTGTGCGCGTCCCGCAGGCCCTTTGAAATGTAGCCGTTGCCCGCCATGACTTCCAGCACGGCGCGGTCGCCCACGAACTTTGCCAAGTCAGCCACGAACGGTGCGGACGTGTAAGCCCACATGCCATAGTGGTTTTCCAAATAATCCCGGAAGGAGCGCAAGTCGTGGTCCAGCTGGGGCAGGGTCGAGGTTAACTCATTCCAGAGTTGGTCACCCTTGGCATCGCCGGTCGGGTACTGGCCCTCCAGCTTTCGGAAGATTTGGTCCTGAATATCGTCCGGCAACTGTAGGAGAGGCAACTGTTGCGGCAAGTCGCCGGCGGCCAACATTTTGTCTGCCAACAGGATATTGCTGATTAAAATTTTGGCCGCGGGAAAGTCATTAAATTGCTGGTAATAGGCGGCCATTCGGTCCATGTAAGCCGTCTTGCGTTGGCTCATCGGGAGGTGGCGGACTTTTTTCTTAAGCTGTTTCAATTTTTTCGGATTCACGGGAAACGTCCTTTCAAAATTAAATTAAAAGCCGACCGATTAGCGTTTCCGCCGACCAGCCGACTCACGGTTAATGGTTATCGTCTAAATGCAGATCTAATTCTTCCTGCTGGTTTGGTTCAGCACTGGTGTAGCGGTTCTCCTTGCCATGCAGGTAGCCATCGATCAACTGGTAAATTTCGTAGCGATCCCGGCCACTCAACAACTCGCGGTTGAAGCTGAGTTGCTTGCCAGAGAGGAAGAGGCGACCTAAGTCGTACTCATCACGTTCTGCCTTACCGGTTAAGTAGTCCATGGTCACATCGAAATATTCGGCTAACTTGCGCACCTCAAGGAATGACGGTGTCCGGATACCTCGTTCCCAATTGCCAATTTGTGACGCTGTGTTGGGGTGGTCATCCGGCCCCACGGAATGTTCGTTTAAGCCGGTTGCCAATTGTTCTAGTGTAATGTGTTGGCCGCGTCGTAAGGCCCGAAGTCGTTCAGAAAACATACCAATCACCCTTTTCATCCCATATTATTATCTTCATTATACCACTCTACGTTACTTTTAAATGAAAGATAACTGGGTCAGGTAATGGGCGATGATCCGCTTACTTCTTGACCAATGGATCAGTTAACCGCATGAATTCAGCCACATCGCGTTTGATGAGTTTGACACCGGCTAGCCAAAAGTCGGGTTGCGTCAGGTCGACGCCCAAGTGCTTCTGCGCCAGATCTTCGGTCGACATGTTGGCCGTGTCCCGCAGTAGCGCAATGTAGGCGTCTTCGAAGTTGCCTTCCTGTTGGGCCTTAGCGTAGATGCCGAGACTGAACAGGTAGCCAAAGACGTATGGGAAGTTGTAGAAGGCCGGTTCGTCAATGTAGAAATGTAGCTTGCTAGCCCACAGGTGTGGCGAGTAGGTCGACAGGTCGTGGCCGAACGCTTCCTTTTGTGCATTGAGCATTAGCTCGTTGAGTTCAGCCGGGGTGACCAACTTTTGTTGCCGTAACTGGTAGAAATGTGTCTCAAATAGAAAACGAGCCCGGATATTCAAGAACATCGCCAGGGGATTATCCATTTTAGCGTTTAACAATGTGATCTTTTCCGCGTCGTTCTTAGCAGCCTTCACGTTGGCGTCGGCCACGATGAGTTCACCAAACGTCGACGCCGTTTCCGCCACGTTCATGGCGTAGCCTTGCCGCAACAGGGGCAGGTCGCTCATCACACTGGAGTGAAAGGCGTGACCCAGTTCGTGAGCCAACGTCGAGACATCGTTCGGGGAGCCCGTAAAGGTCATAAAGATTCGCGATTCGTTGGTTTCGGGGGCACTTTCCATCCAGCCACCGGGAGCTTTACCCGCGCGGTCTTCGGCTTCGATCCACCGGTGTTCGAAGGCGTGCTTGGCCAATGCCGCCATTTTTGGTGAAAATTCGCCGTAGTGCTGGATGATGAATTCGGCGGCTTCATCGAATGTGAAGTGGTGCAGGTGACTCCCAGGTAGGTTCAGTGGGGCTTCCACGTCTTGCCAGCCCGCGTGCTTCTTGCCCAGCAAAGCCGCCTTGCGGTCCAGGTAGTCGAGTAAGAACTGCTTATTGTCATCGACGACTTGCCAGATCGTCTTTAGGGTTTGCGCGCTTAAGCGGTTGTCTTTTAAAGGTTCGCGCAGAAAATCAGTTGTCCCATGAGCGGCATATTCGGTCAACCGGAAGCCGGCCAAATGGTTCAACGTATCGGCAAAAAGCTGTTCCTTGTCCGCCCACGCCTGCTCCCAAGCGGGTAAGAGGTCGGCACGGTATTGGGGATCGGCGTTTCCTAGCAAGTTGTTGTCGGCTTGCCCAGCAGACAGGGTGACCGGCTTGCCGTCAGCGTCCTTGAACGGCACACTGACCGTTGCAACCAGTGAATCGTAATGGGAACTCCACGCAGCCTTACCGTCCATGTTGAGGCGGTTGATCAAGGCCTCCGTCTTGTCGTCGAGCAATTCCTTCCCGGCGTCGCGCATTTCGGTTAAATTAAAGGCAATGGGCTGGAGCTCTGGCCGGGCCAGCATAGCCGTAAAGTTGGCGTCTGGCACCTGAACCAAGACTTTTTTCAGTTTGCCACTGACGTTTTCGGCCTGCGTTTCCAGATCGAGTAATTGCGCTTCCTTAGGCGCCACGTCGGGGTTTTGAATGTCAGCGTCACCCACAGCCATGATGAAAATACCTGCTTGACCCAGTCCGGCGTCAATGGCCTGTAACTGGTCAATGAGCTTGACGAATTGTTGGTAGGCTGGCGCGTCACTGGCGGCATCCCAGCGGTCCAGGAGGTCACCAAGCGTGGCGATGGCACTCTTGATCTGAGCAAGTTTCGTTTTGAGTTGCGATGAGTTAATGCCCCCCGCAAATAGAGAATCGAGGTCCCAATTTAAAGAATATTTCACAGAAATTGCCTCCTAGGTAACTATTTTTCTGGACCGGCTTGCGGCTGATCCAGAGCTGACTTGGCTTGCAAGCCGCGCCACCGTAATTGGGTACATTATAGCAAACTTCGTAACGATTGCGCTGGCCTAAAGAACTCCGTATACTTACCAATAAGAGAAATTTGAGAGATGATTAGGGGGAAAAGTAAGATGAAAAAACGATTGAAGTGGTGGCTGATCAGCCTCGGCGTCGTCATTATTCTGGTGGCGGGGGGCCTCGTGGGCGCGAGTCTGTACTTCTACAACATGACGGTGGCGAGTGGTAAGAAGAGCTTCGTGGCCACGGATACCCGGTTGAAGAAGTCCGATCCGATGTACACCCAGAAGAAGTGGTACCGCGATGTTGCCAAGCAACACTGGACGGAAAAGGCGGCCGGCGCTGATTTGAAATTAATTGCGGACTACATTCCGGCGGCACAGGCCAGCAAAAAGACGGTCGTCCTGGTTCACGGCTTTGGGTCCAACAAGGAAGCCATGGGCGGGTACGTCGCGATGTTCCACGACCTCGGCTACAATACACTGATTCCGGACACCCGTGGTCAGGGCCAGAGTCAAGGCAAGGTCATCAGTTACGGCCATTATGAGAGCAAGGATTATTTGAAATGGGTCGACCAGGTCATTGCCAAACAGGGTCAGGATGCCCAAGTCGTCCTGTTCGGGGTATCCATGGGGGGTGCCACGACCATGATGACTAGCGGCCTGAAGACGCCTAGCCAGTTGAAAGCCTACATTGAAGACTGTGGCTACACGAATGCGGACGCTGAGATCGCCTATCAGGCTAAGGAGATGTACAACTTGCCTTACTGGCCACTGGTCCCACTGACAAGTCTGACGACCAAGCTCAAGGCCGGCTTCTACTTCAAGGATGCCAACGCCACGGCTGCGGTCAAGAAGAACCATAAGCCGATGCTGTTCATCCACGGCGGTGCGGACAAATTCGTGCCGACGAAGATGGTCTATGACGTCTACCGTGCGGATGCCGGTCCTAAGGAACTACTCGTTGTCCCCGGGGCCAAGCACGCTGCTGCCCTGTCACACAACCCCAAGTTGTACGAAAAGACGGTGAAGACCTACTTGGCGAAGTACATTAAGTAGGCTTACTAGAGAGATGTTTAAATGGTGTTAGAATGTCGCTGATAAGTCAATAAGGAGAGATATTATGAGTAATTCAAGTTCTAAGGATAAGGATCGGTTAACGATTCGTATTGATCATGATCGTAAGCAACGGGCAACAGTACTTGCTGAAGCGATGGGAACAGACTTACCTAATCTGGTGAACATGTTTTTGGCTCAGCTGATTAACGACAACGGCATGCCATTTAGGCCGACGAGTGGTCATTCCATGCCGGAACTTGATGAAGTACTAGCTGATTTTAAGGCCGGGCGAGTCAATGTTTTAACTAATGTTGATGACTTGTTGGCATATAGTCGTCAGTTGAAGGGGACTTCTGATGATTAACCGGTATAAAACTGTGGCACGCTTTGATCGTTCAATCAAAAATTTGGTTAAGGAACATGATGATATGGTCGGCTGTTATCTGTATCGCTAAGCAATCGTTCTGTTCACCGCGATAGTTGATTTTTTGGGATGATGGTCAATCTTTTTTGGAAAAGTAGCTACCGCTAGTCAAAAGAAGGGGTGAGCGCATGGGACCAGTGATTGAACGACAATTTCGGCCCGTGACCGAAACGATTCTGACGCTGGGGGCAACCCTGGTCATGGGGATGATCGACGCCGACACATTTCTGAATCACGGCGCCGTCTTCGTGAGCGCTCAGACCGGAAACCTTGTCGTGTTCGTGGTCAAATTGGTCGAACATGGCTGGGGCGATGCCTGGGTCAACGTGCCGGTCTGGATCGGTTACTTTCTGGGGTGCTTTGGCGCGCAGGGATTAAGTGAACATATCGGTCGGGGCAATCACCGGCGGCAAATGCGCTGGCTGATGCTGCTGGACGTGCTGGCCTACACCGTTTTGGCGAGCCTGCAGACGACCTTACCGACTATCTGGCTGGTCTTTTTCCTCGGGGTCGTGGCCGGTTACGAGCTGACAATTTTTCGGCAGGTCGGTGGGATCGGCATCAACAACGGTATCATGACGGGAAATACCAAGAACTTGGCGACCGACACCTATCGCGCCTGGATCGATGGTGACCGGGTCGCGCGGTTGCGGCAAGGCAAGTTGGCGCTGGTCTTGATCACCTTCATTTTGGGCTGTGCCGTGGGCGCGCGCCTAGCCATGTTGACGGCGCTGGGGGTTCTGTGGATTGCCACTGGTTTAAAATTGATTCTCCTCTGCTGGCTATTTCTGCCAGTTGCGATGGAAAAACCGCGCGGATGATTGGTTGGGTTGTGGCCGTAAATAGCGTATAATTAACTAGAATCGGGTGAAGACTGGACCGACGTTTCGAAACAGACGGCTTCAGGCTACCGGTACCGCCATTTTGCGTGACCGGTCCCCCGAAATTACCTATTAACGGAACCCACGTTGACCGTGGGAGTGAAATTAAGGAGCTTAGCAAATTGTTAATCACAGGACTAATTATTGGTCTTTTGGTGATTGGGCTAGTGCTCGGCTATCTGGTGCGGCAACACAAGCACCGTCAAGAACTCATGGCGGTTCAGGCCCAGGCGCGAGACATCATTGCTCAAGCAACCGAAAAGGCAAAAAAGCAAGTCACCAAATTGCAGGCGGATAGTCGCCACGATACGTTGGCTTATCAGCAGTCAGTAAAAGATGAATTGACCGAACAACAGAGCGACATTGCGGTGCGGGAACAACGGCGGCAGCAGCGCGAACAGTTGTTGGGACAGATGGCCGTACGGTTGGACGATCAGACGGCCATGCTTGACGAACGCAGTCAGGCCAACAGAGACCAGCGCCAAGCCATCCATTTACTGCACGACCAAGCCACGACGTTACGGGAAGACCGCGAAAAAACGTTGGCGGACCGCGCAGAGTTGGATGCCAAGGGTGCGCAGGATACCGTGTTACAGCATACCGAACTGGAACTCAAGCGTGACCGCGACGTGGAAATTAAGGCGTTGAATGACAATGCCGTCGCTAGCGCCGAACGGTGGGCCAAGGATGTCGTCTTATCGGCAACCGAGAGTGGCCCGCAAGACCTGCCTAAGGAACACATGGAACATACAGTGGTCGTGCCCAACGGTGAGATTCGTAGTAAGATCATCGGGCGTGATGGTCAACACATTCGTTTGCTGGAGACGCTGACTGGGACGGACTTGATCTTTGTCCCGGATGATAACACGACGCTATTTATCAGCACGCATGACCCAATTCGCCGTGAAGTGGCGCGGGTCGCCCTGACGAATCTGATTGCCAGTCGGCGCATTTCTGCGAACCAAATTGAAACACAAGTGGAAAATGCGCAACGCGATGTCAACCACAGTCTGTGGGAGACCGGAGAACAGACTGTTAGTCTGCTGCACGTGGGCTGGATGCACCCTGATCTGATGAAACTGATTGGGCGGCTCAAGTACCGGACCAGTTATGGGCAAAATGTACTCTTACACTCAATTGAAGTGGCTCAGTTGACTGGTGCCATGGCGGCGCGACTGGGGTATAACACCCGGTTAGCTCGCCGCGCCGGCCTACTTCACGATATTGGGAAGGCCATCGACCACGAAGTTGAAGGCACCCACGTGGAAATTGGCACGGAATTTGCCCAGAAGTATGGTGAGGACGAGGTCGTTATCAACGCGATTGCGGCCCACCATGGCGATGTGGAGAAGACGTCACCGTTGTCCGACTTGGTAGCCGCTGCGGATGCGATTTCCGGCGCCCGTCCTGGTGCGCGGAGTGAATCCGTGGAAGACTACATCAATCGCTTGCGGGCGTTGGAGCAGATTGCCAACGAACAAACCGGTGTCGCCGAAAGCTATGCCATTCAGGCCGGCCGTGAGCTGCGAATCGTCGTCAAGCCACAAGAACTCGACGACCAAGCAGCGGCTAACCTGACCAAGGAAGTGGCTAAGCAGATTGAAGACAAGCTGACGTATCCGGGGAAAATCAAGGTCACCACGATTCGTCAACTGGCTGCGGTTGAGTACATCGGTGATGAAAAGAAGAAGAAAAAGAAACGCAAGAAAAAGGCTGCTAACGAGTAGTGGTAGGCTCTTTGTCAACGGGTGTTGATATGGAGAATTTGGAGGTTCAATTCACTTTAGAATTGGGCCTTTTTTCTGTAGCTTAATCTTACGATGGATATTGCCCACAATTGGGCTACTGGTTGTACAACTAGTAACTAGTTTATGATTTAAAGTAAGGGGAACGCGGTAGTTTACATGACGAAGACGTAAATAGTTGCGTTCTTCCTCATAGGCGTACTTCTAAGATATAGTGCTATCGATAGCATACTTAAAAAGCTAAAGTTTTTAGTTTAACTATCAAAGGGGAATGACTAATTTATGATGGGCTCAACAAGGAAAGAAAAAAAGTCATGAAAAAAATAATTGGAACACAAATATTTTTATCTGCTATTTTAGGTGTGGGATTAGCGGTCACTGCTGTGTTTGTTATTAATCCTATGATTGACTGGGGAACCAGGGCAGGTAGTTATAGTGGGTATCGATTGCTGCTAACGATAACGTTATTATGTGGCATTGGTATACTAACCGTATCCGTCTTGAATAAAATTTATAAATATGGGAAAAGCGTTGATTCGAAGGCAATATCGTGGATAATATGTTTACTAGTTACCAGTGTTGTTACTGTCACAGGGGGGTACATGTTGACCATGATATTAAATGCTGTTTTTAAGTTATCACCCATGCCCATGATCTGGTGAATATAGTCCATATTTCTGAAAAGTAACGCCAAAACGTCCTGTCATCGGAGCGTTTTTTTAAGGTCGTCCAAAAAAACGGTTATCATTTCCATCTCGCTGCAGAGCAGGGTAGAAATGATAACCGTTTTTCAGTTGTTTCAGATTAATCTTGTGGGTCATTGACCACGCTAAAATTATCGTTAGTGGTCGCATCTATCGTCGGGTGCTCTTGTAGGTAGTCCGCGATGATTTCGCTCATCGCTCCCTGGCTCTCCGCAATGATCTTGTCGGCGCCAAACATGGCATAGTGACCGCCACCGACTGCCCGGTATTGGTTCAATGCGATGCGGAGGGGTTGTTCCGGCGTGACGGGTTGGCCGTGGTACGTCAGATTTTCGACCCGGTGGCCCATGGGCTTCGCCACGTTCAGCCGGTAGTCGACGCCCTCATACATATCGTAGTTGTATTGCCGCCGTTTCGGGTGGACGAAGGCTGGATTAACAGCAATCTCGCCATTTTTCACGGTGAAGTAGCGCGCACTGACTTCCAACGCCGCCTTCAGGTCAGCGCCGGTAATATTCAGGAGGGACAGACCGTTGGGATAGACGTAGTTGGTCATGATATTGCGCATGGTAATGGGATTCTCAAATCCGCGGGCTTCGTCGTTAAACAAGGCCGTTGCGGAAATGTCGGCCCCCATGGTCGCCATCTGGACCTTTTGAATAAATTCAATGTAGGGCGTCTCGTGAATCCGAGCGGCAAAGGGGTCGGTGAATGTCATGTCGCCTTTGATATGGCCCAACGGTTGATCCAGCCAATGACCGACTTCGTTGTTGAGGTCGTTGGCAGCGGTCAAGACCTTGGCGTCCAGAGGCGCCTTTTCAGCACTGACCAGTTCGGCGTGGTGCTGGGTGACGTGCACGGTGCCGTTAGCGTCACGGTCGAGCTCCAGCGTAATCTTGCCGACAGCTTGCCCCCGAAAGCCGGGTTGGGTGGTCGGAATGTCAAAGACGTCGGTGGCCAATTGACGGTGTTGGTGCCCTGTGACTAAGGCATCAATGCCGGGAATGGCCTCTAAAATGTGGTAGGCTTCGTTTTCGCCCACGTGAATGTCATTGGGTTGCCCCGTGACTAGATCGCGTTCAAAGCCCCCGTGGTAGCAGACAACAACGACATCAGCGTGTTCTCTGATGATGGGCACGTATTTCTTGGCGGCGATGAAGGCCGATTCGAATTGCAGACCGCTAATATTAGTGGCTTTCTCCCATTTGTAGACGGCTTGGGTGGTCAGACCGAGGACACCGATCTTGATGCCATCCTTTTCGATGATCTTGTAAGGCTGCCCATATTCGGGTTGGCCGTTAGCGTCCAAAATGTTTGCGCACAGGATCGTTCGTTTGGCGTCACGAATGGCAGCCTGCAGGTACGCCTGACCATAATTAAATTCATGGTTGCCCAGGATCCCGCAGTCATAATTAACTTGATTGTAAATGTTCATGAGTGGTTGTGGATTACGGTCGGGCTTGACCCGGGCCACATAGTAGGCCAGTGGGGAGCCCTCTAGAAAATCACCATTCTCAATGGTCACCACGGGACCTTGAGCGTTAGCTTGTTCGCGGGCAATCACCGTGGCAGCGCGCGCCAGGCCAAATCCCTGGTGGCTTCCCTTTTTCACATAGTTTGTGGGGAAGACGTACCCGTGGGTATCGCTCGTCGATAAAATTGTCAGCTTCATAACTGTCACCCTCCAATTCGCGAAAAGACGCCAAATCTTTAACGTGTTAAAGAAATTATAAGCTAGTTTGCGATGTGTGTAAATTTCTGGTGGCAAAAATCGTTCGATTATGAGATGTTTTCTCACTTAATGCACTGATTTTTGCGGTGTGCTGACCCAAATGGCTTTTCCTTACCAGTAACGCCGGTCCTGGGAGTGGGAATTATCCCAACAAAAAACGACGACCAGACCGAAATTGTCTGCGTCGTCGCTTTTTGTGAACGTATATTACGTTTGGAGTAGTGGGTCGACCGCCGTAGCCAATCGCCCGTTATTTTTACTTTTGGAGGAGTAAAATTGGTAACTTATTCGTAGTTAATTCGTAAGTTATGCGACAACTATAACAGTTAATTGTGAAGAAAATGTGACGCAACGTGGAGAAACTAGTCGGTCGCCGCAATTTCTTGCATGTAGAGCATTTGATCGGTGGAAATTTGCTGGTAAAGTTCTTCTGCCAAGGCCGGCGACAACTTGTGGGCGTTACGTTGTTCGCGGACGTAGGTGTATTCAAATTGGAAAGCTTGAATGAACAGTTCGTTTTGTTGGCTGTCATCTTGTTTGGTGTTCATGCGGCGATGGCGAGCATTGTAGTAGTTCCGCACGGTGTTGACCTCAGTCTGATTGTCGACGCTGGCAATCTTCGTGAGAAAGTCGATAACGTTGGCGTAGACCCCCGCCTCGATCTTGTAAAAGTTCTCGCGGCGTTGCTGGTCGATCCGTTGGTTGCGTGGTCGCCGCTGTCCCCGTTCTTTCTGTAACGCAATCCGGCGTTCTTGGGCCGCCTGCTGTTCGGCTGTGTGGGGCCGCTGTTGAAGCTGCTGCCGTTGCTGCGCGATTCGTTTATCCCGGCGACGATTACGCGTCAGACCATGAATGGCCCGGTGCGTGAGGGCGTGTGCGACCCGGTGCCAAACGAAACGGACCCAGATGGAGATGTTGACGAAGGGGTTGTTACTGTTCATCTGCGATTTGATCACCAACAGCCGAACGTATCTAGCAGCGAAACTCTGTGGAATCGTGCCATCGTCGGCGAAGGCCTGAACCGTCTCGACTTCGACCTGAGTGGCCTGGTTCAAGATCGTCTGCATTTTCTTTTTGTCCGGGCGTTGGTTCGTGGCTTGACTGTTGAGAATCTCAATCACAGCCTGCGTCGTGGCGGGTTCAGCGGTACTTTCTTGGGCCAGCCGGTCGGTCGCGTAGGCCACTAGTGCCTTACGTTCCTTGAGTGCGGTTGCGGGATCCACGGGAAGCGTCTTATTTGGCAACACGAACGGGAGTACCACGGTCGGGACCAGTAAGCTTAGGATAATGACGACCGCGGCGATGAAGATCATCGTATTGCGGAAGGGGAAGCTGGCGCCGTTAAACGTTAGGGGTAGGGAGAAAGCCATGGCTAACGTAATGGTGCCGTGCACACCGGATAAAGCGCCCACCAATGCATTTTTCCGCAAGTTGGCCTTTTCGGAATGAATCAGAGCCCAGTCGAAACGAATCCAGAGGTAACGCAGGGCGAGCATGACCAGATAAAGGGTCACAGCCAACAGCAGGTAGGTCGGCAACGACTTATTGTGATCTTGCTGAATATTTACCCAAACGGTTGGTAGCGAGACCCCTAACAGGACGAAAACGAAGCCGTTGAGGACGCTGGTGATGATGCTCCAGGTCGACCGGGAGACGAGCTGCAGTTGGGTACTGGAGAGCCGCAACTGGTTGTTGGAGGCACTGTAGATCAGCCCCGCGGCGACGACGGCTAAGATACCGGATAGTTCGGCGTGCTCTGCGGCGAGGTAGATGAGAAAGGGCACCAGGACATCGTAGGGCACGATGACGCTGGCGGAGTCCTTGCCACTTTGGACGAGGTAGACCCTGGCCCAAACGGCAACGATCCCCAGAATCAGACCGATCAATAGGCCGCCGAGAAAGACGACCAAGAAATGTTTGATACCGTCACCAACGGAGAAATGGCCAGTTGTAAAGGCGGCCAGAGCTAAGTTGAAGGCTACCAAACCGGAAGCGTCGTTGAAGAGGGACTCGCGTTCCAGCATGCCCATGACGCGTTCGGGAACCGCCATGTTGGTGGTGATCGATGATACAGCCACGGCATCGGTTGGCGTGACGATGGCGGCGAGGGCGAAGGCCAGGGCTAACGGAATGCTGGCAATCATGGCGTGGCTCAGGTAGCCCATCAGAATGACGGTGAGGACGGCTAAGATGACCGCCATGGAAAGGACGGAGCCAACGTTGCGGCGGAGCTCTTTACCATCGGCGTTGCGACCATCGTAGAACATGAGGGGCGCAATGATCAGTAGCATAAACACTTCGGGCTCAAGGACGAAGTGGTGGTAGAGCGGTACCAGGGACAGGATGGCCCCAGCAAAAATTTGGTAGAAAGCCTGCGGAATCAGTGGGAAATACGGATAGATCGTATTGGCGACGATGGTCGCGAGCACCAGTAGCAGGACGGCATAGAAGACGTTCACGGAAAATTCCTCCCAGTGGAAATAACTTTGTGTTCTCATTCTACAACTAATGGTGATGGAAAGGGGAAACGAATATCTTTACATAGCAGAAACGCCGGTTTAGCCACATCGGTTAGTTTGGGGTAATGAATTTAACTGGAAATTTTAACGAAAAATGAATATAAATTCTAATCAAATGAATATTAATACATAGAAATAAAAAAGACACACGTGGCGAATTTAATGGATAATCAAAATGACTTATCAGGGGATAATTTACCGATGGTCGCGACATTGTGACGAAACTAACGGTGATAATTACGCTGTTTTTAATTAATCTCACAAATTCGATTGGGTCCAAGGTAATGGTTGGGGGCAACAACCAACTCACTAAAAAATGTTGCTTGTAATTTAGAAAGTTTCCAAAAAAGGTTGATTATTCATTCAGTTGTGGTAACATATAAGTTGGTTCTACTAGATGATTCAGTGAAACATTTAGCTACAACCAAGCTAAGTCAATTGTTTTTTCTATCGTTACTCAATCCAACGATAAGGAAGTGCTGAGATATGATCAATTTATACATTGCGCCAAGTAGCGCATCCAGTCGGAAGGCCCGTGCATGGCTGAAGGAACACGATATTGCGTTCAGAGAACGGAACATCAAGTCCAAGCCATTGAACGCAGCCGAAATTAAGCAGATTCTTCGCTTGACCGAAAACGGCAGTGAAGACATCATTTCGACCCGGTCGAATGTTTTCAAGCAACTACACGTTGACCTTGACACGCTCTCGGTTAGCCAGTTGGTTGATTTGGTTGTAAAATACCCCGATCTAATCAAGCGCCCCATCATCTTTGATGACAAGCGACTTGAAGTGGGTTACAACGAAGAAGAAATTCGGCGGTTCTTGCCTCGCGATGTGCGGACGGCGGAATTACACCACTTGGAATCACAACTAAGTTCATAGACTAGATCGATCAGTTCTCGGGGGAGTGCTGATCGGTTTTTTATTTTACTTACGATTTAGGTGAAAACTAGGGTATTCTAAAGTATGTATGGAAAGTCAAAATGTTGAGTGAGCCTAGCTAAAGTTATGAAGAAATATCTTCAGATAATAAAAAGTAGCGTAATTTCAGAATGGAGGTGGGATGGTAAACTTGAGTCTTAAAACAATTCGCCAAATTGCTGAGGAGCAATCCGTTAGTAAACAAACTATTCGTAAGCAAATGGATGATGAATTTCGACAACTGTATGTGTCGAAAGAAGGAAATAAATTATTAGTAAGTGAATTAGGAGAAAAAGTGTTAACGGCTCGGTTAAGTAGTTCTGGTGATGACGCAAAAAAACGCAATTCTAAAATGCAAACAGGAAAAAGCCCAGTCGACGTTTTTCATGAGCAACTGGCAATTAAGGATCAGCAAATTTCAAACTTATTAAAAGCCCTAAACCAGTCACAGCAACTGCAGGCTCAAACACAGGAACGGCTGGATTCGACTAATGAGCAACTCCAAAAATTACTAAAAATTGCAAGTGAAGAACGCAAATTGAAAACGCAAATCGCAAATGGCGATAAGGGAACGGTAACACAACAGGTAAGTGATGAACATAAAAAATGGCTTGCACGGTTCTTTAGTAGTAAATAGTTAGTCAAGCTAGCGTATCTTATAAGAATAAAAAAAGGAAATTCAATTTGAAATTGGATTTCCTTTTTTCAATGTAAAGGGAACGTTTCCTATTGGTAAATAGAGCGTTCCTTATGCCTTATCATGCATAGATTTAACCTCGAATCAGGAGGTTAAATCTATGAAGAATATATTTGTTACTATGTTTACTTGTTTGGCAATCCTATTTGGTTGCTATAACGTTATGATGACTGGTCAAGTGTAATGACCGATTGCGAGAATGGAGTAAATATTTTTTGGAAGCTGTTGCGCTTATTATGCCATATATGACATTCTTAACCACAAGCTTTGGAAGTTCTTGAACTACCTCAGTGCCTGTGAGGCCCTTAAACTTTTCCCACTATTCCAACTCAAGTTACGTTAAAAGCATGGCGCCATGACCATAGTTATTCTGACAAGTGTTGCACTTGATTTGGCATTTCGGGTAGACTAAAGGTTAGTTAGATACTAGTAAAAAGTGTTTAGGAGGGAAAATATATTGAAGAGTATAAAGCCACTTATAATAGGCTACGATGTGTGTTGCCTGATTGCTTTGATGTTGATACCTGTTATTTTAAGAGAGAATTTTGTTACACAGGTGGTAAATCTGGTATTGATATCTGTAGTTGCCTATTCTTGGATGAGAGAATACTTTAAAAAGATTAAAAGTAAGAACTGGCTTTTGACATTATCTTGGTACTTGCGAATTATTACGGTTTTTTTTCCGTTAATTGTATTAATTTTAGTCGTTTTGAGTAAATGGCTTTAGTACTTACTAATTAACAAAGAGACCGGACATAACTCGATTTTTATAGAAAAACAGAAAAAACTTTTCTTACACAGGAGGAATATCTAATCGCAGATTTTAGCTTGCAACTAAAAAGTGCTCGTATTGCACAAGGATTTTCACAAAACGAGGTTGCCACAATTCTACACGTCACCCGCCAATCCATTTCAAAATGGGAAAATGGTCGCGGCTATCCAGACCTGGACAATCTAATTCAGCTCAGCGATATTTATAAAATGTCGATTGATAAATTACTAAAGGATAATTCAGAATTAAAAGAACAAATTGATGCCAATAACGAGCAAATTGCTGAAAAAAGGAAACAGTTAAAAAAGATCAACACGTTCCCCTATCAAAATACTGACGAAGGAATCATCTTGATATTACTGGCAATAGTTTCAGTTCTTCTCCCTCCAGTCGGGATCTTTTTACCTATGTACGTCATGTGGCGAAATACCAAATATAATAGTCTACATAAGACCATCATTTTAGTCTCACTACTAGTCATTGTTTTCAGTCTAATTAGTTGCTACGTCGTTATTGAAGACAAATGGATTACACCGTCAAAAACCGTTGTTTATCAAATTAAGTAAGCCTAAGTCTCGCAACTTTTACTAACCCTTGCAGAAAAGCCACTACTTAGGTTACAGGCAATATCACTCTATTGACGGAACCTTACACTACATAAGTATTTCAACAATTTTATGACATGCTCTTAATATCCGAAATTATATCATCAGAGATAGCACCTTTGTATTTTTTAAACAAGATATCGCTGATCATATACTACCGTTACTGTCACTGTCACAACCCGCAACTATCCCTTTACGTTCACCCACGTAAACAGTCCGTTCCTTTTTCTCTCAACTAATATCGTTTAGTATTAATCTTGTTCCAAAAGAAAAGGGAGGAAACACACAATTCATCCCGCGATTAAAATCGCAAGCATTCTGTTTGATTTTTAGTAAAAGAGGCCTAAACAAATATGAGACAATTCTATAACCATTACAAAAGGCAAATAGATAGTTACTTTAGTACCGTACAAAGTTACACCTATTTCCTAGTCTTTTTCATATTTATCATCAAAGGGATAATAGATTTGTTTCAAAAAGGCCATTACTACTTACTCAAGTACCTTCAAGCGGCAGCGACGTCCTTTCTCAGTGGTCTAGCATTCTTTGGAATAATTTTAGCAATCGAATGCTTATACGAAAGACACAGACGCAAAAAGTACCAAAAGTAGGGGGCAACGGTAATATAGATTTCTAAAATGAAAGCTGGCTTAAAGTCCTAAGAAGGCTGGCCTTACCAATTACTGGGCAGGGGTCACAGTAAAGGCCATCTTTCTCATATTCGTCTAAAAGGACGCCGATATAATGAAAAAATTTTACGATCGATATCGATTACAATTTACCAATTATTTTGAAAATATCGAGCTAATGATAGTAGTCATCCTCATAGTAACTTTTGTCATCAAAGGCCCAATAGACCTATTCACCAAAGGGCATTATTACTTACTGCACTACATATTTATTTCAGTAATATCAATTGTTGGCGTTGCACTAGCATTCATAGACGTTCTCATCATTGATTCCATAAACGCAAAACGTAAGGCCAAAAAAGACAAGAGAAAACGATAATGGTTTCGTTTTTAACGGGTATGGAATAAATCGGAGAGGCGAATAATGATATGGAAAAAACTATTGAAATTTTGTGCTTATGCTTAGTCGCTGGCTTACTTCTATCTTTGGTCGTTAGTTTCGTAACGGATTTCAAGGTGATGTTATTGGTAACGATTGCCTTATTGGGTGGGAATTTTATTAAGACACATCTTTTGAGAAAATAGGTAACGATGAAAAACGGTATCGTAGCAGCTAGTTGCCACGATACCGTTTTTGTCTTGCCATAAATTTTTAAATACCACTAAGCGTATTGCTGCTTTTGATAGTTGTTCGCCATTGGTAGCCCAGTTGTTCTAGCGTTTCCACAACGGTGTTTCAATCGTGTTAGTCGTGATGAAAGTCTGTTCGATTGCTACATTCGCGTTAACGATTGTGACTTTGGATGGCGTTCCTAAAGGGATTATATGGCCGTTAGCAGTTTGTAAGCATGCCCGGATGATGTATATTCACAATCAATTAGGTATTAAAACGATAACGTTAGGCGATCTGTAGAACACGTGTTATGCTGGGCGATAAGAATGACTGGTGGAACATAGCGATGTTTGAAACTTGGAGGGACAGTGCATATGAATTCAAATTTAGAATCAGCGGTAATGAGTGACGCGGAATATGATGCTATTTTCAATCCTAAAAATGAGAAGAATATCGCAGCAGTTGCCAAGGCACGTGCGACCTTTGCTAACGTTGAGAAGTATAAGGACTTGGTAATTGAAGCCACACCAAATGGACGGAAACAATTGCGAAATAAGACCATGCTGACTGATGGCCAATAGATGGCCAATAAAGATTGATAATCCAGCTTCACTTCTTTTATTGGCGGATAAAATCCAGCAATTTGATTGTCGACCACGAGATTTTCAGTTAGATTCTTCAAATCAAAAGTCGCGTGCATATGAGAATAATTACTGCCAGATGAATCAGTACTTGCGAGATTCCTTTGTGACGAACGATAAGTCAGCGGTCACATATGTTATGTATAGTGCGAACAATGATACCATAATTGGTTACTACACAATTACAATGGGAACATCTAAGCTCTCGAAAAGATTTCGTGATTCTAGTAAGATTGTGGGGCGTGATGGTAACATTGGTTATCCTTGCGTGGATGTTCCCTTCCTAGCGGTGGATAAAAATTTTCAGCGGGATGGGTACGGAACGCTTTTGCTAGAGCATTTAATGTTAAACGTATACTGGCAGATTATTCCGATAATTGGGGCCGATTTAGTGCGTTTAGACGCTTTGGAAAACGTTAGGGAATTTTATGACAGGCATGGTTTTATCCCTTACTCTCAGATCATCTAAAGAAGCATCTTGTTCCGATGGGAGTGTCTGCTAGAGCAGTGACTGAAACGATTAGGCTCAACGGTACAATTACCAATGAGGAAAAGAGTATTCGTATAATGTTGGAAAATACACTTCTCATTTTCCAATAGTTTGAAGATTCGTAGTTTTGGGCTTACGTCTATTCTTGAGTCGTTAGTTTCGTAACGGATTTCAAGGTGATGTTATTGGTAACGCTTGCCCTATTTGGTGCGAATTTTATTAAGACACATCTTTTGAGAAAATAGGTAACGATGAAAAAACGGTATCGTAGCAGTTAGTTGCCATGATACCGTTTTTGTCTTGCCATAAATTTTAAAATACCACTAAGCGTGTTGCTGCTTCTGATAGTTGTTCGCCATATGTTGGTAGCCTAGCTGTTCTAGCGTTTCCACGACGGTCGCTTCAATCGTGCCGGTCGCAACGACGTCAAAGCCTGCTAATTGGGCAACAATCAGGCTTTCAACACGGTGGACGACTGTGGGGTCATTGGTAAGTGCCGTTAACGCCGCATGAATCTTACGTGAGTTAAACGGAGCGTGCTCCCCAGCTAAGTTTTCCACGGTTAGTCCGCCGGGATGCATCGTGGTCTGTGATCTTCTTAAAACGTCCATCGTCTCTAGCCCTCCAAGCTTTGTGGAACGTAAATCTAATTGATTTCTACGTTCAGTCAAAATGCGTATAAGTCTATGTTACGATGAATGAACAGAAATTACAACTAGATATTGGGGGATAAAAAGACGAATTTTCTACATATAGTAGTAAAACCACAGAACGTGGTGCTATAATTTTTCCGTTAGATTCCGAGCAGGCTTTCCTTAGCATGAATCTGCTGGGCCAAGTTAGCGTTGACTGGCGCCGGAACGTTGAGTTGGGTACCTAATTTGGCGACGTAACCGTTCAGAAAGTCCACTTCGGTCGGCCGGTGTTTGGCCATGTCTTGGTGCATGGAGGGATAGTGCCCGCCATTGGTCGTGGGGTCAAACTGCGCGGCGATGAGGTCGGTCACGGTCTGGGCATCGAAACTAATGTGAGCGGCGTCGGCGACGGCTTGAAATTCGTCAAGCACAGCGTCGTTGAGCGTTCGCCAGTTGGGGAGCGCACCGAACTCGCCGATGTTGCAGTCAAATAGGGTGCAGTAAGTGTTCAACACACTGTTGAGGCCGGCCTTTTTCCAAATGGCGGCCAGCACATCTTCAGCCACGCTAGCGTTGAGGCCAGCATCGTTGAAGGTTTGTAGCACATCTGGTAGGTCGGGGAACTCAGCCGGTACGATGGCTTGTAGGGAGATACTGCCAGTTCCCGTGACGGTGATGTGGCCCGGCCCCGTTAGACTGGAAGACCAGACCGTGGTGCCGGCGACAATCCGATTTTTCGGCACGTGTTTTTCAATCGTTTCGATATTGCCGATACCGTTGGCGAGGGTCAACACGACCGGCTGATTACGTAGCACAGCGCCCAGTTCCGTCAGCATGTGGTCCATCTGCATGGCTTTCGTGAAGAGAATGATGAGGTCAAAGTGGTCGGTCACGTTCTGCGGTGCAGCGGCGGTCATGGCCGTAATGTGGTCGGTGCCATCATTGGTGGTTACGGTGAGGCCCGTCGTGTTGATGGCAGCGACGTGGTCGGCCCAGTTATCGATCAACGTGACTGCGTTGCCAGCATTCTGGAGCTTGACGCCAAAGCGACACCCCATGGCGCCAGCACCTGCAATTGCAATTTTCATCAGAATCACTCCTTAGCTTGTAGTTGTGTTCAGTCTACCACGCTTTGCTGATTGCTAACTTTCAGGCGCGGTCGTTCGGGACGTTTTCCAAAGAACGGCGTTTGAGAATTGACAACGATTGACGACTAGGCTAACATGAAAAACAACCAAATGAGAATATAATGAGAAACTAAATTGAGGAGCGATGTGTATGCCACAAGGTGTCAGTGCCCAGGATCTTTTTAAATTAAAATCGGTGTCGCAACCGTTAGCGACCCAGCAGGCGACTGTTTTTGTTGAAAATAGTGTTGATCAGGCTAGCAATGGGTATCGCGCGCAACTCAACCGTGTCGATGATGCCGGCCATCAACAGGTCATCGCGGTCAATGGAAAATTAAACGTCCAACCCGCGGTGGTGGGTGACCAAGTCTTCTTTGCGGCCAACGTCGCCGACGCCAAGGCACAACTGTTCCAAGTGCCCGTCACGGGTGGTGAGCCACACTTGGTGACCACCACGACGCCAGATGAGGCCGTCAATACGGTGTTGGCAACGGCGGATGGCACGAGTGTCTTCTTTAAGACGACCGAAACGGCTGAACAGCCAAAATTACCAAGTCCCCAAGCCTTTCCCCAGACGCGGCATGTCGAGCGGTTGATCAACAAGGCGGACGGCTATGGCTGGTTACCATTGGACGTGACGTACCGGTTACGGCGGTTCGTGCCAGCAACTGGCGTGGTTGAAGAACTGTTTCAGCAAGCCAATGACTTTAGTTTAACTTCGGTGAGCGCTGACGGGCGGTTCGTGGCCATCTTGCAGGACGACCAGCCCGAAAATGACCGTGACTTTGCGCACGGGGCTTACTGTGTTGACGTGACGACCGGTGACGTGGTTGATTTAACGGCGACACTGCCTGAGGGCCGCTTCAGTGACGCCAGCTTTTCACCGGATGGTCAGCAATTAGCGCTGGTCGGTAACGATGGTGAGTTCGGCGCCCAGACGGTTTCCAACCTCTACGTGGCCAACCGCGAGACCGGCGAGTTGGTAAACCTAACGCCGGATTTACAGGCCGATTTGGTGCCCGACTTCGCGGGAGACTTTGTGCAACAACCCGCGGGCAAGCTGGCCCGGTGGCTAGATGCTGATCACATCGTGTTTGCCGCAGCCTTTCACGCGCACAGTCAACTGTACGTTGCTGGGGATGACGGTGTGAAGTTGGTCGACAATACGGCCCGCCAAGTCGTTGACTTCGATGTGGTCGATGCCGAGCATGTGATTCTCGCCGTTTCCTACCAGGATAAGCCGAGTGAATTGGTGAAATTAGACCTGGTGAGTGGTCAAGAAAAGGTACTCTACGACCCGAACGCTGCTTACGAAGACACCCATGAGTTCGCGCACCCACAGCATTTTGAGTATCAAGCTGCCGATGGTCAACCACTAGAGGGCTGGTATTTACCAGCACAAACGCAGGCGGCAACGCAACCCGTCCTGTTGTACGTTCACGGGGGGCCACACGCAAATTACGGTGAGACCTTCTTCTATGAATTTCAAGTTCACGCCAGCCGTGGGTTTGGCGTCGTCTTCTTCAATCCACGGGGATCGACCAGCTATGGGCAGGCGTATGAAAATGACGTGAACGGACATTACGGCGAAAACGATTACCACGATGTGATGAGTGGCCTGGACGCGGCGTTAGAGAAGTTCCCGGCATTAGACCCACAACGGCAATACATTGCGGGGGGATCGTACGGTGGCTTCATGACACTCTGGACGATTGGCCACACACACCGCTTCGCTGCGGCCGTATCACAGCGGTCGGTCACCAACTGGATCAGTCTGTTTGGGACTAGTGACATTGGCTTTTACTTTAACCCAGTCGAATTGGGTACGGACCTCTTCGACCAGGGTGGGGTGGCGTCGTACTGGAAACAGTCACCGATTGCCTACGCCCAGAACGTAACAACGCCGGTTCGCTTGTTACACGGCGAGTGGGATATGCGTTGCCCGATCAGTCAGTCTGAAGAATATTTCACGGCGGTTAAACGCAACGGGGGCGACGCCGACTTTATTCGTTACCCCCAGAGTTTCCACGGCGTGTCCCGCAGTGGGTTGCCAAGCCTGCGGATTCAACGGCTTGATGACATGACGGAATGGTTTACGGCGCATCCGTCTGTGCAGTTGGAGAAGAAAGATTAAAGATAGTTCAATGGAAAAACGGTCATCCTGATGTTTATGGGATGGCCGTTTTAAGGTGCTAAAATCAGGAACGTTGATTTACGGGGAACCACACCCCATTTTGCAACCACCACGGGCGCAACTAGCCCGGGCAAAGTGCGATTTGGAACAGTTGTTTGCTGGTCAACCTTTGGGGGAGTGAGTATGATGGTGTAAATATGAAGGGGGCGGGTTGCATGGAAAATTTATTTCGGCAACAATTGGTTAAATTACGCCGACAGAAAAATTTGTCGCAGGAACAATTAGCGAGTCGGCTGTTTGTGTCACGGCAGTCGATTTCAAAGTGGGAACAGGGGGAAACAACGCCAGATTTGAACACGCTGGTGAGTTTAGCCAATATATTTGATGTCGGGTTAGATGAGTTGGTTGGTGGCGAGCAGGTAGAGACGAGTATGGGCGATGACGATTGGAGAACGGAACGGCGGTCAACGAACGATGAAATGCGGCGCCACCCGATGAATGGTTGGGAATTTTTAGCGGGGTATTGGTGGTTGTTGGTTCCTTTAGCAGCTATTTTCAGCTCGCTGTTTCATTGAAAATGAGTGGTGGGTGTCGCTGTCGATTGGGCAGTGGCGCTTTTTATTTTTGCAAGGTTCGATTTATAGGGATTACTGACGAGTAAGGTTGGCACTCGCGGAACAGTGGTGAGCACCAGCGGCTTCTGAAACGCGTTTCGCAAGGCAACTCCCTCCGCTTAACAGCAATCAGCAGATAATCCAAGCCCGGATTATCTGCTGATTCCCGTTAATGCTCAGGAGTTAAGCGCCTTGTTCCACGCTCTACCAAAAAGCCCCCGTCGCGACGTACGACGGGGGCACAGTTTATTTCATTTATGAAGGTTGGAACTGTTTGTGAAACCTAATTATTCAACGGCACCGACACGGGCGTAACCAACAGCGTGCCACCATGGGGCGTGAACGGCTTCCGTGACGACACCACGGTTTTGAGAATCGATCATCCGACCGTTACCAACGTATAAGCCGACGTGGGAGATAGAATGCTTGGAACCACCGAAGAAGACTAAGTCACCCTTCTTGATGTTCTTGTAGCTCACGTGCTTGTACTTGTTGTATTGGGCTTGGGCAGTCCGTGGAATGCTCTTAGAAGCCCCCTTCTTGTAGACGTAGCTGGTAAAGCCAGAGCAGTCAAAGCTAGAAGGACCAGTTGAACCCCAGCCGTAAGGTTTGCCAAGTTGGGCCTTAGCGACCTTGTGGATCTTGCTGTAGGACATGGTATCCGCGCTAGCATCAGTGGGTTGCATGATTTCAAAACCTGCAACAGCAAAAGCAACAGTAGCCAGTAAAGTTAAAATAATGTTCGTAAACGTCGTCTTCATAAATGTAAATAAACTCCCTTAATTTCAAATTTGTTTTTTAGATTGAATATCTTTCGATGTGTTTAATACTATCAGGGAGTTGTTACAGAAATGTCTCAAACCAATATCAATCGGATTAAAGGTTCAGTTAAGCTTTGCAACATTTACAGTTAATCAGCTGAATAAGTGTGGGGGAAACGCCGATGGGCCGCCATTTCAGAGGTCAATGTGATTTGTTGCAAACGGTGGGTCGTCCGTGGAATAAAATTGTAAGTTAAGGTGTCTAAGTCGATGACGGCCCGGTAATGCGTGTAGTTGTGGTTGCCTTGGTGGCGTCTGGTGGCATCGTAGGGGAGGACGACGGCGGCTAACCAGTGGAAAATACCGGTCACGGTTTCATCTACTGCGGCCAGGGGGAAAGCCCCCCAACGGCGAATCGCCGTACTCATGAAGCGCCGTGTGGGGACGGTCCCGGTGGGCAGCGGGGCACCACTTGCTAGATAATGTTGCGCGGCGGTGACCGTCTCACCAATAAATTCTGTGCCGGCAACGCCGAGAAAGTCATTGAGATTCTTGAGGTGGGTCGCCAGCACCGGCGTATTGGTCAACACGTCTGCGGGGTCACGTTGTGCGGTCAGGGGACCACCGGTGGGTTCGATGACCAAAGTTTGGCCACTGCGATCACTTAAGATCCAATGGAAGGGGTAGACGTAACGGTCCTGCCCCCATTTACGACTGACTAGGGTTACGCGTGGCAGGTCGGCGACAATGGCGGCCAGTGTTGCATGTTCACCCAGGGCCCAGTTGATGAAGTCCTGCGGTGTCAGGTTGATCTGACCGGTGACCGGGTCATCGGCATAGTCGACGGCACCGGGGAGATAGAGCTCGGCACAAGTGATACCGCTTTCATTTATCCCGTCGGCCATGAGGTAGGCGGAGAAATCACTGGCAGGGCGGCCACCACCGAGAATGGCATAACGCGTGGTGCGGGTGGTGTTCAGCGCCGTTTGCCACTGATAATGGCGTGGTAGAAAGACTGGTCGCCAGGGCGTGGTCGTGGGAAAATCCATGGTGCGCGCAAAAAAATGGTGGTTCGCAGCGGAGGTATAGGTTAGACTAGTACACACAAGGGATTCCTTCTTTTTTCTTCATATTAGCTTTAGTATAACGTAAATTGGCTGAGACAGTGGCTTGTATTCCCGGGGCGAATCTCGTAAGCTAGTAAAGAAGTGAAATACCCGAATTAAGGTTTTAAACATTGGAAGGGAATTGGGAAAATGAAATCAACTTGGAATTTGGTGGGGATGGGCGTTTGGCTGCTCGTTCTCATCGCGCTGGTCTGGATGGTACACGATATGCGTGTGCGCCGGATTCGGCTGATCGTTAAGGAACACCACAGTTTTTCGTGGCGCAACTTTACCATTTCGACGATTGAACTTGTGGCGTGGCTCCTGGTCTTCGGGGGTATGAGCTACACGACCTTTTTCCAAAACGTTAACCATTTAGGCGACCGGGTCAGCCAAACGACGCGCTACGAACCGTTGGTCATTAACACGGGAGATGGCAGTGGGTCGTCCTATTACGTCACGGTCAACAATCGCAAGGGCAACAAGCCAATTCAGACGTATACTTATTTGACCGAGGGTGAGAAATACCAGGTCAGCAGTGCGGATGCTACCGTGTCGGATGGGAAAAAGGCAATCAACTTGCCAGCTTCCGCTTATAAATGGAATGCTAAAAAGGTGGCCAAGTATGACCAACGTCACCAAAAGGCGTGGGTTGGTGTCATCGAGACGACCTATAAGAAGTCGTTCGTCAATGGTCTGGGCCTGCATGCGGGCCGACTGGCGGATCGCTTTACATTGATTCGGATTCCGGATCATTCATTTATGTTAGATGAATAAGAGTAAACAAAAAGTGAGTCCGAGCGTTCAGCTCAGGCTCACTTTTTCGTCGTACTCGGGGGAGTGACTAACGTGGTGCGAAACACAACTAGCCTTAGAAATCGTTGGGGTTGGCCGCGGCCGGACCGTAGTCGTCCATTTGCGCGTCACGGTAATCCCACCATTCGTTTTCGTAGCCGAAGAAACCGGCATCGCGCATGGCTTGATCCAAAATCTGATAGTGCTTTTCCTGTAATGGCGTCCGCGGGTGGTCGCGATGTGCGGCGGTCGTGAAGTCGTCAAATGGGGTCTGCATTTCCAGTTCGTTACCATCAGCATCACAGAGCGTGAGGTCGAAGGTCACCCCTTTTTGATGAGAAAAGTTGGGGTTGGGCTTTGCCACAAACGAAGGATCGGGATAAACAGCGTAGAGGCGTTCTTGAGCGGTTACGGGGCGGTAGGCGTCCCAAATTTTTAAGCGGTAACCCTGTTCACGTAACGTCGCGCTGGCCGCTGCCAATTTCTTAGCCGTACCAGTCCGCGCAATGGCGGTCGTAAAGTCATAGATCACGTGATGGGTAAAGTTGTCCGGGGTGGCGTAGCGCAGGTCGACAAGGATGCTGGGGTCCAGCGCTTGGACGTTGGTAAAGCCAGTTTCGATTGATGACATGGGGCACCTCCTGTAGTTGTTAGGGCCAGTATACCGGGTATTGTGAAGAAAAGCTTGTGAAGTGGCTCAGTTTGGCTGAAAATAAACGACAAAATTTAGTACGTGGGATAAAGCGCTACCATTATTGATGTGGCAACATCGTGTGGTGGGCCGTCAGCGCTGAATTGAGCCGGTGAGAACGCAACTTGAGATTGCGCGGTGGCATGAAATTTCGCAAACTAGCGCAACAAAAAAAACGTCCAACCGATCAAAGGGTTGGGCGCTTGTTTTAGTCGGGAAACACGAAAGTCACTCCACTTCCGTACCGTCTATTTTACAGGAAATGGTTAACGACTGGGCTATTTAACGTCTGGTTGGTACGGTGGGCTAGCAAACGCGGTTAGCGGGCATGCTCCAGGTGGTCCTGTGCGTAAATCCCAATGTCGGCAACGTGGATGGTTCCGCTGTGCCGTTTCCCACTGGTCGTTAAAAGGCCAATCTTGTTGTAGGCCATGGTGGTGGTACTGTCGGCAACAACGGCGACACCGAGAACATCGCCGGTGTCGGCATTGATACCGGATGGGACGTCGATGGCGACGGTCTTGGCATCAGCCGCGTTGATTGCATTGATGGCATCGGCAAATTTGCCAGTGACCAGCCGCGAGAGGCCGACACCAAAGATGGCGTCAACAATCAGCGTGGCGTTGACAATGCGGTTGAGGTCGGTAATTCGCGGAATGTTGTAGTAATCGGCGATCTTGAGCTGTTGCTTGGTCTGTGGCGTGGCGTTGTCGGGATTCCCCAAGAGGTAGATCTCAACGTTGAGGCCACGAATCTTGAGCAGGCGGGCAACAGCGATCCCGTCACCACCGTTGTTGCCAGTGGCGGCGACCACGACGACTCGGCTGAGGTCGAAGTCGTCATTTAAGATGTTGTTGAAGGTGGCCAGGGCCGCGCGTTCCATCAGGACGAGTGCGGGAATGCCGATTTCGTTAATCGTGTGGGCATCGTAGCGTTGGGCTTCAGCAATAGTAATGGCTTTACTCATCAAAAATTCCTCCTTCAGGAAAAAACGTGGTTAGTGGTTCTCTGATTGACGGTCGTCGACTTGTAAGACGCGACTGGAGAGCAACTGGAGCTGCGCAGTAATGGTTGCGTAATCGAAGTTACTGTCGGTTGGCGTGGCCTGTTGCCACCAATCGTGGAGGACGGCAATGGCTTGTTTCACCAGTTCTTTACCGTCTGCGGTTAATTTGAGCCGGCGGTTGCGGCGGTCAGTGGGGTCGGTCTCCTTTTGCAGGAGCGAGAGTTTGACCAGATGTTGAACCATCCGCGCCATGAGACCTTCATCGACAGCCATGGTCCAGGCCGCCTTCCGTTGATTGAGTTGACTAGTTTCTGAGACCAGAACTAATAAATAAAATTCGGTGATATTGACTGGCATTTTGTCGGCTTCCAGAATCTGGTTCATTGCCCGCTGAAATTGGCGATGGAGGATGGCCAGATTCGTGGTAAAGTCGAGTATCGAGTCTTCCATGAGCCGCCTCCTTAATCGTAATTGCTTAACTTACCCCTAGTTTACACCAGATTGCGGGGAACGATAATGCTTTGACTCGTTTCTTTAGTAGGAAGTGATAGAATAGCAGTAAAACTAATTATGGGAGGCACCGCCGTGTTTATTCAAGTACCGACTGATATGGATGAAGTGCAGATGCGTCAGCTACAATTGAAGCAACAGGGAGAAATGGTCACGGAGGATGTGATTATTCGCCAAGCCGTCCTCGACATTTTCCAGAACTTGTTAGACCAGATTGAAGACGGCCATTACGATACCGCCGCGTGGCAGGGCGAAACGTTAACGGTCACGGACATCAATGGTGACCAGATGGCCACGGTCAAGCCAAAGGAAGCGACGTTTATTGCCGATTTCCGCAAGAGTGCGGACGCAACTGAGGAATATTTGGAACAAGAAGCCATTCGCGCTGCCGGGGGCCGATAAAATATTTGGCACTTGGACTAATTTAGGACTAAAATAAAGGTGTTGTGCGCCCTTAGTGTAATGGATAGCACATGAGATTTCGGTCCTCATGATCCGAGTTCGACTCTCGGGGGGCGCATTTAATTTGAGATGAGACGCTGGAAACGTTGATGGGACGCTAGTTGTGGCTAGCGTTTTTTTTGTTGGTGACACTTTTGGTGACAATTGCTAGGATTCCATATACTTAACGAACTTGTTAATGGTGTCTTTCTTGGCATGTTTAGAGACGTGCGTATAGACGTTCAGAGTTGTTTGAGCGTCTGCATGGCCTAGTCGTTGTTGTACCTGTTTGATGGATGCACCGGCTTCAAAAAGCATACTAGCGTGTGTGTGTCGGAAGCCGTGCGTGGTGATACGCTTCAATCCGTACTTGTTGATAATCTGATCGAGCCAGATAGTTGTACGAGAAGGCGTCAGCAGATTGTTTTTATTGTTGGTAAAAACGAATTGGTCGGGGTCGTTGCCAATATTAAAGCCTAGCATGAGCATGGCCTTCTTTTGGGTGAACCGCCAACGAGTAATCACATTCTGCGTCTCCGGGTCAATATCAATAGTCCGAATAGAGGCACGTGTCTTAGGTGTTTCCAGCATGAGACCATCAACGCCATTGGACAGCGTGCGTGTAATTGAGATGGTGCCAGCGGTGAAATCTATGTCAGAGTATTTCAGAGCCAGACACTCACCTTTACGCATCCCCGTATAAGCCAGAATCCTAAATAGGGTTTTGGCTTTTTCGTTACGTTCTTTGTTCAGGCATTGGAAAAAGAGATTGAGTTCGTCTTTGTCGTAGAAGTTCCCGTCAATATCTCCGGTTGGCTTGTCTTTCCGTTCGGGTATGGTGATGAGCTTAGTCGGGTCACGTTGTATCAGCTCCATACGCATAGCGTACTGAAACACTTTGCTAGCGTAGTTCATGACCTTCTTAGGGTCTTGAATAGACTTAGACCAGTCGTTAATGACGTGCTGGCATTGAAGCGGCGTGACCTTCTTAATATCCTTTTTGCCGAACGCGGGGATGATGTGGTTGCGGTAGAAGCCCAACGCCTTACGCAGAGTGCTACTCTTAACCGTCTTTTGATACTGAACCATAAACAGGTCGTAGACTTCCTGAAAGGACTGTTTACGACCTGCTTTAATGCCATGATCGTATACCGATGATTCCTCACGACCTGCTGCTATTTGGGCTTCCTTCTTGGACTGGAAACCGCGCTTGTGTGAACGTACTCGCTTACCAGAAGCCGGGTCAAATCCTAGAGACAACGTGTATTCCCATGCCTTGGTTCCGTTTGTCTTAGTATATTGCTTAAAATTTGCCATTGTTAATTCCTCCATAACGTACCACGGCAGGGCGATGTTATGTAAGAAATGTGGGGATGGCCGGGTTAATTAATTGAGTAGATAACAGTATCAGTGTAGTAATTTTCGGGAATTGAAATTGGATTGACAGGTATAATCCCCGATGCATCTACGTTGTTAGCATCACCAATCATGGTGCAACTAGTATTAATGAAATTAAAAGACCACTGTGGAAAAAGATATGGGGAAACAAGAATGTATTGAATTAAGTCTAATGATTCAGCCTGTTTGCTGTTTTTTACTATCTGGATGCATTTAGAAATTAGATTGTTAACAAAGTCCTGATGCTTTTCAGGGGAGTCTTCGTCTAGGCGAGGCATAATTTCTCTGACTATTCGGGATTCGTCTTCATGTTCCAGTTCCATCGGTTCAATATCAAAAAGTGCAAATCCTTCAAGCATCGGTTTAATGCTAAAGTCGAACCCTGATTCTATAGAGAAGGAATCACTGTTTATTTTTATACTCCCTGACAAGTGAAGTTCGTTGTTGGATGTAATCGTAGATTTTTTGGGAAGACTAATTAAGAAGCGATAGACTTCTGATTCATCGACGATTAATTGGCCTATTGGAACATTGAGGTAGGTCGAGATTTTTTGCATTGTGTTAAGTTGAATCATGGTACTGGAGTTATTTGCAATTGACGAAATGGCTTGTCGACTGATCCCGATATCATTTGCCATTTGAGTAATGGTAATGTGCTTTTTATCCAGAATATCTTTTAGACGGAATACTAGCATTTACGGTCCCCTCCCTTAATTTGACTCCATTGTACGGTAAATGACCATACTTGACAACCAGTTATGAATACTTTACACTCAATTCCGTAAAGTATTAATTTAAAAAGTTATGAATAGGTTACGGAGGTGCATTATGGAAAAAGTATATCCAAGATATATGAATTTGATTCAGGCACGCGAATACTTAAATGTTGGTTCGCACAATACACTTAAGAAATTTATTGATGATGGTCTGAAGGTGTCTATAATTGGCGGTACTAAGCGAATTGATAAGATGGATGCCGATAAGTTTATGGCTGACCACAAGCAATAGGAGGTGTTGGCATGAATGAAGTTCCTAAGAACGAGTTATCCACCTTGACTAAGCTAGACGATCACGTCCGCCAGTTGGAGAGTTGGCTGCTAGAACAGTCCACCTTGTCGGCTGACCGTGAGACGCTGTCTAAGGTGCTTAGCGAGGTGCTACAGACCAATCAGAAGAGAGCCAGTTAGGAGGTTGCAAATGAATGAACTAGTGTTTCTCACCGATGGTAGTGTGAATGCCAAGCTGTATACGACAGGGGACGTAATCGCCCAATATGCAGGAATGACCCATCGGGCAATTAATGACAATATCGAGACCTATAAAAAGGACTTACAGGACTTTGGGGTTTTAACGTCTGAGACGTCGAAACCTCTTAAGGGAAGTAAGGGCGGACGACCACGTAAGATATGGCATCTAAATATGCTACAGGCTACGACCCTTATAGCGTTGCTTGGTAACAGTCGGCCGATTGTCTTTCTAAAAAAGGCGTTAGTTAAGCAGTTTTATGCCATGAAGGAAGAATTAATAGCACGACGTGTGGCTTTCAAGTTCGGTAAACAGTCGTCTAAAGGGCTGAACGATGTCATTGCTAACAGTGATGCATTCGAGGACGACAGTCACGCGTACAGTAACTTGAACCGTCTCATGTACAAGCAGGCGCTGGGGATGAACACCGCCCAGATTAAGAAACTACGGGGCATCCCCGAACATCATTCAATTACCGAATATCTAACGGCAGATGAAACTGCTGCTTTAAGTAAGGTTAAGTCACAAACAAGCGTATTGATTGAGTTAGGCATGGATTACAAGCAGATTAAGGCCACGTTAGCTAACCAAGGTATTATTTATCAGATTAAGCTAGAAAAGCCACAGCAAGCCATTACAGGCTAATTAGGAGGTGTACAGAATGGAGATTCCATTTGAGCTGTCAGATAAGTCAATGAACCAGATTGGATCCGTCATGCAGAAGATGGCTATCGTGGCTTTCAAGGAAGCTGGGGAGCGTCAGAAGTATGGCCCTTACATGACTAAGCAAGAAGCGGCTAAGTATCTCCACATAGCACCACAGACGCTTACAGAGTTCATTAATCAGGGCTTACAAGTAACTACAGTTGGCAATATCAGCCGTATCAGTAAGGTGTCAGCCGACAAATTTATGATGGAACATCAAATCTAAAACCACGGCAGGGTGATGGATTTAGTCGGTAGATATTGCATAACGATTTGTTATTGAATTGAGCGGAGTTTTCCGCTGAATAGTTAAGAAGGGTGTTTAGACATGAAGATCATTTATCCAAAATTAGTAGAAGACGCGTTCGTCATAGCAAGTCAGCGTGGTCAGATTGCACCAGAAAAGGTGAACAACGTTAAGTCCCAGATTTATCAGATCATGGTTGAAAAGGGGGTATTGAATGAGTTGGGCGAGCCTACCCGTCTGGCCTTGAAAATGGGGCTAATTGAACGTTCAGCACCAGTTTCCAGTGAACCTAGCCTAGTTGTATCGTTGGCCGACTTTAAGCGTCAGTGGCCTGTATATGCAGAGTTCAAGGATAGCCATTTCATGCTGATTGATGGTGAGTGGATGGCTGATACTTATGTAATAAAGGAACTGGCTACTCGTAAGCTAGCGAACCCTAAAAGCACACCAGAGCAACGTCTAGAAGCTAAGTCAATGTTACAGAAGATAGAAAACAGCCAAGATTAGAACAGTGGACGGTGCAGTGATTGGCGTTGTTGTTTTCTAATCTAGGAATTAAGTGAGGCGAGAGCATACGAGTATGAGTGCTACGGTGAAAGACTTAATACAGGAACTTCAAACTATGGATTCTGACCTACCTATAAAAATGGTGGCTTGCGATGGAATACACGTCATTGAGGGCTATTTGCAAAAGGGTGACGCGTTTGAAGATGTTGAATGGCGAGATGGTCAACGAATTGTTGAAATTTCCTACATTTCATAATTTGTTACAAATACAGTTGGGGTTAGAAAATATGAATGAAGGCACAAAAAATCCACGCTATTACTTTGGCGAGTTAGCGTGGACGAATGCAGAATATGCAGACCTGATAAGGCCTTTTGTGGCTTCATTTTATCACGAAATGGAGACCTAAGACAATGAATTTAGATTTAGACGATGTAAAAGCAACGGTGATTGAAGCAGAAAGTATGGAGTTTGCAGTGGTTGAAATGCTGGATGTTCTCTCTGATGTGGTAGGTGACTACCGACAAGGGAAAATCGATATGAAGGGCGTTGGCTATGAAGCTGAACGGCTATTCGACAGCATGAATTGGCTTAGCATCATGACCAGGGACAACCTACAGCAGGTCGATGACCAAATAGGCCAGATACTCGATGCGGACACTCACCGTAGCAGATAGGGGGTGATTCAATGGGGATGAATCCTAGTAAACGGAAGCTGGTTGAGGACGGATCGCCATTGCTTGTGTATCCATCCCTAGCTAAGAAATTGGGATTGAACGAGGCAATAATATTAAGCCAAGTTCACTACTGGTTGCAACGATCAACGAACTACCGCAATGGGTATTATTGGACTTACCATAAGTATCGAGAATGGCAAAATGAGTTTCCGTTTTGGGGTAGGAATACAATCATTCGTACAATAAAGAAGTTGAAAGACGACGGTTATTTAATTACTGATCGATTCAATAAAGCTGGGTACGACAAAACCGTTTGGTATCGAATTGATTATTCAAAGTTGGATGCACTTCAATTAGACACTACCCAAAATGGGCAGGGTTCATACCCAGAATGGGTAGGGAATGGTACCCAAAATGGGCAAACCAATACCAGAGACTATACAGAGACTACACATAATAGTCAGGAACCCAGTTCACTTCGTTCACACCAAGCAGAAGAGACAACCATTAAATCCATTATTGATTACTTAAATAAGCAATCAGGTCATAGCTATCATGTAACAGATAAAACTAAAGAATTAATTGAAACCAGATTCAGTGAAGGATTTACTGAACAGGAATTTATGGATGTAATCAAGTACAAGTCTGGAGAATGGAAAGACGTTACTGAAATGAATCCATTTTTACAGCCTAGTACACTGTTTGGAGACAAGATGGATAAGTATTTGAATCAGGCTAAGTCCAATGGTGGTTCTGTTGAACCACGGGGTTTAAGTGTTGAAGAAGGTTCCGCTGCTAATGATGCTTATATGGCAGGATTGGAAAAACAGTATGAAGCAGGCAAAGAATCGCCTTAATGTAATTCTCTGCTAGGCAGGGATGTACTGACCTCTGAACCACTGGGTCTAAGAAAAGAGAAAGGGTTCCGCGCGAAAGAGAAAGATGTGCGCGATTTTGCGCGAATGTTCAAAGAGAAAGTGGGTCAATCAAGTTGACTGAGTTTGATGGCTCAAAATTGAGCAGTCAAATTAGGCTGAACTGTCAAACTGCAAGTTCAGGTCTCTAACATAAAAGTGAAATACTCATTCATCCCCAGCTAGTCCGAATATTAGGCTCAGTTCTGGTAGCCTGATTTTCGGCAGCCAATGCCCTAAATTTAACTTAGGTACCATTTTAGCGAGTCAGATAGTTCGGCTGAGAATTCAGCCCAATTGTGACTGACGAATTTTCGACGTCGAAGCCAAAGAAAAAAGGCCGTATCAACGGCCCTCACCAAAATAACTCAACAACTTATTTTACCACGAATGCGGTGGACTAATGGGGGCTGTGAACGGTGACAGATATTGATTTTAAGAACGTAAGTATGAGTGACATCTTTCCAGAAGTAAACGAACAGAAGACCCGGCAGAAGGTGGCTAGTTTTCTCTCTCGGACGTTGCCGCGTATGATTCGGATAACTTCAAAGTCATTGACTGAATTACGCTCACAGCGCTTAGACGGAATGCCTAAGGGGTCTGGTAGCAACAATGACGGTGATCGTCGAATAGTCCAACATCTCTATGCGGAACAGGTCGTTGAGCAGGTTAAACAGGCCATTAGCCAATGCGATCAGGAAAGTCAGGACATATTGGATATGCTGTATTTCAAGGGGTATTCAGATACCCAATGCTATATGGCCCTAGGTCGGTCCGGGTCTAGCTACTCCCACTTATACAAGCCACAGGCGTTGTTAGAGTTCGCTGACTGTTACTTTCTGGACGACTTACACATTTACCAAGCAGAATAGAAGATTGGCCCTAGCGGAGACGTTAGGGCTTTGTTATGCTTGTAATTGGTTTGGAGGAGACACAATGGCTAAAAAAGTAAACAACTGTGAAAAACAAAAAGATAAAGAAAGTAGGCCTGCGAGTGGCCCTAACTGGGGATTTTGGGTTGTAATGGGAATAATCGTAATTCTTTTACCAATTGGTTTGCAGCGTTTAATGACGTGGGGATGGTTATCCAACACGCCAGGGGGAAGTAACGATGGCTGGTTGGGATTTTGGGGTAGTTATTTAGGCATTCCAATTGCTATTGGTGGTGTTTATTGGCAATCAATAAAAGAAAGAGAACTTACAAAAGAGGAAGCGGTTGTACAAGCTAGGCCTCATTTGGATTTTTCGATTCAGTATAATATAGAGGCCGGTAACTATGTATATCACTCTTCTAATACCATTATGATTGACGACTATAGGGGGTTCTTTTATAAACTGAGAAATATTTCACAGAATCCCGCTTTGGACATTTTGTTTTGTATTTACGTTAAGGGAGAGGATAAACCCCAAAATATTCTTTCTATACAGGGGATAGAAGACGAATCTATACTGATTGCACCTAGTCTTGAAAAAAATCAGGTAGTGAGCAAAATTGATATTTTCTTTCGTACTTCACGTGATGAATACGGATCTATAAAAAGTGTTATGCATGATGAGAGTATAATTTCATTACCGGCTCGAAATTATGGTAAAGAACCACATAGGTTATTTGATGAGGCGGTACAAATGTTTGATGGCCATAATAGAGAAAATAAGGGTAGTTTGATAAATATTTGGAATCAATATCAAACATATTTCAACGCTGATATGGTTAAATCCTATGATAATCTAAGCAAAAAACTTTATAAGGCAGATGAAGACTCAAAAGAGATTGAACGGAAGTTAGAGCTTTCTAAACAAGATAAGTAGGTTAGTGGAGATACAGAAAAGCAATAGATTGTTCTGATATTTGTGGTTGAATGAGGCTTCAACTAAACCTTTAAATTCGACCTCGAAAATGGATTTATATATAAATTGAATTTTGTCCCGGGACGAAATTTGGTAGCAATTGCGCTTGAGCGCAAATATGGCGGCCAGGCAATTTTTGAAATTGGTCGGCGTTTGAAGTGGGTGAAAGAGAATGATTTGGTTCATGGAGAGTTTGGTAAGTGGTTGGAGTCTATTGATATAAAGCCTAGACAAGCACAGAGATTTATTAAAATCGCTAATGAATTTTCAAATACGACGACGTCGTCGTATTTAGGCATGAATGTTTTGTATGAAATTGCGACAATGCCGCCTGAAGAGCGCGACAACCCCCAACAACTTGATTCGGGTGAAACTAAGAAGCCTGATGAGATGACTGTTCGGGAGTGTAAATTCGTCGACGTCGACGATTTAGGGATAGTATTCTCTGTGATAATTCGTAACGTCGCGAAATTTGAAGAATAGGGCTGAGTTCATAATTGGGTACGTCCCCAAATAGTGCGACATCGCACCTTTTCCCAAATGTTACAACGTCGCAACATATATGAATGATGGCACGTACCACGTTTTAAGTGGTCTAGTGAAAACGTGATACGTATCAGAATTTGATGATGGTAGGCAATTTGGAATCGGACGACGTCGTCCGTTTTGATAGCATGATCTTAAATGAGAGGGCGTCCTCCCATTTGGAATACGACATCGGTGTTGCATTCGATAGTAGCTTGATTAGTGGTCTTGACGTTAGTTGTCAGGGCCTTTTCTATTGGACTAAGCAATCATCCCCGATACGGTCAAACAGACAGAGACGGGGCCACACACCCTTGCAAAACCCAGTCGTTACCCCCTTGCAAACCTTAACTGGATTGTTGGGAGATGTTGGGATCATTTGGTGGTAAATATTGGCCTTATGATATGAGTTGCACCCTAGGAATTGTTAAGGTGAATCCGGGTAAAAAGGTGCAACCTGCATGGGATTCTAGTAAGGATAAGAGACCAGCAATTACTAGCCTAAGCATGCTGTATAATGCTGACAATTGCTGACAAGTGAGGGCTTGAAGAAGTCATTCAGAGTACACGAAAAAGGGTGCAACCTTCTAATTTAGGGATGCACCCAAAGTTGCACCTATTCAGGGGATGCAGTGGACGTGGACTAGTTGTTTAATTGAGACATAAAACGCTAGTTAGAAAGGCGGGATAGCATGGACGAATCCTTTACAGTTGGTGAGATGATAGCGTACCTCTCACGGTTCGATAATGACGCTGTAGTTAAGGTTAGGAGCGATTCAACTAATGATATGGGAACCAACGAGACCATTACAGAAGACAGCTTCGAGGTGTCTGACGATGGGGTAATTGTGATCCGTTGCTAGTCGGCAAGTGTAAATAGATTTATGGTTGTTCATGCATAGTAAATGTTAGTCTGAATGCTTGCAAATGCTGACATTTATTCGGGATTGAATAGCGGTGTGTAGTTCCAACTACGAGACACAAGCGTAACTACAGTTACGGACATGGGATAATAAGGGAATAGTGGGGACTACCACCAATAGAGTAGCGATTCACGACGGTATTGTACGGGATAGATCATGTTTCTGACTTGTCTTCGGTAAATGACTAATCACCACTCCCACAAGGGAAGTCTAGCGTGAATGTGGGGTATATTTATTTGAAGGTATGAATGTGGGGGGTGACTTGCCGCCCTTTTTTGTTTGTCATAAGTGGCAATGTGCATCCTTAACGGTACCGGATAGGGCCTCTTTTGGAAGGGGGCTCAAAAAATGAGTATCCTTTCCACACTCGTGCAGAATAATTGCATACTCCCTCTGTGGATGGATTAAACATGCTGCTAAGACCTCATTCCCCAATTTTGGGGAGCCAGATTGGACTAAAAGGTGATAGCGTACTTTACACCGTATTGTGTAAGAAGTTCTAATGTGTGTGGTTAACGGGTAATTGATAGCTAGAAGTGAACCCGAAATACGAGATTGGTTAGTAGGTTAAGACAGTTCACGTAGTCCTCAGTCAGGGGATGCTCAACTAGCCTGCTTATTGCGGTGTGGTTGAGATGGGTACAAGGTCGGCGTTTTCTAATTTGTTTGCTAGAACAATAGGGTGGTGAATTATGTTCACTTGGCTAAGTACATCCGAAGAACTTAGAGCATTCGAGGTCAACTAGATTGACTAGGAAGCAACTTAGCGGAAAATTACGTTCAGTGTCGGTGAACAGGTGATTTCAAGTAACCTGTTTCGCTATCGTTTTGAACGATAACGGTACTTATTCGGTCAGTCGGAGTGATTGAGTTCGGTGCTATTCTACGGTACACGGTTCGTCATGGCTTGGAACCATAACGGATGTGAGAGCAAAATAAAAACTGCTAGCCATTAAGCTAACAGTTCCATCGCCCTTGCCGTGTTTACTGGTGACACCGTGGTGACAATTTGGTGACACGTAACTATAATGAAGTTAGTTGATGGTGTGATAATCCCTTATACAGCAAGGGATACAGTCACTATTGGTATCTTATGAATTTGAATAAAGAGCCCTCGGGGGGCGCATTGAAGTTTAGTGGAATTGAAGCGTTGCTTTTGGCGCATGGTGTTGACCATGGCTGATTGGTGGTGCACAAGTAGGACCTGTGACTTTTGTCGCCGGTCCTTTCTTGGTATGCGTAATGGATATGATGTTCTTTATGATAAAAAACTGGCAAGCAGGCGGAAGGCCGGTTTACCAGTTTTTTTAATGCGGTTAAAGATGTGTAATTGATTAGTTTTGATCGTCTTTTAATTGTTTAAGCAAGTCTTTGTCTCGTTGAGCGACCATATCGGCCCCAACTGTTCCCTGCCAATCGTAGAAACCTTTTCCAGTTTTGTAACCAAGTTCATTAGCTGCTACTTTTTTGGCTAGAGCAGAATCAGTACCAGTATCATTGCCAAGGTCTGCGTAGAGGTAGGAACTAATATTTTTGAAGACATCAAGTCCACCGAGGTCAGCGCTTGCGATGGGACCAACTAAATTCCAGCGGCGACCAAGACTGTATTTGACAATGTCATCAACTGCTTCAGGACTAGCGATACCTTCGTCTACGATGTGAAGGGCTTCTCGTAGAACAGCTAGCTGAATACGATTGCCCACAAATCCTAAGGACTCTTTCTTCAACCCAACAGCGTGTTTACCTACGTGATTCATTAATTGGACGGTTAAGTCGACGATATCACTTAACGTATCCTTACCAGGGACAACTTCGACCAACGGCATCAGTTGTGCTGGATTCCAGAAGTGAGCAACGACGAAGCGTTCAGGATGCTTGAGAACACTTTGAATGGCCGTTGGACTCAATCCAGAAGTATTTGTAGCTAGAATAGTATCGGGAGCAACGACGCTTTCTGCTTTCTGCCACACCTGCTGCTTGACGGCTAGCTTTTCAACGATGGATTCAATGACAAATTGGGCATCACCTAAAGCGATTTGATAGTCAGTTGTTGGATGAATTCGGCCAAGGATAGTAGCGGGGTCTTCATTGAGCATTTCAGCGGCTTTAAACGTTTCTAAATCATGTTTGATGGCGGCCATACCCTTAGCTAAGACGGCATCATCAGTATCTAATAGATTGACGCGATAGCCATGAATGGCAAACTGTAAAGCAGTCGCATGACCCATCGTACCTGAACCAATATTACCAATGATTTTGATTTGATTGAGTTTCATAGAGACTTACCTCCTAAAAGATTATGCTTCTTTAAGCTTGTTTCTTGCGGCAATCGCCCTATAAGAGAGAACGATTGAAAGAACAACGGCACCACCACCTAAGACGTAGAGCACACCGTTAGTCATGAGTGGTAAATTGTAGGAACCTGTTATGTCGAAAATCTTACCATCAACGGAAACGGCAATGGCGGTAGCAAAATTACCAAACATTGAAATGATTGAAAGAATATTGTTGTAGTCTTTTGGTCCGAATTGTTTGCGAATAAAGTAGGGCAAGGAAACCAACATGATGCCTTGGCCTAAACCAAGAATAAATCCTGCTCCAATTAGCATACCGGGTGCACGGAAGATCATTAAGCTTAGCCAACCTGCAATTCCGAAAATAGAGTAGAGAATGATGACCATTTGATTGTTAAAGTGGTCTAGGAACCATCCGATACTAACTTTACCGGCCGCAGCCCCCAGCATGATTCCGGAAACAACGGTGGCACCAATGTTTAGTGGCATGTTGATACTGACAACGTATGGAGAAACGTGCTGAACCAGGCCAGCGACCCATTGTAAAGCAATCATAGCGAACGTGATAAGGTAAAACATGGGCGTATGTAGAGCTTGCTTGAAGGACAGTCCTTGCCAAGAACTTGTTTCATTACTTTCTTTATCGGTACTCTCGTAGCCGACGGGCTTGGTTGTTCCCGTTGGCTTGTAGCGAACGACGAAGATAGTGAATGGCAAAATAGCAATCAATGTAATCAGGCCTTCAAGAATCCAGCCGGAGCGCCAACCTAAGTTGGTAATCGTGGCACTTACGATAGGATTAAACAGCGTACCACCTATAGCAGACAGACCTAGTGCAATCCCCATAACGGTTCCAAGGTATTTGTGAAACCAATTTCCCAAGAGCACGGGGATGGAGAGAGTCAGAGCGAAAGGTTGCATGATGCCAATGATGGTCCAGACAATGTAGAATTGAACGACACTTTTTGCGAAAGCTAAACTAATAAAGCCTAAGCCGATAATGGTAAAACAGGTCGTCAGTAGTAACCGAATATTTATCTTCTCCATGATTTTCCCGGCGAACAGCAGGGTGATCGCGCAGGCAATATTTTGAAATGTGACCATGAGTGACACTCCGGCTCGACTAATGTGAAATGAAGCACTAACCGGTTCAAAAAATAAACCAATCGTATCGACAACCATCCCGAATCCGACCAACGAAATCACACAGGTACTGATGAAAATCCACCAACCATAGTGTATTTTACGCATAATTTGTCATCTCCCAATTATTAACAGTAAATGCAGTGACGTTCTTCTGACTGCATAATAACTGGTGAAACGGCTGTAGACAACATGTGAAAATATGGTCAATCTGTAAAACAAATCAGAAAAAATTACATTATGGAGATAGATACCAGCATAGAGCCATTTATAAAGCGGTTACATATTACGTTTGTTCATAAGCGTTATTGCTAAAAAGTATATCACCCCATTTTAGCAATTGCTGTATCAAAGTAGTCGCGGACTTTAGCGATTAATGGGTCTTCATTTTTCTTTAAGGTCGTTGATAGTAACTCCCAGCTTAGTTGGTTGAGAGGAATCACCCTTAAATCATCCGTTTGATAGCCACGCAGGATACTTCGAGGGAGAACGGTGACTAGTGGAGAGGTACGGCAAGCATTGAGAAGAAAACTTTCGGAAGAGGATTCCATTAAAATATCAGGCGTTGTCTTCTCATAGCTTAGTAGCAAATCAAGTTGATCACGAATAGTGAAAGACTGATTGAGAAGCACGAGCTTGAACTTGAGCAGTTCTGAAATGGTTAAGGAGTCAGGAACATTAACTAATTTGGGATTAAAAACAACGGCGCCACAATCAAGAATTAGACTTTTTTGATCTAAAGAATCATATTTGATTGGTGCGACGGGATAAGCTAAATCAATTTTTTCTAGGAGCAAGTCTTGCTGTAATTTCTCGCCACCAACGTCTGAGACAATAATTTTGATGTCAGGGTGGGCCAATCTAAACTGCGGTAAAATATTTGAAAAGTAGGCGACTAACACAGCTGGCGCAATACCGACCTTTACTTTCCCCACCCAATTTGTTTGGTGGTGAACGTTAGTTAGCATATTATCGTAGTCACGGATAACTCGTTTAGCATCCCGATAAAATTTGCGACCAGGTTCAGTTAAACTAACTAATTTTTTTCCATGCCGAACGAATAGATTAACATTTTCCTCCTCTTCGAAAGTGAGAATCGACTTGCTCATGGTTGACTGGGAGACATGAATTTTTTCTGCGGCCACACTAATATTAAAGTCAGATGCAACGACCTCGACAAAATAAGTGAGCTGTGTGATGTTCATCAAACCACCTCCACATATATCTATAATTCTAATAATATATGAATTTAAGTAATAAGTAAAACGCGTGCATACCTGATTGAGATAATATTCACAAGTAAATTCGTTCATTTTCAATTTAATTTTCATTTTTGGGAGAATGGACTGTCTTGATATCAGCTTAATTCAGGTCTTATACTTACGCCAGAAACTGAATAGGAGGCCACAACAATGAAGAAGATTCGTATTGGTTCAGGTGCTGGTTATGCTGATGACAGAATTGAACCTGCTATTGACTTAATCAATCGTGGAAATTTAGATTATATTTGTTTTGAATGTTTGGCTGAAAGAACGATTGCTATTGCTCAAAATCAAAAATTAGCTGATCCCAATGCTGGCTACAATGACTTGTTGGAATATCGGTTTAAGAAGATTCTGCCGGCTATTAAGGCACATCCCACTAAGGTGATTACCAATATGGGGGCAGCTAATCCTAAAGCAGCTACTAAGAAAATCGTAGAGATGGCTGCTGAGTACGGTGTTCATAACTTGAAGATTGCCACTGTTTCAGGCGATGATATTACAACTCTTACAAGTAATTATGGTGCTAATGAAATGATGGAAGATCATCAACCGCTGTCATCACTTAACCGTAAGATTATCTCTGCGAATGCTTATTTAGGTGCTAAAGCGATTGTTACCGCTTTGGACCAAGGCGCTGACATTGTTGTTACGGGACGTGTGGCCGACCCTTCACTGTTCATGGCCCCCTTAATTCATGAGTTCGGTTGGAACTTCACAGATTATGATAAGTTAGGTAAGGGAACGTTACTGGGGCACTTGTTGGAATGTGCTGGGCAAGTTTCTGGTGGTTACTTTGCCGATCCTGGTTATAAGGATGTCGATAAACTCTGGGAACTAGGTTTTCCGTTTGCCGATGTTACTGATACGGGAGATATTACGTTACATAAACTACCCGATACGGGCGGTCTACTTAGCACAGATACGGTTAAGGAACAGTTAATCTACGAGATTCAAGATCCAACGAAGTATTACACACCAGATGTTATCGCCGACTTTTCAAACGTTCAGGTTGAACCGGCCAAGGATGGTGAAGGCATTCATGTGATAGGTGCAACTGGGAGAGCCAAAACAGGCGAGCTAAAGGTTAGCGTTGGCTATGAGGATGGTTATATTACCGAAGGCGGGATTAACTATGGTGGTCACAATGCCTTCAATAAGGCAAAGTTGGCTACTGAAATTGTTCGCAAGCGACTACAATTATTAAAAGTTCCGGTAGATGCATTTAAAGAAGACTATATCGGTGCTGATAGTCTTTACCATGGTGTTTTACCAGTACCAGAACATGTCAGTGAAATTCGTGCACGAATCGCAACTAGAACAAGTAGTTTAGAAGCGGCCAAGGAAGTAGTTCGTGAAGTGAAGTCACTGTATACTAATGGCCCATCTGCTGGGGGTGGCGTTCGAACCATTACGCAAAAGATTGTTGCAATTGCTTCAATTACGGTTCCAGAAAATGATATTAGGACACACGTTGACTCTGAGGAGGTTAAGTAATCATGAAACTATATGATATTGCACACTCACGGACTGGAGATAAAGGAAATACATCAACTATTTCTCTTATTCCGTATAAAGAAGCAGACTTTTCCTTAATCAAGAAGTACGTGACTGACGAGGCTGTTGCAAAGTGGTTTGCACCCTTGGGACCAATTAAGGTAACGCGTTATGAGTTCTTTAAAGTGCCAGCATTGAACTTTGTGATTGAGAATGCGCTTGGTGGTGGTGTGACACATTCACTAAACATTGACCGTCACGGAAAATCTTATAGTAGTGCACTATTAGAAATGGAAATCCCAGATAAATAAGTTTCATGGGAGAGCAATATTGGTATTTATGTAGTTAGTTTTGGACACATAGCGTGGTTGATAAGTTTATGCCAAAGTGACTATTTGAATTAGAAATGAAAGAGAATCTAGACACTATCCTTTTAGGTAGCGACTAGATTCTCTTTAGTATACGGTTGAATTTGAACAGGGTGATTGCGTGAATTGAAATTTATAGATTCACCAGAAATTAAGTATCATTTTGCTTGGGAAGAATTCGTCACAGATGATACTTCTCCAAAGTGCTGGTGAACCAACTCTAAAAAAGCCTGAATCAGTGGCTGGGTCGCCGAACTTTTGCGAGTCAAAACGTGCGTGTGAATTTCGTTAGGGATAGTAGTCGCAATGGCTTTAAGGCGGTGCTGGTTCAACTCGGCAGCGACGGTCATCGTTGGGAGATAGGAGAAGCCGACGCCGCTGGTGACCATTTGCTTGATGGCTGCAATGCTCCACAGCTCCATCAGTTGCGGCCGTTGGTGATGGGTATGCCAGAGGGCACGCTCAAACTGATTGCGGTAGCTGCAGTCGGGCTCATTGATGATAAAGGGCAATGTGTTGGCGACAGTTTGACCAGTGAGACTAGTAGCGGATCGGGGGCTAACGACACAGGTCATGGGAACGCTGCCCAGGTCATGGTCGATGAAGTCAGTTGCCGTGAGCGCGGGCCACAACATGAATGCAATGTCGGCCTCACCCGCCAGCAATTGCTGCCGATTGTACTGGCAGGTCGCGTTGGTAATTTGCAGTTGAACAGCGGGGTAGGCCTGTCGAAACGCGGCCAAAATCGGGGGTAACCGATAAATGGTCAGGGATTCTGGTGCGGCGATTCGTAGCGTGCCGGTCATGGTATCGTTGGTCGACAAGGCTTGAATCGCGTGATAGTCGCTGAGTAGATGCTCTGTCAGCGGTAAGAGTCGCTTACCGGTGGTCGTTAGCGAAAGTTGGCGATGCTCATAGGCGAAGACGGGCGCTTTGAGTTCGGCCTCAAGATGTTTGATTTGACTGGAAACAGCAGATTGGGTGTAGCCCAGCAGTTGGGCAGCTTGGGTAAAACTCAGGGTATCAGCAATGGTGCGAAAGGTGGTTAGCTGGCGAATGTCCATGGCAAAGCCTCCATTAATTATTTTGATGGATATGAGCAGAAACATTAATTTTTCAAATGTATTTAGTCATGCTAAGCTTAGACCAACGAAAAGGAGCTGTAAAGATTGCAGATTGAACGTTATTCATATTCGCCGCAAACGGTGGCTGAATTGGTGGATTTGATTATGTATTGCCAGAACACAGAGGCGCATCTGGGGATTAAGATGCGTGAACAAGCAGATGTGTTTGAAATTAGCCAATATTACCAGAAAAACGGCGGCGATTTTTGGGTGGCGCGGGACCAAGGCCAGGTGGTTGGGTCGATCGGCCTACTGAAATGTAATGAGAAGGTGGGGGTCCTGAAAAAGTTCTTCACCTATCCGACGTATCGCGGCCGACCGCAACGGCTGGGCCAACATCTGTGGCAGACGTTAGCGGCGTACGTGCAAACGGAAACGCAATTGACCCAACTGGTCTTGGATACCCCCGAAGCTGAGACGCGATCCCATTACTTTTACGAAAAGAATGGCTTTCAGCGAATCGACCGGCAACAACTCCCCGTCAGCTACGCGTTTCCAGATCGGGAATCGTTGATTTACAGTAAGACCATTACCCGGTAGCTGCGGGTAGAAAATTATAATTGGGATAAGAAAGGAGCTACAGCGATTGCCGTGGCTCCTTTCTTGTTGCTAATAATCGTTGACGATGCCTGAGAAGTAGGGCCGACCATTGATCGTATAATTTCCCCAATTGCTACCATAACTTTCACCAAATGACTTATGGCCTATCGTGTTGAGATAAGTGATCTTGATTTGGTACTTATGAGCACCAAGCTTTTTGCCGGGAACGCCTTTAATCGGTGTCCGGTATTGAACCGTGGTCGTGTTGCCTTTAACGGTAGTCTTCGTCATCTTAGCTGAAGCGGTAGGCTTGTAGTTATCCATGCGGTGACCGCCGTCAATGATCATGGTACCAGCAGCGTCGTACTTAACCATGGCGGACTTGCTGTAATATTGCAGGTAGTTGTCGAGGGTCAGGTAGAAGGCAGAGGCGTTACCGAAATTACCGTTGCTGTCTTCCTTGAAGCCTGATCCGGCACGGAGGACGGTTCCCCGGATGGGTGCTTTTAACGCAACCTTCTGAAAATTGGCTTTCGTTAGGGGAACGGTGGGGGTGTCGTTAAACTTCAACTGATTGAGCCGGTTATAGTGGACGGCACCGGATGTAAATGCGGCCAGAACGGGACTATTGCTGGATTTCTGAGTGGTGCTCGACACGCGTAAGAGGGACCCCTTTTTCTTCAGGAGCGGCTTGTAGGTATTCCCCTTCTTTTGGTAAATGCCAACGTACATTGCCTTCTTGGTACGAACATATTGCGCTCGCCCCATATTATAATATGAGCTCGAAGCATTAGCAGTTACTGGTAATGCGGCCATGCCAATTGCAGCGACTGCCAGTAAACTGACGATACCTTTAATGTGAATTTTTGACAAAGTTGTTTCCTCCCCTAATAGATGTGTCAGATATCAGTATTATAGTACAAGGAGAAAATTAAAGGAAACAGCGTTTTTATTTTAACTGGTCCCCATCTAGGTTACTTAGGAACATCGAGTTGCCGAACAAAGTCTACGATTGTCTGGGTTGTTACGTCTTTTGAGTCGTGCCCCCATAAACTAACCAGCGTACCGGTAGTGGTGATGTCAGGTTCCAACGTTCGATTTTGGTTTTGACCGGTCGTGTCGATTTCATTGAACAAGTTTGGTCGGTATTGGTCACGCAGATAGTCTAAAAAGTAGCGGTCATCGTTGGCGTTGTCAATGTACTTGAGTTGGTAGTAAGTCGCATAGCTGTTGGCGTTCACGATTTTACGGTTAGCAGCTAGTAGGTCAGGTACTGAGACACGTTGGGCTTTGCGCGATGTGAGCTGCCGACTTTCCGAGTGATTGCCGGATTGTGACCAGTAGTTGATGACAATATTGGCAGCCAGTTTGGGCAGTTCCCGTTTGTAAAGGGAGTCATTCCAAATGGTCGTGGTAAACCCGTGCTTGTTTTGATCACGATTAATCTGGTTGATGAAAGTTGTCAGCGATTTATGAGCGGCCCCGTCACCAGGGACTTCATCTGCGCCTAAGATGAAATCGTGGTATGGCTGGTGGTTGAAGGTCGCATCTAACTCCCGGTAAATTTTCTTGACGACCGTGATGGATTTCTTCTTAGTATAGTCGAGTGTCTGCTTGTCGAGCTTAACGGTGCGATAAGTCTTAGGATGCTTGTGTTTTAACTGCCTTAAAATGGCACCAGCATGTGAGGGGAAATCCACGTCTGGTATCACTTGAACACCCTTGTTATTAGCAAAGGTGACCAACTTTTTCAAATGTCGTTGTGAGAGAACGGTAGCCGAGGCCTGATTACCAAGGTAGGTGGATTGAAAGCTAAGATGTTCATTGTCGCTGAGGTGCAAAACGACATAGTCCAACTTAGCGGTTGCGGCAGCATCGATGAGTCGTTCGAGACTGGGTTCAGACAGGGGATGCCGACCGAGATCTAGCAGCAGACCTTGACGATGATTCAATTGTGAGGGCTGGACGGTAGCATGGACGGCTGATGGTATCTGTAAGATGAACAGACAGCTCAAAATGGCAATAATGTTAGTCAGTAAGAGATGAATTTTCTTTTGCAAGGTGGGTTCCTCCAAAACAGGTTGGCTTGCATTCAGAAGCGGCAAGTAGCGGTATTAGTTAGCATGATGGTGCGGGTACCTTCATAGTACGGGACTTATCATCAAAATCATAGGGAAAAACAGACCGACTGACTGGATAATCTGGTTGCCCTCATAGTGACTCAGCCAGTTAGACGTGTTCGCTAGTCCCCGCTGTGATTGGAAGTTTAGCGATAATTGGGAGAATATACCGCTAAACTTTACCAGCCGCCAGATCTTGCAAAATGGTATAATTTATCCCAACAGAACGTCAGGAGGGGTCGACAGATGGCTGATTTGGACTATGCACAAGTGATACAGGAACTACGTGATTCTCGTGATCAACGGGGGTGGCGTAAATACCACACGTTGCCGGCCTTAGCACGGGCGTTATCGGTTGAAGTGGCAGAAGTTAATGAAATCTTTCTTTGGCAGGATGGTCAAACGACTATTTCTGACCAGCAGACCGCCGATTTAAAACTTGAGATGGCGGATGCGTTAACGTACCTCTACTATATGTGTGATCAGCTAGGAGTGACCCCTAACGAGTTGGTTCAGGCGAAGCATGAGATCAACTTGCAACGCCATTGGAAATTTGACCAGAATGAGGAGGGAAACTAGATGCCGAAATTACCGAAGCCAGTGATTACGGAGGTCGGTTTTAGTCGCCAAGGACTGGCTGACATCAAGGAAAAGGTCAGCGGGCAGCACGTTGAGCTCCTATTAGAGTATCCAACGGTCTATATTGTTTATGATCAGGAGAAACCGCAGTCCTATCAGGTTTATGTTGGTGAGACCAACGATATTGAGCAACGAACTCGCCAACATTTAGACGATGATATTCATGACCGTCAGGATTGGCAATACTTGGCAGATAGTCAGGATTCACAGTTATTGGTAATTGGCCATCCGCACTTTAATAAATCGCTGACACTAGACATCGAGAATAGCATGATGCTTTATATGTCCGGTGTAGAGAGTGTCAAGAGGCTGAATAACCGGCGCGAAAATCAGCAGAATAAATACTACACCGCTGATGAAAAGGGGACAATTTTTTCTGCGATTTGGCGTAAATTACACCAGTTTAATGCAGATCTATTTCCAATTGAATCCGTAGTCCGGGATTCGGCGCTATTCAAAGCCTCACCCTTTCATGAGTTGACTCGCGAACAGGACAATGCCCGTGAGCTGATTCTGCGGCGAATCAAAGCGGTCTTTCGTGCCCACGAGATGCAGCAACTGATGCTAGTTGAAGGCGAAGCTGGCTCCGGGAAAACGGTCTTATTGAGTACGTTATTCTATCAGTTGTGGCAACTGGGGGAAGACTTAAACTATACCGATTTTAAGACGGCAAACATTTACTTATTGGTCAATCATGATGAACAGGTCAAGGTGTATCAGAATATTGCCGAGAAATTGGGGATGAAAGTCGCTAACGTCAGCAAGCCTACGACGTTTATCAATCATCATGACCCGGATGATCCGGTCGACGTCGTGTTAGTCGATGAGGCTCATCTGTTGTGGACGCAAGGGAAGCAGTCTTACCGCGGCCAGAATCAGTTACAGGACATCATGACTCGGGCCAAATTGACGGTAGCGGTATTTGACGCGAAACAGATGCTGAAGACGGAAGGCTACTTAACGGCCAGTGAGATTCAGAAATTGGAGACCAAAGCCGCTCAGCGTGGCAATCTAATCAAATTCAAACAGCAGTTGCGGATGAATGCCAGCGAAGCAACGACCACCTGGCTACATAGCTTAATTGACCGGCGTGTGGTGGATAGAATTCCTCAAGATGAACAATATGATCTGCGAATCTTTGATGACCCGCAGCTCATGTATCAAGCAATCGTCGCTCGTGCGCAGGATGAATCGCACGGGTTGTCACGAGTGCTGGCCACATTTGATTGGCCGTTTAAACTGAAGGACGGCCACACAGATATGGTGACGGTCGGCGATTTCTCATTGCCGTGGAATCTGCAGTTGCCACTAGCGGATGACCAGAAGGGACAAGCCAAGCATTTGGCTTGGGCCGAGCAACATCAAACGTTGGGTGAAGTTGGATCGACGTATACAATCCAAGGTTTTGACCTGAATTATAGCGGCGTGATTATTGGACCTTCAGTCAAGTATCGCGAGGGCAAAGTCATTTTTGATCCGACGGCGAGTGAGAACACCAACGCCACACGGAATCGAACCATGCCAGATGGGACTAAACAGCACGTTGATGATGAACTCCTACCAAATGAATTAAATGTTTTATTGACGCGGGGGGTGAATGGTCTCTACATTTACGCTGTCGATGATGAGTTACGGGCGGCGTTACAGCGGGCTAGTCGCTAGGCAAAAGTGGTCAACGTGATTACCAGCGTTGGCCTTTTTCGTTGCGCAAGCCTATCATTAAAGATAAAAGGACGGTGACTCTCGTGGAGCAAGAATCATTATTTGCAAACCAACAAAATACGCCGCTAGCCAGTCGCGTGCGGCCACGAACGTTAGCGGAATTCGTCGGGCAGACGCACCTGCTGGGGTCCGGTAAGATTCTCCGTGAGCTGATTGAAAATGACCAGGTCTCATCGATGATTTTCTGGGGACCACCTGGCGTGGGCAAGACGACGTTGGCTGAGATTATTGCGCGGCAAACGCAGGCCAAGTTTCTCCGGTTCAGTGCGGTCGACAGTAGTATCAGTCAGATCAAAAAAATTATGAAGCAGGCGGGTAACGACTTAGCGGTTGGCGAGAAGACGATTGTATTCGTTGATGAAATTCACCGTTTTAATAAGGCCCAGCAGGATGCGTTTCTACCCTATGTTGAACGGGGCAGTATCGTCTTGATCGGGGCGACCACTGAAAACCCGTCGTTTGAAATTAATTCAGCGCTACTCTCCCGGTGTAAGGTCTTCGTGTTAAAGGCGTTGGCGACGACCGACATCGAACAGCTGTTGACCAATGCGTTGGCCAGTTCAGAGGGATTCAAGGGCAATGTTAAAATTGGTGCCGACGAACTGCGTGCCATCGCTGAATTTGCCAATGGGGATGCGCGCACCGCTTTGAACACGCTGGAAATGGCGGTGCTCAATGGTGATAAACAGGGCGACCAAGTGACGGTCGACATGAACGATTTGAAACAGCTGATCACGGAGAAATTCGTGCTCTACGACAAGTCGGGTGAGGAACACTACAACATTATTTCCGCGCTCCACAAGTCGATGCGAAACAGCGATCCGGACGCCGCCATTTATTGGTTGTCGCGCATGTTAGAAGGTGGCGAAGACCCGTTGTACATCGCGCGGCGACTGGTCCGGTTTGCCAGCGAAGATATTGGCCTAGCCGATACCAATGCGCTCAATGTGGCTGTGAATGTCTTTCAGGCCTGCCAGTTTCTGGGGATGCCGGAATGTGACGTCCATTTGACGGAGGCCGTGACCTACTTGGCACTGGCGCCGAAATCCAATGCCATTTACAAGGCGCGCTTAGCCGCGAAGAAGGACGTTAAAGAGACCCGTGACGAGCCGGTGCCACTACAGATTCGCAACGCGCCAACCAAGTTGATGAAGGATTTGGATTATGGCAAAGACTATCAGTATGCGCACGACACCAAGGATAAGCTGACAACCATGCAGACGTTGCCGGATTCGCTGGTGGGTCACGAATATTATCAGCCCACGGACCAAGGGCGCGAGGACTTATTCAAGAAGCGTTTGGATTACGTGAAGAAGTGGCGAAAAGCGCATGAAGCGAAAGACTAAGCCGAAATTCTGTTAATTTTGGATTAGTGGCGATATTGCTAACTTGTTTATTGAAAAATAGTCGAATTTTGGATAAATGGATGGTCTTTGTGCCCGCTTAATCCAAAATTCGGCTATTTTTGCATTATTGATGGTGTTTAGACAGCTATTTATTCGAAAAACGGCTATTTTTGAATTATTATTACGACTGGATCAGCCGTTGATCGAAAAATCGCCGATATTTCCAATTACAGATCAAGGCAGCTATCGGTTAAGGGCAAAAATCACCGAGTATCGATAATGAGAAAATAATTAAATTGCCCATTGATTTTTCACCAATCAGTGTCTATAATCATGACAATACTTTTAAAACGTTGAGGAAAAAAGTAGCACCCGTCGCGATGCTTAGTGAGTCACGGTTAGTGGAAAGTGACCATCTAGCGGGTGTGAAAATCATTTCCGAGTTCGAGACTGATATGTAGGTTATCGCGGTGGCCACCGTTATTCGGCTAACGGATGTTAGTCCGTGATGAGTGTGACGTGTTGACGCCACAAAAAGGTGGTACCGTTCTACTTGTAGAGCCCTTTTCCCGTAGTGGGAAGGGGCTCTTTTTGACGTTATGGGAGTATCAAAAAAAGTTGTGGAGGAATCAAAATGAACAAAACAGTAACCGGTAAGTCGCACCGGAATTTGGGACAATTACTTGTGGTAAGTTCGTTGATTTTTGGGATGTTCTTTGGTTCTGGCAATTTGATTTTCCCTGTTCATCTGGGGCAACTAGCTGGCAGTCACTGGTTTTTAGCGGCGCTGGGGTTTGCAATTTCGGGGTCGCTATTTCCATTATTGGCGATCTTAGCAGTGGTGACCACCAAGAGTGATGGCCTGTTTGATCTGGCTAAGCCAGTTGGCCGGCGCTATGCGGCCCTCTTCCTGATTCTCGTTCACCTGACGATCGGACCGTTCTTTGGCACGCCACGGACCGCCACTACGGCCTACGAGATGGCCGTACAACCGTTCTTGCCCCAACGTTTTTCGACCGTGGGGATGTTACTTTTTACGGGGCTATTTTTCGGTGCGGCCTACGTGCTGGCCACACATCAAAACAATTTGGTCAAGATTGTTGGCAAGTACCTCAACGCCGCTTTTCTCGTCATGCTAGCAATCATCTTCGTGGTGGCGTTCTTCAACCCGATGGGGAGTCTGAACCATGCGGCGACCACGGCTTATCAAACGAATGCGACTATCAGTGGGTTCCTCGAAGGGTACAACACCGTTGACGCGGTTGCCTTGCTCGCCTTGAGCGTAACTTTCGTGCATGCCGTCCGGGGACTTGGCTATCATGACCGAGAGTTGACTAAACTGACGGCGCAGGCGGGGACCCTTAGTATTGGGTTAGAGATTCTGATCTATTTTGGTTTAGTTTTACTTGGTGCCTTTAGCCTGAGTCAGATGAAGTTGTCGGACAACGGGGCCGTGGCCCTATCAGCCATCGTGGGGCACTACTTCAGCAACTTTGGGACCCTCTTCTTAGGTGTTCTGGTAACGCTGGGCGTCTTTACCACGGCGCTCGGATTGGTGACCTCATTTGCCCAGGATTTCCACAAATTATTTCCGAAGGTCAGCTATCTGGCTTGGTTGCGGGTGACCACGTTCGTTTCCTTCCTAGTCGCCAATGCTGGTCTGGACACCATCATTGCCTGGTCCTTACCCGTCTTGATGCTCCTTTATCCACTTTCTCTGGCCCTGATTTTAGCCGCCTTGACCGTTGCCAAACGACCATATGCTGGCATCGTGTATAAAATGACGATTGCCTTTACCGCAGTCCCAGCGGTCTTGGATATGCTAAATAGTGCGCCACAGGTTGTGACACAATTGGGACCAGTGCATACGGTTCTCACGTTTTATCATCAGGTCATTCCCTTTGCCAGTCTAGGTCTTGGCTGGTTGGTTCCAACGCTGGTAGGGTTTACCTTGGGGGTAGTGCTCGGAAAACTTCGGTTAGCCAGTCAGTCAACGACAACGGTGGACAATGATCGTTTTTAGGACGCATACGGATTTTCCCGTTGCTTGGATGGCTCACACAAGATAATCGTCAGTAAGATCACGCCAAATGGTACTAGTAGATTGAGTAGCCAAATCTTGCCACTATGACCTGAATCATGCAGGCGGCGAATTTCAGCCGTAATCAGGCCCCAGACTAGCGTAATCGTTAGCAGAATCGGGGGGATTAAGACGAGCCAGGTTGCCACCGAGTCGTGGGTGAGCTGAATCCAGGTGGCGCGTTGCCCCAGCGTGAAGAGGCCAAAGATGCCGATAAACAGGCTGATTAGACCGATGCCAACCATACTCCACCAGTAATCTGCACGACCGAGGCGTTTGGAAGTGTTTGTCAGGTTCTTAAAAAAGAGGCCAGTCGATGAGATGAGATTCGGTCGGATGGTTTCATTGTAGGGACAATCTAGAGGTTCTAGGGGCATCGTTACGGTTGAACGGCCCTCGAAGCTCTGAGCAGCGCTACAATGCTGGCAAAAATTGGCGCCTAATGGAATTGGCTTGCCACATTTGATACAGGTCGATCGATAGTTTTCCATATGATTCACTCCCCGGATAGTTTTAGCAACGGCTGTTAAATATCGTAGTTGTTAAGCTAGTAGTCTCATGATATCCTTGTCGAAGAGGAATCGCGAGACTTATTTTGTTCAAACGGTAAATCCGCTATTGTATGGTTAATATTGGAATATCACTTATGAATTTGTTGTTGATGCAATTTTTTCGAGAAAACGGGCATTAGCAGCGGTATTTTGTAATGAATATCGTTATAATGAATGAAAGCCAGCACCACCCAATCGTTACCCTAGAAGTTAATGCTTCACGGTCACTTTACTTTGGAGGTTAGACAAATGACGCAACTTTATTTCCTATGTACCGGTAACTCGTGCCGCAGCCAGATGGCAGAAGGGTTTGCTCGTGAATTAGCCCCACAAGACTGGACGATTGCTAGTGCCGGTGTTGAGCGGCATGGGCTAAATCCATTAGCCGTTCAGGTCATGGAAGAAGTCGGTATCGATATTTCCCAGCAGATATCTAAGCTGATTGATGTCGCTTACCTCAATGCCAGTGATATCGTGGTCACCCTCTGTGGCGATGCGCGTGATAAGTGTCCGGTCACACCGCCAAGCGTCACCCGGCTGCATTGGCCGTTGACCGATCCGGCGCAAGCCACGGGGACACCGGAGCAGGTCATGACGACCTTCCGTCAATCACGAGATGAGATCAGGAGTCGGGTGACCTCATTGATTGCGGATATTCAGTCTTTGACCGAGGCGTAGCTGAATCAAAAATGAATCGTTAGGGGAGGCCACGCTGCTATCTTTGCAGGGTGGTTTCTTTTAATCGCTAACTAAATAGCAGGGTTAAATAGACGTTTAATTGAAATAATTATCGAAAAACGGTTGTATTTTCACAAGGCGTGAGTAATACTTAGGTTAGTTGGTTCACTAAACCATGGGACTAATTTTGTTACCGGTTACAAAGCTTGATTAAGTCAAGGAATTATCGACCACGAGTTAGTTGGGACTTTTCAAGACGTGTTGAGCAACTAAAGTTAGTCACCTATAAGGAGGAGATTGGATGGTTCGTCAAAGTATGAATCGAAATCAGTTACACGATCAGAACCTGAAGTTTGTGCTGCAACAGATTTTTAACAACCATCCCACCTCGCGAATTGAAATTTCTCACCAGCTTCACCTGAATAAGTCCACGGTCTCATCGCTCTACAATACGTTGATGGCCGCTGGTTACTTAACGGAATTAGGCCTGGGGGAGGCTTCGACAGCGGGTGGGCGCAAACCGACGCTGGTTGAGATCAACCGCAACTACGGCTACACCTTAACGTTTGACCTGGGGTACCGGCATCTGCATGCGCTGGTCACGCTGTTAAACGGGCATGTGTGGAAGTATGATCGCATTGAAACGAAGGGCCGGTCGATCCATGATATGGTCGACCGAATCAAGCAATATATCGCGCAAATTCAAGCTGAAGATCAGACCAGCAATGGCTTGTTAGGTATCTGTTTCTCCATTCACGGCATCGTTTTGCATAACAAGGTACAAACGTCGCCGTTTATCGACATGGACGGTGTCGACCTCGAAGACCTCTTCACATCGACCTACAACGTTCCCGTCGTCTTGGAAAACGAAGCTAATTTGTCTGCGATTTACGAACGTGATTTCAATGGTGCGCGGCAACTCAACAGTACCGTCACTATCAGTATTCACCGAGGAATCGGTGCCGGGGTCATTTTGCACCGGGACCTCTTCCGGGGAGAACACGGGGACGCCGGCGAAATTGGCCGGACCATTGCCAGTATCGAAATCGATGGCAACGGTAAGTCCCACGCCATTCACGCTGAAGATATCAGTTCCGAAGACGCCGTCATTCGCCAGGTCGAACAGGCGAAGGGCGTTGATACCCTGGATCGTGAGGAAATTGTGCGGCTGGCGAAGGCGAATGATCCGGAAACCGTAAAGGCCCTCCAGACCTTTACCACCGCCATTGCCGGCTTGATTTACAACACCATGCGGACGTTGGACCCCGATGCGTTCTTTATTAACTCACCACTAGTAGAAGAGTTACCAGATCTATTGGCGGACATTCGGCGGGTCTATCAACAATTGTCCGATTCCAATTTGGGAATTGAGTTGACCACGAATGCCCGGTTGGCAACGGTCCTGGGTGGGTGTTCCCTGATTACACACCGCGTGCTAGGTCTCGAAGGCTACGAATTGAATTTTGACCGGCCACTCGACGCAGAAAACTAGATCAACTGCTGAAGAGAGTGGGCCATCAGGCGGTTAGTTTGCGAGCATTAACGTGAGAACAGGGGGGGTGCCTGGTCTTGGCATAATTTCTGTTCTCACGTTAAGCGCAACAAAATGCCTGGTGGCGCACGTTTCGACACGATAATGGTAAAAAATAAATCAGTTTTTTCAGAAGAGCCGCGTAGCTTTCTGAAAAAGCTGATTTTTGAGTTATGTCTCAATTTTTTTGGTGGTCAGCAATCATAGGTCATTAATATAGTAGAAACAGTTCAGGAAAGAACCAGGTTTTAGTCGAGTTGACCGGGAACAGTTCTTGCCCTGAATTTTTTGAATCTTTTTTGGCGAAAACGCTTGCATTCACATTAAAAGATTGTATACTAGTATTTGTAAGTTGGTTGTCGCAACGAACTAACTAGGAGGGTATTATAAAATTATGACTGAAGAATACTGGAAAGGCATCGACAAGATTCAATATGTCGGCCATCAAGATAAGAAATCTGGTTTAGGATTCCAATACTACAATCCGGAAGAAGTTATTGCCGGAAAGAAAATGAAAGATTGGTTACGGTTTGCCGTAGCTTACTGGCACACATTCGACCAACGCTTGGTTGACCCATTCGGTGATGGGACTGCCCAACGTCCATACGACAAGTACACTGATCCTATGGACTTAGCTTTAGCTAAGGTTGACGCTGCATTCGAATTCTACAACAAATTAGGTGTAGATTACCTTTGCTTCCATGACCGTGACTTAGCTCCAGAAGGCGACACTTTACGTGAAACCAACAAGAACTTGGACAAGGTTGTCGACAAGATCGTTGAATACCAAAAGACTTCTGGCATGAAGGTTTTGTGGAACACGTCAAACATGTTCACCAACCCTCGCTTCGTCGAAGGTGCTGGGACTTCTCCATACGCTGATATCTTTGCTTACAGTGCTGCACAATTGAAGCACAGTTTGGAAATTGGTAAGCGTGTCGGTTCTGAAAACTATGTCTTCTGGGGCGGCCGTGAAGGTTACGAATCACTCTGGAACACCAACATGAAGCAAGAACAAGAACATGCTGCTAAGTTATTCCACATGGCTAAGGACTACGCTAATGAAATTGGCTTCGATGCACAAATGTTGCTCGAACCAAAGCCAAAGGAACCAACGACGCACCAATACGACTTCGATGCCGCAACCACGATTGCGTTCATGAAGGAATACGACTTGGACAAAGACTTCAAGTTGAACTTGGAAGGTAACCATGCTAACTTGGCTGGCCACACTTACCAACACGAAATCCGTGTTGCTCGTGAAGCAGGTCTGTTAGGTTCATTGGATGCTAACCAAGGTGACAAGTTAATCGGCTGGGATATTGATGAATACCCATCTAACTTGTACGAAACCACTGCTGCAATGTACGAAGTTGTCGAAAACGGCAGCATCGGACCTCGCGGTGGGTTGAACTTCGATGCTAAGCCTCGTCGTTCATCATTTGCCCCAGAAGACCTCTTCTTAGGCCACATTGTTGGGATGGACAGCTTTGCTGCCGGCCTGCGTGTTGCCGCTGCTATGAAGGAAGACGGCTTCTTAGACACCTTAAAGGCTGACCGTTACAGCTCATACGAATCCGGTATTGGTGCTGACATCGAAAGCGGCAAGGCTGACTTGAAGTCCCTTGAAAACTACGCTATCGACAAGCCACAATCCGAATTGATTGCTGCTACCCACTCCGACCACTTGGAAGAAGTTAAGGATACCATCAACCACTACATCGTTGAAACGTTGAGCAAGTAATCCTTTATATTACGAAAAACAACTGACAATAGAATGGCGGACGGACCGTGTGTCCGCCCGCCATTTTTATGACGCGAGATAAACTAGGAGGAATGACCGATGGGGAAGTATGTACTCGGCGTTGACCTGGGGACTAGTGCCGTTAAAGTTTCAGCGCTAGATCACAGCGGCCAGATCGTCGCCCAAGAAAGTTTTGACTATGATTTAATCCAAAAGAAGCCCGGTTATAACGAGCAAAATCCTGAAGACTGGGTGTCCGGGACAACGGTTGCGATTGTCCGCTTGATTTTGACTGACCATTTAGCAGCCGAAGAAATCGAAGGCTTGAGCTTTTCTGGACAAATGCACGGGTTAGTTCTGTTGGATGAGAATAAGAAGGTCTTACGGCCATCTATTCTCTGGAACGATACGCGGAGCACGCCACAACGTGAAGAAATTGAAGCGAAGCTCGGTGATGAGTTCGTTGACATTACCCGTAACCAACCACTGGAAGGCTTTACGCTGACCAAGTTGCTGTGGGTCAAGGAAAACGAACCTGACATCTGGGCCAAGGCCAAGTACTTTGTCTTACCTAAGGACTACGTGCGTTACCGGATGACTGGTAACCTCGCCATGGACTACTCCGATGCGACTGGGACCGTCTTACTCGACGTTGCCAAGGGCGAATGGAGCAAGAAGATCTGTGACACGTTTGATATTCCAATGAGCATGTGCCCACCATTGATCAAATCCATTGATTTTGCTGGGACGGTAACGCCGGCCTACGCCGAATTTTCTGGATTGACCACCGCCACCAAGGTCTTTGGTGGCGCCGCCGATAACGCGGCTGGTGCAGTTGGGGCGGGGATTCTCCACCCGAACATGGTTCTGTCTAGTATCGGGACATCTGGGGTTGTTTTGAAATACGAAGACAACGCCGACGTCAACTATCACGGGGTCCTTCAATTTGAAGACCACGCGATTCCCGATAAATTTTACTCCATGGGGGTCACTTTGGCCGCTGGGTACTCCCTCAGCTGGTTCAAGAAGACCTTCGCTCCTGCAGAAGATTTCACCGATTTCGTTGCGAGTGCGGCCAAGTCAACGGTTGGGGCTAATGGCCTCCTGTACACGCCGTACATTGTCGGTGAACGGGCACCTTACGCGGATGCCGATATCCGGGGGAGCTTTACTGGGGTCGACGGAACCCATCAACGTTATGACTTCGTCCGTGCTGTTCTGGAAGGCATCGTCTTCTCATTTAGAGATCTCTTTGATATCTATGAAGAAAACGGTGGCGACTTTGACACGGTCGTTTCTATCGGTGGGGGCGCCAAGAGTCCACTCTGGTTGCAGATTCAAGCCGATATCTTTAACCGTAAAGTTGTCAGCCTGAAGAACGAACAGGGGCCTGGTATGGGGGCCGCAATGATTGCGGCGACCGGCCTAGGTTGGTTCGATTCCTTACAGGACTGCGCACAGACTTTCGTTCACTTTGGCAAGGCTTACGAGCCCAACCCAGAGAACGTGAAGAAGTACGAGAAGATGCATGCCATCTACAAGCAGGTCTACCAACAGACTAAGGCCATCAGTGAACAACTGCTGGACTACCGTAGGGAAGAACTATAGACGTAAAGAAAGGCTTTCGCGTTGCGGCGGAAGCCTTTTTGCTATGGTCAGTTAAAGAACTAAGAAAGATGAACTATCTGGCGCGGCCAGTGTTGATAAGTAGTCGTCATTAAATTGGGCGCACGCACTATCAGCGATTAAAACAGTCATATAAAGATCATCGTATCCTAACGAAAGGCCTTTTATTTACACTAAATAACAATTAATATTCATGATTATTCATGTGCACTTTCACACAAAATTAAGAACCATGAGAATCAAGCGGAATATTACAATCCAGTATAAAAGCATCGAAAACGCTTTCAGAAAAACGAAAATTGTGCTATAGTAATCACATGGTTGGTTGAAGCAATCAACTAACCGCATGTAGAATACCAACTTACAAAAAATTCTACGGTGATTTACCGTCAAAGGAAGTCAGTAACGATGCATAAAGTTTCGACCGGATTCATTTACTTTTTTGGCGCCCTCGGCGGGTTGCTCTTTGGTTACGATACCGGGGTCATCTCCGGTGCCATTCTTTTTATTCAAAAACAGATGCATTTAGGCACTTGGCAACAAGGCTGGGTCGTCAGTTCCGTCCTGTTAGGGGCGATTCTAGGGGCTGCTATCATTGGACCATCATCTGACCGGTATGGGCGGCGTAAGTTGCTTTTACTCTCAGCTATTATTTTCTTGGTGGGGGCGTTAGGCTCTGCCTTTTCACCAGAATTCTGGTCACTGATCATCTTCCGGGTCATCTTAGGGATGGCCGTTGGGGCGGCTTCAGCATTGATCCCAACGTACCTCGCTGAATTGGCGCCCGCTGACAAACGGGGAACCGTTGCCAGCCTCTTTCAACTGATGGTCATGTCTGGGATTCTGTTGGCCTACATCACCAATTACAGTTTCTCTGGGTTATATACCGGTTGGCGTTGGATGTTAGGCTTCGCAGCGATTCCGGCTGCCTTACTCTTCTTTGGTGGGTTGATCTTACCAGAAAGTCCCCGGTTCTTGGTCAAGTCCGGTCGCGTTGATGAAGCGCGTGAGGTTCTTGATACGATGAACGGCCACGACAGCACTGTCGTTAACCGGGAAATTCGTCAGATTAAGGAACAAGCCGGCGTTGTTAGCGGCGGCTGGCCAGAACTTTTCAGCAAGATGGTTCGGCCCTCACTGATCATTGGGGTCGGGTTGGCCATCTTCCAGCAGGTTATGGGATGCAACACCGTGTTGTATTACGCGCCAACCATCTTTACGGATGTTGGTTTTGGAGTCTCAGCCGCATTGTTAGCCCACATTGGTATTGGGGTATTCAACGTGATTGTGACCGCGGTTGCCGTGGCTATCATGGATAAAATTGATCGGAAAAAGATGCTGATCATTGGGTCCATTGGGATGGGTATTTCCTTGTTCGTGATGAGCATGGGGATGAAGTTCTCCGGTGGGTCACATGTCGCAGCCATCATTTCCGTCATTGCTTTGACCGTCTACATTGCGTTCTTCTCCGCAACCTGGGGTCCCGTGATGTGGGTCATGATCGGTGAAGTCTTCCCGTTGAACATTCGGGGCTTAGGAAATTCCTTTGCCAGTGTCATCAACTGGACGGCAAACATGATCGTTTCCCTGACGTTCCCATCGTTACTGGACTTCTTCGGTACGGGGAGCTTGTTCATCGGTTACGGTGTCCTGTGCTTCCTCTCCATCTGGTTCGTTCACAAGATGGTCTTCGAAACGCGGAACCGTTCACTGGAAGATATCGAAGCAACCTTACGTGAAAAGGCCGGTGAAGATGAAGTTTCTGGTCTGAGTACCGTTCAAAAGTAAACTTAAGTTGTTAAAAAAGAGAGGTCAGGACAAATGTCCCAATCTCCCTTTTTATTATCGCAAATTTAGTCGTAGTTTAAATGCTTATCTTGGTCTAAGCTGTTGATTTCTTCAATTTCAGCAGCGGTCAGGTTAAACCCAGAAATTTCAAAGTTTTCCTTCACCCGAGCTGGTTTTGAGGACTTCGGGAAGACCACGAAGCCCGTGTCGATTTGCCACCGCAAAACGATTTGGGCTGGTGACTTGCCATACTTTTGGGCCAACTTGGTGATGACCGGATCTTCAAGGATTAAGTGGCCGTGACCAATTGGGGAGTACCCTTCGTTGACCAGACCATTTTCCGTATCGAATTGGCCTAAATCGGCTTGAACCTTGTAGGGGTGCCGTTCGATTTGGTTGACCATGGGTTTAACCGTGGCCATCGCAAAGACCTGTTCGAGTTGTTCTTTAGAGAAGTTAGATACCCCGATAGCACGGACCTTCTTTTGTTGGTACAGGGTTTCTAAGGCGCGCCAAGTATCCAAGGTCAGGTCGAAGTTCTTTTCGTTGGGCCAGTGAATCAAGTAGAGGTCCAGGTAATCCAACTGTAAGTCAGCCAGCGTTTGGTCGAAAGCAGCTAAGGTCTTGTCGTACCCTTGGTCAGCATTCCAAACCTTAGACGTGATAAACAGATCGGCACGATCAATGCCGGAGTTCTTGATAGCCGTACCAACAGCGGGTTCGTTGCCGTAAATGTGGGCGCAATCGAGATGCCGATAGCCAGCATCTAACGCCGTCTTGATAGCTGCGGGAACGTCCTTGCTGTCGATTAGATAAGTTCCAAATCCAAGCATGGGGATGGTAACGCCGTTGCTTAATTGAGTCGTTTCCATGTCATTACCTCACTTTAAAATATTTTGAAGCCGAATACTTATATCCATGATACACTACTCTGCCAATAGTTTCATGGACGACACTTCAACGGGTTACGATGAAATGATTGCTGGGGTAACAACGTTTCTACTAATTAGTTCAATTGAACAACTAAAACGCTTAAAAGGTTCTTTACGTAATCGCTTTCAATGCCGCATAGTTTCCGGTAGAATGTGAGTGTACCTGGAAATCTACTTATTCTGAAGGAGTGAATGGCCCATGGCATCAAATGGTAAAGTAGCAATGGTTACTGGTGGCGGCCAAGGAATTGGTGAAGCCATTTCCAAACGCCTAGCGCACGATGGTTTTGCGGTTTCAGTTGCTGATTTGAACTTGGACAATGCCAACAAAGTCGTTGCTGCTATCGAAGCTGATGGTGGCAAAGCCGTTGCGGTTAAAGTCGATGTTGCCGACCGTGACAGTGTGTTTGCTGCCGTTGATACGACTGCGGATGAGCTCGGCGGGTTTGACGTTATCGTCAACAATGCCGGTCTTGGCCCCACGACGCCTATCGACACGATTACCCCAGAACAGTTTGATTTAGTGTACCACGTCAACGTTGCCGGAACCCTGTGGGGCATCCAAGCAGCGCATGCGAAATTAAAGGAACTCGGCCACGGCGGAAAGATTATTAACGCAACTTCTCAAGCCGGCGTTGTCGGGAACCCGAACTTAGCCCTGTACAGTGGCACCAAGTTTGCCATTCGGGGGATTACCCAAGTCGTTGCACGAGACTTAGCTGCTGAAGGTATCACGGCTAACGCTTACGCACCAGGCATCGTGAAGACGCCAATGATGTTTGACATCGCCCACAAGGTGGGTCAAAATGCCGGCAAAGACGACGAATGGGGCATGCAGACATTTGCGAAGGACATTACTCTGGGTCGACTGTCCGAACCAGAGGACGTTGCGGCGGGGGTTGCCTTCTTGGCAGGTCCAGACTCCAACTACATTACCGGACAGACGCTGGAAGTCGATGGTGGGATGCAGTTCCACTAGCGACAGATTGATTTGAAGCGAAACATCGGGGACGTCGTAGTGGTCACGGCGTCCCTTTTAAATTGGCATGAGTTTAACGGCAGCCATTCCTTAGTTAAGTTGAATGATGTAGTTGTCGAAATGAGTTTCAACGTTTAAAGATGACTTTCTTAATTAATCCCTTCGTTATCAGTTTTAGCTAGAACTGATTAAGCGGGAGTGCTACGCTAACATAGAGGAGGGGTTTTCATGAAAAGATTAATTCAACTGGCCAGCGTTTTGGGCGTTGCGGGTGGACTATTTTTACTATCCGGAACGTCGGCGAAGGCCGCTAGCGAAATGTATTCTTCAGTGAGTCGTTCGCAATCAGTAAAATTAGTGTGGCGCAAGAGCATGGGCCAGCACGCTTTCACGCGTTCTCAAGGTGGGCGTTACTCCAAGCATCTGGGCCTGCTGTATGCGATGGGGTACGAAGAACCGAACGAAATCTGGTTCACTGATGCTCACGAAAAGTTGTACCGGAAGGCGAAGGGCACATCGGCCATCTATTATCACGTCCAGAACGCTGCGGGCATGCATAAAGGCTGGATCTGGCGCGGCTATTTGAAGCCAACCACGACCACGCAGACGCCAGCAGTTGTGGGCGCTAAGATCGCCAAGAATCAGGCGCTCAAGACACAACAAAATATCGCGTTTCAAAAAATGACGAATCAACAGATTCAAGCAGCCGTGTCCAAGAAGCTGGCGAGTCAATACACCTTTAACCCGAAGATGATGGCCTTTGCGCAGTACATGACGGATGCCGATGACGGGGTTAGTGGCCAAACGAAGGACCGTTCTAAGGTTTGGCAACCCGCGAAGTTTGGCATTAAGGGCAATAAGCACTTTATTGGTGATGGCGGTTTGACAGCCATTGAAGATATGGACTTGGGCTGGATGCGGTCGCTACCGGCTAACACGCAGGGCGGCAATTATCTGGTGGATGGCCTGGCAGATAAGATCGCGCATTCCTTACAATACGTTACCCAGAATCATAACGTTCGTAACTTGGGGATTGGTGTCGTCTCTGATCCGGGAGCAAGTTTGCAAGAGAATGCGTCTAACGATCCTTATTCTAAGAACTTTTATCTGGCACTCGGAGTTGAATTCTACTGGCAGGAAGATCACGTTGTTAATACCTGGTAATCTTATCAATCAAAAGTAAAATTAGCGCGGTTAATGAGGGGGATAACTCACTCGTTGACCGCGTTTTTTGTGGAAGCTAAGGGTGGGATTTCCAAAGTAGTGGTCATGCCCGTTTTAACAACGGGGAAGCCAAAACTAATTGCTGGTTTGGGCGCCTCACCGACTGGCGGCTGTTGGACTGGGACCCGTCTGTCGTCTGTCGACCTGCAGCTGAAAAGTCATGGTACAATAAAACCAATTTGACGGGAAGCTTGACCGTAACTAAACCATTTAGGGGTGACTTTATATAACTTCAGCAGAAAACCTTTGATTTCAATCAAAGGATGAATGCGAAAGCTTAATCATTTCTAAAACATACGTTCCCCTATTGATGATTAAAATATGCTATACTGAATCCAATCTTCAGGGGAGGTGCATGATGACGATATTAGGCCGAACAGCAAAGGTCAGACTCTACCCTAGTGAAATTCAAGCGATTCAACTCTCAGATGAAAGTCGAGAGTATCAGCGGTTATCCAACATTGTTAGTGAATGGGTCTTTAACCACGACTTCCCAATGAACTATTTGAAAATCAATCATGCCCTGTATAAAAAGCTCCGGCAAGAATCTCCTTTGAACAGTCAAATGATCCAGTCAGTCTTCCGGACCGTTGTCGCGCGTTACAAGACTGTCTTAGAGCAGATGAGACAACATCCTTTCCGTTACCAAGATGTTGATAAAAAGTGGGTTCAGACTCCGATAGACTTAACATGGTTGTTCAAGCCTATCCATTTCTCGAAGCCCCAAGCAGACTTAGTTCGACAAAGTAATTATTCCTTTGTCAATGGAATGACTGAAATTTCACTCACGACCTTGGGTAAAAGAACCAAGATGAGCTTTAACAGCAAAGGCTTTGGACAATACTTTCAGAGTGGCTGGAAGTTTGGGACGGCCAAGCTAGTCCATTCTCAAGGCAAGTGGTACTTACACATTGGGATTACGAAAGAAGTTGCTGATTTTGAGCCAACAAGCCAGTCCAAGATTGTCGGCATTGACCGTGGGTTGCGTTTCTTAGCAACGGTTCATGATCACCTGGGGAAAACACGATTCTTTGATGGCAAGAAAGCTTTACGTAAACGCAAGAAGTTCTTAGAGACGCGAAGACAGTTACAAAGCAAAGGGACCAAATCTGCTAAGAAAAAACTGCAGCAATTGGCACAACGAGAGAACCGCTGGATGACTGATTTGAATCATCGGTTAGCTAAGACACTCGTTAGTATCTATGGCTCATGGGCGCTCTTTGTTTTAGAAGATTTAACTAATGTGACGTTCAACACAGATGATTTACCTAAAGCTTTGCGTAGCAGCCACCGTTCCTGGGCTTTCTTCCAGTTAGAATTATTCCTAACCTATAAAGCGGTAACGGTTCAAAGTAAGGTTTTGAAGGTCAGTCCAGCCTTCACCTCTCAGCGTTGTCCGCAATGTGGCCTGATTGAGAAAAACAATCGGCATCACGAGACGCATGAATATCACTGTTGCCGCTGCCAATATCGCTCCAACGATGATCGGCTAGGGGCCATGAACATTAAGCTATTAGGTGAAGAATGGTTGTGTGGGGTCAAGCATCCCCAAATAAAAAAAATAACGGCTACCGGGTAAACCTGGTAGTTAAACGGGTAGCTGTCAATTACCCGATGATGTTGCCACTACGAGTAGGAGTCTCAATTGAGATGTTGGACTACTGTGTCGCCAGACACGTGAGCGACAAGCCTCCGAATTTATTCGGAGGTAATTGACGATTGCAGAGTTTGAAGATTACTTAGCGAAGATTGACGATCCAGAACATCAAGCGCGCGTTCGGACCGTATTAAATTGGGTCCAGACAACCTTTCCCCAGCTCGAACAACGGTATGCTTGGAATCAGCCGATGTTTACCGACCATGGGACGTTCATTATTGGTTTCAGCGTGGCCAAGGCGCACATGGCGTTTGCCCCTGAAGGTCAGGCGATGGACCAATTCATCGATGCTATTCAGGCTGCCAAATATAATCCCGGGAAGAGGTTTGGCCGTATCAAGTGGACGCAGGATGTGGACTATGACCTGCTGAAGCGAATTATTTCGTTTAATATTGCGGATAAGGCTGAAACGACGACGTTCTGGCGAAAATAAGAGTAAATTAAGGGTGCTGACACAGTCTGGTCGATCAGACGATGTCGGCACCTTTTTAGCTCACGTAGCCATTTACTTGATAATAGTGATGACTTAATGTGGCAATTACTTCTTGGGTGGTGGTTTCTTCCGGCAACAAGAAGTATAAGTGATGGCAAAAACTTAGCCAGTTGTGTAATCGCGCTGCGGGACCACGGTCAAATGAAAAACCAATCCACAAACGGTGATCGGTAGCGGTTAGCCAATCGTTGAGTTGAGGTATGGTTAAGTGGTCAACGCGTAACGCTTGAATCAATGGCATGGCCAGTCGGGGTTCCTCGTCAAATTGAAATGGCATCGTTTGACGTGTAAATACCGTTGCAATAGCTGCCAGTGCCATCGGCGTTTGCGCCAAGGGAAACTGGGAATGTTGCCAAGCAGAAGCCAGCAGGTCGCTGCCGTGGGCGACCCCGTGGGCCCGGCCCTTAGCTGGCACCCAGCCGCGCTGATCGTGTTCGCGAACGAGATAGGTCAGGGCGTCATTGAAAAATTGGGTCCGGGTAGCGGCTGCTAACCAGGCATGGTGGGCGTCATTGTCCAGAACTGCCGCAGTCAGTAGCGCGGTGAATGTGCGTTGAAAGACGGTGTCGTTGTTCAGCTGGTCGATGGCGGTGAAGAGCCCTCGTTTATTCAGAAGGTTATTGGCGATGGTTTGGCATTGGTCGGGGGTGAACGCGTCCTCAGCTAATCCGCGCGCAAAAAGGGTGAAGACCGTGGCGTCACGAATCGTGGGGTCCAAATCACCCACGTGAGCCAGCAACAAGTTGACTTGGTCGTCTGTAAAACTTAGGTCGGGCACAGCGACTAATTGGCGTAATTTAGTTGGAAAATCTGCCATCCCAATCGCCTCCAGTTTTTTTCTCAGTATACGCCAATTATAGGAATAACGGACATAAAAAAACTACCATGGCATTGCGCCACGGCAGTCATTTTAGCTCTACTTAGAAAGTTTCGGTTGTTCCTGATTCTGTTCGGCAGTTTGTGTGGTATCGAGCGGCTCGCCGTCCTCATTGGTCCGCACCACAAAGACATCGACGGCGGACATGCGACTCACGTAAGACGTGACCGAACCTTCGACCATCCGCGCAACTGCACTGAGACCAGTGGCTCCCAGCATGATCAGGTCGTTTTTATGATCGCGGACAAATTCGTGGGCAATGACCGTTTTCGGATTGCCAAAGCGGACGTGAATGTCCATGTCAGCAAAACCAGTAGCCGCCTTGGTCGTTTCAACCAGGGAGGTGAGGTAGGCCGTGGCATCTTGGGCAAGGTCGTGAATAACGCTACCGGGCATCGACCCACTTGCATAAAACCCATAATGGTTAATGCGCAACACATTTAGCAAGTCGATGTGCGCGTGGTTCTGTTGGGCAACCGTGACAGCCTTTTTCAACGCCAGTTCTGCTTGGACGGAGCCATCGACGGGTACCAGAATCTGTTCATAATTCTGTTCCATAATACCCCTTCTTAATGGGACTGCGATGCGGACGCCAGCCTCTAATTATTGATTTAAACGCGGCCGCGTAAGGTGATGGTGGCCGTATCTAAGACGTGACCGTTGATTTGGTGCAGCAGGTCATTGAGCCAGAACCCATCGGCCAAATCGAGCTTGGTATTTAGGGCATAAACGGTCAGGCTATAGTCGTGATCTTGATCGGGTGGAAACGGGCCGGTGTAGTTTTGGAAAATAGCAGGGTCCGTGTTCCCCACGAGAGAACCGGCGTTACTGTTACGGCCGTGGACGTGAGGAATGGCATTCGTCCGGGAAACGTCCGCGGTAATCTCTCTAGTGGTCCCCGGAAAGTTAGCGGCAACCCAGTGAATCCAAGGGAAACCGCTGACAGGGACAGCGTCGAAGTCAATCAAGTTAAGCGCAATCGTCTGGGTCTTCTTGGGAATCTTGGATAAACTAATCGGAAATGACTTAACGGGTTGACCGCCATAAACGTCGTCACCCGTGGCGTGTTTGCTGAATTCATCGGCTAGATAGCCGTTTTCGGATGGCACGAAGATACGCATAGAAACCCCTCCTCAAATTAACTGCACTGGCAGGTCGCTCACCGATAAATTCCAGTTTGGCCGCAGTGCGAGTTGGTTCACTTCTTATTATACCGCAGGAGATGATCTTCTCGCGAATATTCATTATTAATGTATAAAAATACGATATATTTGATTATCGTTTATATATTTGCAAATACTGGTTGCTTTTTATCTAAAAGGGCGTATGCTAATAACATTAGAAAGTGATTAGAGAAAGGATGACGCCCATGACGCCCCAAACTAAAGTTGAAATTTTACAGCATCTCATTCAGATTCCATCGGTCAATGAAAATGAGACCGCCGTTGCCAATTATATTGCGAGCTTGTTTGCCCCTTATCCTCAAGCCAAGGTGGAAAAAGTACCGTTTGCTGAGAACCGCGACAATCTAGTCGTCACCATTGGCGAAGGCCCCCAGATTGGCTTGTCCGGTCACATGGACGTTGTCGATCCCGGGGATCACAGCGCGTGGAGTCACGACCCATTTGGCGGTGAAATCGTCGGTGACCACCTCTTTGGTCGGGGGGCGTCGGACATGAAGAGCGGTCTGGCGGCAATCGTCATTACGATGCTGGAATTTCTCGAACAGGGGACGCCATTGAAGGGAAGCGTGCGGCTACTAGCCACGGTCGGTGAAGAGACTGGGGAATATGGCGCGGCTATGTTGACCGATGCCGGCTACGCTGATCAATTAGCGGGTCTGGTCATCGCTGAACCCAGTGGCCTCGACAACGTGGTCTACACGGCGCGAGGCGTCATCGATTACAAGGTCGTGTCCACCGGGAAGGGCAGTCACAGTGCTAGTCCCGAAAAGGGTATCAACGCGATTACGAATTTGATGAAATTTTATAACGCGGTTGGACCACTGATGGCGCAACACACTGAGACCGATCCCGTGTTGGGTGGCCTGTTACATAACGTCGACCTGATTTCCGGGGGTGAGCAGATCAACTCGATTCCCGCCCACGCTGAACTGATGGCCAATATGCGGACGATTCCGGCTTACCCGAATCAGGTCATTTACGATGAACTCGAAGCCCTGATTGCCAAGCTGAATCAGCAACCGACCGTCGACTTAGAGCTGTCCTACAGCTATCCAGAAGAAGCCATTCCGGGCGATCCGAACGCACCGTTGGTTCAACTGGCCAAGCAGATCAGCGATAAAATCTGTGGCCATGACACCAAAATCGTGGGGTCCGGCGGCGCGAATGATGGCGCCGAGTTTCTGCGGGCCAAGGCTGATTTCACTAGTATTGAAATTGGTCCCGGCAGCAACACATCGCATCAGGTCGACGAATACATCTCTATTCAGGAATATTTGCAGGCCATCGATTTTTATGAAGCCTTGGTCCCAGCGTTCTTTGCGCAGTTGGTGAAAGCTTAGGCGCAAACTGATTGCACTGGTCGTCAGGCTGTGTGGACTGGTTTGATGTTCATCAGGATGACGTGCTCGTTTTGAAAATTTAAACAATCGGAAAGGCCATGAACCGGTGAGAGCATTCATGACCTTTTTGGCATAAACAAAGATTTAGCTGCTAAATCTTACTAAAGCCTAAAATTCGCCGATAGTTCTGGTATTATCGGCGAATTTGATTATATTAAGAAGTAATTGATTTACGGGAACCACTTAAAAGCTAAGTATTGGGGGACAGCAACATGCGTAACGACCGGGTACCACGCACGCTGATCGGCTATCATTGGGGTGTCACGCTACTGACGCTAGGGTCGGTCTTAAACGTGATTTTTATGTTCTTACATTGGGGGAGTCACCCACTTGAAGTGGCGATTTCAAACGGGTTGCTCGCCGTATTTGCGCTAGATTATTTCGTACGCTTGGTGATCACCAAGAATCGCAAAACCTTTCTAATTCAGTCGGCGTTTGACTTACTGGGAATTATTCCCTTACATCCAGTCTTTGCCTTCTTCCGGTTGGCGCGATTAGCCCGCTTGATACGGTTTCACCACCTCTTTTGGCGGTTGGGATTGGATGGCAAATGGACCCAGGCCTATCATCGTTTCATTTACCAAACGGGGTTCATCTACCTGTTCTCAATCAGTGTCGCGATTATTGTAGTCAGCGCCTTTCTATTTTCGCTAACCGAGAAGCAAAGCCTCGCTAACGCCCTGTGGTGGGCGGTCACGACGGCAACGACCGTCGGGTACGGGGATGAAACGCCCCGGACGGCTTTTGGAAAAATCATTGCCAGTGTCCTCATGTTCGGTGGCATTGGATTTATTGGGTTACTGACCAGTACGATTACCGGATTTATTACCAACCGCACAGAAAAGGCAGTCACCACGCAAGATACAGCAGAACAAGCCAACATCCGCGAACTGTTAGCAAAAATCGACACGCTAACGGGGAAGGTCGACCAGCTACAGAAACAGGTCGAACGATTGGATAAGAAATAGCACAACTTGAAGTTAGAGTTCCGATGAATAACATCAGAAACTTCGGTTATTAAACGTGAGCTATGGTAATGATTCGGTCATGTCGGTTCTAACAATAATAACTGTGACCTCGGCTTACGTGGTGTTCTCGGACGATACTGAGACTAACCATAATTATCGTTATTAAGGGGATCGAAAAATTTTAGGTAACCGTGGTCTACAGATATTGGTGTGATAAAACACCATCAGCGCCGGAGGAGACCAGGGATGGAGCCGGCCGTGAAAGTGGTGTTAGCTGGCGCTTTTTTTCAGCCAGCTTACATCACGGGCGACTTTGGAGACACGTGGTTTTCGTGGCTTCAAATCGAGCGAGAAGACTGGTGTTCTGCCAGTCTGAAGCGTCCCCACAGCAGGCGGAATCCCTGGCAGCCGGAGTGCGCCCAATTTAGACTAATTTAATGGCACGACTGCTTACCAATACTACTTAACAACTAACAAAAAACGCCAACGTACAGCCGGAGGGCCATACGTTAGCGTCTAAGTGTTACCGGACGAACTGCAGGGTGTAGTTGCCCTGACCGTCCGAAGTAATCGTGTAAGTCGTGTATCCTGCAGCCAGCCACTGTTGTTTAGAAGCCTGGGCCCAGTTCTGCGCGTCGTTGACCGACGAGAAGGTGTGGGTGCTGGCAAACGTGCTGTTGGCCGCGTCATGGGTGTTGTCGGCGGATGAGCTACTGCTAGTGGTGGCGCTCTTCTTCACTTGCGTCTTGTCCAGCAGTTTTTGCTCACGGTCCTGTACAGCGTCGTTGGATTCATCATTGATGATATTTTGGAGCTTTTGTTTTTGCGTGACGGTAATACCGTTAGCATTGTACTGACTGACTTTTTGCTTGAAACTATCGTAGGCAGCCTGTTCCGAGGCCGATGATGATTTAGCGACGACGGAAGCGCTGGTACTCGATGAGGCGGCAGTATTTGAAGCGGAATCGTTGTGATGCGTAATGGCTAAGACCAGCAAGATAGCGATGGCCAGCGTTAATAAGGTCATGATCCATGGCCACCAGCGACGGGGCTTCTTTGGCTTGCGTCGCGTGGGATGATCACCCTGATTAAAGTTATACCGTTGTACGCGTGATTTTGGTTCTTGGTTGTTCAACTGAAAAACCTCCATGTCCAGAACGGTGTGAAAAAACAAGTTTGCCGCCAAGACGACAAACTACCACACTCTTCATAGTACCGCAAAACGCTAGTAGAAGAAAATTTTAACACTGATTTCGACCATTTTTCAATCATTCGTACCGCGAAATTCGCTGGGATATTGTATGATAGAAGGTGAAACAAAGTTTGAAAGGTGGTTTTTATAGTGCACAATGATATTCCCGATTTACCATTAAACAATGGCAACCGGATTCCCCAGTTAGGTCTCGGTGTGTTTCAAGTCGACAACGCTGAAGACACCAAGAATTCAATCAAATGGGCGTTAGCTGCGGGTTACCGCCACATTGACACTGCCGCATATTACGGCAACGAACAATGGGTCGGTGAGGCCATCCGCGAAAGCGACGTCAAGCGTGAAGACATCTTCGTGACCTCCAAACTCTGGAACGCCGTGCGGGGCTATGACGAAACCAAGGCAGCCTTCCAAGCCACTTTGGACAAGCTCGGCTTTGACTACCTCGACATGTACCTGATCCACTGGCCAGCACCTGGTTACCTGGAAAGTTGGCGGGCCATGGAAGACCTGTACAAGGCCGGTAAAATCAAGAACATCGGTGTTTCCAATTTTAATCAGCAACAGATGGATGATGTCTTGGCGCATGGAACGGTCAAACCAGTCGTCGACCAAATCGAAACGCACCCCTACTTCCAACAAGACGAGATGCACGCTTACTTGGAAAGCAAGGGGATTTTGCATGAAGCCTGGAGTCCACTGGGTGGTGGAAACAACAATGCCATCAGCGACCCCGTCATCAGCGAATTGGCAGCGGCCCATGACGTGAGTGCCGCGCAGATCATTTTACGTTGGCACGTGCAACGTGAAGAAATTGTGATTCCAAAGTCGATCCACGAAGCTCGCGTGCAACAGAACCGCGACATCTTTGCGTTTGGCTTGGATGAAGACGAAATGAAGGCCATCGCTGCCCTCGACGCCGGCAAACGTGTGGGTCCTAATCCAGACGATGACGCCTGGTTAAAGCAATCCCAAAGTTACACGAGTCGTAAAAAGTAAACTAACGGTAGGGTTCGATTCCTTGTTCCTTGGCGCGTGGTGCCAACTGATCGGTCAATTGATTGACCACGGAGATCGGCACCTTCGCAAAGGGACTGAAGAAGATCGGTCGATCCGGGTCGGGAACGTCCTGGGTCTCTTTTAAATGTGGGATTAAGGCAACTAGGTCTTCTTTATGAAGACCTAGTTGTTTTGCGTAATAGACCACTTCACGGTAGCTGACGTTCTTAAAGTAAAAGTAGTAACACAGGCCGGCCACGGCGAAGTACCAGAAGATCGTCCACTCTAGCCCAATTTGACTCGGGTTTAAGAAGCCGATGACCACGGCCGCAATGACGAAGACCACGTAAATTGCAACTGAAATGGCAGCCCAACGCTGTTTATGCGTCAAATGAAGTCCCTCGATTCTGTAGTAAGGTTGTTACTAGTGTACGGGGTGACGAGGGGTAAATTCAAGCGATTTCTTAAAATGGTCTAGCAATTTCTCGCAATCTCATTTCAGTCGTGTATAATTACACAGTATTCAGTATGGATGACACGGTGGGCAGTCACGCAAAGCTATGGGACATCATTGGTATGGACAATTGGCGATGCATATTTGTGGTATACGGATTGCCGGCTAAATGGTTATTACCAGTTATTTATTGAATGACGAACAGGTTGTCCGACAATCAGGTAACTATTCGATAGGTTGTCATCGCCAATTAGTGGCTGTTTCGACGGTCAATGAAGGTTAAGACAGTTAACGGTTTGAGAAATGAGAGGTAATGAAGTGAGTTTAAGTTTTGAAACGATTCAGCGACCAGATTACTACCAAGTCGACACGCTGGTAACGGCAGCTTTTGCGCCTGTCGAAGAGAGTCGTGGCGATGAGGTTCCTTTGATTCATGAACTCCGCAAGACTTATGATTACCAACCCAGTTTGGAAGTCGTTGCCAAGCATACGGAAGCCGAAGTCGTGGGGCACGGGTTATTGACGCCGGTCACGATTCGCGGTAACCGGCATACCACCACGATTTTAGCTTTAGCGCCATTGGCCGTTGCGCCGGACTGGCAAGGCAAAGGGGTGGGAAGTGAACTGCTGAGTGAGTTAGAGACACGTGCCCGGTTAGCTGGCTTCTCGGCCATCAGTGTCGTTGGTGACATGAACTTCTATGGTGCCCGGGGTTACGTGATGGCCGAAGATTTTGCCATTCACAATAGTCTGCCGATCCCAATGGGGAGTAACTTGATCAAACCCTTGACGGCGGGGGCCTTAGCTAATGTTGGCGGGATGATCGAATATCCTAACGCCTTTCATGCCAATTAATTTTTTTGACGATTAATTGAGTAGCTTGGACAACGGCTGGCAAGACCGTCGCACCGGTGATTTGTCGAAAATGCTGACAGAGCCACGGAATAATAAAAAATAAATTAGAGGTTGACGGTATTTTCTCATCGTGCTATTATCAATGTCAATCGAATAACGAACGCTAAATTCCATTACCAAGTAGCGTGTCATCTGTGTGTCAGAAAGTCGGTGGTTGCTGCGAACCGATCAGGGTGATTACGTCGAAATACAGTGGAACGTCCTGGTACGCCAGGCGGAGAATAACTAGAGCCGTTACCTTCTAGTGAGTGGAGTTACTGGGTCTAGAACCAGTGGCTCAAGCTGGGTGGTACCACGGTTTAAATCAAATCGTCCCTGTTGCAGAACATGCAACGGGGACGATTTTTTTCTACATAAATTTTGGCATAAAAGAGGAGCGATTCAAATGAAAAATCAAGAGAAAGCGGTCAAGCCAGTTAAATTTGGCGAAGCAATTATTGTTTTATTGGCGATGTTAGTCATCATGGGAACTGGGGTCATCAAGTTTGGCTTATCCCCAACTACCCCCGTGTTATTAGTCATTGCCTTGGTTATTCTGTGGGCGAAGGTCCGTGGGGCCGACTGGGATACGATTCATGACGGCATTATCGATGGCATCAAGACGGGAATCATTCCCATCTTCATCTTCCTGCTGATTGGGGCACTGATCAGTGTCTGGATCGCCGCCGGAATCATTCCATCCATGATGGTCTTTGGGTTCCATTTAATCTCTGCCCAATGGTTCGTGCCATCCGTCTTCCTGGTCTGTGCCATCGTCGGCACCTCTATCGGGAGTGCCTTTACCATCATCTCCACGATTGGAATTGCGTTGTTTGGGATGGGAACCACGATGGGCTTCAACCCCGCCTTAGTTGCTGGGGCCATCATCTCCGGGGCTATTTTCGGGGACAAGACGTCACCACTGTCCGACTCGACGAACCTGGCTTCTGCCATTGCTGAATCCGAACTATTTGCGCATATTAAAAACTTAATGTGGTCGACGATTCCCGCCTTCGTGGTCTCCCTGGTGCTTTACTTCATCCTGGGGACCGGTTCTTCCGATGCCAACGCCATGGGCAAAATCAACGCAACGGTGGCGACGTTAAACGCCAACTTCTCCATTACTTGGTGGGCGGCCTTACCCATCATCGTGATGTTCGTCTGTGCTTGGCGGAAGATTCCTGCCATTGAAACGTTGCTGTTAAACGTCGGTTTGGGGATCGTGATGCTCTTCATCGAAAAGCCATCAACGTCTTTGAGCAGCGTGGCCACGATGATTGAAACGGGCTTTGTATCCAAGACGGGTAACGGGAGTGTTGATGCCTTGCTGAGTCGTGGTGGGATCAGTGCCATGATGTCAACGGTCTCCCTGATTATCCTAACGTTGACGCTGGGTGGTCTCTTGATGAAATTTAACATTATTCAAACGGCCATGGTGCCATTGGCTAAACGGCTTAAGGGAAACGGGTCCTTGGTCACGGCGGCTATTCTTTCCGGAATCGGTGTCAACATCTTTGTTGGGGAACAGTACCTCTCCGTTATCCTACCAGGGAAAGCGTTCAAGCAAACCTTTAATGACAAAGGCCTCGACAACTTAGCCTTGAGCCGGGTGCTTGAAGATGGTGGGACCGTCATTAACTACTTGGTTCCTTGGGGGGTTGCGGCCGTCTTCGCTGCCAACACGTTGGGCGTAGCCACGCTGGCATACCTGCCATTCTGTTTCTTCAGTCTCTTCTCACCAGTCTTCTCCATTCTCAGTGGGTTCACTGGCGTGGGGTTGAAGCGCCTGCCATCTACGAATGACAATAGCGCTACTTCCGCAACGATGGCGGCTAACGGGCGTTAAAAAACGTTCGGTCGTGCAACGATGGTGTCGCCGTTCAGCTTTTACAGTGTGAAACTGCCGTGCTAATTTGGCTGACACTGTGCGCACATCCGGCCATGAAATCGCGTCCTAATTTCTAAAATGAATAGAAACAAAAGGTGTCAATGAACGTTGTACCAACTGACTAGTGTGGGCTAGGAGGGTATTGAACGTTTATTGGCACTTTTTGTCTGTCATTTAGTTGGTCGTGCTATAAAGGGTGAAAGTTCCAAAGTACGGCTCATGCCTGTTTTACCAACAGCAGTGGGACTAAAACTAGGCAACATGGCGGTGGGGGTACCTTGCCGGCCAGTAGATATGGGCTGGATCGGTGCGAACACAACTTGAAGCCTCGCAAACCCCGAGTCTACAAGCTTGGTTTTCTACTAAGCCAGCAAGCAGATCACCTACTGACTAAGTAGAACGACGCGCCTGAGCCCATATCTGCCGACCTCTCGGCTTACACTGTGTTTTCAGACGACTCTGAGAATAACCGTAACGGTCGCTATCAATCGAACTCGAAAATTTCAGGTAGCTGTGGTCTACAGCCGTTGTCTTGATAAAAAGCCCTGGCAGCCGGAGTGTCCCCAATTTAGGCCAATTTAACGGTGCGACTGCTTACTCATACTGAGATGAGGTTTAGTTCGTGCTAACTTGATTGGCGACCAGAGATTGGGACGCTGGTATTTCTGCCGGGGTGGTGTAGATGTAGTCGGCGGCGTTCAGATTGACCGTGATCTCGCGCTGCTGGGCGGTTTCGAGGTAGATAAGGTTCAAGGCCGAGTCACGCTTGCGCACGCTCAGGGTGACGCCGAGGGGCAGTTGGAGGTGCTGGAGGTAATCAATGAGGCCAGTCGTTTCCAAGTAGCTGTTCAGTGTGATGGTGGCAGGAGCGGTGACGTCACTTAAGCGCGTGACGTGGGTATCGGCGAGCATCTGAGTTGTATCGAGCGTTCCACCGAAGGGACTTTGTTGGGGATGATCCAGATAGTCGTTAAGGGCGGCGGCCGTTGTCGGCGTCAAGTTAGCAGCAACGCCCCAGGCCTGGGTGGGCACCTCATTTAAGGGCAGCCGCAAGTGTTCAGCCAAGAAGACCTCACAGAGCCGGTAGTTGTAGAGTAACTGACAGGCCAGTTTTTCTCCCAGTGCGGTGAGGGTCACGCCGGTATAACGGTGACGATCTACGAGGCCTTTCTGCTGCAGGATGCGGGTTGTTTCGGTGACTGTTGCTGGTGAGACGTTGGCAAAATGAATGATTTGTTTATTGCTGACACGTGGGCGAGCAAAGCTGCACTCCGCGATGATTTTAAGATAAGAATTCTGATGATTTAACACATGACTCACTCCCCGGGTGAAATCTGGCTGTTGGTGAACAATCAGCCAGAAAAGATACTTAAATTTATGTTCCCCTAAAAATAATATTCAACGACTAAAATTCTAACTGACAACGAGGAATCTTGCAAATTTTTATCAAATGTTATTGGAAAACAGGTGGTAAATGACGACCAAAATGCCCAATTATAGGCATTTTTAAAAATAATAAAATAAATTTTTCACCGGGAACTGAGTGGGAAAACAATAAAAACATATCCCGAATTTTCGCCGATGTAACCGCATACAACTAGTAATAATTAATTAACTAATTTAGATTCTAAAGTTAAGTGACCCTAAAAAAGATATTGAACTAATCAAATTTTAGGGTACAATTGGGCTTGTAGGAAACAGAAGGGGGTCTTGATTTTGAGTGATACACCAAAGAAGCACAAGCTCATTGAATATGCCAATGGGCGGTCGCTCGAAGAGATTAACGGTACTGTTAAAGTGCCAAAGGGGAAAGGGTTCTGGAAAACACTATTTATGTACTCCGGGCCTGGTGCGTTAGTCGCAGTGGGATACATGGATCCTGGTAACTGGTCAACGTCAATTACCGGTGGTCAAAACTTCCAATACTTATTGATGTCGATTATCTTGATTTCAAGTTTGATTGCGATGTTGTTGCAATACATGGCAGCTAAACTTGGGATCGTGAGCCAAATGGACTTAGCCCAGGCAATTCGTGCCCGGACCAGTAAGTCACTAGGCATCGTGTTATGGATTTTAACGGAATTTGCTATTATGGCAACGGATATTGCTGAAGTTATTGGAGCAGCCATTGCGTTATACTTATTGTTCCATATTCCATTGGTCATTGCCGTATTTATTACGGTGCTAGATGTTCTGTTACTGTTATTGCTGACCAAGATTGGTTTCCGGAAGATCGAAGCCATTGTGGTTTGTCTGATTCTGGTCATCTTGGTCGTCTTCGCCTATGAAGTTGCCTTATCCAATCCTGATTGGGGCGGCGTCTTTGGCGGCTTGATTCCAAGCATGAAGACGGTGGCTTCCACGCCAAAGATCGGTGGTCAAACACCAATTAGTGGAGCCTTAGGAATCATTGGGGCGACGGTCATGCCCCATAACCTGTACCTGCATTCAGCAATTTCACAAACACGTGAAATTGACCACAACGATGAGGAAGATGTCGCCCGGACGGTGAAGTTCACCAGTTGGGACTCCAACATCCAATTAACCTTAGCGTTCTTCGTTAACGCTTTACTGTTAATCATGGGGGTTGCCGTCTTCAAGAGTGGTTCTGTTAAAGATCCATCATTCTTTGGCTTATTCCAAGCTTTATCCGATACCAGCACCATGAGTAATGGGGTGTTGGCCGGTGTAGCTCGGACCGGGGTACTTTCCACACTCTTTGCGGTTGCCCTGTTAGCTTCTGGCCAAAACTCCACGATTACTGGGACGTTAACGGGTCAAGTCATTATGGAAGGCTTCGTGCACATGCGGATGCCACTTTGGTTACGGCGACTGGTTACCCGGTTGATTTCCGTGATTCCAGTGTTGATCTGTGTCATGTTAACCAGTGGGAAGAGTGCCTTAGCAGAACACGAGGCGTTGAACGACTTAATGAACAATTCGCAAGTCTTCCTGGCATTTGCTTTGCCATTCTCCATGCTGCCGTTGCTGATGATGACGGATAGTGCAGTTGAAATGGGGAAACGGTTTAAGAACACGTTGTGGATCAAAGTTCTGGGTTGGTTCTCGGTCTTAGCCTTGACGTATCTGAACCTAATCAACATGCCTGCTTCCATTCAAGGCTTCTACGGCAGTGCCATTACAGCTAGTCAAACGGCAACCGCTAATGTGATTGCATACATTCTGGATGCAGCAATTTTGGCCTTGTTGGTTTGGACGATTTGGGAACTTCATCGTGGGAGTAAGCGTTTGGCAGCATCGTTAGCTGCTGGCAACGATGAGTCAACTGAGGAGGCGTAGACCATGGCTAAAACGTTCAAACGAATTCTAGTTGGGGTCGATGATTCTGCGGATGCTTTACTGGCATTTGACTATGCCATTCACCAAGCTAAGCGGGATGCCGCCGAGCTGATCATTGTTTCCGTTCTGGAACACGATGATATGAATATCTACCAAGCGTTAGATAGTGATTACGTCCACGGGGAACGTGATGAACTGAAACAGCATATTCAAGGCTATCAACAGAAAGCTGAAGATGCTGGTGTGCCTAACGTGCGGATGGTCATTGCAGAAGGCGAACCAGGGGAGACCATTGTTAAGAATGTGATTCCACATGTGCAACCGGATCTGTTAGTCATCGGGTCGATTGCCAAGAAGGGCGTTAGTCGCTACTTCGGGAGTCAAGCGGCCTACATGGCGAAATATGCACCAATTTCCGTGATGGTCGTCAGATAGTTAAACAAACTTTCCCAAGCCGGTAATGTCGTTAATGCGACACTACCGGCTTTTTTGTTACATTTAAGTTAACGCTTACATATTTATTTTTAGGGACGATTAAAAAATGTGCCGCTAACGCTGATTTTTGCCGTACACTTGGCCTAATCCTAAAGGGAGGGGAGCAACATGGAAAAGAAACATCGATTGATTGAATATGCCAACGGTCGTTCGTTGGAAGAAATTAACGGGACGGTCAAGGTTCCCAAAAATATCGGGTTCTGGCGAACCTTATTCGCCTACTCCGGGCCCGGTGCATTGGTCGCAGTGGGGTACATGGATCCCGGCAATTGGTCAACGTCAATTACTGGTGGTCAAAATTTCCAGTATCTGCTGATGTCTGTCATCTTGATGTCAAGTTTGATTGCGATGCTGTTGCAATACATGGCAGCTAAACTTGGCATCGTGAGTCAGATGGATCTGGCCCAAGCAATTCGTGCCCGGACCAGCAAGTCGTTGGGGGTCGTGTTATGGCTGTTAACGGAATTGGCCATCATGGCAACGGACATTGCCGAAGTTATTGGTGCGGCGATTGCGCTGTACCTTCTGTTCCACATTCCGTTAGTGATTGCCGTATTTATTACGGTTTTCGATGTTCTGTTGCTCTTGTTACTCACCAAAGTTGGTTTCCGGAAGATTGAAGCCATCGTTGTCTGCCTCATCATGGTCATTCTCCTGGTCTTCGTTTATCAAGTCGCACTGTCCAATCCTGATTGGGGTGGCGTGTTCGGTGGGTTGATTCCTACGGGCAAGACCTTCTCAACGGGAACCAGTGTTGCGGGGATGACGCCATTAAACGGTGCGTTAGGAATCATCGGGGCGACCGTGATGCCACACAATCTCTATCTGCATTCAGCAATTGCCCAGACGCGGTCGATCGACCATAACGATGAGGAAGATGTGGCGCGGACGGTCAAATTTGCTGGATTGGATTCCAACATCCAACTGACATTTGCCTTCTTCGTCAATGCCTTACTGCTAATCATGGGGGTTGCGGTCTTCAAGACTGGTGCCGTCAAAGACCCCTCATTCTTCGGTCTGTTCCAAGCCTTGTCTAACACGTCAACGATGAGCAACGGCCTGTTGAGCAGCGTTGCGCGAACTGGGATTCTTTCTACTTTATTTGCGGTTGCCTTACTCGCTTCTGGTCAAAATTCCACGATTACCGGGACCCTTTCTGGGCAAGTCGTCATGGAGGGCTTCGTTCACCTGCGGATGCCATTGTGGTTACGCCGGCTGGTGACGCGGGTATTATCCGTCATTCCGGTGCTGGTTTGCGTCATGTTGACCAGCGGGAAGAGTGCCATTGCCGAACACGTGGCGTTGAATGATTTAATGAACAACTCGCAAGTCTTTCTGGCGTTTGCCCTGCTATTTTCTATGTTACCGTTGTTGATGATGACCGATAGCAAGCTGGAAATGGGCGAACGGTTCAAAAACTCTTGGTGGCTCAAAATCTTAGGTTGGATTTCCGTGATTGCATTGACTGGGCTGAACCTTGAGGGGATGCCCGGCCAAGTTCAGGCCTTCTTCGGGGATAATGTGACGGGCGCCAAATTAGCACTCGCCAATGACATTGCCTACGTTTTGATCTTCGCGGTCTTAGCGTTACTGGCATGGACCATTGTTGAATTACACCGCGGCAACAAGCGGTTAGCTATTGCCCGGGCTGCTGAAGAAAAGGCCGCGGAAACAACGGAAGGGGGTCGCTAAGATGACGACCACAACATTTAAACGGATTCTGGTCGGCGTTGATGATTCGGCCGATGCACTGCTGGCGTTTGACTATGCGATTCAGCAGGCTAAGCGAGATGACGCTGAGTTGATCATCGTTTCTGTCTTGGAAAATGCGGCGATGAACGTCTATCAAGTCATGAACACGGATTTTGTTCACGGCGAGTACGATAACTTAGTCACACACGTCCAGACTTATCAGGAAAAGGCGCAAGCTGCAGGTGTCGAACACGTTCGCACAATTGTGGCCGAGGGTGAACCCGGCGAAACTATCGTGCAAGATGTGATTCCAGAAGTTCATCCGGATCTGTTGGTGGTGGGGTCGCTCGCAAAGAAGGGTGTCAGTCGGCACTTTGGTAGTCAAGCAGCCTACATGGCCAAGTACGCCCCTATCTCAGTATTAGTCATTCGTTGAGGCGGAAAAGAAGCCAGAAGTCGAAAAATTTGTTACTATATGAAGTGACCTGTATGTCATGTGAAAAAAGCGAAAAAGTCAGCCGATGGTGGCTGGTTTTTTCGCTTTCTTTGTGGTCATAGGCTAGAAGTGCCAAAGTACAGGCCATGCCCGTTCAACAACAGTGGGGCTAAAACTAGGCAACATGGCAGTGGGAGCGCCTTACCGGTCAGCAGATATGGGCTTAGACGACGTTGGGGATAATTGTAATGGTCGTTATGATACTAGGTGGCGGGGGGGCTACAGTTGTTGTCGTGATAAAACACCATCAGCGCCGGAGGAGGCCAGGGATGTAGCCAGCCGTGGAAATCGTGATAGCTGCCAGCTATCACGATGGGCGCCTTTTAAGACGCATGTTTTTGCGGCTTAAAAGCGAGCGAGAAGACTGGTGGTCTTCCAGGCTGAAGCGTCCCCACAGCAGGCGGAATTCCTGGCAGCCGAAGTGCGTTCATTTAGCCTAATTTAATGGTGCGACTGCTTACCCATACTGAGATGAGACCTGCAAAGATTCTTTGCCCCATAAATAACATAAAAACGAATAATTTAGCAGTATACTACATTTATGTCAAATAGACGAAGAGGTCATTTCAATGAATCTAAGTAGGGGTAAGTGGCAGCCGGTTTGTGAGCTGGTTGTCGCATGGATCGTATTGTTGGCTGTGATGAGCGTGGGGATCTTATTTGAAAAGCTAAAATTAACGGTCACCACCTCAGCACTCCTAGAAGAAATCACAGTGCTATTGGTACTTTGGGGATTGAATCACTATTGGCTGAAGGTGCACCTCCAGTGGCGAACGGATCAATCGTTTGGCACACAAGTCAGGGTCAATGCGTTCTCACTAGTCTTAGTCGTTTTATTTCTGGCCAGCTTAGAAATGCAGCTGGCACACGGAAAAGGCGTGAAGCACGTGGTCGTGATGGCCTTAGTGGCACTGTTAGTTGCTGTGTTTGAGGAAACTTTTTTTCGAGGCGTGTTGTTGGTCGGGTTTCTTCAGCGAATTGGCCGCGGAGATGCCGTGTGGTTAGCAGTTTTGTTGAGTAGCACGCTGTTTGCGGCGAGTCATCTCATTAATTTATTACATCAGCCAGTTTCACTAACCATCGCCCAAGTGTTGATGGCGTTCGGGTTTGGCCTGTTGCAAAGCGCGACGTATTTGCGTTCGGGCAGTTTGATCTGGCCGATCCTGTTGCATTTTGTGTTGGATACGCAGGCGCTGACGCGGGATGGACTTATGGCTAACACCCATGTACCGGCTTGGAGCGGGTTCATGCCATTGGTTGTTTACGGCATAGTTGCGCTGATTTTATTACGGCGGTCGAAGCGTACTGAGATTGTAACGCGGTTTAAAGCTTAGGCAGTTGGTGTGTGGTGCTATTTAACTGAGTTCCTGACAGCTGACATCAGCTAAAAGGGTGCTGTAGTCCCAAAATGTTAGCAAAAAAAACACGCAGAATTTCTTAATCGAAGTCTGCGTGTTTCTTTGTGTTTAGCTTGTTTAGTAACTATCGCCGTTCATAATAGAACTTTTGACGATGACGTAATCCACCGTACGGATGTCCATTAGGTTGCGACCACCAGCATACGAAATGGAAGATTGTAAGTCCTCTTCCATGGCGTTTAGGGTGTTGGCGATATCGCCACGGTAAGGGACCAGCATCTGCTTGCCCTCAACGTTCCGATAGGCGCCCTTTTGTTTCTCAGAGGCGGATCCCCAGTACTGTTTGAAGGTCCGACCATCAATGGTGAGCAGACTACCAGGAGACTGTTCGTGACCGGCGAGCATGGAGCCAATCATCACCATGCTGGCACCAAAACGAATTGACTTGGCAATGTCGCCGTTGTAGCGAATCCCACCGTCAGCGATGATTGGTTTCCGGGCTGCTTTGGCGCAGAGCCGCACGGCAGCGAGTTGCCAACCGCCAGTTCCGAAACCAGTCTTGAGCTTGGTGATGCAAGCCTTTCCCGGACCAATGCCAACCTTAGTCGCATCCGCACCGGCGTTTTCCAGTTCACGGACGGCTTCGGGGGTGCCGACATTACCCGCAATGACGAAACTATCTGGTAATTTTTCCTTGATCTGCTTGATCATCCGAATGACCGCGTCACTATGACCGTGAGCGATATCAATGGTAATGTACTCGGGCACCAAGTTGGCAGCAGCGAGTTCATCGATAAAGGCGTGTTCGTCAGCCTTGACGCCCACACTAATGGAGGCAAAGAGTGATTTTGCATGCATCCGTTCGATGAATCCCCGGCGTTCTTCGGGTTGGAAACGGTGCATCACGTAGAAATAATCACGTTGTGCGAGCCAGATAGCTAACGGTTCGTTGATGACGGTTTCCATGTTCGCGGGAACCACGGGAATCTTGAAGCGGTGGGGGCCAAATTGCACACTGGTATCGGCCTCACTCCGGCTTTCAATCACGCACTTGTTGGGAATCAGTTGGATATCTTCGTAGTCAAATACTTCGGCAGGATGCATAGACAGTCACTCCTTATTAAGGTTAGGCGTTCCAGACGTAGCGTAAAATGTTCGTCTGTTCACGGTCGGGGCCAACGGATAGGGTGGCAATTTCCACACCAACCAGTTCGGCCAAGCGTTTTACATAATTTTGGGCATTAACGGGTAAGTCTTCGACGGAATGGCAATGCGTAATGTCTTCCGTCCAACCTGGCAACTCGTCATAAACGGGCTGGCAAGCGTCTAAGTCAACCAGACTAGCTGGATAGTGGTAAATCAGCTCGCCATTTAGTTCGTAAGCCTTGCAGATCTTAACGGTCTTCAAGCCAGTCAGAACGTCTAAACAGTTCAGTGAAAGGCTGGTCAATCCAGAAACTCGCTTAGCGTGCCGCAGAACGACACTGTCGAACCAGCCAATCCGCCGCGGACGCTTGGTGACCGTCCCGTATTCGTGGCCAGTTTCCCGAATCGTATCACCAATCTCATCGAAGAGTTCGGTTGGGAATGGGCCATCGCCGACCCGTGACGTGTAGGCCTTGCAGACGCCGACAACGTGGTCGATCTTGGTTGGGCCAACGCCGGCACCGATGGTCACGCCACCAGCGACGGGGTTCGATGACGTCACGAAGGGGTAAGTCCCATGGTCGATATCGAGCATGACACCCTGAGCGCCTTCAAACAGCACATTCTTACCCGCGTCGATCGCATCGTTGATGACGACGGACGTATCGGTCACGTGGCCCTTGATCTGTTGACCTAACGCATAGTATTCGTTAAAAATCGTCTCAAAATCGAGGGGTTCTTCATTATATAGTTTGGTTAAAACGTTGTTCTTTTCAATTAAATTTTGCCGAAGCTTGTCGGCAAAGATATCGTGGTCAAGCAAATCGGCGATGCGAATCCCGATTCGTTCGGCTTTATCCATGTAGGCCGGGCCGATTCCCTTGTTCGTGGTCCCAATCTTGTTTTCCTTAGCCTTTTCTTGGGCTTGGTCCAACAAGATGTGGTAGGGCAGAATCACGTGGGCCCGGTCGGAGATCCGTAAGTTATCCGTGGAGACGCCGTTATCGTGAAGGTAAGTCAACTCTTCAATCAAGGACTTGGGGTTTACAACTACCCCGTTACCAATCACACTCAGCTTGTCAGCATAGAAGATACCAGACGGAATTAACCGCAGTTTAAACGTTTGACCATTGAAGACAATGGTATGGCCAGCGTTGTCACCACCTTGGTAGCGGGCAATGACATCAGCCTTCTCACTTAGAAAATCCGTGATCTTTCCTTTACCTTCATCGCCCCATTGACTACCAACTACTACTGTTGATGACATCGCAAACACCTCATCGTTATTTTTTACTAGGCCGAACACCCAGCAAGAATCATTGTATCAAGTTCGGGAATAGAAAGCAACTAAAAAGCGAACTATTTTTTAAATTATCTTTAGTATTGTTCTTTTTAATGTTGCCCCACAACTAATAAATCCCGTGATGACGCGGAAATTCCTAGTAAAACTAGGATAATCTATGTTATGATAAATACCGAAGCAATGCCGAAATATAAAATTAATGTTCGTGTTTTACTGAATTTTAAGGAGGAAATCGCCATGTTAGAACGCTATACCCGACCGGGGATGGGCCAAATTTGGTCATTAGAAAACCAATACCAATCTTGGTTGGCTGTGGAAATCGCGATTGATGAAGCTTGGGCTAAATTGGGAGAGGTTCCCGCTGCGGATGCGGCTAAGATTCGAGCTAACGCCAGCTTTGACGTTGACCGTATCGCTGAGATCGAGGCGGTGACCCACCATGATATGGTTGCCTTCACACGGAACGTTTCCGAATCGCTAGGGGCTGAACGGAAATGGATTCACTTTGGCGTTACCAGTACCGATGTGGTTGATACGGCCCAAGGTTATCGGTTAAAACAGGCTAACGCGGTTCTGCGGGCCGACTTGGAAACACTGATTGCCACGCTTAAGAAGCTAGCCTTGCAGTATAAAGATACGGTGATGATTGGCCGAACACATGGGGTTCAAGCCGAGCCCACAACTTTTGGCCTAAAAATCGCGCGTTTCTATGCGGAAATGCAGCGAAACCTTGATCGCTTTGACCGGGCCGCAGCGGAAGTAGAAACGGGTAAAATCAGTGGTGCCGTGGGAACTTTTGCCAACGTGCCGCCCGAGGTGGAGGCCTTTGTTTGTGATCAGTTGGGAATCAGCGCGCAGCCAATCGCCACCCAGGTCTTGCCCCGCGACTTACATGCCGATTACATTGCCACGTTAGCGCTGATTGCCACCAGTGTGGAAAATATTGCCACGGAAATTCGCGGCTTACAGCGTTCGGAGATTCATGAAGTTGAGGAACATTTCAACCCTGGGCAAAAGGGGTCGTCAGCGATGCCGCATAAACGTAATCCGATTGGTTCGGAAAACGTAACGGGCTTGGCACGTGTTTTGCGGGGGACCATGGTAACGGCTTACGAAGATGTCAGTTTGTGGCATGAACGCGACATTTCCCATTCATCGGCTGAACGGATGATTTTACCTGAAGACACGACGCTACTGGATTACATGTTACATCGCATCAATCGGATCTTATCGAACCTTGACGTGTTCCCAGAAACAATGAAGGCAAATATGAACCGGACTTATGGATTGATTTATAGCCAACGCCTCTTATTGAAACTGATTGAGGCGGGCCTGAGTCGCGAAGACGCTTACGACCTGGTACAACCGTTGACGGCCCAGGCGTGGGATCAACAGGTACAGTTCCGGCCACTAGTGGAGGCTAATGCCGAAATCACAAGTCGCCTGACACCAGAACAGATTGCGGATGCGTTCGACTACCATTATCATTTGCGGCGAGTGGACTTTATCTTTAAGCGGTTAGGGTTAAGTTAGGATATCAAAAAAATCGCGCAACTCTCGGGGAGGAGAGCGGCGCGATTTTTATCATGAGGAGTGGGTTCACATAGGGGGTGTGAATCCATTATTAGAGGAGTCGTTAGGCTTGAGGGAACCTAACGAGGGAATGATTCTCTTAGGGGGAGAGAATCTAAAAGGGATTGGATATAGAATTTGAGTAGTAACAGTTATTGGCTAATTACTATGGTTATTACTATACCCGGAGATTGTGACCAGAAAAGGGCTAAAGTTGTGATGACTTTGCGATAAATTGTTAAAGGAAGTCTAAACGTGTGAAGATTTCTGGGATTTCAGGTCAAGTTAAGATTGAATGTCTCTGGCTGACCATGAGAATTAGGACGATTAATTGATTGTGATGGGGCAATGACTGAGGTATGCTAAAAGCAAGTTAAACAAATTTGGTGGTTTGGGAAAAATAGAATGCCGGTCTATCAAGGATTTTTTAGTGTTCCCCGTGTATACGGGGGTGATCCTTATGATCTAAGCGATGAACCGGATGCGTTGAGGTGTTCCCCGTGTATACGGGGGTGATCCCCAATCGACTTGGAACGCCCAGGATAACTTTAAGTGTTCCCCGTGTATACGGGGCTATGTTCAAAAAAGGTCCGGCAAATTTGCCGGGCCTTTATACTATAAAATTAACCTCTTAATCAAAATAAGTCTGTAAAAATTCCATGACGTGCGCCTGATACCGCGCTGGGTTGATCCAGAAACTTTCGGCATGCGAGGCGTTTTTTACGATCCACAACTGTTTAGGAGCGTGGGTGGCTGCGTAGCTTTCGTAAGCCATGCCCACTGACACGTAAACGTCCCTTTCGCCATGAATGAAGAGAATGGGACGCTTATTCTTTTTGAGTTGATCCGTAGCGGTCACGTCGCCGAGGTAGTAGCCAAGTCGGCGTTTGGAAATGGTGCTGACCAGCGGCTCAATCGGATATTTTGGCAGGTGAAATTGACGCTTTAATAAGTAGGTCAATTCAGCTTCGATGCTGGAGTAGCCACAATCGGCGATGATGGCTTTGACCTGTGACGGGAGACTTTCACCGGAGAGCATCTCCATAGTGGCGCCCCCCATGCTAACGCCAAACATGAGAATTTTAACGTCAGCGCCGGTGTGGTCAATGACCTGTTGAATCCACTGTAGGTAGTCCAATCGATCAAGCCAGCCAAAGCTGATGTACTTGCCAGCACTTTCACCGTGGCCGCGGTCATCGGGCAGAAGAACGTTGAACCCTAGTCGGTGATACATTTGAGCAAAGTTGGCCATAGTCTCGCCATTCCCCTTGTAGCCGTGGGAAATAATGACCGTTTGCTTACTCGGTATTTCAGCGGGAATGTATTCCGCCACCATCCGATTTTTAGGGTCGTGTTCGTGTAAATACCATTTTTCCTTATCAATTTTTTGATACCAGTCGACGTAGGCGTAATAGGCGTCGGCGTATTTTTGCTTATCCGCGGAAGTTTCCGGAACGTAGCTGACCCGTTTAAAGGCAAAATTGAACAGGTGCTCGCTGGCAATTAGCGACGTTGCGGCGATTCCTAGTAGGGGCAGCGTCCAAGTCAGAGTTTTCTTTTTCATCTCATCAGGTCCTTTCGTGGGTTAGAAAAACCAGGCTACCCGCTAAAACGGTTAGTCTGGCAATGGGTGTTAGTCCAAGTAGAGTTGTTTAAAGTTATTTAAATCGCTATGCGATAAGCCCAAGACATCGTGTAAGTAATCCTGGGCACCCCCAAACTGGGTGTTGATCAGTCTGGTAGCGGCGTTAAAGTAATCGTCGCTAACGGAGTACAAGGCGCGCAGGTTAGTCACGAAAGCCTCGCCGTGACCCTGTTGGCGGGCCGCTTCGCTCATCTGATTGACGTGGTCGGCCGTCGTTTCGTTGGTCAACAGGTAGTCTTGGCGAATGACTTGGGGGTCAACGCCCAGCGCACTCAGCGCAAAGAAGGCGCCCATTCCCGTTCGGTCTTTACCGGCCGTGCAGTGGAACAAGACGGTTTGGTCCGGTTGATCGGCTGCGAGCATCGTTGCAAAGAAGTCATGGTAGGCACTCTGCGCGGACGGCAGGGTCACCATTTGTTGGTAGACTTCTACCATGTGGTCGTGGCCGGCTCGGTCGTTGGCGGAGAAGCGTTGTTCCAATTCAGCTTCAGTCGCCGAGGCATCCGTCTGGTCATCGGCGGGGAAGACCGGTAGAAAATGGTACGTCGCGCCAGCCGGGACACGGTCGGGCGCTTGTTTTTGCTCGTCTTTAGAACGAAAATCCACGTCAGCGACCACACCATAGTCGGTCAGTTTTTGTTGATCAGTGGGAGTGAGGTCCGCGAGTCCCGCGGTCCGCAGTAACTTGTGCCACTTAACCGTGTGGCCATCGACTGTTGGGTATCCACCGAGCTCACGGAAGTTCCGGCCGCCAGTCACGTTTAAAATTCGGTTATTTGTCATCAGTTTATCCACCTTTCAATACGTATTCTATTCTAACGGTTTTCGCAGAAATTACCTAGTAATTGATTCTGAGGGAGGTGTTTTGCCGCCAAACGCTGTATACTGTCTGTATACGTTTCGACTTTTGAAACATGTCATCAGGGCGGCTTAAGAGAGTATAGGGATTTGACGAAGGCAAAAAGATAGGGTGATAGTCGTGAGTTTGCGTGGGAAATGGTTACTTTTCAAGACCCAACACAGTCAGCTCAAACAACAGATCCAGCAAGCATTTTTACAGCCTAGTCGGCAGAACCGTGCCGTTGTGCCCGAAAAGTTTGCGGCGAACATTGTGACTGAGGAGCGCCGCGTTTTCGGTGGGCGGTTATTGACGGCCGCTTCTGGTGCGCCGTTGCCGAAACACGTGTTGCTATTTCACGGCGGTGCTTATACCATGCAAGGTATCGATAGTCACCGGCAACTCATGGAAGCATTGATCAATGAGGCCAATCTGCGCGTGACTTACGTGGATTATCCGCTGGTGCCCGAGGCGACCGTGGATGAAACGGTGGTCTTTGCGATGCGTGCCTATAGTTATTTGCGGGCCCAGTATCCGGATGACCAATTCTTTTTGATGGGCGATTCGGCTGGAGGTGGCTTGGCCTTGACCTTGCTACAGCAGCTGAAGTTACATCAAGAGCCCCTGCCAGCTGGCACGATTTTAGTATCACCATGGACGGATCTCAGTATGATGAATCCGGACCTTCAGGCGGCGGCCAAACGCGATCCGTACCTGACGTTGGCCACGCTGAAAAAGATTGGGTTTGAGTACGCTGGTGAGCATCCCGTGACCGATCCCGTGGTCAGCCCAATCTATGGGACGTTTGACGACCTTGGCCCGGTACTCCTTTACTATGGGACCAATGAATTGCTGGCTGCCGATGATGAACGCCTGTTACAGAAATTCCAAATGGCCAATGGCACGCCCTTTCAGGCCCATCAGATGAAATCGATGCTGCATGATTACATTCTGTGGACCAAGTTGCCCGAATCCAAGCGGACATTGAAGGAAATTAAACAATTTATTTTGACTGGTGAATTTGACTAGCAAACGGGGGACCTTAGGCGACTGAGGTCCCTTTTGTGCGGGTAAAAACTGGTAGTGAAGAGAACGTTGACAATCAAAATGAAAGGGAATACATTAAGGGTGCACAAACGTTTGTGTCGTCAATATGCTTAGTCAATGATTCCCGTATTGGTTCAGGGGATAGTGATTGGTTGGCGTGAGTTGTAGATGGCTGGCGGTCGCGGTTAGCGGTCGGATGCAACTAGATGTGAAGGAGTGAATTCATCTTGGAAAAATGGTGGCAAAACGCAGTTGTTTATCAAGTGTATCCGCGAAGTTATCAGGATAGTAATGGTGATGGCATTGGTGACCTGCCAGGGATTACGCAACGCTTAGCTTACATTAAAAAGCTCGGTGCAGATATCGTCTGGCTGAGTCCAATCTACCAGTCACCCCAAGTCGATAACGGTTATGATATTTCCGATTATCGGGCCATCAATCCGGAGTTTGGGAACATGGCTGACTTTGAGGACTTGTTGAACAAGGCCCACAGTCTGGGCTTGAAGATCATGATGGATCTAGTCGTTAACCACACGTCCGACGAACACCACTGGTTCCAACAGTCGCGGCAAGGAAAGGATAATCCATACCGGGACTACTATATTTGGCGGGATGGTCAGGATGGTCATGCGCCGAACAACTGGGGGGCTTCCTTTACGGGCTCTGCGTGGCAACTAGACCAGCAGACGGGGCAGTACTATCTTCATCTGTTTGCGCCGCAACAGCCTGATTTGAATTGGGAAAATCCGAACGTCCGGCATTCCGTCTATGACATGATGAATTGGTGGGCAGCTAAGGGGGTTGACGGGTTCCGGATGGATGTGATCAACTACATTTCTAAGCCAGCGGGATTACCTGATGCGAAGAAAGCGCCTGGTCAGCTCTATGGGGACGCTGGTGCGACGGTCGCTAATGGGCCACGTATTCACGAATTTTTACAGGAAATGAATCAAAACGTGATGAGTCAACACAAGCTGGTGACGGTCGGTGAAGCGCCTGGCGTCACTATTGAAGAGGCAAAACGGTACGCCAATCTTAATGGCAGTGAACTCAATATGGTCTTTCAGTTTGAACACATGGGGCTTGATGAGAGCGACAATCCCGTGTTGGGACGTTGGACCGACCGTCAGGCGACCCTCAAGGATCTGCGTGCCAATTTGACCAAATGGCAAACTGGCTTGGCCGGCACAGCGTGGAATTCGTTGTATTGGAATAATCACGACCAGCCGCGAGTCGTTTCACGATTTGGAAATGACGCGACCGAAACCGACCGGGTGCTGAGTGCCAAGATGTTGGCGACGATGCTCCACCTGCAACAGGGGACGCCATACATCTACGAAGGTGAAGAAATTGGCATGACCAATGCCCATTTTGCCAGCTTAGACGATTATCGGGACCTGGACGCCATCAACGCGTACCACGTTTTGGTAGATGACCAACACGTGGTGACTAGTAAGCAGATGCTGAAGTACTTAGGCATGCGCAGTCGGGATAATGCCCGGACACCGATGCAGTGGGATGCCAGTGCCAATGCCGGATTCTCCACGCATACGCCATGGTTGAAAACCAATGCGAACTATCCGACCATTAATGTCGAACAGGCATTGGCGGATCCGAATTCTATTTTCTACTACTACCAAAAACTGATTCAGTTGCGGCATACGTTGCCCGTTATCACGAATGGGACCTATGCATTGGTCGCAGGCAATGAAACCGATGAGCAGGTCTACGCCTACACGCGTCGGGATGCGACGACGACCTTGCTGGTGATTCTGAATGCTACGCAGGAGACCCTGAGCCGGCATTACGAGGTGCCCGCGGATGCACAGGTGATCATTGGTAACTATGCCGATGATCAGGGCGATACCCTGCGGCCGTATGAAGCCAAGGTCTATCAATTTTAGGGAGTCTCTAAAGAAAGATGACATTCAGGCCTCGTCCCAGTAGTGGTAAGTCTGCGCGCCGTTAAATCTGGCTAAATTGAACGCACGTCGGCTGCCAGGGATGTTAATTGCTGTGGGGACGACTTTAGTCAGTCTTAAATAAACCTTTTAAGGTGCCAATTCGTTGTTGAATGGGCGCCTTTTGTTAACTTGAGTAACGATGCCGTTCGGAAATGGTGAGTGGCACGTTACTTTTTGCGGGACGCGTTTATAATAATGCTGATGGGGGGATGCGGCATGAAAATTCGAGTGTTCATGGCGAGCCTGTTGGTGGGTTTAGGAAGCTTTGGGGTGGTGGCTAATGCCGCCAAGACAACGCCACTGGCGACACCATATCGGGCGAGTCAGCTAACTAGTTTAAAGAAAATCAAGAATGTGGCGGGGGACAAGCCGGTCACATTAGATCTGGTCTTAAAGCCGCGGCATACGTCACAATTAACGCAAACGGCTTTAGCTGTGAATACACCGGGGAGTGCGACGTTTAAAGACTTTCTAACGCCACAAACGTTTCGCCAGCGCTTCGGCCAATCGACAAGCACCACGCAGCGCTTGACCCAGTACTTTAAGAAACAACATTTGACCGTCACGACATTTAATGATGGGTTATTTATGGAATTAAAGGGGTCCGCCGCGGCCGTGGATGCGACCTTTGCTACCAACCTCAAAACGGCCCGCTATCAGGGGACACGCCTGCAGTATTCGGCGAAGCAACCGCGGTTACCAAAGGCCATTGCGCAACCGATCGAGGCGGTCGTTGGGATGACAAACTTGGTTAAAATGACCAGTCTGGCGACCTCTGGAACTTCGACGGGGGGGCCCACTAAGACAGGTGCACCCCAAAACTTCTTGACCCGGTACCACGCGACCGCCGTGGCTAATCAGAGTCAAGGCAAGGGGCAAACAGTTGGTATCATTAGTTTCAGTAAGGTTGATACGCGAGACATTACCCATTTCTGGTCGGCCGAAGGGGTCCCTGCCAGTGCCAGTCGGCTGAGCGTGGCGGCGACCGGTGGTGCCAGTGTTTGGGGTAACGTCGATCCGGGCAACGTTGAAACGTCTCTGGACGTGGAGCAGGCCGGTGCGTTGGCGCCCCAAGCCAAGATTCGGGTCTACACCGCAGCCTTGAGTGACGTTGGCTGGATCAACGCCTTTGCCAGTGCCTTTGGTGAGAATCAAGCTGGCTCGTTGTCGTTGAGCTGGGGAATTTCGGAAGGCATTTTGCGTGAGATGGACAGCGCGCATTTGCTGACGCCACTGTACGGCAGCATTATGAATACGTTACTGGCTCAGGGCGCCACGCAGGGAATTTCAACCTTCGCGGCGACCGGTGATTCGGGGGCGTATGGCGAAGAACTAGCCCGTGATGGATCTGTGGGCTACGGTGTTTACGCTAACTTTCCAGCGAACAATCCGTGGGTCACGGCGACTGGCGGGACGACGCTTCCCATTTCTGGTCAGTTACCAGATGGGGCGACGGTCGATATTTCACGGGAACGGACCTGGGGCGGGGATGCCCTGTTTGACGCTTACCAACAGAATCGGTCGTTCTTTATGAAGAGTTCAGACCTTCTGTCGATGCTGCAAAGCGGCAGTGGTGGCGGGATTTCCACGTTGTACGCAACGCCAAAGTATCAGCAAGGCGTCTCTGGTGTGAACACGTATGCGGCGCGCCAGTACTTGACGAGTGCTGGCTTACCACGGCTACACCCCGGCTTAATTCAGGGGACGACAAACGGTCGAAATTATCCGGACGTCGTTGCCGATGCGGATCCCCTGACAGGCTATGATGTTTATGCTGGCTCGGACGGCTGGGAGACCATGGGTGGCACCAGCTTTGTGGCACCACAGTTTGCGGCGTTAGCGGCGGATATCAACAGTGACCGCAGTCAACGCGTCGGCCTGTGGAACCCGCAACTGTACAGTCTGGCTCAGTCCGCCGATTCACCCTTTACGCGACTGGACGCTTCAACGGGCAACAGCAATCTCTACTATGTTGGTCAGCCCGGAAAAACGTACAATCAGGCGGCGGGGCTGGGAACTCTTAATTTTGACAAGTTAGCTCAGGATTTTAAGTAAAAATGGGTAAAAAATACCGACATCCTCATCGCTTAAACTATCAGCGGTCAGAATGCCGGTTTTAAATTGTCAGTTAAACGTCAACGTGATGCTTGAGCTGGGGGAAGACGTGGGTGTCCGCCCATGCCATGACGATGCCTTGGGTAACTAAGGCCCAGACCGTCCCGAAGCCGATTGCGTGAAGTTGACCGGTGAACAGAAACGATAAAATAATGATGATCAGTGGCGGGGTGTAACTGGCCCACTGCGCAATAACAGCGGATCCCCGGAGGTATTTAAAGCGCAAGATGTAGGCCAAATCATCGTTGGGGTGCATGATAATGTTGCAGCGGTTATAGATGGAAACGGCAAACGCAACCCCAAACAAGCCGATGATGTCGACGACGACCCGCCAAGGTAAAGAAAGTTGGCCCACGCCGATCCAGTTCCAAAAGTACCCGATCCATTCGACTAAGTAACTGAAGGGAATGATGTACAGGAGGTTTGAGATGAACCGCCGGCGATCAAATTGACCTAGCAGAACTTGGTTGAGCAACGTAATCACGATGCCGTACATAAAGAGGGTCGTTCCTAGAGGGACGTGAATCCAATTGGCCAGGTTCACGGATGACCCGGTCCAGACCGCACTCCCCAAATTAGTTGAGATGGTTAACGCGTTAGCGGCGGAATTAAGGACGATAGAAAACCCCAAAAAACGCATCCGTTGTCCAAAGTCCTGCATTTTCGCCACGCCAACTCACCCCTCTCTTTTCAGTCTATTTCTTAGTTTAGTCGAAGACGAGGTGGATTAAAAGGTCTTTTACAACAAATTTACATGAGTTTCGTCGTGATAACCTCAGTTGTTTGCTGACTGAATGGCTGATTCGCTGGAATAATATATCTGGTATTAGGTGCCATGCGCAACCGTTGCTGAGAGCCGGAGTGCACCCCATTTAGACTGATTTAATGGCGCGAATGCCCACCAACGCTGGGATGAAGCAGGTATTTCAGCTTTTGATCCTTAGCTGTCACCATTAGTTCCGAACAATACGATTCGTGGCGCGGTCAATGAAGTTTTTAAAGATGTGACGGGACTCGTCATGATGTTTGTACATGTTTTCCGGATGCCATTGAACGGCGAGAATTTGATCGTTAGCCTTGGACTCCAGGGCTTCAATGACCTGATCATCGGCGCGGGCCGTGACGGTGAGGGTCGGCGCCACGGTGTGAACCGTTTGGTGGTGGCGAGAGTTGACGTAGGGGCGGTCGCCAGTCAGCGTCGCCAGCGTGCTCCCGGAGACAACGGTCACGTGGTGGCTTGGTTGGTTACCCATGGCTTCTTGGCTGTGTTTGAGGGTGGCGTTAGGGTCTTCACTGAGGTCTTGATACAGGGTGCCTCCCAGCCCAACGTTGATCAGTTGGAGGCCGCGGCAGATTCCCATGATGGCCTTGTTGGCGGCAACGGCCTGCTTTAGCAGTTCAATTTCAAATAAGTCGCGCTTGCGGTAAGTCTTGCCCAAGCGCATGTGGGGCTCTTCGCCGAAAAAGGTGGGGTCGACATCGGCACCGCCTAGGAAGATGACTCCGTCAAATAGGGGCAGGTAGTCGGCAACGTCGGCCGGGTCAACGCTAGGCAAAATGATGGGGAGACCGCCGGCTTTGATGATGGCTTCAACGGCTGGTCGGGGTGCGAAGGCCGCATTTCGTTCGTTAATAATATTCGTTGCCTCGTCGAGCGTGTCAGCGGGTAAAGCAATTCGTGGGCGCATAGCGTCGCTTCCTTTCAGAGTAGTAAATCGTCAAATTTAGTTAATATTCAGTATACGCGTCTGTGACAAAACTTGTCGAGAAGGGGGTTCGGCTAGCGCGGTGAAAAAACTTGATGAAATAATTAACAATTTTCGTCAATAACTCTATAGTAGGGTAGTAGACTAAAATTTAAGCGAGGTAAACATGATGACAGAACGGCAGTTGATTCAAGAAATTTTGAATTCCGAAGCGATTGAATACAAGTTCGAGAATGTCGATGAGGATTCTAAGGAATACACGCTTTTATTAAAGCGGCAGGACCAGGATGTTCGCGCCGTAGAAACGTTGAACAACGAGATCAAGAAGTATTTTGAAAGCGCCAACTTCGACTACCAAGAGGAGTTAAATCCCGAAGGTGTCGATGACGATATTCGCCTGGTAATCAAGCGAAACGACGACGCTGAATAAAACAACAGAGTGGGCTAAACGGCCAGTCACGGCAAACGCGGCTGGCTTTTGTCTTGTATCAGTGTGAAAAAGAGAGGGGAGACATGTCGCGTGACCATTGAAGAGTTATATCACACCATGGCGCAGGAAATGGGCCCGCAACCTTGGCTGCGTCCGGGTACGCCTTGGGCCGAGACGCCGGTAGAAATCATGCTGGGGGCCATCTTAGTCCAGAACACCAATTGGCGCAATGTGGAGCCATCCTTGAATAATTTGAAACGTGTAACGGGCTTCGATCCAGCACGCTTGCGCCAGCTGACCATAGAGGACCTGCTCCCGTTGATTCAAACCAGTGGCTTCTATCATCGCAAGGGGGCAGCCATCTTAGCTTTGGCCGAATTTTTAGGAACGGTCAATGATGATTTGGTCGTGCTGAAACAACGCGACGGGGCCGACCTACGCCGGGACCTGCTGCACATCACGGGTATCGGCAACGAGACCGCCGACTACATAGCGATGTACACGCTGGATCACGGGACCTTCATGGTCGACACCTATGCGCGGCGGTTATTCACGTGGTTGGGGGCAACGATGCCCAAGACCTATCCGGCATTTCAGAAAAAGGTGTTGGCTCAGTTCCCCTTGGGTCTCAGTGACTGCCAGGAGTTTCACGCGTTGATCGATGAGTTCGGGAAGCAAGTGAAATCGGCTGCTGACTTTGATCAGTCCTTTTTGGCTGGGCAGAAGTTAACGGTGTCAATGACCTCCAAATGAATTCGGAGGCTTGTCGCTCACGTGTCTGGCGACACAGTAGTCCACCATCCCACTTGGGACTCCTACTCGTAGTGGCAACATCATCGGGTAATTGACAAGTACCCGTTTAACTACCAGGTTTACCCGATAGCCGTTACTTTTTTAATTTTGGGATGCTTGATCCCACGCAACCACTCTTCACCTAACAGCTTAATGTTCATGGCCCCTAGGCGGTCATCGTTGGAGCGATATTGGCATTGGCAACAATGATATTCATGGGTCTCGTGATGCCGATTAGCTTTCTCAATCAGACCACACTGTGGACAACGCTGAGAGGTGAAGGCTGGACTGACCTTCAAAACTTTACTTTGAATCGCGGCTGCCTTATAGCTTAGAAAAAATTCAAGTTGGAAAAAGGACCAGGAACGATGGCTGTTACGCAAAGCTTTAGACAGATTGTCCGTGTTGAACGTCACATTAGTTAAATCTTCCAAAACAAAGAGCGTCCGTGAGCCATAGATACTAACGAGTGTCTTAGCTAACCGATGATTTATATCAGTCATCCAGCGGTTCTCTCGTTGTGCCAATTGCTTCAGTCTTTTCTTGGCGGATTTGGTCCCTTTGCTTTGTAGCTGCCGTCGCGTCTCTTGAAATTTTTTGCGCTTGCGTAGGATTTTCTTACCATCGAAAAACAGCGTCTTCCCTAAATGGTCATGGATTGTTGCTAGGAAACGCAATCCCCGGTCAATACCGACGACTTTAGTTTCCTTGGTTGATTCAAAATCAGCGACTTCTTTTGTAATCCCAATGTGTAAGTACCATTTACCTTGAGCATGAACCAACTTAGCCGTTCCCAATTTCCAACCGTTCTGAAAGTATTGTTCGAAGTCTCTGTTGGTAAAGCTCATCTTAGTTCTCTTGCCTAATGTTGTGAGTGAGATTTTAGTCATTCCATCGACAAAGGAATAATTGCTTTGCCGAACCAAGTCCGCCTGAGGCCGCGAAAAATGGACAGGCTTGAACAACCAGGTCAGGTCCTTAGGGGTTTTAACCCATTCCTTAGTCTCATCTTGATAACGGAAGGGATGTTGTCTCATTTGTTCTAAGACGGTCTTGTAACGCGCGACAACGGTCCGGAAGACTGACTGAATCATTTGACTGTTCAAAGGAGATTCTTGACGGAACTTTTTATACAGGGCATGATTAATTTTTAAATAGTTCATTGGGAAGTCGTGGTTAAAGACCCATTCACTAACAATGGTGGCTAATCGCTGATACTCTTGGCTTTCATCTGCGAGTTGAATCGCTTGAATTTCACTAGGGTAGAGTCTGACCTTTGCTGTTCGGCCTAATGTCGTCATCATGTACTTCCCCTGAAGATTGGATTAAGTATAGCATATTTTAATCATCAATAGGGGAACGTATGTTTTAGAAATGATTAAGCTTTTGCATTCATACTTTGATTGAAATCAAAGGTTTTCTGCTGAGGTTATATAAAGGTTAAGAAACTTTCAAGGCCAGAGTGGTCTGGGTCAAATTTTAGCGTTTTTCACAAGGGACGTGCTATGATTAACGCAGTGAATTTGAAACCGTTTTCGTAAACAGGGATATTTTGGAGGGAGTTTTACATATGGCACTAAAAAAACCGGAAGATTATATCTTAGCTATCGACCAAGGAACCAGTAGCACGCGGGCACTGATCTTTGATCATACCGGTCGTAAGGTAATCGAAGGCTATAAGGAAGTTCCACAGTATTACCCACACAAGGGCTGGGTCGAATCCGATGCGAACGAGATCTGGAACAGCGTGTTGTCAGTGATTGCAAGTGCCCTGATCGATGCTTCGATTCATCCAGAAAATATTCAGGCGATCGGCATCAGTAGTCAACGGGAAACCACGATCGTTTGGGATAAAGTTACCGGCGAACCCATCTACCACGCTATTGGCTGGCAAAGTCAACAGACGGCGAGCCTTGCCAAAGAACTGGTAGCGGCGGGCCGGGCTGAGACCATCAAGGAAAAGACCGGACTGGTCGTTGACGCATACTTCAGTGCCACCAAGGTGCGCTGGATCTTAGATCACGTGCCGGGGGCACAGGAACGCGCTGAAAATGGCGAGCTGTTATTTGGGACCGTTGACAGTTGGCTGGCTTGGAAATTGTCTGGTGGGAAGATTCACGTCACTGATTACAGTAATGCTAGCCGGACGATGCTGTTCAATATTCACACGTTGCAGTGGGATACGGACATCTTGAACTGGTTGAATATTCCGGCAGTGATGTTGCCAGCGGTCAAGTCCAGTTCAGAAGTCTACGGTGTGACGCAAAACTTCCAGTTCTATGGCGTAGAAGTGCCGATTGCTGGCATCATTGGTGACCAATCGGCAGCGCTACTGGGACAACTGGCCTTGAAACCCGGCACGGTCAAGAATACGTATGGGGATGGGGCCTTCGTTGTGATGAACACGGGGAATGAACCGCAAATCTCTAAGCACAACTTGTTGACCACGATTGCGTATCAACTCAACGGTGAAGTGACCTATGCCCTAGAAGGGTCGATCTTGGTGGCTGGTACCGCGCTGGCTTGGCTCCATGAGAGCATGCAGATCATCAGTAGTGTACCGGAGTCACGACAAGCGGCGATGGCGTCGACCGATGAAGATGAAGTCTACGTGGTCCCGGCATTTAACGGTTTGGGAGCGCCGTACTGGGATCCAGATGCCAAGGGGGCTGTGTTTGGCCTGACGCGGGGAACGAACCGCAACGATTTCGTAAAAGCAACGCTGCAGTCGATTGCCTACCAGACCAGAGATGTCTTACGGACGATGAAGCAGGATACAGGCATTGATATTTCGGAGTTAATGGCTGATGGCGGGGCTTCACGGAATCGCTACCTCATGCAGTTCCAAGCCGATATTTTAAACACCCCCGTGCAACGGGCGGCAGATGAAGAGACCACCGCGATGGGGGCCGCGATTACGGCGGGCCTGGCGGTAGGCTACTGGAAGAATTTAGATGAGATCAAGGAAATTCGCACGGCCGGTCGTTTGTTTACACCGAATATGGATGAAGATCGCCGGAACCACTTGTACGCTGGCTGGCAGCAGGCGGTCGCGGCGACGCGGGCGTTTAAACCAGACCAAGCGTAAAAAAGAAATTAAAGAGCTGTGACGGCAGAAAAGTCACAGCTTTTTTTCGTATAAATTTTGATGGTATAAGCGGGAGATGACGTAATTACAGCAGGTAAGTAGCTTGATATAACAACGTTTATGGAACCTTTACCATAACCATTCTTTTGCTGTTTTGGATTGACAAGGCCGCTCTCGTAAGTGATACTTTAGTCAGCAATCAGATTGGACGATGACCGGAACAGACGACGGGAGGCAGATATGATGACGAGCAACTGGCAAAAAATGGTGATGGGATTAGTAACAACCTTAGCACTCATGGTGGTATTTTTGATGGTACCCGCAGCACATGCCCAGGCGGCACAGAAACAACTACCGGCAATTCCGAAACAGCTGTGGGGTTACTGGTATACCTATGGCACGAAAACCAAGAATCGCCATGCAAGTGACCTCGTTTATCTGCACGTCACGGCCCATGAAATTGATTCAAGTGTGATTTCTCGCGAGACAATGAAGTTGGGCTTACGGACGTTTAGTAGTATCAACCTTAACCCGGGAGCGCCCATCACAAAAAAGCTAAAGGCAAATAAAACGAATACCTTTTATCAGGTGGGGCACAATCGATGGAACCTCCATGCGTTATTTGTCACGGAAAATGGCGAAAAGCATTATGCGACGGGCCGCTATGCGTTGAAAAACGTGAAGGGACATCAACCCACGTTATTCTTCCAAGGATCAAGTAATACCAGAGGGTTTAACTCGAAGCCAGTCGCTGCACGGGAGCAGTTACATGGCAACCGGCCAACAATCAAATATACAAAACTCAGTCAAAGTTATTTGCATTCGATTGGCATTTTTAACTAAAAAGCTAGTCGTGGGGAGCATGATTAAGTGCGTACGATTTAGAGATTGAAACGCTACTCAAAATCGGCCTTTTCAGAATCGTAAAAAAGTTCTGAAAAGGCCGATTTATTTATGGCGCGTTCCCCTTTAGATGGGGGCAATCGCACCCCAGCGGCAACGATTGCGTGACACTTTCTGCAACGTTATTTATATTTTTCTTCCAACTGGCTCATCCAATACCCCAGGACAATGCCAACCACCAGGGCTACGGCACTGAAACCAAAGGTCGCCCACGTTGCGTTGGCATACGAGATACTTTCAGCGGCGTGACTGTTGGGAACTAAAATTAGGACGGTACTGGCCGTGACGATACCCAAGATGAAATGATAAACGCGTGAGTGGTAGCGGTGGATCAAGTAGTCCATGCCCTTTGAAAATAGGATCATGGCCAAGCCACCACCGAGCGCAATTGGCAGGTAGACACCGATTAAATCGAAGTTTTTGAAGCCCGTTAGCATGGGGGTAAATAATCCCAAGATAAGCAGCAGATTGGAAGGACTCAGACCAGGGACCAGGACGCCGAGCGCAATTAGAGCGCCAGCCACCATAAACCCAGTAAAATTAGCGGGTAAGGTGCCAAAAATATCGCTCATAAAGTAGAGCAGGCCACCACTGATCAACAAGGTGCCCAAAAACCACAGGTAGTCGATATAGTCGCGGGGCGTTTTGGCACTCGCCGTTTGGGTCAGTGCCGGTAAGGTCCCGATAATGGCGCCGGCGAATCCCCACAGGACGATGACCTGCCAATGGGCGAGCAGGTATTCTAACGGTGCCGATAACAGGGCAATGCCGACGATTCCCCCCAGGCCGACCGGCACAAAGTACCAGAAATCACGTTTGAAATTCTGTCTGAAATGGGCCATAAAGCCCAACAACCGTTCATAGATACCAAGAATAGCGGCTAGTACACCGCCGGAAACACCGGGTAGAATAAAGCCCAGGGCAATAATGACGCCCTTAAAGAAGCGTTTCACTGGGCCATCGGAGCGTGTTGTTTGCATGAGATTCTCCTTATTTGACTCATTTTCACCAACATACCAGAATTGGGCTGGTGGAACAACCGGTGGGGCCAGAATGCTAGGATAACTTAAATATCAGGGGTTGATCAGTTAGTTGGGTGAAATAAGTTTTGTTGTTAGCCGACGTTGGCGCCACGTAAAAGGCAGTCTAGTAAAGTCAGGTAAACAAAAATCCCACTACAAAAGTGTAATGGGATTTTTCGTATCAATTCAACCGTTGCCAGCTACTTTTCCTTAGGTTGGGACCAGTAGTGTGCCTGCGTCAACAGGTCGCGTGAGCGGTCATCCGCTGGCACGAAGCCGCGGTTAAACAGGTGCTTAAAGTACATCATGTTATAGATGGATCCCCACACAAGGGCGAGGGTGGATTGAAGAATCGGTGTGATCTGGGCTAATTGATTAATGTCGACGGTCATGACCAACAACATGGAGGCACTGAGTTCAACACCCAGAATACAAAGGAGGTTGTACCAGTCCGCACGGAAAATCGTGGGGAACGGTGAGAAAAACAACATGGTCCATGAAAACCCAACCTTTGCAATGCGCATGTTCCCATCGGCGTTAACGACGGTGGCGTAGTTCGGTGGTAACGGGAGTCCTTGAGGGCCGTTGCCATTTTGGTTGTTTTGATCATCGTCGTCGTTAAAGCCCTTAAAAGGATCTTGCATGTCATTTGCCAACTTTCTACGGAATTCATTCGTTATCGTTAGTTAAAAGTCTAACACGAAAAGTCATGACTGCCTATTAATCTATTGGCGCCGAGTGAGTTTAACCACAGCCTCACAGCGGGCGGTTTGAGGCATCATGTCCACGGACTGAATGTAGTTGACCCGGTAATCGTGGGCTAGCTCAACCAAGTCCTTGGCTAACGTCGATGGGTTGCAAGAAATGTAGACCAGCTTCTCAGGACGAACTGCCAGGATAGTTTCAATCAACTCGCCGTCAAGACCGGTACGTGGTGGATCGACCACGATGGCGTCCGGCCGAAAGCCACTCATAATCCATTTTGGCAGGAGTTCTTCGGCAGTGCCTAACTCGTAGTGTGCATTGGTAATGCCGTTGGCGGCGGCGTTTTCGTTTGCATCGGTGACGGCTTCGGGGATGATATCCATGCCACGAACCTCTTCGGCCACGCTAGCCAATGACAGGCCAATCGTCCCGATACCAGCGTAGGCATCGACAACGGTTTCGCCGGGTTGTAAGTCGAGAGCCTTCTTGGCTTCACCGTACAGAACCTCTACTTGGTAGGGGTTCAGCTGAAGAAAGGCGCGGGCGGAAAGCTTAAATGCCAACCCGTCCAACTTTTCCGTAATCGTCTCTTCACCAGCTAAATGCCGGGTGTCGTCACCCCAAACCAGAGAAGTTTCACCCGGATTGATGTTTTGCATGACGGAGGTCACCTGTGGCAATTCTGCGGCGATCCGTTCCAGTAAGTCATGCTTGTGTGGTAATTTTTGAGAGTTGGTGATAAAGACCAACTGAACGTCGTCGGTATGAGCAGCGGCGCGGACCACCAGCGTTTTGACGATTCCGGATTTCGTTTCTTCGTCATAGATCGGCATGTCGAGGTCCTGCAGCATGGCCACGACGGCCCGCATAACGGTCATCGTCACTGGCATCTGTACGGAACACGTTGGCAGGTCGACTAAGTCGTGACTGCGTTCAGCATAAAGGCCGGCTTCAATCTTCCCGTCAGCGTTGCGGCGCACTTGGAACTGGGCTTTGTTCCGGTAGTTGTAGGGGTCGTCCATGCCCAGTGTCGGTCGTAGATCGTAGTGGCGGTAGCCTTCTGGTTGGTAGCGTTCCAGGGATTGGGCGACGATGTCTTGTTTGAATTTTAATTGTTCGGGGTAGTCTAAATGTTCCAGCTCAAAGCCGCCGACTTGATCGGCGTAACTATCGCGTGGGTCAACACGGTGGGGGCTAGCTTTCCGGATACGGTGAACCTTGGCGCGCATGAAGCGGGTCGCAACGCTGGTGACTTCCACCACGGCTTCTTCATCGGTTAGAGCGCCAGGTACGAAGACCGCCATGCGCTTGTAGTAACCGATACCTTCACCGTTGATACCCATTCGCTTGATGGTTAATGGGAAACGTTGGCCGACTTCGACCTGCACGCCCTCGGCTTGGCGATTATCGTTGTGCCGGTCATGGTTACGATTGAAGCCATTACGCCGGTCGTTGCCCCGGTCGTAACGGTTGTTTTGCCGCCGGTCATCGTTGCGGCGATTACGGTCGTTGTAGCCGCGGTGGTCGTTGTCCCGACTGTTACGGTCGTTGTAGCCGCGATGGTCATTGTCCCGACTGTTGCGGTCATTGTAGCTACGGTGATCATGATTGCGGTCACGTTGGTTACTGTGGGTGTTGCGGTCATTTCGACTGTTGCCCCCACGGGTGTTGCTTGATTCATAATTTGCCATGTTTTCTCCTATTATTAAGTCGTTCAGTAGTTACGGTCCTGACTAGTATACCAAATTTTTCTGGTCTCGGGGGTGTTCGCGCACGTTTGCCGGTTATGTCAGCAGTTAGTGTGCCGTTAGTAGGACATTTTTCTTCAAAATGAAGCCGTTTCCATAGGCAATCCTAAGTGATTTGGGTACAATGGAAACGTGTGGACGAATTTTACGAAGGAGGTAGCGATTATGAGCTTGATCACCTTGAAAAATGTGGGTTATCAGGTCGACCAGACGCCCATTCTGACCGACATCAACTTAGAGATTGCGGCGCGCGAGTGGGTGACGATCGCAGGACCTTCCGGTAGTGGAAAATCAACGCTAGTTCGGATCATTGCGTCGCTACTGAGTAAGACCAGCGGTGAGCTGATTTTTGATGGTCAACCGATTGAACATTACGACCCCATCATCTATCGCCGACGGGTCTCGTATAGTTTTCAGCAGCCAACCTTATTTGGCGACACGGTCCGCGATAACTTAGCGTTTCCTTATCAGATTCGCCAGTTGGACTTTGATGAACAGCGCGCCATCACTGGTCTGGAGTACGTTGGCCTGACGGAGAAAGATTTGGATAAAGGCGTCAACGATTTGTCTGGAGGGCAACGCCAGCGGGTCGCGCTATTACGCAACATCATGATTTATCCAGAAGTCTTGATTTTAGACGAAGTCACGGCCGGGTTGGATGCCGAAAATAAGGCGTTTGTTTGGTCGATGATCCAGCATTTTAATCAAGATGACGGGTTGACCATCATCGCCATTACGCATGATCAAGAGGAAATCGACGCGGCTAAACGGTTGCTCACCATTGAAAATGGTCGCCTCGTGGGAGGAAATTCATGAATCTTGCCGTAAACAATCAATCATTGATACTCGCGTTGGGATTAGTCATGATTGCGCTGGCCATCGGGTGGCATGAAAAGTTGGGCATTGATCGCGATATGATCATTGGTGTCGTTCGTGCCGTCATTCAACTGTTTGTCGTCGGGTACCTGTTAAAGTACGTGTTTCGGCTCAACAATGTCTGGCTGACAACTGTCCTGATTTTAATCATTATTTTCAACGCCGGTTACAATGCCAAGCAGCGTAGTAATGGGATTCCCCGCGCACTGCCGATCTCCATTGGGGCCATTTTAATCAGCACGACCGTCACGTTAGGGGTGCTGATGCTCGCGGGAGCAATCAAATTTATCCCGTCCCAGATGATTCCGATTTCAGGAATGATCGCGTCCAACTCGATGGTTGCAATCGGTCTGTGTTATCGCAATCTAAATGCCCAGTTCAAGCAAGAACGTCAGGCGGTGTTGGAGAAATTGGCCTTGGGGGCAGACCTCAAGGACGCTTCACGGGAAATCTTACGGGATAGCATCAAGACGGGCATGCAGCCGACAATTGATTCTGCCAAGACGGTCGGAATCGTTAGTTTGCCGGGGATGATGTCCGGACTGATCTTTGCTGGTGTCGACCCCGTTCGGGCCATTAAGTACCAGATCATGGTGACCTTTATGCTGATGTCGGCGACTAGTATTGGGTCCGTTCTCGCCTGCTACTGGGCCTACCGGGGATTCTACAATGAACGTAAGCAGTTGACGATTTAGGGCTGGTATTTTGGTCCTAAACCAGCGACGATCAGGTCGAATTTAGCTTGGCATTAAATAATCAGGACCTGCGGATTGGTTCAACATCAAGAGATAACTCAAGGAGGAAAATACTTATGGCACATCGAAAAGTTGCGTTGGTTACTGGGGCATCATCTGGGATTGGAAACGCCATCGCCCGGAGTTTGCATCGGAATGGCGTTATCGTTTACGCTGGGGCGCGGCGAGTTAGCCGCATGAATGACCTAGATGATTTGGGGATTACCACGTTGTCCCTAGACGTAACGGACCCAGATAGTGTGGAACGCGTCGTTGACCGGATCGTTAGCGAAACCGGGCGAATCGACATTCTGGTCAACAACGCCGGTTATGGGTTGATGGGGGCGTTGGAAGACGTGCCATTGACCCAGGCGCAGAATCAATTTGACGTGAACTTATTCGGGGCAGCACGGTTGATCCAATCCGTACTTCCCATGATGCGCCAACAACATGCGGGGCGAATCATCAACATTACCTCCGTTGATGGCAAAGTAGCCCAACCAATGGCCAGCTGGTACGTGGCGTCCAAATTTGCCTTGGAAGGCCTGTCCGATACTCTCCGGCTTGAACTCCAGCCGCTGGGAATCGACACGGTCGTCATCGAACCCGGCGGCATTCAGTCCGAATGGGCCGACATTGCGGCCAATCATTTACAGAAGACCTCTGGTAATGGCCCTTACAAGCCTACCGCTGACCGGGCCGCAGCAATTTTGCAGGCGGTTAAACGGTTCTCTAGCAAGCCGCAGGTCATCGCCCGACTAGTTGACCGGGCAGCCCTTTCTCGGCGCCCTAAGACTCGGTATCACGCTGGTTCTGGGAGCCAGATTCTCTATGTTCGGCGCTACCTCTCCGATAAGACGGTCGACCGGATGTGGCAACTGATTGGTGAAGCTGCTCAACGAATTATTGACCAATCTAAGAGTCGTTGACGTTGGTGGAAAACCTGTTATGCTTGAAGTAACCAAGAACACTAGGGGTGTCCGTTAGCGGGCTGAGATGCGAGCAATCGCGATCCCTTGGAACCTGTCAAGTTCAGACTTGCGAAGGGAACGTGTCGTGGCACCCGTCTCGGGCCGCCAGTTCTCTCAAGAGCTGACGGCTCGTTTTTTAGTGGCTTGGAAACGCCGGCTGACCGGCAATCATAAGGGGGATTCACCATGAAATTAGCTTTGTTGAATGAGTTACGGCAGCAGAATCCAATCGTCTTTAACATCTCCAACTTCGTCACGGTTCAAGACGTCGCCAACGGGTTAAACGCGTTAGGCGCGTCACCGATCATGTCTGAAGAAGTGACCGAAGCCGACGAACTGCTGGATATTTCTAGCGCTGTTTGCTTAAACTTAGGCGCCTTTACGCAGCGGCAGGTCGAACAGATCGAGACGGTCGGTAAGCTGGCCAACGAGAAAAAGCGGCCATTAGTAGTCGATCCGGTAGCGGTGGGGGCCGTTGCCTACAGAAAGCAAGTTGCGACTAACTTATTTCAAGAGTTCCATCCGGACGTCATTCGTGGAAACGCTGGTGAAATTGCGGCGTTGGCCGACGTGGCTTGGCAGGCTAAGGGTATCGATGCGGGCGAAGGTAACGGTGATTTGGTCGCCATTGCGCAGGCTTGTGCACAAAAATTAAACTGCACGGTCATTCTGTCCGGACCAACGGACGTCATTACGGACGGCACGCGGACGGTCAAGGTGATGAACGGCACGCCACTCTTTCAGGTCCACGTGGGCTCTGGTGATATGTTATCAAGCATCGTCGCGGCATTTTGCGCGGTTGAGGATGATTATTTTGAAGCAGCACAAACGGCTTGTCTGGTCTTTGCGGCCATCGGCGAGCTGATTACTAAAAAAACGCCGAATCTAGCTGCGGGGAGTTTTACAGTGCAGCTACTAGACGCATTACAACTGACCACGGTTGATGAGATTGAAACGGTGGCAGCGTATGAATAGGTAGAAGGGATGAGACAATATGGCAAATGAATTTCCACAGACCTTAACGATAGCGGGGACTGATAGCGGTGGCGGTGCCGGCGTTATGGCGGATTTAAAAACCATGCAGGAACGCAACGTCTTCGGTACAGCCGTGATCGTCGCGGTTACCGCCCAAAATACACTCGGGGTGCAGGACTTTATGGCCCTGCCGCAAAAGCTGATCGATGAACAATTCGCGTCGTTAGCGGCCGATTTAAAAATTCGGGCGTGCAAGACCGGAATGTTAGCCGATGCCGAGCACGTGCACGGGGTCGTGGAGAATTTAAAACGTTATGATTTCGGCCCCTTAACGGTCGATCCCGTAATGATTGCCAAGGGTGGCGCGGCACTTTTAGCTGACGATGCCGTGAAAACGGTGCGCGATGAATTAGTGCCCCTAGCAGATGTATTGACGCCTAATTTACCTGAAGCAGAACGGCTAACGGGCCAAGAGATTACATCCGCTGTTGGGATGGAACAGGCAGCCGTGGCTTTGCAGAACTTGGGTGCCAAGAACGTGGTGATCAAGGGTGGTCACGAAGCCACGCCGGACCAGGCCAGCGACTTTGTCTTGCTGGCAGACGGACGGTCGTTCTGGATGACGGCTCCCCGCGTTGACACGGTGCGCACGCACGGAACGGGCGATACGTTGTCGTCATGTATTACGGCTGAACTTGCGAAGGGCGAGGATTTTGAATCTGCTATTCGTTTGGCAAAAGATTACGTCACGGCGGCGATTGCGAATCCAATTGCAGTGGGGAACGGCCATGGACCTTTGAATCATTGGGCATACCGACAAGGAGGCGCTGAATAATGTCAGTGACGTTTGAATCAGGTTTACTACGTGCGTATTTTGTGGCGGGAAGCCAAGATGTTCCCGGTAGAGATCTGCGGGAGGTCTTAGCGACCATGCTAAAGGCTGGCATTACCGCCTACCAATTTCGGGACAAGGGCGCGAGCCAATTGACCGCGGCCGAACGGTTGGCGTTGGGACGCGACTTGCGCGAACAATGTCGTGCCGCCAGCGTGCCGTTTATCGTGGATGACGATGTGGAAATGGCCTTGGCCTTACACGCCGATGGTATCCACGTCGGTCAGAGCGATGAGGGCGTTCAGCGAGTGATCGATGCGGTCGCTGGGCAAAACCTCTTTGTGGGATTGTCGTGTTCGACGGCGGCAGAAGTGGCGGCGGCCAACCAAGTGCCTGGAATCGACTACTTGGGCAGTGGTCCCATCTACCCGACCACGTCCAAGGACGACGCTGACCCCGTGATCGGCATGACGGGATTGGCAAAGTTGGTCGACCAAGCCAACGTCCCGGTGGTCGCTATCGGTGGCGTGACCGTGGCTTCGTTGCCGGCCATTGCTCAGACGGGGGCAGCCGGTGTCGCGGTGATTACGCTGCTGACCAACAGCACGCAACCGGAAGCAGACGTTGCGGCGATGCACCACGCATTTGAGAAGTAGTTAAGTTATTGGAGAGTGGGCCATCGGCGGTTAGTTTGCGAGCGTTAACGTGAGAACAGGGGGGATGCCTGGTATTGGCATAATTCCGGTTCTCGGGTTAAGCGCAACAAACTGCCTGATGGCGCACGTTTCGACATGATAATGGCAAAAAATGAAATCAGCTGTTTCAGAATTTTTTCTGAAACAGCTGATTTTTGAGTCATTTCCCAGACTCTTTGTTTTGTAGGGGCAGTGAGCACCGAATCTGAATGAGTGAACCGAGCTGGCAAACTCGCCAAAATAACGAAGTATTTATAGGGTGAAGGACTTGTTCCATGGGAATAAAAGGGGTATTCTTCAAGGCATACCGGTTATGAGGAGGAAGTCTATGAGTTTTTTAGAGTTAAGGGATATTCATAAGTCTTACTACATGAATAAGACAGCGTTCCCCGTATTAAAGGGAATCGACCTGCAATTCGAGCGTGGTGAGTTCGTTTCTATTTTGGGGGAATCCGGTGGCGGGAAGACCACGCTGATGAACATTATCGGTGGTCTGGACGCCCAGTATGAGGGCGATGTTCTCCTGAACGGGGAGTCCGTCCGCAACATTTCGGCAAAGAAACTCGATGCCTTTCGCCGGCAGACGATTGGCTTTATTTTCCAAAACTTCAATTTGATCAGCCATCTGAGCATTTTGGACAACGTGTTAGTGTCGCTTCAGATGACGGGGCTGAGTCACAAGGAACAACGCGACCGGGCCGTGAAATTGCTGGCCCAGGTGGGGTTGAAGGAACATATCCACAAGCATCCCAACCAGCTATCTGGTGGGCAAAAGCAACGGGTCGCGATTGCGCGGGCGTTAGCGTCTGATCCGGACATCATCATTGCCGACGAGCCGACTGGTGCGCTGGATTCACAGAACACCAAGGAAATTCTGGCATTGATGGATGAGATTGCGGCTGATGGGAAATTGGTCATCTGTGTGACCCACTCCCAAGAGGTCGCTGACCACGGGACGCGAATCGTGCACATGGAAGATGGGATCATTGACCATGATACCCAGCTCAAACCAGCCTTCCCGGTGAAGGACCACAGCGTGTTGCCGGCCAAGCACCTGAGCTTTACGGCGATGGTCAAGATGGCGTTAAAGCACATGCGCTACAATTTGAAACGGAACCTATTGATCATCTTTGGCGCGTCGATTGGGATCTTCAGTGTGATCCTGATGTTGGGACTCGGACGGGGGGTCAAGGGCTACATCAATCATGAAATTTACTCGCAGATCAAGCCAACCGCCGTTCAGGTGGCCCAGAACACGGATAGTCAAAATCCAACGAAGCTTGAGATGGGGCCGGCCGATGTGACGCGTATCAAGAAGGTCAGTCACGTGAAGAAGGTCGAGCTCGGTTACTACGGGCAGGGCGTTCAGGTCCAACGTGGCGGGACTTCGGCAACGTCCTCCATTTTCCAAACGACCACTGACCAGATGCTGGCCAAGAGCGTGAAGAAGGGGACTAAGGCCAAGACGGGTGAAGTCATGCTATCCAAGGCCTTCGCTAAGAAATTCAATAAGCAACATCCTTACCAATTAATCGGGAAGAAGGTCAAGGTGTCCATTACGGGCATGAATAGCAAGCACCTGCCCGTTGTGATGACGAAGTCGTTGACGGTCAGCGGCATTACCGATGACAGTTCGGGTCAACTCCAGACCAATTTACAAACGATTCGTAACATGTATAGCAGTAAGAAGTTGACCTTCAGAGCGAACTTTGCCACGGTCATGATCGACTCATTGAAAAACGTGACGAGTGCGCAGGATAAGATCAAAGCGCTCAAGGCGGACAACGGTAAGAAACAGTACCAGTTGACGGGGGCGGGCGCGATTGTTTCCACGCTGAACACCTACATTCAATTGGCGTTCTACGTCTTAGCCGCGATTGCCGGCATCTCACTGTTGGTATCGGCCATCATGATCATTGTGGTGCTCTACATCAGCGTTTCCGAACGAACCAAGGAAATTGGAATTCTACGCGCCTTAGGTGTTCGTCGCAAGGACATTCGCCATCTCTTCTTGTCGGAAGCCTTCTTCTTGGGCCTGTTCTCCAGTGTGCTAGCATTGATCTTTACCGAAATCGTCGCGCTCCTGGCCAATAACGTCGCCAATAAGTACATTGGCTACACAATTATTGAAATTACCAGCAACTACATGATCTTCGGCATTGTCGTGGCCGTCATCATTAGCTTGCTCGCCGCCTTAGCACCAGCTGGCCAAGCTTCCAAGCTAGATCCAATCGAGTCATTGGCTTACGAATGATAGGCCTGCATAAACTTGGCACACTCCGGCTGCTAGCTTTTAGGCTCACTGTTGTTGGTATAACAGGCAGAGCCGTACTTTGAAACTTTCAACCTTTAGTAACTAACTGAAAAGCCACGGACGCCATCTGCATTTGCGGATGATGTCCGTGGTTTTTTACTAGTTTACTGGTGTGAGGCGGCAGGTTGGTCGCTGTTGTCAATCCGTGCGCTGACGCCGGCGATGATGCGGTGTTCCAGCCATTTTCAGGACCAAACTCAGACCAAACGCCGGCATTGGTTATGTACAGCGGCTAAGGAGTGGCGTATCCTAGCTAATGATGCCTAACACACTAGATTAGAAATGTGAGCGCAATTTATGGATAAAAAAATTATTTCAGGATCATTTTGGCTCTCATTTGGGAGTATTTTTTCGCGGATTTTAGGGGTGGTTTACCTGATTCCGTGGTTGGCGATGATTGGATCGCCGGAACATCAAACCGTGGCACAGGCGCTGTTTAACACGGCCTATACGCCGTATGCCTTGTTCATTGCACTGGGAACCGCGGGCTTTCCATCCGCCATTGCCCGCCGGGTTGCATTCTTTAATGGTGAGGACAGCTTCATTAACTCGAAGCGCATTGCGGTCGCTGGCTTTGGCTTCATGGTTGTGTCGGGGGTCGTTTGTGGCGCCTTGCTCTACGGTCTCGCACCAGTCTTGGCGGCGAATAGTCCTGTTAGTTCAGTGGCGAACGCGACGATTGCGATTCGGTGCTTGGTACCGGCCATCGTGATTTTGCCGTCGATGAGTATCCTACGAGGCTGGTTTCAGGGGAATGGTGACCTTAAACCATTCGGAATTTCTCAGTTGTGGGAACAGTTTATTCGAATTATTGTAATTTTAGGTGGGACCTACTGGTTGATCGAAGTTAGCCATCAGGGTTACGTTCAGGCAGTCTTCGTGAGCGTGGCCGCCGCCTTTGTGGGCGCCATTGCCAGTTACCTGTACTTATTGGGCCACCTGTGGCGTCAACGGGGCGAATACCGCCGGTTGACCGCCAAGAGTCAGACTGGTAAACAGCACGCAGCGAGTCACCTGCTAAAAATGATTGGGTACGAATCGATTCCGTTTGTGATTGTCGGGTCTGGGATTACCCTAAGTCAATTGGTGGATCAGCTGTTCTTCAAGCAAATTATGCAGGGGCTGTTGCACCAGTCAGCGGCCATGACCCAGTATGTCTTTACGATTTTCTCGGCCAACCCCAACAAGATCACGACGGTCATTGTGTCGTTGGCCATGGCGGTGGCGGAGACGTCATTGCCGTTATTAGCCGGTAAGCTCAGTGACATCAAGGCTAACCGAACGCAGATCAGCGCCTTGTTGACGAACAATTTTCAACTCTTAACGTTCGTGCTCTTACCGTTGGTGATCATGGTCAGTGCCTTCGCCTATCCAACCTATGGGATCTTCTTCAACTTCGATGGCGATGGTGCGACTTACTTAGTAGCGAATGTCTGGCAAAGCCTGGTATTGGGCTTGGCGTTAGACTTCTTAACGGTCTTACAGGCGCTGCGAATGAGTAAAAAGGCGACCACGTATCTGCTGATTGGCTTGGGCATAAAAATCGTCCTGCAGTTGCCATTAGTCTACGTGTTCCAAGGTTACGGGGCGTTATTGACCACGGCAATCGCCTTTGGTTGGATCACAGTTGCCAGTTGGCGCTTGATTCGGCGGAGCTATGCCGTCAAGCTAGACGCCATTCTGCCAATTATCAAGCTCAACCTGGTGTTTGCGGTGGCAGCCACGGTGTTGGTCGATGGTTGCCAATGGCTATTCGGCCACGTCTTCTTCACCGGCAAAATGCTGACGATGGGGTACGTGGGGGTGCTGGGCCTGTTGACGTTAGGGCTGTACATTTGGCTTGCTAATCGCCTAGGCATTGCACAGTTGATTTTTAAACGACCGTTAAAGGTGGCACTTCATCGATAAGCCGAAAAACGTTGACAGATTTGTCGCGTTTTTTTTTTCGACAAAATGTAGTCTGGTGGGAAAATGATGAAAGTAAAACGTTCAACCCAAAACGTTAGTGACCGCATGAAAGCCAGGCGGCCGGTTCATTTATTGACTTGTCAAACACCCCCTGAATTAGTTTTTCATGAGCACTAACCCCACCGGTGGCCGTCTTGAAATGAAATGGCAATTTTAATCCCAAAAAGCGATTGCTTGTAACGGCTTTCATTGCTACGCTGGGATTGTGCATAATTCTATCTTCCAGGGAGGCATTTTAGTTATGGGGAAACATTATTGGCGTCATATACTTATGGGAACGGTTTTAGTTCCCGCACTGATTGCGGGTGGGGTCGATTTATCAGCCAATGCCAGCACGGCAAAGGTCACGACCAAATCTGACAATTACACCATGCCAACGGAACAACCCGGCTACAAGACGATTCCAAAGAAGTACAAAAAGGCCATTCCAGTTCAGGTCTTAGGAATCAACGACCTGCACGGGGGCTTGGAAACAACGGGTTCCGTGAACATTGGGTCGAATACTTATCAGGGGGTCGGGACAGTCAACCGGTTAGCGGCTGGTTTGGACCAGGCCCAACATCACTTCAAGACGGTTCAGCACTCGAACAACACGTTTAGAGTCGAAGCCGGCGACATGGTCGGTGCCTCGCCCGCGAACTCAACGTTACTAGCGCATGAATCAACGATGCATGCCTTGCGAGCGATGAAATTTCAAATCGGGACGCTGGGGAACCACGAATTTGATCACGGTTTGGGTGAATTTAACCGCATCCTAACCGGCCAAAAACCAGCGGCCACGGCATCACAATTGATTAAAGATTACCCACATCAAAACTCGAACATCAAATTAGTCGTTGCCAATGTGGTCAAGAAGAGCAACAACAAACGGCCTTATGGGTACAAGCCATACGTCATCAAGACGGTGAAGGCACACGGCAAGACGGCTAAGGTGGGGTTTATTGGAATCGAAACGACTGATCTTCCCACGTTGACGCTGCTTCAAAACTACCAAGACTACAAGATCTTGGACGAAGCTCAGACCATCAAGAAGTACGACCGGATTCTGAACAAGAAGGGCGTTAAGGCGGTCGTTGTCTTAGCCCATACCGGGGTCTCAACTTATGGCAAAGAGACCACTGGGACGGCCGTTGACATCTTGAAGAAGGTCAACCAGACTGATCCGAAGAACAACATTGGGCTGTACGTGGCGGGTCACTCTCACCAATACGCGAACGCAACGGTTGGCAAGACCCACGTCGTTCAAGCCGTTTACACTGGAAAAGCCTACAACAACACGCAAGGGTACATCAATCCCAAGACGGGTAAGTTCATGCGCCTTGTTTCCCACGTTTACCCTGTCCTGCCTAAGACGTTAGCACCAAAGGTCAAGGACAACGCTAAAGTTTCTGCCATCGTCGCGGATGCTGACAAGCGGGTTGCCCCACAAGTTAACGCCGTGATTGGGAAGGCCGCGACTGCTGAAACCATTACGGGTCGGTTGAACAATTCGAAGACCATGGAAAACGCGGCTGGTGAATTGGTTGTTGATGGGCAACTTTACGAAGCAAACAAGGTTGGCAGCAAGGCTGATTTCGCGATGACAAACAACGGTGGGGTTCGTTCGGACCTCGTAGTTAAGCCCGACAAGTCCATCACTTGGGGTGCCGCAACCGCCGTGCAACCATTTGGGAATATCCTACAAGTGGTTTCCATGACTGGTCAACAGATCAAGGACGCGTTAAACCAGCAATACGACCAAAAGCAACAATACTACCTGCAAGTTTCTGGGCTGAAGTACACCTACACCGATAATCCAGCCGGTGGGGCGGACACGCCTTACAAGGTGGAACAGATTACCAAGACCAATGGTGATCCGGTTGAAATGGGAACGACTTACAACGTCGTCATCAATGACTTCCTTCATGGCGGTGGTGATGACTTCGCAGCATTCAAGGACACCAAGATCGTTTCCTCCATTGGGACTGATACGGATACGTTCGTCAATTACATCAAGGATATGACATCTGCCGGGACTCCCGTTCAAGCACCAAAATTGGACCGGAAAGTCTACTTGGGTGCCAACTAGGCTTTAAATTTTCTCCTCCAAGCCGAATAAAAAGAGTCTGGAATAAATTTCCAGGCTCTTTTTTGCGCGCCGAACGGCTATGGCCGCAATGTGGAATTAAGGGCAGTTCGCCCCTTTTCTCATTTCCCGTACAATCGGTTAGCGGGTTGAAACGTCAAAATATGTAAGTTACAAAATTGTAACAAATTTAGTTGCCTGTAACCTTAATAAATTCAGGCAAAATGAAAGTCTAGAAGACAAAACCAGCTCGACCGCGTTTAAGTGACGGTCGGGCTGATCTTGATGTTCTAAGTTGAGGAAGCTAGTTGACTAGGGCTAACTTCACAAGTACATTCTAACACGTAACGTGGGCAAAAGCGAACCTAATCGTTTTGTTAAGTAAGGGGTTTACTTAATGAACGACTTGTAATAGCAACCAATACCCAAGGGAAAGTTAGTTTAAGGAGTGACGGGTTTTTCTAGACACTCAAAAAATGTAAATAGCGGCAAAATGTGAGACTAAAAGTAATCATCGTGGCATAAAAAAACTTAAATTAAAGATTGTCTTGCAATCTCGAACAAGTGTTCGTATAATAAACGTAACAGCTAGAAGGGGGTCGTCATGATGGATTATCGGCAGGAACCGCACGGACTATTTTTCATGATTGATAACAAATCGTTTTATGCCAGTGTTGAGAGTGTGACGCGAGGCTTGAACCCACTGAAATCGGTGATCGTGGTCATGTCTGAGGCCGACAACACGGGGAGTGGGTTGGTTTTAGCAGCATCACCGATGGCTAAGAAGTTGTTTGGCATTAGTAACGTGTCCCGCCAATATGAAGTACCAGACGACCCCCGAATCTTAGTGGTGCCACCACGGATGAATCACTATATCCAAATGAATTTAGCCGTTAACCGTATTTTTCGGCAATTTGTCGCCGATGCAGACTGTTTTCCGTACTCCATCGATGAGTCGATCTTGGACATGACGCACTCCTGGCGATTATTTGGGGAGACACCAGAAGCGGTGGCCCGGACGATTCAGTTGCGGATTCGTCGTGAATTGGGACTTTATACAACGGTCGGCATTGGTGAGAACCCGGTTCAGGCTAAGCTCGCGTTAGACCTACAGGCCAAGCATGATCATGAGCTGATTGGTCGGCTGACCTATGAGACGTTTCCGGAGAAAATTTGGCCAATCACGAACCTGAAGAAAGTTTGGAGTATTGGTCATCGGACGGCTGCCCATTTACAGCGGCTAGGGATTCACAGCATAGGCGACCTTGCCAAGATCAATCCCTATGAGCTTCATCAAGAGATGGGAATCATGGGCGACCAACTCTTTGCACTGGCCTGGGGAATCGACCGCAGTCAGCTCCACGACCTGCGACCAGTTAAGGAAAAGAGTTGGAGCAATTCACAAGTGTTGCCACGGAACTATAGCGTGCAGCGTGAAATCGAACTGGTTATTTGGGAGATCGGTCAACAGGTCACCTCACGGATGCGGCATCATCGGCAACAGGCGGCTTGCGTCAGTTTGAGTGTCGGATTTGCTTGGGATGGCAAGTCCGGCGATGGTCGTAGTGGGATGAATCATACGCGGCGGATCAATCCGACTGACAACGCACAAACGATTATTGCGACGCTGCTAGCTCTGTTTCGTGAGCATTGGGAAGGGCAGCTAGTTCGCAATATTGGGGTCGGGCTATCGCGACTGAGCGCAAGCCAGCAATTGCAATTAAGTTTGTTTCAGGATCCCCAGCGGCAGATAAAAAATGACCAGTTTGATCGCGTCATTGATGAATTGCGCGATCGTTTTGGTAAGACGGCAGTTATTCCGGCTAGTAGCTTAATGCCGGGGGGAACGATGGTCCGTCGAGCAGCGTTAGTCGGTGGCCACAATGGGGGGAATAGCTTTGATTGATTGTGAGCAGGAAGCCAAGTTGATCGGCAGTCGCCTGCAGGATTACTTTACCCCGCAGTGGCACTGTCAGTACCGTATTGACGTGGTCAACAACCAGTACGGCTCGGAGTTCAACTTCTTTTTGGACATCAAGCGCCAAAATCATCGGGAACGGTCGATTCCGTTACACAGTCTGAAGACGACGGATTTAACAGTTTTGGAACGGGTTATCAATGGGGTGCGGCAACAGACCGAGCTGACACTAAACTTCATTGATTTTGGTCACGTTCGCTGGCCAGAGAGTCAGCGGTGGATTCGGTAAGGAAGTGAGGGGCAGTGCACTTAAAACGACTACCGGATGATACGCTAGCAACGGCGTTCTTTCAGCGGGATTATCAGGACCGCGGGATGTTGAAGTGGGGCGGCTTTTACCTGTCTGATCACACCAGTGCATTAGCTAAAATGCATGCGGCAGAACAGGTGGAGGCCCCTTTGCCAGAACAAGACATTGCGGAAGTGAGTCAAAAATTGGCGGCGGCTTGGCACGCCCAAAAAACGGTGCATCTCCAGCTTAACGTTATGGATGATGATCAAGTCCTCAAGCTGGTAGATGGCATCGTTTGTGGCATCAGTGATGACCAGATCATCATGCGATTAGCGTCCGGGCGCTATCGTCGTTTACGGTTAGGTGAGATCCGGTGTGTACAGTCGTCATATGGGCCGAAAAATTAGCAAGGGGAACGTTCCTACCGCACGACCGGTATGAACGTTCCCCTTGTTGGAGATTGAGTTATGGTGTGTTTCTCAGGCGGGTTCTAGCTCGCCTCGGGGCAAGTATAACATTGTGGTGGTCAATTGAGCAGTTTTTCGGTAGCCCAATTTGGCAAAAAAAGGCGCCAGCCCGCAATTTAACGGGGATGGCGTCTTGTGAAAAAGTCTTAGAAATTGTTGCGTGTCGTCTGCATGAGTTCAGCACCCTTGTTGACGAGCAGGTAGCCCGCACCGTTGGCGGTAAACTGGATACCCTCGAATTCACGTTGCCCGTTGAGGTTCGTGGCTTCGACTTGACTTGGGGTCAATTTGCCTAACTTAGAGACGGGGACAGAAGAGATACTACTGTCGGAGACGAAGTATAACCGATTACGCTTCTGGTTGTAGGCCATTGACTGGGGTTTGGTTCCCGGACGGTAACGCAGGCCTTGCATAATCAGGTGGAACTTAACGGACTTACTGTTGATCTTCCCCTTGTAGATCTTAACTGCGCCCTTAGGTGACCAGCCACCGTTAGAGTAGGTGAAGAAGTAGGCATTTCCGTTCTTATCAAACGTCAAGTTGGACCCCATGGTGACGGTGCTCTTCAAAGTGAAGTTGATCTGCTTAACGGGTTTTAGGGAGCTCGTGGAGACCTGTTGCACGTTGGTCTTCACGGCCACGGGCTTACCAATGAACCAGAGTTGACCGTTCTTAGGATTCATGGCCAGCGATTGTCCATGCCCGGTGTTGAAGATTGGTCCGATTTTGATGTCAGCCATAATGGCCTTGTCGGTGCTGGTCATCTTACCGACAGAGTGGTCATACGTTGCCCGGCGTAAAGCATCCATATGACTCGTACTGATGCCAAACTTGCTCCGTAGCGCGCCAAGGTTGTAGCGTACGATCCGACCACGGGTACTCTGACTACTAGTCGTAATCAGTTCGTAGAGTGTGTTGCCATCCTTAGACAGGACCTCGCTTTGCGGGTTGCCCCAGTCAGCGGATTTGTTGTACGTGACGGGCAGAAAGACGTTGGATTTAAACGTGACTTGCTTTCCCTTAGTGCTACTGATACTAGTCGGTGCCGTTTGGAAAATGTAGCTGTAACTCTGTTTAAATGCGTAACGTGGGACAAACATATTTTGGTTCTTAACGGTCTTGTACCGGTTGACGTTATAGTTGGCTAATGCGTTTCCGTGTTGCGTATACGTCTTGGCCTGAGCTAACGTCGTGGTTCCCCCGACAGACAGGGCAGCTGCGGCTAAAACCGTGAGTAGTGCTGCTTTTTTCATGATGAATGATTCCCCTCCGAAAGATGTAATTTGAAACGGTTTACATAACTTATTTAACCACAAATTAATTGGCGTGATGCACTTAATTCTAATTTAAAGAGCGTTATGGCAATCAAAAAGCGTTATCTCGTTTTCAAAGGAAGACCAGATAACGCCTTTTTTAACTTTTAAGTGGGCATGCCGGTGTTGCCCCAGCATTGATAAGTAGTCGCGCCATTAAACTAGGCTAAATTGAGTAGTCTACCAGTGATTGGTCGGCATACGCGAATCCCGGCTAATCAACGGATTGGAGGGCATCGAGCATGTTTATCCGCTTCAATTTACGGTGCATGAAGAACATGACGAACAGGCTAAAGGCCAAGGTCAAGACGGCCGCGTAGACGTAACTGAGGGGATGAATCCCCGGTGAGAACATGAGGTTGTTGGTTTCGGCCGTCTGCAGAATGTAGGTGTGGAGCCAATCGCCGAAGAAACAGCCCACCACGATTCCCATGAGGGTTAAAATCAGATTTTCTCGGAAGATATACATGGTGACCTCACCATCATAAAAGCCGAGGACCTTAATGGTCGACAACTCACGAATCCGTTCGGAAACGTTGATGTTCGTCAGGTTGTAGAGGACCACGAGAGCCAAGGCCCCAGCCGCAACGACGAAGATCAAGACCACCAGATTCATACTAGCGAGCATTTGGCGGCTAGTTTTCTTTTGCGTGCTGAGGAGGGTAACGTTCAACATGCCCGTGTGTTTCAGCAGATTGTTGGCAAACGTGTTCTCCTGTTGCTGTTGATGAGCGTTGAACTGGACCAGGTTACCATTGTAGGTGGGGCGCTGGTCAAATAGATGATGATAGTAAGTGGGCGAGAGGTAGATGAAATGGTCCATGTAGTTCTCGGCAATGGCCGCCACGCGCACATCTTTGGTTGGGCGGTTCCCTAATTTGATAGGGAGCTGATCCCCCACCTTAACGTGGTAGAGCTTAGCGAGCTTTTCGTCGATGATGGCGCCCCGATTATTCAATTGGTAAGTCCGATGCGTCTGGCGGTCGCGGAGCACCACGAATTTCTTGAGCTGTTGGGGGTGCTGAGGAACGCTTAGAGTAGCGGTTTGGTCGGCCACACCGGATTTTTCAACGGACACCTGCGCTTGCTTGAGCACCAAGTCGTTGTGATAGAGCTTCTCTGCGTGTAAGGCGCGGCGCTGTTGCGTCGTCTGCGTGCCGTTACGGACGACGATGGCGTCGTAGTGCCAGAGTTGATTGAATTGTTTGAGACTAATGTCACCGATGGAATCCTTGAGGCCAAAACCGGTGATCATCATCGCCATACAACCGGCAATGCCCAGCACCGTCATTAACAGGCGCTGTTTATAACGAAAGAGGTTTCGTAGCGTGACCTTATGATTGAAGTTTAGTCGGTTCCAGAGACCGTGCCAATGTTCTAGCCACAGCGTCTTGCCGGCCTTGGGGGCCTTGGGCAACATCAAGGTCGCTGGCGAACTACGCAGGTCGACCCGCAAAACGATGAGGGCACTTCCCATGGTGCAGATCAGCGCGATCAGCAGGGCAATCAGAATATCCGGCCAAATGTATTGTGCAGAAATCGGCGGCAGATTGTACATCGTTCCGTAGGCTTGGGCGATAAAGCGGGGGAAGAAGTTGACCCCAAATCCTACACCGACTAAAGTACCAAGCAAGCTCGCGAGACCACCATAGAGTAGAAATTCACTCCCAATCACGGTATTGCTGTAGCCCAGGGCTTTCAGCGTCCCCATTTGAATGCGGAGTTCGGCCACCATCCGGGTCATCGTCGTTAAACAGATCAATGCGGCGATGGCGATAAAGAAGAGCGGAAAGACCGTGGATAAGGCCACAACGCGCTGGGTATTGTCATGATATTCACTATAGCCGGGGTTGGCCGCACGACTCGTGTACAGATAAGTCGGCTGACCAATCGCATTGATCTTTGCTTGTGCCTGTTTGATTTTGGCCTGTGCCTTTTGGAGGATGGGTGAATTGGCTGGGAGTTGTCCGGTCAATTGCTGAACCTGGGTGACTTGGGGGGCCAATTGCGCACGGGCCTGGCGCTGTAACTGGGCTTGACGTTTAGCTGCTTGTGGCCGCAACCAACGCTTGAGTTTAGCCGTGTTCTCACGGTTGATGCGGTTATATTTGGCCGTGTAGGGGGTCACGTGACGCAGATTCTTGAAGCCAACGTCGATGCGGCTGGCAACCTTGGTGGTCAGCGTTCCGGGCTTGACGAGCGCAAAGTAATCCAGCGTTCCCTTGCCGACAGTTGTGACGCCCCGGTCAGTCGTCTCCACGTAGCGTGGCGAGTTGACGAAGCCGACGATCTTAAAGGTCCGGCGGGTGAATTGTCGGTTGCGCTGACTAGTCGTCGCAATCCGGTAGGTCATGCCCAGCTTGAGCTTGGGCTGTAGCGTTCGAGCTTGTTGGTCCAAGACGATTTCATTGGCTTTCTGGGGCAGGCGCCCGCTGACGATGGCGACCCGATTTAACTTTTGGGTCGCTGGGAGTTCGGCGACGCGTACGACTTGGTTATTGTTTAATTGATTGATATCTAAGTAGTTGACGGCTTGATAGGTGAGCTGCTGTCGATGTTGGTGTAAAACGGTGAGGTCACTCTGGGTCAGGCCAGCCGTAGATTGAATGCTGTTGGTCGCCAACTTTTGTTGGGCGTAGTAATCGGTCGCGGCCTGTGACATGTCGGGACCGGTTGCCCGAATTCCAGTATAGAAAGCAACACCGAGGAAGATGATCAGCATGATCGAGAAGAAGCGCGCCTTGGAGTGGCCGATTTCGCGAAAAAGGACTTTCCAAAATGATTTTGTCATGAGGGCCACCTACCATTCAATCGCAGAAATTGGCGTGGGGTGTGGATTCTGCTGAATCGACTGGACGCGGGCATCGTTGATATGAATAATCTGGTCGCCCATTTTGGCAATCGCCCCATTGTGGGTCACGATAATGACGGTCATATTGGTCTGACGGGCGCCGTCCTGGATGACCTGCAGGACCTGTTTTCCCGTTTGGTAGTCCAGTGCGCCAGTGGGTTCGTCACACAATAGGAGTTTCGGGTTCTTCGCGATGGCTCTGGCAATGGCGACCCGCTGCTGTTCACCACCGGAGAGTTGCGCCGGAAAGTTGCCAGCCCGTTGCGCCAAACCGACCAGTGCCAGTGTTTCGGTAACGTCGCGGGCATCACTGGTAATTTGGGAGGCCAGTTCGACGTTTTCCTTGGCCGTCAGATTGGGGACAAGATTATAGAACTGGAAAACGAATCCGACGTCTTGCCGCCGGTACGTGGTCAGCTGTTTCGCGTTCAATTGGGCAATATCTTTACCGTCAATTAGGACCTGACCGCTAGTGGGGCTGTCCATGCCGCCGAGAATATTGAGTAAGGTGGATTTCCCGGCACCACTGGGACCAAGAATCGTAACGACTTGCCCCTGTTCAACGGTAAAGGAAATATCGTGGTTGGCGATGGTCTCCTGGTCACCTTGAATGAATTTGCGAGTTTCATGTTTAACTTCTATGTAAGCCATATCGGCACTCCTATTCTGTGGTGGAATGGTTCGACCACCCTTAAGTATGACATTAACTAAAAATTGAAAGTTCCAAAGTATGGTTCATGCCTGTTCTACCAACAACAGTGGCCTTAAAAGTAGGCAACTTGGTGGTCTGGTCGCCTTACCGGCCGGCAGATATGGGCTGGATCGGTGCGAACACAACTTGAAGCCTCGAAAGAACACGAGTCTACAAGCTTGGTTTTCTACTAAGCCAGTAAGAAAATTCACTTACTGACTAAGTAGAACGACGCGCCTGAGCCCATATCTGCCGACCTCTCGGCTTACATTGTGTTTTCAGACGACACTGAGACTAACTACAATTGTCGTGATCAAGTGGACCGAAAAAGGTTACGTAATCGTTCTTTACAGCTGTTGTCGTGATAAAACACAGTCAGCGCCGGAGGAGGTCAGGGATGGAGCCGGCCGTGAAGGTGCTGTTAGCTGGTGAGCCAGCTTACAGCACGGGCGACTTTGGAGACACGTGGTTTTCGTGGCTTCAAATCGAGCGAGAAGACTGGTGTTTCCCCAGTCTGAAGTGTCCCCACAGCAGGCGGAATCCCTGGCAGCCGGAGTGCGCCCAATTTAGCCTAATTTAACGGTGCAACTACTTACCCGTACTGAGATGAGGCCTGAATTTTATCTTTCAACCGCTTATGCTTTAGTTACATTAATTGTAGACGGCCGGGCGGGGAAACACAACGGAAACCGGTTACAGAATCAACAAGGGGTGATCAAGACTTAGTTTAGCAGGTCAATTTCAAATTCCTAAGCTGAACGGCGGTGCGAAAATAATAGAAGGTGCCGGGTGAAAATTGGTATACTAGCCCTAAGAATACCCGCGGGGGCATAAAGGAGGACGTCAAAATGAAAATTATCATTATTGGTGGCGTTGCTGGTGGTATGTCGGCGGCGACTCGCTTACGCCGATTGGACGAGCAGGCTGAGATTACCGTTTACGAAAAGGGTCCATACGTGTCATTTGCGAACTGTGGCTTGCCGTTTCATCTCTCTGGTGAAATTGCCGACCGCGACGACTTGATCGTTCAGACGGCGGCTAAGTTACGGCAACGGTTTAACTTGAACGTGCAACCGAACCACGAGGTGCTCGCCATTCATCCGACTGAAAAGACAGTGGATGTTCGTCATGCGGGAGAAATTGTGACCGACCATTACGATCGACTGATTTTGGTGCCGGGGTCGCGACCAATCGTTCCTGAGTTACCCGGACTGGCGACGGCCCAATCCATTTTTACGCTTCATACGATTCCTGACCTTGACCGAATCATGACAGCCGTTAATGAAGCAACGACGAAACGGGCATTGCTTGTCGGTGGTGGTTTTATTGGGTTAGAGGTTGCCGAAAGTTTGGTTCAGCGTGGGCTAGACGTAACCATCGTTGAACGCGCGCCCCACCTGTTACCCCCATTGGACGAAGAGATGGCGGCGATGGTTCAAAACGAATTAACTCGGCATGGCGTTCATATTTTGAACAATCGAGCAGTCAAGGCCTTTACGGCTGACGGTCAGGTGGCGGTATTAACTGATGGTACGCAGGTGGCTACGGATCTGACCATCTTAGCGGTCGGTGTGCAGCCGGCCAGTGGCCTGGCCAAGGCGGCTGGTTTAGATCTAGGCTGGCACGATGGCATCGTGGTCGACCAACATTACCAAACTAGTGACCCCAATATTTATGCCGTGGGGGATGCCATTTTAGTTCGGCAGCAGGTCACAGGTCACCCCACATTGATTCCCTTGGCGTCACCGGCTAACCGGCAAGGACGGCAGGTCGCCGACAACGTGATGGGGATTGACCATCCTAACCGTGGCAGTCTGGGAACCGCTATTGTTCGGACCTTCGAGTTAACAGCAGCAACAACGGGTCTGAGCGAGCACCAGGTTCAACAGGAACAATTGGCCTATCAGGTCGTGCACGTTCGGGGGCAAAACCACGCCAGCTATTTTCCAAACGGCACACCAATAACGCTCAAGCTGGTATTTAATCCGCAAACGGGAAAAATCTACGGCGCACAAGGAGTTGGCGCTCAGGGTGTCGACAAGCGAATCGACGTGTTGGCGACCGCTATCAAGGGAGGTCTCACAATCGATGACCTGCCAGAACTGGAATTGACTTATGCGCCACCATTTGGGTCGGCCAAGGATCCCGTGAACATGTTGGGTTATGCGGCGGAAAACTTAGCAATGGGTCTCAGCAAGTCCATTCAGTGGCATGAACTACCGGCGGCCTTAGCAGCAGGGAAACAACTGTTGGACGTGCGCAATCCAGATGAGTTACGCACGGATGGTCGCTTCCCTGATAGCCTGAACCTGCCGTTGGACCAGCTGCGTGACCGCTTGGATGAGCTAGACCCACAGCAACCGTATGTGGTCAGCTGTTTCAGTGGTCAACGGAGTTACATTGCCGAACGAATCCTGCGACAAAATGGCTTCGACGTGGTCAATCTGGACGGGGCGTTTTCGCTTTATCGAGAGGTTCGACCACAAGATTTAATTATCGACTAAAACCGACGTTAGTTCTTAGCTGACAATGATGGATACCACATGGGTAGTTGGCGATGTCACCTGCGGCTGCCAGAGATTCCGGCGGCTGTGGGGACCACCTGCGTCCTGAGAAGCGAATGATGATTGGAGCGTGGGCTAAACATGATAAGTCGACAGTCAGCAATGAAAAATTTAATTCCAAAAAAAGACAACTTCCCCCTTGCCTTCGTCTTACACGAAGGTATTATACTCAGACCCATAAGCAATTAAGGAGGATGAACACATGCCAACAATTACAGAGACGTTTGACTTAAATAACGGATTGAAGATGCCTAAGGTTGGGTTTGGGACCTGGCAGACGCGCCCCGGCAAGGAAACTTACGATGCCGTCAGCAATGCCTTGAAGGCGGGGTACCGCTTTATTGATACGGCTAAGGCCTACCAGAACGAACAGAGTGTGGGTGAAGCCATTGCTGCCAGCGACGTTGCGCGCGAAGACATCTTTGTCCAAACGAAGCTGCCGGCTGAATCGAAGACTTACGATGAAGCGCTGGCCGACTTTGACAGTAGTTTGGCCGCATTGAACCTCGACTATGTTGATTCTTACATTATTCATGCCCCATGGCCTTGGGCACAAATGGGCTCCAACCACGATGCCGAAAACCGCGATGTTTGGCGGGCCATGCAAGACATTTATCAGAGTGGCCGGGCTAAAGCCGTTGGCGTGTCCAACTTTAACTCACATGACCTGGAAAACCTGTTAACTTGGGATGGATTAACGGTTACCCCCGCTGTCGATCAGATTCAGTACTACGTGGGTCACACGCAGGACTCCATCGTGAAGACGGCCGAAGCTAATCACATCGTCGTGCAAGCTTACTCACCACTGGCAACTGGTGGCTTGGTCGACAGTCCAGAACTGGAACGGGTCGCTGGAAATTACGGCGTGTCCATTCCACAACTAGCCTTGCGTTTCGTCATTCAAAATGGCGTCGCACCACTACCAAAGGCTCGGGCCATGGCCCACGTTGAAGCCAACGCCCAACTTGATTTCGAAATCAACGACAAGGACATGGCGTTCTTGAATCGGTTGAGTGACGCGAATGGTTGGCATCCGGTAGGCGACTAGAAAGGAAGCACCAAGGATTATGGATTACGTGAAATTAGGGCATACGGGATTAGATGTCTCACGTCTGTGCCTAGGCACAATGGGGTTTGGTAACGCGTCTACGGGAATGTTTCCCTGGGCCGTCGATGAAGCACACAGTGAACAGGTCATCCAAAAGGCCTTAGACCTGGGCATCAATTTCTTTGACACTGCGAATATCTATTCACACGGGGACAGCGAGCGATTCGTCGGTCAAGCCCTCAAGAAGTTCGCTAACCGCGATGAAATTGTGTTGGCCACCAAAGTATTCTTTACACCGAACCAAGCCCCCAATGTTGCCGGTCTCTCACGCAAGGCCATTTTTTCACAGATCGACCAAAGCTTGCAGCGCCTGCAAACGGACTACGTCGACCTCTACATCATCCATCGGTGGGACTACACGACCCCAATCGAAGAGACGATGGCGGCCTTAAACGACGTGGTGAAGTCCGGAAAAGTGCGTTACATTGGAGCTTCCGCAATGTTCGCCTGGCAGTTTGAAAAGGCGCAGGCCGTTGCGGCAGCCCATGGATGGACGCAGTTTGTCTCCATGCAGAACCATTTAAACCTACTGTACCGCGAGGAAGAACGGGAAATGTTGCCGCTGTGTGCGGATCAAGATATTGCAGTCACGCCATACAGTCCGTTGGCTTCTGGCCGATTGACCCGTGATTGGGCCGGCGAGACCAAGCGTTACGCAACGGATAAGGTTGCTCGGTCCAAATATGATGACAGTAAGCAGTTAGACCTTCCCATCATTCAACGGGTCGGTGAAGTTGCTGACAAATACGGTGTCGACCGCGTTCAGGTCGCCTTAGCCTGGTTGCTGCAAAAGCCGACCGTGACGGCACCGATCATCGGCGCAACGAAGATCTCACACCTGTTAGGGGCCGTGAAGGCGTTAGAGTTGACGCTCAGTCCTGAGGATGTTCAGTACCTAGAGGAACCCTATGTCCCCCACGAACTCGTGGGGCCATTGGCAGCGGACGACACAAATTTTCAACGTTAAATGAAAAGTTAAATCACGGATTTTGTAACGTAGTCAAAACAAGTTGAACTAACTCAGATAATCTATCACAAAGAAACCCAGCCGACATCCCCCCGTGTCGGTTGGGTTTCTTTGTGTTTTGTATCGTGAAGTATGTTTAAAAGTTATAGATAATGATTTAACTTAAGTATTGGATATATTTCAATCAGCTTCCTATACTGACGGGTAGTAGTAAAAGGAGGCAACAATCATGACTGAACCAGCAATTTTTCAACGAGCTCTATCCGGGAAGCCGTTAGATTTCACGGGGGCGGACTTTGAACTCATTGATCAGACCGTCCAGCGGACACAGACGTTACTCCAAAAATTCAATGACCGGGATCAAACCAATGCGCAACGCCGGGCAACCCTCAGTCAGGTGGTCGGGTATCAGATCCCAGAATCAGCTGAAATCAATGCGCCGCTTCACAGTGACTTTGGGCCACATATTTTTATTGGTGAAAATGTCTACGTGAATCAGGGTGTGATGTTCGTGGATCTTGGCGGCATTTATTTGGCGGACGGGGCACTGATTGGGCCCGGTGCGTCCCTGATTACAATCAATCACGTCGAAGACCCGGCGCACCGTCGTGACGTTTACGGACGAGCAGTGCACATTGAAAAGAACGCTTGGGTCGGCGCCAATGCCATGATCCTGCCGGGGGTGACGGTTGGCGAAAATGCGATCGTTGGTGCCGGCGCCGTTGTGACTAAGGACGTGCCGGCGAATGTTATTGTCGTGGGTTCGCCAGCCAGAGTGCTGCGGCGCGTGAAAGGGGCACCTGAAGACAAGGGTTAAGAAAATAAGCCTGGTGGGGGAAACACTTGACGGCTATTTGGCGGTTAGCCGCTACTGTCATATGCGCAACGAATGCGACATCACGCAAATCGGTTTTTTCAGGATCTTAGAGGTCCTGAAAAAGCCGATTTTTTTACTCCCTGATTTAATTTTCAGTGGGGGTCAATTCGGCGCGAATCTGCTCCAGCAGGGCTTGTGCGGCCACTGACAGACGTTGGCCCTTCAACCAGATCAGGCTGGAACCAGACGAGGCGCGGGGCGCCAACGGGACAAAGGCGAGGTCGGATTGGTTGGTGTTGATGATGCCGTCTAGACCCAATGCGTTGCCGACACCGGCTGAGACCAGCAGGGACGCGTTATACAGCAGGTTATAGGTCGCCGTGACCGTCAAATCATCCCATTCCAAGCCGAACAGGTCATGAATCCGGCGACTACCACCTTGTTGCGGCAAAATAAGCTTGGTCTGGGCGACATCCTCGAGGCTCACCGTGGCTTGTTGCGCTAATGGTGAGCGACTTTGGACCAATAATCCCCAGCGGCTTTCACCGGGCAAGCGCAAAAAGTTGTAGTCGGTCTTGTCGGTGGGTTCCATGACGACCCCAAAGTCGAAGACGCCTGAGCTTAACTGCTGATAAGTCTCATTGGCATCGGTACTGACCAAGTTAATCTGGACGTGGGGATGTTCCTGGTTCAGGTGACCAATGGCTTGTGCCACGGTCAACATGCTGCGGGTCTCGGCACTCCCCACGAAAACGGACCCACTGATGTCCTGTTCTTGATGGATGTTGGTCAGCGTTTTATCGGTCAAAGATAGAATCTGTTTGGCTTGATTGGCGAAATAGTCGCCATCTGGTGTGAGCTGAATGGTCCGGTTGCCGCGCGCAAAGAGAACGGTTCCCAACTCAGTTTCCAGCTCCTTCAGCTGCCGGGAAACGGTGGGTTGCGAGACGTGAAGCCGGTCTGCGGCCTTACTAATATTCTTCTCCTGAACGACCATCAAAAAGTAACGTAAGACCCGTAATTCCATCGTCAGCATCTCCTATAGCTAATTTGTATACCATTTGATTTAATCTAAGCATTCGACATATTAAAAGTCAAGCCATAAGATGGAACCTGTAGATAACAGCAGAAAGGAAGGGGCCACATGGAAAAATGGACAGCGCAACGACTACGAACCTTCGCCACAGCCGATGACCTACGCATCTCACCATTTTACAGTGATGGCAAGACTTACGGTACGCCAACTTGGATCTGGTCCGTGGTCGTCGATGAACATCTCTACGTCCGCGCCTGGAACGGTCAACGGTCGTCGTGGTATCAATCGGCGGTCAGACAACGTGCCGGGCGGGTGCACTTGGACGGTTGTAATTTTAAGGTCCGTTTTCGCTCGGTCACGGGTGACCCAGCATTGACGGCGAAGATCGACGCTGGTTATCGCCAAAAATATGGGCATAGTGCCTACGTTCAGCCCATGTTACAAGCAGGGCCACAGTCGGCGACCGTCGAAATTTTGCCATTTTAGAAGGTAGGGAGGAAGCCAAATGAAGATCAATGAGGCCGCCAAGCGGCTACAAACCAGCGCGTGGACGTTGCGTTATTATGAGCAGGTCGGCATTATGGCCCCGGTCGCGCGACTCAGCGGCATGCGTGATTACACGAGTGCGGATATTGTGCAGATCAAGGCGATTTTAGACCTGCGTGCGTGTGGCGTGACGATTGAAGAAATCAAGCAACTCCAGACGGAAAAGTCGGCTGCGGGGCAACGACAAATCTTGACGGCCCAGGCTGGCGAGCTACGTGGCCAAATTGATCATCTTCAGGAGTCGCTAGCGCGTTTGGAAACCAAGATCGCCTGTTTGCCAACGGTCAACAGCGAAGTATACTTAACGAAAGGTTGAACGTACAAAAATAGGTGTTAGCTCCTAGATGACAGTGATGGTTGATACTTGAATCGGTTGTTAGACAAAATGAACTGGAGGAAGTTTACAAAATGACTAAAATTATGATTCTCGGTGCTCATGGTGCCATGGCCCGTATCTTGACGGACCGGTTATTGAACGAAACGGATGTGACGTTGACCCTATTTCTACGGGATACTGCGCGGTTGAATCAATACGCGAACAACGACCGGGTCACGTTGGTCGAGGGGGATGTGAACGACACAGCAACAGTTGCTGGGGCGATGGCTGATGCTGACATCATTTACTCTAACTTGGGTGGTCAGGACCTCGACGTTCAGATCCAGAGCGTGATCGATGCCATGCACCAGACGAATAAGCAACGGTTGATCTATATCAGTTCACTGGGGGCTCAGAATGAAGTTCGCGGTAAGTTTGGCGAATGGAACGAGCGCATGATTGGCGCCTATCTGCCAGCCTTCCGGAAAACGGCTGACTTGGTTGCTAAATCCGGCGTGACCTTTACCGAAATTCGGCCAGCTTGGTTGACGAATAACGATGAAGTCGATTACGAAACGTTGACGGTGGCTGAGGGCTTCAAGGGGACCGAGGTGTCTCGTCAAAGTGTCGCCGACTTTGCCTTTAACGTGATCCAGGCGCCGGACACATTTCAAAATGCTAGCGTTGGCTTAGACAAGGCGGGCACTGCCGGCGACCAACCTAGCTGGATGTAAGGGGGCATCATGATGACGGTCATTGATGTCTTTTTTTCGGGTCAAAAAAAGGCACTTTCCAATTAAAGGAGAGTGTCATTTTTGTTGAAAGCTAGCAGCCAACGTTGATCGAATCTGATTCGACTTATTTGAACGACTCGTTCGTAAATGACTGAACGGTTCCAGTCTTGGCCTGTTTATTCACATTAGCGGTCATTTTAACTTTATCGCCAGACTCTAGGAGCGCCGCCTTCGGGTAGTCGCCGGTGCCGACTGACCAGAGGACGTCGTTGTTCTTCAAGGCAAAGAGGACGCTTTGGGTGCTGCCGTTGGGAACGATGGCGACCCGTGAGACGGTCCCACTGACCTTGGTCAATTTGGTTGCCGTTGAACTCGCGGTGGAGCCGGCTGCTGCCAGCTGAACCCGGTATTGGTCGAGAGCTTGCGCCGCTGTCGTGGCATAGGCCTTAACACTTTGGTCGGCCGCCTTGATGTAGGCGTAGCTCCGGAAGGCACCCGTGGAGTCGAGGAGGGAAACGACCCAGGTCGGCGTACCATCAATGTTGTACATGATTGGCATCGTTGCGGACCATTTCTGGGCGACGTACTCCTTCTCGGCAATCTTCTTGGCCCCGTCACTGTCCATGACCCCGATGTTCTTACCAGTGTAGTAGGTCAGGGTGCCAGTCCGCGCATTGATCATGGAGTAGCCCATCGTCGAGTCGGCACTGGTCTTGGGCGACGTAAAGTCATTGAAGTAGGAAATATTACCGTGTTTATCGGCGACGGGGGTAACGCCATCCTCAGTCCCGTTACTATTAGGCAACTTAACGCCGGTCTTATTGAAGTAGGCATTGAAGAAACCATTCCCATAGCGACCGAAGATCTCATTCATTTCTGCAGCGGTCGATGAGGCAATCGATTCGTTAATAAATGCGGGTGCACCAGCAGCCGTGTAGAGTTTCGTGGCCCCCGTCTTGGCGTTTAAAACGACGACATGGAGGCTACGGTAATTGATTCGTTTGGAGATGCCGCGAGCCTTATAGACGGTCTGAATGAAGTAGGGTTCGCCTTGATCGTTGACTTCCAACTGTGGCTGCCCTTCCTGGACCCAGCTGGGGAACCGGTTGTAAATGACCCGCTGGGCGTCGTCGAACAGGTAGGCGCTGGGCGTGTATTTCATTGATTGCTTCACGAAATGTGGTTCGGCGTTGACGTTTGTGGCGTCAATGATGAAGTAGCCAGGGGTATTCCGAGCCCGTTGCCAACGCCAAAAACCATCGAATTCGACGGGGGCAATGTAGACGGTCTTCCCCTTGACGACCTGTGTTTGAAGCGCGCCTAATTTGTAGTAAGACGTGTTCGGCACGGTACTCATGGCCTTGTTCATCTTGTTCCGTACGGTCTCGGGGGCAATCGCGATGGGGGTCGCAGACTTATCTAGCAGCGGAGCAGTCTTGACCGTCTTGACCTTTAAGGAGTTGTAGACAGCTTTGACGCCGAAGCGAGTTTGCAGCGAGCCAAATAGACCGAGCACGACTAAAATAGCCAACACCCAGTCGGCAATTTTAGTACCAAAGTTTAAGCGTGGTAGCCGAAGGTTGAACGGTGAGTTCGCGTTGCGTTTGCCCTCGACCTTGGCTTGCGGGTTACTAATGACCAGCAAGGGGAGGTAGCAGACCCCATAGATCAGGTTCATGGTGATTAAACTGTAGAGGGCCTTGCTGGGGAGGCTAACGAAGTCGATGACCAGCGCGATCAAGTAAAAGATCACGTAGGTCCCAACCAGCAGTTGCCAGCAATCGGGCCGTTGGATACTGGCCAAAATGGTCATGCCCAGCGCTGTGAGGGTGCCAAATAGTGCGACTAAAAGCATAGATTATTAAACTCCTTTTATGTAAAAAACAGTGACGACTATGTGTGGGACTAATCAACTGGTTTTCAGCCACATTTCAACTAGTCAGTAGCTGATTAGAAAAGGTTCCTTTCCCCAGTTTACCCTAGTTAGACGTGGGGGGATAGGGGAACACGCGAATTGAAAAAACGTGATGGTGACGATAAGTAAAAAGTCGGTTGGTTAAAACGAAGGTCGCTACCCGTCATCATGGGCTTTCGTATGACAACGGCATATCCGGCAGTGCCAATCCATGGCATCAAAATAGACAGTTACTTTCGGCGAACGTCAGTAACTGCCTTTCAGGAGACACCCATTTAGGTTTAACCTTTAAACATAAAGATTCCCCGCACAATTTCCGCACCAATCAAGATCAACATGAACGACCAGGTGGCTAACGTGGCAACGCTCCCCATTTGAAAGACCTCCTTGTGACCAGTTTAACTAACTTCATTGTACGGCGAAGGTTGATATGAAGCAATAGGAACCGCTTACAAATAAACGCCGATTGCGCCATTAAAAAGATAAGTCAAGTAAATAACGACCTGACTTATCTTTTTGCGCATTCAATTAACCTATTCGGTTGAATTCGTTCACTTGTCAAACGTTTTTCGCTAAACTCATGGCGTAATAAACGTGATGCTCAGAGTTTAGAGAGGAGTGTTTCAGATGAGAATTAAGCGGGTTGTGGTTGCTGGCGGTGGCACGTTGGGTAGTCAAATTGCTTATCAAACGGCGTTTAAGGGGTTTACCGTTACCATCTATGATATCAATGCAACAGCGATTGCGGCAGCTCGGGAACGGGTGACCACCTGGGATCAGGCATACGTGCGGGACCTGCAGGCAACACCGGCCGCCATTGATGCGACCCACGAACGACTGAGCTACAGCACCGACTTGGCTGCCGCGGTGGCCGATGCCGACTTGGTGATTGAAGCAGTGCCGGAAGTGGTGGCCATCAAGCGTAGTTTGTACGAACAACTTGCACAGGTGGCGCCCAGCAAGACGATCTTTACCACGAACACATCGTCGTTTCTCCCTAGTCAATTCGCAGAAGTGACGGGGCGACCACAAAAATTCTTAGCCCTGCACTTCGTCAATCACGTGTGGAAAAATAATATGGCAGAAATCATGGGGCACGCTGGGACCGATCCAGAAGTTTATGCAACCATCGTGGATTTTGCGAAACGTATCGGGATGATTACGGTCGAACTGAAGAAGGAACAACCGGCTTATGTGTTGAACACGTTGCTGATTCCATTTGTGGGTGCGGCACTGGTCTTGTGGACAAAGGACGTTGCTGACGTTGCCACCATCGACCGAACGTGGATGTTGTCGACCAAGGCTCCCATTGGACCGTTTGGCATGCTCGATGTCGTTGGTCTGCGCACTGCGTACAATATCTTTAAGGACGTGGGCGCGACACCCGGCCATGCTGACTTGGCCGCAGCGGCAGAAAAGATGAAGACGGCACTGCTTGATCAAGGCAAGGTGGGCGTGGAAACGGGCCACGGGTTTTACGATTACCCAGATCCGGCCTTTCAGCGACCAGGATTTATCTTGGGACAGGCTAAATAAGGGCGATAACAAAACAGCGTCAGAATGGGGTCAAATCTCGACCGATTCTGACGCTGTTTTTAATTGGATTGTTTCACAAGCGACACGTTGGTTAGTTTTAATGATTAGCGATTTTTAACGTTTACCACACTCGCAAAGGCGGCCAGACTCATCTTAGGCGCGATCCGTAGCCGTTTCAAACTATAGCGTCCCTGACTCAGTTCGGCCACGCCCTCTTGGGTGGTCAGCGCCAGCGTGTAGCCCGTCTGCTTCGCCAATCGACGCGTGGTCTCGTTATTTCGACCGGCCGGGTAGCACAGTAACCGCGTGTCTTGATCGAACGTGGTATCCAGCCAGGTCTTGGAATCGTCGAGTTCCGCACGTTGTTGCTTCGCAGAAAGGGTCGTCAGGTCGAGGTGGCGTACCGTGTGGCTGGCAAAGTCCACGCGGCCAGTGTCACGCATGCGCCGCATAGCAGCCAGCGACAGGTGATTACTTTTAGTGGTAAATCCCGTGATGGCGTTAATGGTGACGTGTTGGCGATTTTTGCGGAGAACGGGTAAAATCTTAAGATTGTCCCGGTACGCATCGTCTAACGTGACCCAGACAACCTTCTTTTGGGGCACGGTGTTCGTCGTCAAAGCCCGAATCGCCTCGGCTGTTGTCAGTGTGCGATAGTGATGGCGTTTCAGGTAGGTCATTTCTTGGTCAAATTGTTGCAAGGGCACGCGGAGCTGATTGCCCGTTGAGATGCTGTGGTACATCAGAATCGGTAGTTTCAAAGGCTGTTTCAACTTAGTCCACGGCTTTTCAGCGAGCGTGGTCGTGGCGTCGGTATGTCGACTACTCTGAGCAACGTGATTAGTTGTGGCGGGAGCCGTCTGAACGTGACTTGGTCGACTTTGCGTCCAGGCCACCGCGCCCGCAATCAGTGCAATCAACAACAGACAGCTCCCCCAGAGCCGCCATTTCTTAAACATAAAAATTCCCCCAATGAGATCGTTTTAAGTATAGTATAGGGGATTAAATGAATTTAGTCTGCACGTTGTGCTAATCGGCGATAATAATCGATGGAATCTGGTTCTAAATGTAGGTTAGCAATGACCTCTTTGTCGGTCTTTTGCGGGTGACGTCGCAGATAGTTAACTAAATAACCTTGGTATAAAACGGTTGGACTGAGCGAAAACTCGACGATGGCTTCATCCGGCTTGAGGTACTTGTGAAGGCCAGGTAACGTTAAGTGGGGGTCGGCCGCCGCGCGCTGTTTCAAGAACCAGTCTCCACATTGAAAACGATCTTGAAGTGGTGTGATGAATTGGCGAAAATCAGTCAGAAATTTCTGAGCGGTCGGGGGCCATTCCGTGGTGGTGAGCTTGACCGTGAAATCGGGTTGGAGGAAGACCTGCACGGGGTAGCCCTGCGAAATGAGCAGGAGGGTCAAGCGGGTGTAGTAATGGAGCCGTGGATCTGCCAGCAGGTCATCCAGGTGGTCGACCCAGCGATAGTTAAGGGGTTGGGCCGCCTGCTTGGGCTTACTTTTCAGGTCCAAGGTGGGCAAATAGGGCGTCCAGTTGTGCGAAAACAGAAACTTAAAGTAGACGTTCAAGTGTGACAAGATTTTATTGTAAGTTTGATTTTGAATTTGCCGTGAGTCGACCAACATGGCTAGATACTGTTGCACGTCAGCTGTTTGCAGTTGATTCACACGGTGGTCCCGCTGATAGGTTGGATTAAAGTTTTCTAGGTATTTGAAGAAATCTTTGAGGGTGGCCGTGTATTCATCACGGGTGGCCGCGGCCATACTACGGTCAGCTAACTGGCGGTTGAAAGCATCTTGATAGGGGTACTCAAGTTGGGCCATGTGGGGGGCCTCCTTTCCGGTGCAAGCATGAAGATTGCGTATAAGTACCTTTATTATACCAAATAAGGTGACTACAAATGAGAGTGGGCCATAAGGCGGTTAGTTTGCGAGCATTAACGTGAGAACAGGGGTTATGCCTGTTCTTGGCATAATTTCTGTTCTCGGGTTAAGCGCAACAAACTGCCTGGTGGTGCACGTTTCGACATGATAATGGTAAAAAATGAAATCAGCTGTTTCAGAAGAGAATGTACTAGTCCCTGTCAAGTTGACAGGTAAAATAATATAATTTTTCGAGTCCTGTCTAAGCGGCTTTGCCACGGTATTCTACCGCGGTAAAGCCGCTTC
>NZ_SULH01000049.1 GCF_007115095.1 Levilactobacillus enshiensis | reverse complement strand
TCGTCCAGATGGTACGAAAGAAGTGCTGAACTACCAAGTGGCGCCGACGGAATCAACTGGGATCTGGACTGAATTACTGGGAACCCTGATTAAGCAAGGGGTCAAAGATGTGCTGTTGTTTGTGGCCGATAGGTTAGTTGGTTTGGATGAAGGCTTAAATCGGCATTTTCCCAAAGCTAAACGACAACGTTGCCTGGTTCATGTTGGGCGTAATTTGATAAACAAAGTTCGGGTGAAAGACCGTAAGGCCGTG
>NZ_SULH01000048.1 GCF_007115095.1 Levilactobacillus enshiensis | reverse complement strand
TCGTCCAGATGGTACGAAAGAAGTGCTGAACTACCAAGTGGCGCCGACGGAATCAACTGGGATCTGGACTGAATTACTGGGAACCCTGATTAAGCAAGGTGTCAAAGATGTGCTGTTGTTTGTGGCCGATGGGTTAGTTGGTTTGGATGAAGGTTTAAATCGGCATTTTCCCAAAGCTAAACGACAACGTTGCCTGGTTCATGTTGGGCGTAATTTGATAAACAAAGTTCGGGTGAAAGACCGTAAGGCCGTG
>NZ_SULH01000047.1 GCF_007115095.1 Levilactobacillus enshiensis | reverse complement strand
CTTTTACTTGATCGCTGTTGAATTATCTTTTGACCCTTACCTCTTCTTTTTGATTTTAGGTCAAGCGTAAAATCTGAAATTTTATTTTGATCTAGCTTACTTAAATGACCGATTTCTTTAAAGTTTAAACCGGCTTTGGGAAAGCGATAAATATTACCAAGATCGACCCAGGAAGGTTTCTTCAACCCAGCGGATTGCCAATCTTGAATCGGATAATATTGTTGCTTGATATAAGCCGACTTCTTTTCATACTGACTAGTAATTTTAAAAGCCTCGACCGTCTGT
>NZ_SULH01000046.1 GCF_007115095.1 Levilactobacillus enshiensis | reverse complement strand
ACTTCGATTTTGGAAAGTGAATCGGCTTCGACGAGTGAGTCTGAATCGATTTTGACTAGCGAATCCGAATCTCTTTCAACAGCTGAGAGTGAATCGACCTCGATTCTAGAAAGTGAATCGGCTTCGACGAGTGAGTCTGAATCGATTTTGACTAGTGAATCCGAATCTCTTTCAACAGCGGAAAGCGAATCGACTTCGATCCTAGAAAGCGAGTCAGCTTCGACGAGTGAGTCCGAATCGATTTTGACTAGTGAATCCGAATCTGTCTCTACAGCCGAGAGTGAATCAACTTCGATTTTGGAAAGTGAATCGGCTTCGACGAGTGAGTCTGAATCGATTTTGACTAG
>NZ_SULH01000045.1 GCF_007115095.1 Levilactobacillus enshiensis | reverse complement strand
CTAGTCAAAATCGATTCAGACTCACTCGTCGAAGCCGATTCACTTTCCAAAATCGAAGTTGATTCACTCTCGGCTGTAGAGACAGATTCGGATTCACTAATCAAAACCGATTCAGATTCACTCGTTGAAGTCGACTCGCTTTCTAGAATCGAAGTTGATTCGCTTTCCGCTGTCGAAATAGACTCAGATTCACTGACCAGAATAGATTCCGACTCGGATGTGGATTCACTCTCCGAAAGATACTCGCTCTCAGACTCACTTGTCGAAGCTGACTCGCTTTCTAAGATCGAAGTCGATTCGCTTTCCGCTGTTGAAAGAGATTCGGATTCACTAGTCAAAATCGATTCAGACTCACTCGTCGAAGCCGATTCACTTTCCAAAAT
>NZ_SULH01000044.1 GCF_007115095.1 Levilactobacillus enshiensis | reverse complement strand
TATGACCAGACGAAGACGCTTGCTCAAATTGCTAGTGTGATTCGACGACATGCGAGTGAGGCTAAGCAAAATGAGTATGTTGCGTTTGTCGACTATATTGGCCTGATTACGGTGCCTGGATTCAAGGAACGGTACCTGCAAGTCGGTGAGATTACTCGTCAATTAAAGGTAATGGCTAATGAGTATGACGTACCGATTGTCGCGTTGACGCAACTTAATCGAGGAATCGAAAGCCGTCAAGACAAGTCGCCGCAATTAAGCGATATTCGTGAGTCAGGATCCGTTGAGCAAGATTCAAATGTGGTTGCGTTTCTGTCTAAGTCGACTGTTCAAGATGATATTGTCGACCTATCCGTTCGGAAGAATCGTGAAGGAATGTTGATGACGATTTCGTACCAGTT
>NZ_SULH01000043.1 GCF_007115095.1 Levilactobacillus enshiensis | reverse complement strand
GTAAGCACCTAATAACTGACCGCATTGAAATACAGACAAAAAGAAGCTGGCGTCCTCGGTTTTTGAGGACGCCAGCTTCTTTCCATGCCTTAAGCGGCTACTGTATTTGGCTGAGCGTTACCTGAAGAATTATGCGCAAAATTCCATGGTAAATAAGCTTCCAGCTCTGATTTCTTTGCGAATGCTGGCAGTTGGGACATGTTTTCTAAAAGATAACGAATATATTCTTGTGGATTGTTGCCACTTGCTTTGGCCGACGCAATTAGAGTCATCCAAATAGCTGTAGCTTCCGCTCCAGCTTGACTCGTACTGAACAACCAGTTCTTCCGGCCGATGACTAAGCTCTTGATATTACGCTCGGCAGCGTTATTACTGAAATCAAACTCGCCATGATCAAGGATTCTGTTCAATGCTGCTCGTTGGTTCTGAGCATAGATGAT
>NZ_SULH01000042.1 GCF_007115095.1 Levilactobacillus enshiensis | reverse complement strand
TGAACGATATCTTGTTTTTCCATAATAAAAACCTCACCAATTTATTTGATGAGGTAATCATATCGTGTATTTGTCGCCAGTCATAGACGGTCAGTTATTAGGTGCTTACGGTGCGTCGTAATAAGGACCTGAGACTTTTGTCCCAGACCTCTCAAAAGCACCCCTATCACCGCCATTTCCTGCTCAAAACAATTTTTTTAAATGCACAAAAAAAGCCGTTAGTCCCAACGACTAACGACTATTCTGATGCCGGCTGAGGAATTCGAATCCCCGACCCTCGGTTTACGATACCGATGCTCTACCAGCTGAGCTAAGCCGGCATATCACTAACTGGCTAACCAGGTTAACCCGACTCCGGCAGGCGGGCTCGAACCGTCGACAACCTGATTAACAGTCAGGTGCTCTACCAACTGAGCTATGCCGGAATAATCGCGTGGCAACGTCCTATCCT
>NZ_SULH01000041.1 GCF_007115095.1 Levilactobacillus enshiensis | reverse complement strand
TTAAATCGGCATTTTCCCAAAGCTAAACGACAACGTTGCCTGGTTCATGTTGGGCGTAATTTGATAAACAAAGTTCGGGTGAAAGACCGTAAGGCCGTGATCAATGACTTTAAACAAGTTCATTGGGCTGCCAATCGTGAAGCAGCCGAACTGAAACTGAATGAGTTCGCCAACAACTGGCATCGTACCTATCCCAAGTTAATCAAAGATCTGCTTAAAATGCCGAATCTGCTCACTTTCATGGACTTTCCACCAGCCATTCGGCAATCACTCTACTCCACTAACTTGATTGAGAACTTTAACAAGCATCTCAAGCGCACCACCCACCGCAAAGAACAATTTCCAACGGAAGATTCACTGGATCGATTCCTGGTTTCTCAGTTTAATGCTTATAACGAGAAGTCTCTGAAGCGGATCCACCGAGGCTTTAAAGGACTCCAGGACACCTTGGAAGCATCATTTATTTGAGTTAG
>NZ_SULH01000040.1 GCF_007115095.1 Levilactobacillus enshiensis | reverse complement strand
GTGTCACTTCAAAGGTGTAGTTATTGCTCTTAGGCGTAACTGTAATTGCATAATCGCCGACATCTTCGCCAGTATCACGAGTCAAAGTTACCAAGTCTGTCAGTTTTTGGTCAGCCGCAAGGGTCGAACCATCTGTAAGTCTACAAGTCAAAGGGTGATCTGCATCATCATCACCATACGTCTTTCCTTGGGGGTCAACGATAAGTTTAACCACGCGTGGATTAATCAAGAGGTTCCCATCGATAAAATGAACATCATAGTTAGCGTTATCGAAAGTCCCTGTAATGGCATGATGACCAATTGTTTCACCTGCTTGTTGATTCAACTTTACATTTAACACGTCACTCGTCTCGTTGGGGGCCAAACCTTGTTCAGAAACAACTTTCCAACTCAAAGCTGGGTCTGTCGAAACATCGTCATCGTAAGTTTTACTCTGACTTTCAATCTGAACCGTAACAGCTCGCTTTTTGATTGTGAATGTTCCTTGTGTCACTTCAAAGGTGTAGTTATTGCTCTTAGGCGTAACTGTAATTGCAT
>NZ_SULH01000004.1:200749-254482 GCF_007115095.1 Levilactobacillus enshiensis | reverse complement strand
ATGTTCAGTTTTCAAAGGTCTACCAAGTTATTTACTCTCGTAAACAACTTAATCATCATATCATTTAATCAATATGATGTCAACAAGAAGTTTGATTTAGCAACGTTTCTCGTTGATACGTTATCAAGAAGCGACAACTTAATTAATATAACATTTTGTCATCATAACTGTCAACAACTAATTTCAATCTTTCGAATTGGTCTAGCTGGTTAATCGCCGTGACAACATAAATAACTATACCAAGCACTAGCGTGACCGTCAACTAAAAATATGAAAATAAATGAATCTTTTTTCAAAGGCATATTTTATAATTGTAAACGTCAAAATAGTTATCTGACGGCCGTGTGTTCCCTAGCTTATCGTCCATAACCGTTCGTCTTTATTTTGCACAGAAAAAAGCCTAACCAGCCACATGACCAGTCAGGCTTTCTTAAATGACAATTTAACCTTCAACTCGTGCTAAGAAGTAACGCTTCTTCCCACGCCGAATAATGACAAACTTACCGTCAAAGGCACTTGCTGGATCAATCTCAGCATCTGTATCCGTAACCTTTTCACCGTTGACCCGAATTGCACCGTTCGTTAAGTCTTCGCGCGCTTGACGCCGTGAAGATTCAATCTTAGTGTCATCAACTAGCCATTCAACGATGTTCTTCTTAGCTACACTAACCGTTACGGCTGGCATCTTCTTGAAGCCCTGTTCAATTTCACTAGCCGTCAACTCAGCCACATCTCCGGAGAACAAGGCCTTCGTAATGTGTTGGGCTTCCACGACCGCCTCGTGACCGTGAACAAATTCCGTCACTTCTTCAGCTAATCGCGTCTGTGCTTCCCGCTTCTCTGGATGAGTAGCCACGGCATCGGCCAACTTCTGAATCTCATCTTGGCTTAAGAACGTGAAGTACTTCAAGAATTTCACCACGTCGCGGTCGTCCGTGTTGATCCAGAATTGGTAGAACTCGTATGGCGATGTCTTCTCAGGATCCAACCAGATATTGCCACCTTCGGACTTCCCAAACTTCGTCCCATCGGCCTTCAATAGAAGTGGAATCGTCAACCCGTAAGCACGCGCATCGGCACCCTCTTGTTTGTGAATCAAATCGATGCCGGCTGTGATGTTGCCCCATTGGTCAGCCCCACCAATTTGTAACTGGACATCTTCTGCCTTAAACAAGTGCAGGAAATCAATTGATTGCAGAATTTGGTACGTGAATTCCGTAAATGAAATACCGACCTCCAGCCGTGAAGCAACAACTTCTTTACTCAACATGTTGTTGATGTTAAACAGCTTGCCGTAATCACGCAAGAAGTCCAACAGGGAGACCTTAGACAACCAATCGTAATTGTTCACGATACGGAATGAGCCATCTTGCCCAAACAGATTTTCCATTTGTGCCGTCAAGCAATCCTGGTTATGACGGACTTGATCCATAGACTGCAAGACCCGTTCAGCTTTCTTACCCGATGGATCACCAATGGATCCTGTAGCCCCACCAATTACAATGACTGGCTTGTGGCCCGCTAACTGGAATCGCTTGAGAATCATAAATGGAATCAAATGGCCAATGTGCATGGAATCCCCGGTTGGATCGATTCCCGCATACAAACCAACTGCCTTTTCGTTCACTAACTTGCCTAGACCCTCTTCATCAGTTTGTTGATTGACGGCGCCACGCCACTTTAACTCATCAATAATCGACATTTCTTTTCCTCCTATACTGATTACCAAATAAAAAAGTCCCCAATGGCTACTGCCATCAGGGACGAATTGAACTCCGCGTTACCACCCAAGTTATTGTCATTTAGACAATCTCTCGTCATCTTTAACGGAATGACCCGCCGGAAAACCGGCCGCTCCTCAGCGTAATTCGTGGTTACGGGCGTCCTGACTCTCAGCACCGTCAGGTCTCTTGACCGGAGCCGTTTCCACTACTAAACTGATTCATCGCTTATGAAACGATAATACGCAGATAGTCGCTAAATGTCAATACGTGTTCAATCGCTGCCCCCACGCGGCGCCCAAAATTTATTTTCAATTCCTAGAACAATCCAGTCACACTACCCCAAATAATCTGGAGGTTCAGAATCGTTAAGACAATCGTACATGTCCATGCCAATACCGTAATCCAGCGCTTGTTGACCCAGCGTTCACCCATAATCTTTTTAGATGAAGTGAAGATGGTCAGTGGAATCATGGAAAATGGCAGTGCAATCGACAGGAAGACTTGTGAGTTGACCAGCAAATTATCCAATGCCGTTTCACTCCCCCCGTACAGGATGGTGCAGACAATCACAGGGACTACCGAAATCAGTCGCGTCACTAGACGGCGAACCCACAGGGGCATCTTCAGATTGACAAAACCTTCCATAATGACCTGTCCCGTCAGTGTTCCCGTAATCGTCGAATTTTGACCGGAAGCCAGCAAGGCGACCGCAAACAACGTTGATAACACCGGTGACGCCACTGCACCAGCTAAGTGGTTATCCTGCAACGCCGCGTACAGGTTCCCGAACGTTCCCAGTTGACTAGCGTCCTTACCAAAGAACATCGCCGCCCCCAACAGGAGTAAGAGACAGTTGATGATAAACGCGCCGAATAGCTGAATGTTGGAATCCCAGGTTGTAAACTTAACGGCCCGCGCCATTTCTTTGGGATCACTCCGGTCAAACTTCCGGGTTTGTGAAATGGACGAGTGCAAGTACAAGTTGTGTGGCATCACTGTCGCCCCAACGATTCCTAACGCCATCGTCAGCTGACCGGGATGCATAATTTCTGTCCGCGGAATGAAGTTGGCTACCGCTGCCCCCATGTTGGGTTGCGCAATAATCACTTCGTAGGCAAAGACCACTAAGATCACCGTGATCAGACAGAGCACAATGGCTTCGATCTTTCTGAAACCCAGCTTGGTTAATAATAATAGTAATAACACGTCAAAAACTGTCAGTGAAACACCCAAAATCAGAGGAACCCCAAACAGCAGTTGGAGGGCAATTGCGCCCCCTATAACTTCGGCAATGTCGGTGGCCATGATTGCTAGCTCGGTCACGACCCAAAGAACTGCTCCAATTCGCTTTGTCGTATGTGCCCGAGTTGCTTGGGCCAAGTCCATCTGCGTCACAATGCCCAGTTTAGCCGCCATATATTGAAGCAACATCGCGATTAAACTCGAAATCAAGATAACAGACATCAGCAAGTAACCATACTTGGCTCCCCCACCGATTGACGTCACCCAGTTCCCCGGATCCATGTACCCCACGGCAACCAAGGCACCTGGTCCCGAAAAGGCAATTAAATTCTTCAAGAACCCCTTCTCTTTTGGCACCGCAACAGTACCATTGACTTCTTCTAATGACGGGCCGTTGGCGTAGCCAGTCAGTTTGCTGGTCTTCGTTGAAACGTTGTCGGTCATATTTTCCACTCCTTTTCTCTCTATGCTTCTCACCATTATACAGATAGGAGTAGGCCTGTAAAGACTTATTTTTGACTAGCCTAACTTAAATTTTATATTACCCAGCAACTGATTATTGACCACAACATTTGTTTTCGGCGCTATTTCACGACTCATTCGTCGTTTGAAAGTCGTCATCTTCATTTACAAAATAAATCTGCCAACGCAATAAAAAAACGGTAAGCTCCGAAATCTGACCGTGCTTACCGTCCTGGCTATTCTGCCGCTGACCCCAACTCTGCCAACGTCGTATGTAAAACTTCTGGTAACTGCTGTTGAATCAACAATAATTTTGCCTGCCCCAATGCTGTCAGCGCCAAATAACGACGTCGCCGATCATTGGGCGCGACATGCTGCTTTAAGTAACCCCGTTTACATAGATCCACAACTAGATTCGACGTCCGTGTCGCTGAGAACCCCAACCGATTCGCAACCTGGGCGACCGACAACCGTTCAACCGCGACATCGTTCATCAATTGACACTGGGGGAGATTCAGCGCGAGGCCCGCCACCGGCTGATTGTAGCACCGCGTCACCATCGTATAAATCTGGGTCAACTTCTGTAATTGCTTTTGCTCGACCATCCATCCGCACTCCAATCGACAAACTTTCTCTTAGGGACAACTTCCACATGACTACCAAAATTGGCGCACTGACTAGTAGCTAAAGTCGCTGCATTTGTCCATTTGCCAAAATGTATCCGCTTACATTATAACACGAGCCCTCATCGCTGAGGGGTGACACCTTAGGCCAAACGGTAGGCAACAAACGCAGCGTAGTCCTTCTGCACTTGTTCGGCGTACGCCCAGGCAAAATCGGCAATCGCCACGTCAAACTCCTTGCCACCACCGATATAGCCCCGAATCATCGCCGCCGTTGGGCTTTGACAATGGGCAATCGCCAACGTCCACGCACAGGTCTGCGCGTAAAGTTTAAATTGATCCCAGTCGAGCTGCGCAAGATCAACTGATTCCTTCATATCCCGGAATTGTCGGACGTAAAAGCTCTGTTTCTGACCCGCAAAGTAGCCCAAAAATGGATCGGACGACGACTGGAGAATCTTCTGACAGTCGACGATCCGTTGACCTTCCGTCTGCTCCAAGGCTACCGTGACATCCGTTGCCAGCTGACTTCCTTGCCGTCTAGTTGGGAGCGCTTCTTTCACCTGTAAGACCAAGTGGGACCCGTCGATACTGGTCAGTAAAATCAGGTAACACCGTGAGCCAAAGCTTCCCACCCCCACACTGTGACGAACGACATCCGTGATGTGGTACTGCGACAACAGCAAGTTCACATCTGGCCGCACCGTCTGCCGGTATGCCGCAAAGTAAGCATCCACGTTACTGGTCACATCATCATCCACGTGCGTGGTCCGCGGCGCGTTTTCTCGAAAACACAGGTTGCCCCGCACATCGAGCGTTGTAAATTTCCGGACGACCTGTTCAGAGTCACGCTTATTGGCCCGATTAACGATGGCCGTCAACAAGTTTGAGCTGTCCTCATCCAGTGCACTCGCGGCCACCAATTTACCAACTTCATTTAACGGGTAGAATCGCGCAAGGGTCGTCTGGTCAAACATCTGCTTGATACTCTTGCGGTAACTCTCGGCAACCTTGGGTAATAATTGTTTGAGTTTCTTTTCCTTGAAATCATTGGCCTGTCCCGCCAGTAAGACACTGACCAGTAGGCGTTTTAAGTCCCACTCCCAGGGGTTGATGCCCGCTTCGTCGAAGTCGTTCAAGTCAAATAACAGGCGTCGTTCAGCCGAGGCGTAAAACCCAAAGTTCCCAACGTGCGCGTCACCACAGATGAACGTGCTGATGGTTGAGCTGGGTTGCTGATTCAAGTCCGCTTCCATTAATTCTGCGGTTCCCCGGAAAAATGAAAAAGCCGAAGCTCCCATTCGCTGCGTGCGCTCCGGCAAAAGTTCTGGAATCAATAATTTTCGAATCTTGTCCATCATGTGATTACTGTTACGTTTGACTGGCCGATAAGTTCCTAAAACTTCATAAGGGACTTTTTCCCGTGCTTGCTTCCCCAATTGTCGAAGTTCCGCAATGGTCTTGTTGACCTGCACCCGTCCCGTACTAAATGCTGCTGGCGTCATGGACGCCACCTCCCGCTATGTTTTGCCCTTATTCTACCGCAAACACCCGTTGGCCTCCAGTTCTAATCTAAGCCGTTTACTCCCCATTGTTCCGTGGCTGCTTAACGGCTCAACTGGACTCCTCTGTCCGGTGTACTTTGTTGTTGAAATCCAGTGCAAATAGCGAAAGTTCATGGTGCCGTAACGTTTTGATTAGCCGGTCAAGGTTCTCACCATAGTCCAGTTCCTTGATCCAATGAAAGGTTTCCAATTGGTTGTCCTTCGCAAACGCTAAGGCCAGTGTGTCCGTTCCATATAACACAAGGTAGTTTGAGCGGTGCGCGGCATCAATAACGATTTGATCCGTCAGCAAGCTGAGATGAACGACCCCACTGAGTAGTCGATTGAAAATATCCGTGGTGACCCCGATCATGTCATACGTCACCAGAATCTCAACCCGGGCTGCGGTCAGTGTTAATCCATTCGTATACTTGCTCAAATATTTCTGCACCAATCGCAGGTCTGCCGCCCCGATCTTTCCCGGATACAGCCGACTCATACTCTGAGCAATGGCCAGCGCGGGTGCCGTTGACGCAGCTGTGGGTTGATAGAGTGCGGTAATTTCTGGTCGAAGTAAGGGATCCACGCGAAATAGCAGCATAAACTGACACAGAGCAAATAGCCAGTTGGCGAACCAATTTTTTCCAGTCGCGTAATCTTTTAATTCCGTCACACCGGGGGCTAGCGTATATTCGCCAACCCGCTGTTTCAATCCAGCGTACAGGCGTTGCATCCCCGTCGGCTGTAAAGCACGCACAAAATACGGCGAGCTCGTCAATAAATAATCCAACGTCGCCAGTTCGTTCAAGGCCTGCTGTGGCGTATCCCCCAACGCTGCCATCTGTCCCGCTAATGCCCGTAGATCCGTCAAATGTGCCAGTGGAAAACGTAACGGTGCGTAACGGTAGCCCTGGTCTAACCTAATCAGGGCCAGTCTGATCAAGAGATCCTTGCGTTGCTGCAAGCTGACCGAATCCTGATACAACTTGTCATTCTGATACGTTTTCAAAATTGCCGCATGTAAGCCGCGCAAGCGTGGTGCCAGTTCCGGGAGCTCCTCCGGCGTCGTTAGTGTCGTACTGAACAACATAAAGTAGAGTAACTGAATCAAGGTTTCATTCCCAGTCACCCGCAACGGATTGGCGACCAACTGCAAGTTATACTGCCCCAGCTGCACCTTCATCGCCCGCAAGCGTCGATTGAACGTCGACAAGCTGATTCGATGCTCCGCACAAAATTCGCTGGTCTGTTGATAGCTCTGCTTTAACGTGGCCACCATGACCTGATACGGAATACTGCTGACGTACAGCCAATGGCGATAGTGATCGATCGTCACGGTCGTCACCATTTTATCCTTCGTTAAACTCGTGGTGCCTAACTGCTGTAGGTCTAACCGCAAGCCCAGCAAAATATGATAGGCGCGCGAGTAACTGACGGCTGCCTCCGCTGCAAACTCAGCCAAGTTAAATTGGCCACCGTGATCGTTGATAAACGTCATCAACCGCAGCTTCAGAATATCCTTAGGCGTCAACATGGCAAAATCAATTTTCACGATTCCTCACTCCCCCCTGTTTAGATAGCGAAAACCCCTGAGCTTTGGCTTTCACCAATCACTCAGGGGAATCGCTTAGTCGATACTAGTTATCGTCACACCCTGCGTATCGAATTCCGCCAACGTTTCTTTTAAGATAATTCGGGGATCGTCGTAGCGAATTCCCGGTAAATTGGTACTGACAAAGTTGCCCGTCAACTTGCCCGCCACCACTTCCGGTGAAATACGAACATCTTGGCCATCCTCAGTGGAGAGGGTCACACTCTGCCCCTCAGTCAACCGATCAATTAACGGTAAAATTGGCATCTGCTGCATCATTTCGCTCACCCTCCAATATTTTTTAATCAGCTTTGGTCGTTCTCAGCTAGCTAACAGCGATCGTGGCCACCAGACTGGTCGGTTCTCGCATCGCCCCAGTTTGGCCATTCTGCTCGACCTAACTGCGCTTCGCTTTTCTCCTACATTTTAACACGGCACTTAAAAATACTCGCACGAACCCACTCAGGTATTTACGAGTTGTTATAAATATAATTATTAAAGCTTAGGAATTTACCACGTTTCCCCCAACCCGTTTTCTCACAATGCCGGGCATGCTATGCTCAAGGCTACGTTAGTTTATGCTATTGATGTTTTATTTTAGGGGAGAACAATAAGTTATGTGGTTTAACAATCTAATTTCAGCCTTCGTCGTGGGGTATCCTATCCTGGTGGCCATCATCTGGATCGTCGGCTGTTTATTCTCAGGGCTGCTCCGTAAAAAGCAAGCCCGCACGCTATTAAACGCTGCAACCGAGCCATTTGTTTCAATTTTAGTTCCGGCGCATAATGAATCAGAGACGCTTACTTCAGCAGTCCAATCTTTAGCCGGACTAAATTATCAGCACTATGAAATTATTCTAATTGACGATTGTAGCGATGATGATACTCAGGAAATCATGAGCCGGTTAAAGACACAGTGGGCACCGCAATTGGCCATTACCATCGTCACACTTCCCGTGAACCAAGGGAAGGCGCAGGCGCTCAACCAAGGTTTACGTGTTGCCAAAGGAGACTACCTTGTCGCCATCGATGCCGACAGTCTGCTAGCCCCCGATGCCGTCACACAATTAATGACAACGCTACTCGACCATCCTGGCTATGGCGCGGTTACCGGCAAACCAGTCGTCCGTAATCGGTCCACCTTACTGGGGCGCCTGCAACTGCTCGAGTACATCGGTGTGATTGACTTGATCAAAAAGGCACAGGCTTATTTGACGGGAAGTATCACCACAGTCTCCGGGGTCATCGTTGCCTTTCGCCGCGATGCCCTCTTAACCGTTGGCGGATGGAACCCAGCCGTCATGACCGAAGATATCGACATCACTTGGCGACTGTACCGTCATCACTGGCGCGTCGCCTATGAACCCCGGGCCATCTGCTGGATTTTAGTGCCTGAACGCTTGCAGGGACTGCTCAAACAACGTCAACGGTGGTCCCGCGGTGGTCTAGAAGTTTTGGTCACTAATTGGCGTGGCTTCTATCAAAATCCTTGGGGCCAACGCTTTCTCCTTCTGGAAACCGTGATCAGTAACCTTTGGGCCCTCGTGACCGCATTCAGCCTGTTGGCCTACGCTCTAAAACTCCTCTTCTTACACGAACTCTCGCTCGATGGCAACTTACTCTTGATTCTACTAGTTCTGAGTAGTATTCAATTTACCGTCGGTTTTCTGGCCTCACAACTGACTGCCAGACTGGCCGGTCCAGAGCTCCTATTGGTGCCCGTCTACGTTCTGTACTACTGGATGGTCAACCTGATCAGTTGCCTAGCCGCCATCGCCGCATACTTTATCAGTCCGCAACGTAAAGGCACTTGGCACAGTCCAGATCGGGGGATATAGCATGAAAAAAGCACCATTTGATCCCATCATCCGCCACCAAACGAGTCGTGGGAAACGCTGTATTCGTTTTCTTATTCTGATAACGCTCTGGCTATTTGTTGCGCTCATCGTTGTCGCCAACGTGAGCTTTTCCCTTGGCCTTTACAGTGATACCCTAGTCAGTCTCTACCTCCTACTTAATCTGCAGCCCCACGCGGCACATCACATTCTCGCGTTAATCGGTTGGCTGCTCATCATCGTCCCCCTCTTCTGTGGCTGGCGGTGGTGGCTACTCAGAAAGGCGGCGTCTAAATGAATCCACGTCGGTTCCGTCAAGGGCTTCTGCTTACGCTCCTATTCACCCTCGTCTTTGGCTTGGGGTGGACCTACCAGCGCCAAGCCAATAAACAGCACCGCACTCAGGAAAGTTACGTCTTACCGGCACGCTACCAACAATTGAAGAACGGCATCATGGTCTTTTGTTACCACCGGGTCTTAGCCGACACTTTACCCACCCGCCTTGCGCAGGGCTTGTCCACTAACTCTCAGTTACACGAATTTAACGTTCCCGCAAGTGAATTCGCCGCGCAGATGAAGTTTCTCCACGACCATCACGTCAAAGTGATTTCCAGTCAACAAATGACGCGACTTGTTCGTGCGCACCAGCCCATTCGGGGAAAATATGCGGTCCTGACCTTTGATGACGTCGACCGCAGTGTTAGTGATAACGCCATCCCCATCATGCAGAAATACAGCTTCCCTTTCACCGCCTTTGTCATCACTGGCAACACCGGCGAATACCGCGAAGGCAGTCAAATGGCAACGTGGCGTGAAATCCGCCGTGCCAAGGCAGCGGCTGGTGACCGCATGACGCTAGGTTTACACACCCATAATCTGCATCACCTAACTGCCAAACTTCAGCCAATTTTCACACAGCCACACTACACGGGCAAGTTCAAGCGAGACTTCGACTGCTCACGCAAGACACTGCAGGCGCACACGGGTCTCGCAGCGGATTCCTTTGCCTACCCTTATGGTGGTGGCACCCCCGCCATCAGCCACTTCTTGGCCCAACAGAACCTCAGCTGGGTCGCAACTTTAAATTCAGGAATCGTCACGGCTGACACTGACCTGAATGAAACGCCTCGCCTAATCGTGAATCAGGAAAGTTGGCCCTCTATTCGAGCTTGGCTGACTTAATGGTGTAACTGCTTACCCATGCCATGTATGGGTAAGCAGTTACATCATTAAATTAGGCTAAATTGGGCGCACTCCGGCTGCCAGGGATTCCGCCTGCTGTGGGGTGGAAAACCACAGTCTTCTCGCTCACGACTGGCTCCATCCCTGGCCTCCTCCGGCGCTGATTGTGTTTTATCACGACAACAGTTATAGACCACTGCTACCTGAAATTTTTTGATTCAGCTGATAACAACCGTTACATTGCATTTTCATTGTCGTCCGAAAGCACAATGTAAGCCGAGAGGTCGGCAGATATGAGCTCAGGCGCGTCGTTCTACTAAGTCAGTAAGTGATCTTCTTACTGGCTTAGTAGAAAACCAAGCTTGTAGACTCGTGGTTTGCGAGGCTTCAAGTTGTGTTCGCACCGATCCAGCCCATATCTGCCGGCCGGTAAGGCGACCAGGCCACCAAGTTGCCTACTTTTAGGGCTACTGTTGTTGGTAGAACAGTCATAGTCGGTATTTTGCAACCCATAACCTTTAGCTAAATATGTAAAAAGCAGGCGCTGGGCAAAGGTCCCAGTGCCTGCTTTCTTATTTGTCGTTATTTTTCCCTTACTTCGTTTGAACAGCCTGATCAGGCTTAGGTTGTACGATCCGCATGCCGATCCAGTAGATGACCGCGGTGATTGCCATCGCGATAAAGGTCGCACCAATCGTCGTTGCCACCGCTGGAACCTGCTTGAGGGCCCAGTAAGCAACCACGCCCAATGCCCAACTGGCAACAGCAATCCAGTTGACGCCGTGCGTGTACCAGTAAGCACCACGCACCTTGGTAAATTCACTCAATCGGTACTGCTTGCCCTTTAAGAAGAAGTAATCCACCAAGAAGATGGCGATTTCAGGTCCTAAGAACATGCCAATGCCGTCCAAGAACGTCTCGAAAACATCCAGGAAACTAGCGAGATAAACGGGAATGAAGGTCACCAGTGTGGCAGCAATCGTCACGATCCAGAGACTGACCCGCAGCGACAACCGGTGGGTCATGTTGGTCAATGCGGACCCAGCTGACATCAGGTTGACGGCATTAGCCGTGGTACTGGTCAAAACAATGACCAGCAAGGCAATCACACCTAGCCCTAATTTTGCAGCCACCGTGCTGGGGTCAGAGTTGTTCGGATCAAAATGATTCAATGAAACGGCCGTCCCAATCGTGGCAAACAGACCGATGAAGGCAAACCAGAACAGGCCAAAGTTGGCGCCCAGAAATGATGAGGTCGTGGCTGCCGACTTTTTCGCCGTGAAGCGACTAAAGTCTGATGCCGCCGTGACCCAAGCCAGGTTAAAGGCAGCCAACGTATCGGCTGCGACGCCGGAAGACATCCGCATATTGTGTGGCGGCTGCCAAGTCACGATGTCATGGAAGGAGACCGTCTTGAAGACCACGACGGATTCCCACATCACAAAGATAACCACCAGCACGATTCCGATTCGTTCGATCATCTGTACTGATTTTTCACCAACAGAGATGCTCAATAAATGCAGGACACTCATAATCAGAATGCCCACGATCAGGCCAAATGTGCCACCTGGTTTACCATACAGTGGCCAGCCAAATAATTCCCCAAAAATATAGCTGATCGACGTGGCGGCAATAAACGTGTTAACGGCCGCCCACCCAATGAACTGGACCACGTTGATCACGGATGGAATGAAACTCCCCCGCAATCCAAATGAAGCACGGGTTAATGCCATTGCGGGTAATCCCGTTTGGTAGCCCATATAACTCGCTACGGCTAACAACGCGTAGGACACCAGCCCGACAATGACTAATGTCGTCGAAGCGGTCAAAAAACCGCAGGCCGCAATGACCCCACCAATGTACCACGTTCCGTTGTTCGCGTTGGCACCGACCCAAGTGGCAAAGAGATCCCAATTGGACATGCGCCGGTGCTTGTGCGGAATCGATTCGACACGGCCAAATTCCCGCGGTGCCGCTTGTGATGTCTCAGATTTACTAACCTTCACTTCTTGTGCCATCGATTCTCACCTTTCCCCTTAGTTAAACTTACGACTTACAGAATTTCCCCAACAAATTCGCCAGCAGTCAACGTGTTGAAATCGTACGTTTTGAAATCGTCGACGTTCTTGGTGTACCAGTGCATGCTCTCAGTAATCATCAAGTTAACGGCTTCATCCTTCTCCTGCAGGGCCAGGATCGGTTTGTTGCTCATCGTGGCAACGCCCAGTTCGTACGCCGTCCCAGAATCTAAGTTCTTAGCTTCGAAATCGATGACCGTGACAATCACGTCAGCGGCTGCGATTTGATCCATGTCACGATGGAAAATCTCCGTTGCCCAAGGCTTCGTGAACTGCTCGTTAGCAGCGTCTTGGTGCAAGCGTGGTGAATAGAAATCTTTCACCGTTGGGTTCGCAGTTAAGGCAGCCTCCAGGCGTTTCACCCGGTCGACCTGTTCGGGACTAAAGAACGGACTTGCAACGTAAATCTGTGCCATGTATAAACTCCTCCATGAGTATCGATTTCAACCGCCCGGCCATGAAAAAAGCGGCCGGATCCCGCAAGGATTCAGGCCGCTAGTTCACGTTTAAAGACAGTGAATTCTACCGGACCCTTCTTAGCCTCACGGGACTAAGTTAAAAGGACTATTTGGTTGTTGTTAGGTATTATACGGGGTGCGTCAAAATCCGTCAATCACGCTTCGACAATTTGAAAGGTGAGTTAACCGTTTGACGCCCCGCCTGACTTGCCTTCAAAATTTTCTGAAAATAATTTTAGATTGGTTTGATCACAACCCAACTGTCTAATCGACCAGATAGACCATCCCCTCAGACTAATAATCCACTGGTTTCAATCACCCACGTCCTCAAAAATGTTCACGCCTCCTGGTTGTCAGCGCCCCCGACGATTGCTACACTTAGACTACCAAGGAGAGGAGTTTTCGTATTATGCAACCAACCACACATCATCTACCCCTGCGCATCAAACAGATCTGGGGATACAGCGCCTTGGGGAGTTTTTTGGTGCTGTTCATCATCACCGGCTTACTCTGGCTGACCTACCGCTACTGGGACTGGGCCGTGTGGATTCCTATCGCTGGCCTTGTTTTGACCATCGTCGAACCCATTGTGGAATTGGCCTTCATTCCCTACCGTTATCAGTTTACCCGCTACCAGATCTCTGACTTAGCCGTTGAAATGCAGGCTGGCTTTATTTTTCAAAAACGGGTGGCTATTCCTATTGCCCGAGTTCAAAACGTGACGCTCAACGCTGGTCCCCTGTTGCAATGGCAAAAATTGACAAAGGTCACCGTGGCGACCGCTGCCACCAGTCACAGTATCGAAGGACTTGAACTGCCAGAAGCCGAACAGTTCCGTGAACAAATTATGCGGTTAGCTCGGGAGGCGCGTCATGACAACGCCTAAACGAACCCACCCGCTAGGTCTGTTCCAGCACATCGCCAAGAGTCTCAAGGCCTATTGGTTTCTATTCATCCTGCTACTGTCACAGTGGCACCACATCAATTCCATTTGGTTCTGGGGCACGCTGACCTTAATGATCTTCGTCTTTCTAATTTGGCCCACGTTGAAATGGCTAACGCTGTCCTACATCGTCACGCCCGATGCCATCATCGTTCATTCCGGTATTTTCGTGCGGCACCACGAGCACATCCCTTACTCACGAATCCAAACGGTGCAGCGGAAGCAGTGGTTCTATCTCCGACCATTTCATTTAGAGGAAGTCCTGATTGAAACTGCTAGCCACGACGATAGTGCTCCGGAAGCCCGGCTGGCCGCAGTGCCGACCAGCGTGGCCACCACCATTGAGCATTATCGCCACGCTGCGCCCGTCCCGGCGACGACCGCTGAGGCAACGACCACGTCAGTATTGCCCGCCGAGGCCACAACCACTGCCGCTACCGCTTTAGCACACTACCGCATCAATTCGCGGGACCTGATCAAATTTGGACTGACCTCACTCATCTTTATTCCCTTCTTGTTAGTGCTACTAGGACTGTACAACAAGATTCCGAAGTCCTTCACCAATGCCTTGATCGATGATGCCAGCCATATGGCACTAGCTCTGCTGATTGGCGGTGCGCTGCTCATTATCGTTTTGGCTTGGCTGGGCGCCTTTTTCTGGACGTTGACCCGTTATTACCACTTTGAACTGGAACGGGAGCCCGACCAACTCAGAGCCGCCAAAGGACTTTTTCAACGCAACACCATCACGGCACCGTTAGCGCGCATTCAAGCCGTTCGGATCAAGCAAAATGTCTTGCGCCAATGGTTGCATCTCCAGACGGTTCAGGTCTTGATTGCCTCCAAGGCGGCCAGCGATGACGATGACAATGACTTGGTCATCATGCCGGTCATTGCCAATCAGACCGTCTATCAGACGATGACGCCCTTTATTGACTGGTTACCCCAAACTGCGCCAGATTTAAGTATTCTGCGTGTGCCCCGTAACTGGTACTTGATACGGAATGCCATTTTATTTGTGGCACTACCCGCAATCATCATCGCCTGGTTCTGGCCACATTTGAGTTGGATCAGTCTTTTACTGGTCATCATTGCCGGCCTGCAGGGGCGCTTCGCTGGCCGCAACACGGCCGGGGCGCTACTTAAAGCTGACTTACTTGCCTTACAAACCGGCCACTTCTGGACCCGTGAAGTCTATTACGTCCCTGCCGACAAAATTCAGTCCATGCGCTTTCAACAATCCATCTGGATGAAAAAGACGCAGTTGGCTCATTTGACCGTCAACGTCCGCCACGGGAATCACAACCAAGCGATTGAATTACGTTACATCCCCGTGACCGCCGCACAAGACTTGTATGACTGGTACCTGCACCGAGCTTAACTGACGACCACTTACGGTCTGAAACGTCCCCATGGTAGCCATCGTGCGCCCGATTGGGACTAATTTAACCAATAAAAAAACGACCCACCACGATTGCTTACCGTGGTGGGTCGTTTTCATTTCAAGCCGACGTTCCCCAACGCTGACTTGCTCCCCTTGGTCACGACTGCGCTTCCCCGAGCCGTTTAGTCACCAAACAAATCAATTCTAAAACCTACTCTCTAGCCTCTACGTGAACGCCATCGGTGAAACATTTCGCCCAATCGCGGCCGCCATAACCAGCAATAGCCAAAAATGGTAGACGCCAAGAACCAAAATACCAATGACCAGCCGTCCGTGCCCCACACACTCAGTGAAGTCACGTACACGACGAAAACGATGTATACTGGCACTTTTAACTTCGGAAAGAGTAAATACTCTCCATTATGTTCCAGCGACAAATGATTGTAGAGCGCGGCGCCCCACACGAACAGAATACTTGCCGCCACGAGCCAACTCCCGGCCATGAACCAAGTATTTTGTTCCGCGTTCAGGGTGATGCCACTCTCTCTTAAGATATTAACACTAATCGTGGAAGAACCAACTAAAGAAAGTGTAAAGCCGACGATGGTCACAATCAGTGCACCGGTCTGGCCGACAATCAATGCCGCAAACCAAGTCAACGAAAACAGGCCGATCGATGTGAGCCACCCCACGATCCACGAAGTTAGCACGCCGGGCCAGGCTAAATGAAAGCCAACATCGGCCGGTTTCATTGCCCACACCATGCCATATTCTAAAGCAATTGTGAGGATGGCAATGACCAGTAAGGCCCCCATGGCAACCTTGATTTTAGACCAGTAAACGCGCCGCCGGGAGAACCCACTGCTAAATAAGAATTGATTGAAATTATCCTTCAGGTCCTGATTCATTAATAAAAGACCGACGATCCAGTAAGCCGCCAGTAGCCAGTAAGGATAACCGGAAAAATAGGACTCTGAGTACATATCCCATTTTTGAATGTTGCCACTCACCAGTTGTGTTGCAGAGCTCGGTAGGGTGTGTAGGGAAAGAATCGTGGACATGAAGCATCCCAGTAACGTCACCCCGCCAATGACCAAGAAAAGTCGCCGGTGTCGTCGCCAAATGAGCCGATCTAATTGATTATGCATCCTAATTCCCCCTACTTCATCAGTTGGTAACCTGTATCGTGGGCCAAATTGGCGCGGAACAGGTCTTCCAACGTTAACGGTAATTCTTCAAACAACACGGGTTGTAAGGCTTTTAACTGTTGATCGATTGCCGGCGTGTAATCCGTAATCACGACCACCAGCACGCGCCCGGAAACCCGGATCAACTGGCTGTGTTCCTTGAGCACAGTTGGAATCTGCTTATCCTTGAAGACTAATTGAAGCTTCTTCGCTTTAGCCCGTACATCTTCCAGGTTGTAGTCATGGGCTAAGTGGGTGTCCTTTAGTAACAGGACCCGGTCACTTAGGCCGTCGAGTTCGTTTAAATCGTGTGACGAAATCAAGAACCCTTTTTCTTGGTCCGCAATCTCATCAATAACCATGGTCGCGATATTCTCCCGAACGATAACGTCTAAGCCATCAAACGGTTCGTCCAAGATGATGTACGTGGCGTTTGACGTCAAAGCCAGAATCATATTGGTCAACGCACGCATCCCCTTAGATAACCGGCGATACTGACTATTCTTATCTAGCTTGAACTGGGCCAACAGCGTCAAATAACGCTGATGATCAAATTGCGGATAGACATCCCCATAAAATTCAGGTAATTCCCACAACCGGTAGTTATCTAAGAAATTATATTGCACATCCAAAAAGAAAATTCGGCGCTGCTCTGCCGGCGTGGTCACAATATCATGCCCATCCACCGTCACCTGGCCGGCGTCCGCAACGTACTGGTTCATCATGGTCCGAAACAGGGTCGTCTTCCCGACACCGTTACGGCCGACCAACCCAATGATTTCGCCCGGTGCCCACTGAAAACTGATGTCTTCAATTATGGTCCGGCCGTTGATCTGCTTACACAATTGCGTTACTTGTAATGTCACTACTCTGCCCCCTCATATGCGGCTTTGATCCAGCCAACGACTTCTTCTAACGGGACGCCTAGATAGCGAATCTCCGTTAACAGTGTTAAAAGTTGTTTTTTACTGGCGACGACCTGCGCACTGTCACCATATGCAGCCGCCTCCCGGACATACGTGCCCTTGCCGTGAACCGTGGTGATCACATGCTGGGTCTCCAACTGTTTGTACGCTTTACTGACCGTGTTCGGATTCAACTGTTCCTGTCGCGCCATGTCTCTGACAGATGGTAACCGGTCTCCCGGCTGCAAGATTCCCTGCACGATTTGCTGTTTGACCTGCAGGACTAGCTGCTCATAGTACGGCAGACTAGAATCATTTGCTTGCATTGTTCCTCACCCCTTGGTGTTTGGCTACGTGTCCTGTGTGTACTATTATACCTAGTACACTTGATTTAGCAACCCCCAGATTAAACTTATTTTCTGCAGTTCCACCACCCTTGGGCCCCAAACCAATGGCTGAGCTTGCTACTGTCGAGCCATCATCTTTGCCGACAAAAAATAATGACTTGAAAAATCAGCGATAGATAGTTATGCTATATATAGTTAAACTGTATATTGTTCAACTGCATATTTTGCTGAAAGATTAGGAGACTTAACATGGCACGAAATAAGAATCTGCCGCTGACCGAAACCACTTACTATATCTTACTGGCCCTCACGCAACCCCGCCATGGCTACGCAGCCATTCAGGAGATTGCACAGCTCAGCCAAGACACGGTCCACGTTGCCGCGGGAACCATGTATGGTGCCATTGAGAACTTATTAAAACTGAAGTGGATCAAAGAGGTCCCCAGCAATGATAAACGGCGACGCGTCTACGTCATCACGACCGCTGGGAAATCCATTTTACAATTAGAAACACAACGTCTACGCCACTTGGGGAATTTGGCCGAAGACTTCGGCTATTAGGGAGGAGCAACATGAAAAAATTTCGCGTATTTTTGGACCTTAATCGTGAGGAAGACTGGATCAACGCCGTTCAAGCAACCGGTTATCGGTTGACCCGGGTCAATTCCTATTTTCACTACTATACATTTCAGCCACTGGTAGCTACTGACCAGTTCAATCCTTACACTCGGCTGGACTTTCGTGATAAATGGATGAGTCGCCGAAACTACCAAAATTATCGTCAATTTTTCAGTGACAGCGGTTGGCGGCTCATTGCTGGGGGGCGTCACGGGGGGATTCAGTATTTTCAACAGAAAGCGGCAACCTCAGATCGTGATATTTTTTCGGATGAGCACTCCAAGCTGAGCTGCCGCCAACGGTCCAGTCGCTACAGTGCGCTCTGTGGTGTTCTCTTTCTTTTATATGTTTTCTACATTCTGAAGATGATGTCAAACGTGAACATTTTCGACGTCAAAAGCTGGTACCTAACGCCTGGTTTATGGCAAATGCAGGGCGACTTGTTATGGAAGGCCATTCTATTTGAAACACCGTTTGCCCTCCTGCGCGTGTTGCCGGTATTTCTTTTCCTGATTGTCGGGATCTATTACCTGTGTCGGGCGATTGATGGCTATCATCGGTAACTATTCTGACTAACTAAGGTTGCGAGATGAAATTATGATTGTATCCCAGTATTGGTAAGCATTCGCGCATTAAATTAGTCTAACTGGGCGCACTCCGGCTGCCAGGGATTCCGCCTGCTGTGGGGACGAGCCTGGAAGAACACCAGTCTTCTCGCTCGCTTTGAAGCCACGAAGAACACGTGTCTCCAAAGTCGCCCGGGTTGTAAGCTGGCTAGAAACACCAGCTAACAACCCCTTCACGGCCAGCTCCATCCCTGGCCTCCTCCGGCGCTGACGGTGTTTTATCAAAACAACAGCTATAGACTACAGCTACCTGGCCTTTTTGAATTCGACTGATAACGACCGTTACGGTTATTCTCAAAGTTGTCTGAGAACGCAATGTCAGCCATGAAGTCGACAGATATGGGTTCAGTCGTGTCGTTCGCACCATTTCTAGTCCATATCTGCCAGCCGGTAAGGCGACCAAAGCACCACGCTACCTAGCTTTAGTTCTACTGTTGTTGCTAGAACAGACATGGGTCGTACTTTAAGGCTTTCAACCTTTAGCTGACGCCACCCATAGCCATAATTAAAAAGCGGTGCGTTGAGAAAATTCAACGTGCCACTTTTGTTTGGTGCTATTTGACCTGTTTTACAAAAAGCTATGTGACCACTTTACAGCGTACTATCAGAGTCGTCACTACCAGCATAATCCCTGTTATCGGCATCATCCATGACGTGTGACTGATTCTCCGTTTGCCGCCAGACCAGTTGGTTGTAGAACTTGGCCCGTGCCAAATCGTAGTATGGCATGACGAACAGGAAGGCTAAGCCAAACGTGATGCCACCCAGGATGAACCAGAGAATAAAACTCAGATCCATGATAAATAGGAATGACTTGTAGCCGTTCATCATTTCTCGTGAACGCGTAATGGCTTCCAGCGCCGTGATGTTTTCACCCCGATCGTAGGCATCTCGGTAAATATAGAACGATTGCGAATAGGCGTAGGCCTTGATGATTCCCGGGAAGAACAGGAGTAACGACCACAAGAACGTGAAGATTCCCACCAAAATACAGATGAACAGCCAGCCCAAGAAGTACTGCCCCTTATCAAATAAAGCAAAACTCCGTTGGATCGGGTTATCCATATCTGCCGTTGCCCGGTCGAGGTCGATCATGGTCAACTGCGTCCCCATATGCATCATTGAAGCCACAATAAAGAATAGGCCCGCAAATGAAAATAAACTGTTGAACGACCAGTTGGAACTGGCCTCATTGATCCGAGCAATGAGATTGACGTCTCGGGTGTACATGGTGTCCCCAATCCACCAAAGTGCCAGCCATAAGATTGAGAGTAGCACATAAAATTTATAGTGATCGAGGACCTGTCGTTTGGCCCCCATTTTCAAGTTAACGCGATCTTGTGAATCCATATCTTCCTCCTCTAATTGCGATTAGTCGGTCTCGTTGTTGCTTACTCTTAGTATACAAGCTTACGGCAATTTGACTAGGGGTTAACCTTATTTTCGCGACCAATAGCTAACCTTATCCACCGTTTATCCGGCCAGACCGCCGACCCACTAGGTTGTTTTCACCAATTATAATTGCTAAAATGACACAGTTATCCACTACTTAATTAACAGGTGAGTTATTTAGCAGCTAGCTGATCCGTTATTTCCTGTCAATCCCCCAAAGGAGTTTTACATATTATGAAAAAGTTTTGGAAGATCACCCTTGGCCTTCTGCTGGCCGTGATTATTATCGGTGGCGCAACCGCCTACCATGAGCGCCACAACCTGCGGCAGTTTCTATTAGTCCATCAAAACTACCACCGGAAAAACGTGTTGGCCACGCCCCAAATCAAGCTAAACCTGCGGCCCGCCCTGTCCACCAAGAATACCACGGCGACCAATACGTTAACGACTAAGTACCGGCAAGAACTCCAGGTATTAGAGCCCGGAACGACCAACGCGAAAGTCATCGTGAACCCCTATAAGACCTCACCGTTATCTGGCCTCATCTTAGTCAAGACGCAAGCCGCAACACAGGTCACACTGACGGTGCATGGCGATACGCCGGCTACCACGATCACCAAAAAGTTAGCCGGCTACCATACGACCCATCAAGTTGGCGTGTTAGGCCTCTACGCCGACCGCACCAACCGGGTCACACTAACGTTTACCAAGCACAACGGTCAGAAGTCCTACGCGACCTACACCATGAGGACTGCGGCCGCACCGAAGGCCATTGGCCGCAACGTGCTCAAGACCAGTCACCCGCAAAAAATGGCGTTGGGGGCTGGCCACACGCGGCTCACCTTTGCCGTCAGCAGTCAGGGGATCACCTACGGCCTGGATGCTGCGGGTAAAATTCGCTGGTACAGCACCGAAAAGATCTCGCACATTTTTAAACAACTTTCCAATAACCACCTGTTGATTCTTACCAAGATTTCGCCCAGCGAACACAAGTACAATGCGCTCCGGGAGACGGATTTCTACGGCCGTGTTTACCGCCAATACAACTTCAATGGCCGCTTTCCAACTCGTCAGGACCATAGCAAATTGGAAACCAACACGGTCATTCACCACGACGCCATCGAACTGCCGAACCACAATCTCCTGTTAACGGTAGACGACGGATCCAGCAAGTACGTCGAGGACACCATGATCGAAATCAACTACAAGACGGCTAAAATCGTCAAGGTCATCGACTTGAAGCGCATTTTACCCAAGTCGGCTTACACCCAATACGACGGTACCCAGCGGCCCGACGGCAAGATTGATTGGTTCCATCAGAATTCCATGTACTACGACCAACAGCGTGACGAACTGATTGTTTCTGGGCGCAATCAGGACATGATGTTTGCCATCAACTACCGGACCACCAAGCTCAAGTGGATTTTGTCTTCACCAGAAAAGCTGCCACAGAGCTACCAGAAATATTTGTTAACGCCGAAGTCGACACACTTCCGGTATAGCGGTGGTCAGCACGCCGTCATGCTTCTCCACCCCAACCAGACGACTGGCGACACGATTGACTTGCAGTACTACGACAACAACGTTCCGGTCACCCGGGGCAAGACCAAGCAATCGAAACAGTGGTCCGCCGGTGAAATCGTTCAGATCAACCAGCTGAATAAGACCGTCGACAAGACCTGGAGCTTCGGCAAGACGCTGGGCAAACGTAACTTTACCAACATCGTCGGTAGCAGCTACGCCGTCGGTAAGGGCAATACCCTGATTGGCTTCGGTTATGCCGACAGCGGCAAACGTAGCGAGTTCGTCGAAGTCAACCGCAAGACTGGCAAGATTGTCTTTGATGTCGACCGCACCAAGTTTGCCCACGGTGACTGGAGCTACCGGGCCCAACGGATGTCCCTGTATCCCGGCTCTGCCAAGGTGGGATTGACTGCGATCAAGTAACCTGATTCAAATCTGAAAGCTGGCCTTAAAAAAACAGGTCACAATCTACACAAATAGGCATTCTAGCTAGTCCTTCACGCGCAGGATTAGCTGGAATGCCTATTTCATTAAGTCTTTGGTTTTACATCAGGCCACATCTCTCAGTATGGTAAGTAGTCATACCGTTAAATTAGGCTAAATTGAGCGCACTGCGGCTGCCAGGGATTCCACCTGCTGTGGGAACGCTTCAGCCTGGAAGACCACCAGTCTTCTCGCTCGATTTGAAGCCACGAAGAACACGTGTCTCCAAAGTCGCCCGTGATGTAAGCTGGCTGAAAAACGAACCGCCAGCTAACACCACTTTCACGGCTGGGGCCATCCCTGGCCTCCTCCGGCACTGATTGTATTTTGTCAAAAAAACAGCTATAGACCACAGTTACTCAACGTTTTTGGTCCCGTCAATAACAACTTATCGTTAGTCTCAGTGTCGTCTAAAAGCACAACGTAAGCCGAGAGGTCGGCAGATATGGGCTCAGGCGCGTCGTTCTACTTAGTCAGTAAGTGAATTTCTTACTGGCTTAGTAGAAAACCAAGTTTGTAGACTCGTGGTTTGTGAGGCTTCAAATTGTGTTCGCACCGTTCCAGCCCATATCTGCCGGCCGGTAAGGCGACCTCAACCACCATGTTGCCTAGATTTAGTCCAATCGTTATTAGAACCGGCAGGCACTTTCACCTTTTAACTTACAGAATAAATTTGAGACCATTTAATCGTTGCTCGTTCTTCAAGTAGACGCTCATCGCGTACGTCGAGTCGAAGCGGTGTTGCTTTAAATAGTTGAAGCTCTTTGCCATTTTTCTAACTGATTTAGTCGTTGCCTTATCGAAAACAAACAATTGACGGTGTGCCTTTTGGGTTTGCTTAATGTGGTTATTCAACTGTGGATCCTTGAAGATAGCCTGACCCACTAACGCCGCGTTACCCGCCGTCGCCCAGTAGTCCTGACGTAATTGACTAGCGCTGGCATGGCGATAATAGTCCATGTGACTTGGACTCAACTCCGTCCAAACCACCCCGTATTTGGTATGCTGCGGCGTCTTCAACGTCCCGGCCTCATCATCTGCATCGTTGGCTGGCTGCCAGAGGAGGATCTTCTGATACAGTTGCTTCTTCCCCTGCTTGACCGTCAGCTCTGAAGCCACGGCACCAGTATTGCCCTCTTTTACCAGAAAATAAATAAACCGGATGCCCGAACGGCTTTGGCTCAATTGCAGGCCGACCTGGCCATTCACCTGAGCCTTCAAGCCGTGAAAGGTGTAGCCCGCATGTGCCGCTTGTTTCGTGAGCCGCGCGCTGTCGGGCAGATCAGCCGTCCGCTTGACCTTCGCCGCCGCTGTGACCCCACCCCAACTAACACTGATTCCTAAAATAATGGCGACAATACTAACTTTTAACCATTTTTTCCACTGCACTTAAACTCTCTCCCCGTAAACCAATCTATGGTTAATCCAGTTATACGATTAACCAATAAATTCTAGTATGCCGCTAGCTCAGGCAGGTGTCAATCACCAGTTAATTCAAGGGGAAATGTCGCCGCAATCGCTTAAGACTCGCCTAGTCTCAGATGCTTACGCGCAAGCACATTCCGTAGTGACACGCTACCTATCGTTGCTTAGGCTGGGGGACAAAACTCTTACGCTGAATCAGCTCACAGTCCAGTCGAATCTCGCGCTTAGCCTGCGTTGGAAACAGAATACCATCGCGTAACGTGCTGATAATCGAGCGGGCAATCTCGGTCGTATCAATTCTGAACGTGGTCAGCGGTGGCGACACGTACTTGGCAATATCAATGTCGTTGACGCTGATGATTGCCGTGTCGACAGGAACCGTCACCTTATTTTCATTAAACGCCTGTAGCACGCCAACCGCCAAGGGGTCTGAGGCCACAATGAAGCCCTTCGGTAACGGTTGCTGTGCCATCATCGCGACCAATTTCAGCCCCATTTGATACCCGCAATGCACTGAAAATGCTTCACCAATCAACACGAACCGGTCATCAAAGATTCCCAACTCGCGCATATAACTTTCAAAGTATGTCGTTCGTGGGTCATCCGGGAAGTCCGCGTGCCAGAATTTACCCCCAATTAACCCGATTGACGTGATACCAGACCGGCGAAAGGTATCAATCGCGACGTGGACCATCGACTCATAGTTTGGTTGAACCGAATTAAACGCATGCGGATCGGGATTGACATCCGTAAAGACGGTATTGACCGTCAGTTTTTTCATCGCCTGAATGTCAGCAGGGGTGAATGGCCCCAACGCAATTAAGCCATCGATTCGCTGGGGCACATCTTGCACGTGTCGGTAAAACTGAACGTCCATGTCCGCAGCTTTGCCCGCCGCAATAATGTTCTGCCGAATACTACTAAAGTAAGAATCTTCCAACTCTTTTTGCGGATCAACCGAAAAGAGGACCGCAATCTGATACTGACTACGCTTGGCATTGTCTTCATGGTGATAATTCAGTTCATTTGCCACCCGCATGATGCGTTGCTGGGCCTTCTCCGAGATGGAAAAGGTGGGGTCATCGTTGAGAAAACGGGATACCGTCGCTGAAGAATACCCCGACTTCTGAGCAATTTCTTTAATCGTCGCCAATTTTCTCACTCCCTAATGATACTCGAAATTTCTGTCATGAGTTGCAGTGACTGCAGTCATGCTTTAATTAAACACAAGTCGTTAACTATTTACTAAAAGCGACATAGTAAGCGCTTGCATTTTACTTATATTTAAAAACAAGTTTATCTCTATTTCCCTTCAATCATACCTTAAACCACAATTCAGTGGTACACTAAATCGCTAAATCTCGCTTAAAATCTGTTTACCAATCTTTACTAGTTTACCATTTTTAAGCGCTTTCATTAACTGAATTTTTAGTTTAATATTTACCTTGAACTTAAGCAAATCCGTTAAAAGGAGCGCAATTAATCAAATGACTACTCAATTAAATGTAAGCGATTTCTTACACGGTGGCGATTACAACCCAGAACAGTGGTTAGATCACCCCGAAATTATCGATCAAGACTTTAACTTCTTTAAAGAAGCCAATATCAATGATGTGTCCCTGGGCATCTTCTCCTGGGCACAGCTTGAACCAGAGGAAGGCAAATTCGACTTTTCCTGGTTAGACCATATCTTTGACAAGGTCGAAGCTCAACATGGCCACGTCATCTTAGCCACTCCCAGCGGTGCCAAGCCCCGCTGGCTAGCAGAGAAGTATCCCGAGGTTTTGCGGACCAACGCGGACGGCTCCAAGAACATCTTCGGCGAACGTCACAACCACTGCTACACTTCCCTCATTTACCGGCAAAAAGTCCAGGAGATCAACCGCAAATTGGCCGAGCGGTACGGTCACCGCAAGAGCCTGATTCTCTGGCACATTTCCAATGAATTCGGTGGGTCCTGCTACTGCGACCTGTGCCAAGCCGCCTTCCGCGACTGGCTCAAGGCCAAGTACCACACACTGGACAACCTGAATCGGGCCTACTGGGCCAAGTTCTGGAGCCACACCTACACCAGTTGGGACCAAGTTCACTCACCGTCCCCACTGGGTGATCAAACCTTGTTGGGCCTGAACCTTGACTGGAAACGATTCGTCACCGACCGCACGATTGATTTCTACGAAGCCGAAATCAAGCCATTACGTGAGTTGACACCGAACATCCCCATTACCACTAACTTCATGGGCGGCAACCCACCTGAATCTCACGTCCACTACGATTTAGACTACCAGAAGTTCGCGCAGCACGTCGATATCGTCAGTTGGGACTCCTACCCGAACTGGGCTAACGACTACGAGAGTACCGCTCACCTCGCTATGAAGACGGCCCTCATGAACGACGTGATGCGCAGCCTCAAGCACCAAAACTACTTGATCATGGAGAGCACCCCTTCCCAAGTCAACTGGCACCCTTACAACCGGGCCAAGTTACCCGGCATGCATCAAATGGGGTCACTGCAACAAGTTGCTCACGGCGCAGATGCCGTCAACTACTTTCAACTTCACCAATCCCGTGGCTCTTCCGAAATGTTCCACGGCGCCGTGATCACCCATCAACTCAGCGACCAGACCCGTGTCTTTAAGGAAGTCGCGCAGGTTGGTCAAGACTTAGTCAACTTAAAACCGGCTAAGGACACCCATCATCAACCGGCCAAGGTCGCCATTATTTACGACTATGACAATATGTGGGCACTCGATGATTCTCGCAATTATTCAAATGAAACTAAAAAGTATTGGCGCACCATTCAGGAACACTACCAATATTTCTGGGAACATGACATCCCCGTTGACTTGATTTCAACGCAGGACGATCTGACTCTCTACACATTGGTTATTGACCCGATGCACTTCATGATGAGTACGACCTTTACCGAAAAACTTAGAGATTACGTGCAACAGGGCGGCCACTTAGTTGGCACCTACATGACCGGCCTCGTCGACAAGGACTTCTTAGCTTATCTTGGTGGCTGGCCTAAGGCACTGCATGACGTTTACGGCGTTGAATTTCAGGAAACGACGACGCTCTACCCGAAGCAGCACAACCACGTGACCGCTTTTGACAAAACGTATACGGTGAACGACTACGCCGACACACTTACGGTTGACACTGCCCAGACGCTGGGAAAGTACCAAGACGACTTTTTCGCCGGTAGTAGCGCGTTGACCAAGAACAGCTGTGGTCAAGGTACCGCCTACTATGTCGCTGCCCGCACAGAAGTCGCCTTCCTTGAAGACTTCTATGACCAACTCGCTGACAAGTTGACCTTAAAACCCACCCTGCCCATTGAAAAGCAAGGACCAGCCGTCTCCATTCAGGTTCGTGAAAAGGCAGGCCAACAGTTCTTCTTCGTGATCAACTTCAGTGACAAACCAGCGACCGTTACCACGACTAAGTCATTGACCGAGGTTCTGTCGGGGCAAGCCGTAACCGCCGGTGCCCAAGTGCTCAAGCCATTCGACGTGAAGGTCTACACCGTCTAAAACCTTTGGCAAGTTGTCTATCCGTAACTTCAACCTGTCATCACCAATCGACTGCTACTGAATTTTACAAAAAATGAGGCATAAACATGGAAAATACAAATCAACCAGCCGCCGTTAAGCAACATTTAACGGGGCGGCAATGGATCGAACGGATTTCATTTTCATTTGGGAATTTAGGCCATTCCGCTTTCTATGGTGCGTTAAGTACGTACTTCATCATCTACGTGACTAGCGGCATGTTCGCTGGCCTCCCAAAAGCCATTGCTAGCAAGCTTATCGGCCTGATTACCGGGTTAGTCGTGATCATCCGGCTGGCCGAAGTCGTCATCGATCCCATCTTAGGAAACATCGTCGATAATACCAATACCCGCTGGGGCAAGTTTAAGCCCTGGCAAGTGATCGGCGGGGTCACCAGTTCCGTTCTGCTAGTCATCCTGTTTACCGGGATCTTTGGCCTTGCCAAGGTCAACTGGGTGCTCTTCGCCGTGGTCTTCGTGATTCTCTTCGTGGCCCTCGATATCTTCTATTCTCTCTGTGACGTTTCTTACTGGGGCATGGTCCCCGCTATCAGTGAGGATAGTAAGGAACGGGGCGTCTTCACCGCGTTAGGCTCCTTTACTGGGTCAATTGGGTGGAATGGTCTGACCATGATCGTGGTCCCCGTAACGACCTTCTTCACCTTTATTGCCACTGGTAAGCATGAACAAGGTCCCCAAGGATGGCTCGCTTTCGCCATTATTATTGCCATCGTTGCCATTCTATCCGCCTTGGCCGTGGTCTTTGGGACGACGGAAAAGCAAAACGTGATTCGCGACGCTGCCAAGGAAAAGACCAGCATCAAGGACGTCTTCTTAGGCATCATCCACAACGACCAGATTCTCTGGACCAGTTTGGCCTACCTGATGTACTCAATTGCTTACGTCTCAACCAATGGGGTTCTGTATTACCTCTTCAAATTTGTCATTGGTCGGCCCAACGAATTTTGGATTGCCGGGTTAGTCGCCACCATCATTGGGTTCTGTACGGCACCCCTCTATCCCATCTTCAATAAGTTCATTCCCCGGAAAATGCTCTTCACGATTGGGCAGGTCAGCATGATTCTTTCCTACATCCTGTTGATCACCGCCCGGACCAACCTCATCATGGTCATTATTGGTCTGGTTCTCTTTAACTTTACGTTTGCCCAACTGGTCACCGTTCTGACATTGACTGACTCTATCGAATACGGCCAATTGAAAAATGGGAACCGGAACGAAGCCGTTACCCTGACGATTCGGCCAATGATCGATAAGATCTCCGGCGCCTTATCAAATGGGATTGTCGGCTCCATCGCCTTGGTTGCTGGCATGACCGGTAGCGCCACCGCTAAGGACATGACGTCGACCAACATTCATACGTTCGAACTGTTTGCCTTCTACGCGCCGATGGCCTGCGCCATCCTAGCGTTACTGATTTTCTCCTTCAAGGTTAAGATCACAGAAAAGATGCACGCCGAAATCGTCGATGAACTCCAGGCCAAATTAGCCAAGGGAGACATCGCCGTTGCACCAGAAGACACGACCCCAGTAGCCACTGATGCAGCCACGACTATCTTGGCACCAGTCGACGGTGAGCTCGAAGACTTAATGGCCATCCCGGATGAACTAAACGGCTTCCCTGGTAAGGGATTTGCCATCAAACCGACTGACAATCACCTGTTTGCGCCATATGACGGTACGGTTAAGTTTACCTTCTCGACCCGTCACGCCCTGGGAATCGTCTCCGATTCCGGTGTGGAAATGATCATTCACGTTGGTATCGACACCGTCAACCTGCGTGGTGAAGGCTTTGTCACCCACTATGAAGACGGGCAGAAGATCAAGGCCAACGACTTATTGATGACCTTCGACCTCGACCGGATTCACCAAGCCAACTTGGATGACACCGTGGTCGTCTTCTTCACCCAACCCGCTCGCGTGCAGAACATGACCACCCTGACTAGTGGCTCTATTCGCCACGGTCAAGCGGTGACGGACGTAACGTTGACTGCTAAGAAATAATTAGGTTGCTGTTAGGTGCCTGACTTATCCCGTGATGTAACTTCCAATTACTACCACCTAAACAGCTAGACTAAAGGACCTCACCACTCAAACTCACTGGTGAGGCCCTTTAGGTATCCTGGTACTTGGTAAAAAAGGTCCAGCAAAATTTACAATTTCCGACTATCCTAGAGAGGTAAACACGCCGAAAACTGGAGGTCTTCAAGATGGAATTTAATGTCACACGTGATGGCTTAACTTTAGCCGGAATTTATGAACCAGCCCCCCAACCAACTGGGACCATCGCCATTCTGATGCATGGATTTACGGGCGACCGCGGTTATGTGAGCACCGCCCTACTGGTCCAGCTCGCGCAACACTTACGCCACCATGGTGTGGGTACCGTGCGTTTCGATTTCAACGGTCACGGCCACAGCGATGGTGACTTCACTAACATGACGGTGCTCAACGAAATTGCTGACGCCCAAGCTGTTTTAGCCGCCGTTCAGACTCGACTCGCACCGCAACGAATCGATCTCTTAGGCCACTCTCGGGGCGGGGTCGTGGCGAGCATGCTAGCTGGTTACTATCCCGATGTGATTCACAAATTAGTGCTGATGGCCCCTGCCGCAACTCTCAAGGATGATGCCATTGCTGGCCATACCCGCGGACTCGTCTACGATCCCCACCATATCCCAGACCAATTGCCAATGGGTAATGGTAAAACCTTAGGCGGCTTCTATCTCCGAACAGCCCAATGCCTTCCAATCTACGAGACCGCGCAGAACTTCACTGGTCCCGTTTGCCTGATTCACGGTGACGCTGACCACATCGTTGCCTATCAGGCTTCACAACGGTACGACGACGTTTATCAAAACAGCACCTTTCACCTGATTCCCGGTGCTAGCCACGGGTTAGACGGTGATGCTCGCGAAACGGTCCTTCAATTGGCGACTGACTTTATTACGGACTAAAGGTTGACCCTACCAAAAAGGCCTCACCAGCAAGTTCAAACTGGTAAGGCCTTTTGTTTTATCATAATGAGGCTCATTTTTTGCAAACCAGACCGTCCGTGTCCGGCCTACAGGTTAAAGCTATCATTTTCAATGCTGCCTTCGCGCAGGCCAAGAAATGCCGTAAGAATCAACAGGTCAGCTGATCCACCCAGGCTCAAATTGTCGCGATCAAACACTTGATTTAGGTCCACCAATTTTGCCCAGCCAGCGGTGGTCTTACTGCCGCCCGCCGCCAGGTAGTCCCGCGCCTGTTGATGCGCCCACGGAATGATCTCCGCATTGCCGGCCCGTTTAACTAGGTTCGTATCCGTGGAATTGGCCACGATAGTCAGCAGGGTGTCCAGTAGGCGCTGATTGAGGGTCCCCGTGCTCTGACGTAACGCTGGCAGCGCCATGTCAAAGACGGTCGGATACCCCGCCTCGGCTTCTCCGCGAATTCCGGTAATCCCATCGCGCAGATACAATTTTTCTCCCGCTGTCAATTGGTCAACTGGCTTGTCAGCTAATCCGTCAAAGTCATGCGTGGTCAGTCCCTGTAACATTGCCTTGACCGTTGCCCGCAAGTCCAAATCAGCTTGCGCGGCGTAGGCACTGGCCGTGACCAGAATGCCCAGTGAGAAAATCGCACCTTTATGCGTATTCACGGCATTCGTCGCGGCGCGCATCGCCTGTTCGGCAGCGACCCCGAGTGGGCGAATCTGGCCAAATAACGCCGTCAGATCACTCCCCGTAAAGGCTTCCCCCGCTGCCACACACTGCGTGAAGTAGGGTTGAAGACTCAAGGCGCTGTCGATGAAGGTGAACACCGTCATATCCGGATGCGGCCCCTGTGAGGCAGGGTCTACTAGTCCTGGTTTCGGGGTCACTGACACCTCATAGAGCAGTGCTCGTAAGGCATCCGTTGCTAACGTTGCAGTTGGTTTAGTGGTCGTCACGGGTCATATCCTCCTCGGGGTCAAACAGCTGGTGGTACCGATCATCAATATAAGCTTGTAGTTCAGCAACGCTGTGGCGACGCGACCGGGCGCACTCCTTGGCCGGTCGATTGCAAATAAAGCAGCGCCGGGATTCGGCTCCCAATTCGGTGCGTGACCAAGAATGCCCCGTGCCGTCCAGCACATCAACGTCAAAGATCCGTCCCAGGTCGGTCGTATCTTCAAACGTTGCGGCCAGCTGCTTCACGGTCGCAGCGGCAGTCGTTGTCCGTAAAAACAATTCATTGCCGGCAACCGTTCCCCAACTGGCTAGCTGTTCGACAGAGATCCCATTAGCCGTCAAAGCCGTCCGCAACTCCTGGACACCGCGTTGGAAAAGTTGGGTGATGGCCGCATTATTCTTAATGGGACCGGGAATATTCAGCTTGATGGCCAACAGCGTCTGGTTCGGATCGGCCCGTAGTGCTTCTCGTTGAAAAGCAGCCCGCCGATCCTTGTTTGCCAGCACCCCCGCAATGTCCAACGGCGTTCCCGTTTCAAAAATAGATGTCGTCATCACAAACTCCTCCTCGTCATTCTTTACAACAATAGCCATTGTAGCCAGCCAAGTCGCCAGCCGCAATGGCTATTCGCATTTATATGGTTAATGTATTCGCCTTACCGGCCGGCAGATATGGGCTGGAACGGCGCGAACACAACTTTAAGCCTCGAAGAACACGAGTCTTAAAGATTGGTTTTCTACTAGCCAACTAAGTAGAACGACGCGCCTGAGCCCATATCTGCCGACCTCTCGGCTTACACAGTCAATGCATGGCAACACTAAGTTACACTGGTCATCCCCCAATTGTGGGGAATTTACCGCCTGTAGCATTGGAAATCAATCTAAACCAGAGGCGACCAGGGGATGGAACGACCTTGAAGACACGTGATTTCCGTGACTTTGAAGCATTCCCGCCGCAGTGTGTCAATTCAAGGCTAGTCTTTAACTTCCTTAACCGTGTCGATCACAGTCCCATCGCGGTATTCGATCAGGGCAACAGTCCGGTCAGTAAATTCCAATGGCTTTGGCGTACCAACGCGCTTTTCAGCCATCTTCTGGAGGTCTTCGATCTTGTAGACTGGCAGCCCAGGAATGTTACTCAAGACAGCGATCAGGTCGGTGCGCTTGGGGTTGATGGCAATCCCAAATTCAGTGACCAGGACATCAACGGAGTCCCCAGGCGTTACAACGGTCGTCACATCTGGCACAACGGTTGCGATTCGGCCCCGAACTAATGGGGCGGAAATAATCGTCAGTTTCCCAGTAGCGGCATCTTGGTGACCCCCAATGGCCCCACGAATGACACCATCGGAACCGGTCATGACGTTAACGTTAAACTTCGTGTCGATTTCTAGGGCACTCAAGATGACAACGTCCAACTGGTCGACCATGGCCCCCTTGTTGTCGGGATCGGCATACCAAGATGCATCGATTTCTTGTTGGTTACCGTTGGTGTGCATAGAATCTGCAGCGCCCTTGTCGAAGTCTTGCACGTCCATGACCTTCTTGACCAGGCCTTCATTTAACAGGTCGGTCGTTGGCTTGGTAATCCCACCTAAGGCAAATGAGGCCTTGATTTGGTTGTCGATCATGGATTGACGCAGGTAACGGGTAACGGCCAAAGCTGCACCACCGGAACCGGTCTGGAATGAGAAGCCGTCCTTAAAGTATGGGGAGTGGGTGATGACATCGTTGACCATGGACGCAATCTTCAATTCCTTAGGGTCCTTGGTGAAACGAGTGGCACCGGAACCAATCTTGTCCGGGTCCCCTACTTTATCAACTTTAACCACATAGTCAACTTGCGTTTGCTTGATGGAAGCTGGCGTGTTCGGGTAGTCGACGATGTTGTCGGTCAGTAAGACCACTTGGTCAGCATATTGGGCATCCATCAGGGCGTAACCCAATGAACCAAAGACCGCGTTTCCTTCCATCCCGTTAGCGTTTCCTAACCGGTCGGCACTTGGCACTCCTAAGAAGGCCACGTCGATCTTGATGTCACCGTGTTCGATGGCCCGCGCCCGGTTCCCGTGTGACCGGAAGATAACTGGGTTCTTCAAACCACCGTGAGAAACGAAGTCCCCGAGGGAACCACGCATCCCAGAACTGGTGATATTGGTAATGGTCCCGGCCTTGATGGCTTCGATGACCATATCGTTCATAACACCCGTCAATGAGGATGGCGCCAACGTTAAGTTCTTGATACCGGCGTCAATGATGACCCGCATCACTTGGTTGAAGACGAAGTCCCCGTTACGGAAGTGGTGATGAAAGGAAATCGTCATGCCGTCTTTAACGGTGTCCACAACGACTTGCTTGATGGAGTCGACAACCTTGTCGTCCCCAGTTGAAACGTGGACCTTAGGCGCTACCCGTTGGATTTCAGGATGGCCGATTTCGGTCGTTTCAAATGGCTTGTAATTGAGTTGGTTCATTAATTCATCTGGTAACTCGCGATTTACTTTACTTTTCAAGATAATTACCCTCCTCATCAACTAAGTTAGATGCTTTCGCTAACTTCATGACCCGTTGTGCCCGGAGCACGACTGGCCGGTCGACCATTTGGCCGTTCATGGAGATCACACCGGAGCCCTTTAATTTGGCTTCTTGAATGGCATTGATCACGTTACGTGCATTCTTGATTTCTGCTTCGGTTGGTTCGTAGACTTTGTTGACCATTGGAATCTGCCGTGGGTTGACCAGGGACTTCCCATCGAATCCAAGTTGGTGAATGTATTCCGTTTCGCGGTAGAAGCCTTCCGTATCATCCATGTTGGTGAAGACCGTATCGAAGGCGGCCACACCAGCAGCCCGTGCGGCATGGAGAACCATGTTCCGCGCAAATTCAAGTTCACGGCCATCTGGGTAACGGTGGGTCTTCATATCCGTTGTGTAATCTTCGGCGGACAAGGCAATCCCAATCATCCGGTCGGAAGCAGCGGCAATGTTCGCCGCCTGTAAGACACCCTTAGCACTTTCGATGGCAGCCATCAGGTGAGTCGAACCGGCTTCACGACCAAACTGCTTTTCAGCAGCGGCGATGTCGGCATCCAGCTTTTGGACCATTTCAGTGGATTCTGCCTTTGGCAACCGAATCACATCGATACCGGCCTTGACCATGGCCTTCACGTCATTGTCGTAAAATGGCGTGTCTTGCCCGTTGACCCGGACGACCATTTCAGCATCGCCGTAGTCTTGCGTCTGTAAGGCTTCATAGACCAATAAGCGCGCAGCATCCTTTTCAGGTAAGGAGACGGAATCTTCCAAGTCAAACATGATGGAGTCGGCACCGTAAATCCCGGCATCCTTGACCATTGCGGGGTTGTTCCCAGGAACGAACATCATTGTCCGGCGTAAACGTTCTTCATTCTCAGCCATTAGAGCACCTCCCATGCTGGTGTATCGGTCGTTTCAGCTGCACGTTGAACGGCAGCGATTGTCCGTGCCTTGATGACACAGTCCAAAGCACCTTTGTCGACAGCCTTGACCTTAGCGGCTGTGACACCCATGGCCTTTAACGTGGTCGTGATGACAGCCTCGATTTGATCACCAAAAACTTTTTTTACATCTGATTGCAAGTCGATCGTAATGCCACTGTCGGCTTGAGAAATCATTAACTGAATGTCGGAAGATTCCAATGTTCCGGCAATCGCAGTCTTTTTAATTTCCATTAATGTTCATTCCTTCCTGAATTCTAGCTTGTAACATCTTTAAGTTTTGCTGCATAAATTGATAGGTGGTCGCGGGGACCCAGTCACGAACCGTAGCCAACTGATCAGCCGCGATTGCGCGCCGAACCTGAGTAGCCGTAATGACAGTGTCGCCACTGGTCTGCCGGTCGATGACCTTAACGCTTACGGCCGGTGGAAGCTCCGTTTGTAGGACCTGGTTGTAGATCCCTGTGGTACGGGAGAACGGTTCACTGCCCAGATAACGCGTGGTGATGTGTAACGCTGCCGCTATCTGGTCACGGAACAGCCGGGCGTCCAGCGTGGTCTGGTAACGAATCGCATCGTCTTGCGTGGGCAAGAAGTAGGCCGGGAATGTCACGTAGCTGACCATGTATTGGTCACCACTAACCACGACCACGTTCGCCAGATCCTGCGTTCCCGCCTTGACCAGGGCTAACCGTTCAGCCGTGGTGAACAGCGACACATCGTCGTTGACCACGAAGACGTAGACCAGGTCATTTTCACGAGCGGCCTGTTCGACCAGGTAACGGTGACCCTGAGTAAACGGATTGGCGTTCATCACGATGGCGCCCACTTTGCCAGTCGGTGGCAACTGCCGGTCGGCGGCAACCTGCGCGACGCGGTGAACGTAATCACTGACATCCGTGTCCCCCGTTTCCAAGATAACGCCCAAGTCGGTACGCGCTAGTTCGTGGAACCCCACGTGCTGAAAGCTAGTCGCATACTTGACCTTGGTGAAGACGAAGAGGTGAAAGACACCCCGTTGTGCCAGCAGGTTCATCAGCGCTGACACGATGGAATTGAAATGACTGCCCTGCGTGGAAAATTTGTTGCACACGCCGACATACTTCAGGACGTTTCCCGCCACGGACCCGGTCGCAATCAAATTGCCGCGTTCGTTATAAATCCCTAAGGTGGTGTCGATCTGCTGGAGCTCGTTGGCTTGAAAATTCGTAATGCCTAACGACTCCAGAAATTCCTGCCATTCCTTGAAGACGGCTGGGTCGTTCAAGTTCAACGTTTGGACTGCCTGTTCGATGGGCAATCACCCCTCTTCCCTTTTTCTTTTTTAAACTTGCTAAACTTTAAACTTGCTAAACTTTAAACTTGCTAAACTGGGCGCACTCCGGCTGCCAGGGATTCCGCCTGCTGTGGGGCCGCTTCAGACTGGAAGAACCCCAGTCTTCTCGCTCGCTTTGAAGCCACGAAAACCACGTGTCTCCAAAGTCGCCCGGGTTGTAAGCTGGCTAAAAACACCAGCTAACAACCCCTTCACGGCCGGCTCCATCCCTGGCCTCCTCCGGCGCTGATTGTGCTTTATCAAAAAAACAGTTATTTAACGGTTTTTGGTCCAGTCAATAACAATAGTCTCAATGTTGTCTGAGCACACAACGTAAGCCGAGAGGTCGGCAGATATGGGCTCAGGCGCGTCGTTCTACTTAGTCAGTAAGTGAATTTTCTTACTGGCTTAGTAGAAAACCAAGCTTGGAGACTCGGCTTTTTCGAGGCTTCAAGTTGTGTTCGCACCGTTCCAGCCCATATCTGCCGACCGGTAAGGCGACGCAACCACTATGTTGCCTAGTTTAGCGCCACTGTTGTTGATGAGGCAGGCATAGGCGGTAGCTAAGCCACTATTAACTAAAGGTTCTGTAACACCATGATGATTGGCACAACGACGATGAAGAGCACGGACGTGGAAACCACGATGTTCGTTGCGAACTTCACGTCACCATGGTATGTGTTGGCCAAGATTGGCAATACAGCCAAGGAAGGCGTTGCGGCTTGAATAATCAACGTTTGCTGGAACACACTGCCCATGTGGACGCCAACGTGTAGGCCAGCGAAGATGATGATGGCCATGATGATTGGTGAAACCACGAAACGACCAAGTAGCGTGCAGATGACGTTACCATCGAAGCGCATGTTGAGAATCCCAAAGCGCTTCAACATAATCCCAATATAAATCAATGATAGCGGCGTTACCAGCGCACCAATGTCCGATAAGGCCGTGGTGGCGAAGGTCAACTTCATCAACCCATTTTCCCAGCCTGGAATGTAAATGAATGGCAGGGAGATGATGAAGCCCCAAAGTGGCGTTGGAATCAAGTGATGCCAGTCAAAGCTGGCCTTGTTGCCGCCGTCACGGTCAACGGTCGGGTCATCCCCAGCGATTACCCAAACACCCAGCGTCCAAATGATAACCGTGTTGACGATGTAATACGTCAGCAGGTAAGGAACAGACACTTGACCAAACAGGGCCACGTTCAAGGGCATTCCAATGAACACGGTGTTGGCCCCGTTAATCGCCGTCATCATCAATCCACGACGACCGCGGGGCACCTTAACGACCCGGACAAAGGCCCAGGCAACTAGGTAACCCACCAGGATGGAAATGATCGTATAGATGACTCCAGTGGACAAAGTGGCTAACTTCGTTGGATTGAAGAACTTCATCATTGCCATGAAGATTGAAGCTGGCAATGCAATTTTCATAATTAATTTTGACAGTGAACCGGAGAACTTTTCATCGAACCAACCCATTTGTTGGCCGTAATAACCCACAGCAATCATGAGGACGATTGCCAGGACACTTTGAATTGACGTCAAGAAAACACTCATAAGGCTAAAACTCCCTTTATCAACAAATTATTTTGCGGCATCCATAATGGCTTTCGTAACGGTTGCAACAACACCTTCATCGAAGACGCCTGGTACGATTCGGTCAGCCGTTGGTTCGGCAACAAGACTGGCAAGCGCCTTAGCAGCAGTGGCTTCGATATCGAGGTCCACGCGCTTCAACCCACTTCTGAGCAGTCCCTTGAATAACCCAGGGAAGACCAGGATGTTGTTGACTTGGTTGGCATATTGACTAGAACCCGTGGCAATCACCGTGGCACCGGCATCAGCTGCAAGTTGCGGATTGATTTCCGGCTTGGGGTTAGCCAAAGCAAAGATGATTGGGTCAGTGGCCATCCGCTTCACTTGGTCGGCGGAGAGCACGTCAGCATCAGACAAGCCAATGAAGACATCTTGATCATCGATCACATCGTCCAAGGTCTCGCCAGTCACGTTTAGGCCAATTTCCTTAGCCAAACCAGTTTGGTAAGCATTGTAGCTAGTTGAATCTGGCTTAACGACCCCGTCAATATCAACCAAGGTGATGTGCTTGATACCAACCCCATTGAGTAACTTCGCGGTCGCCACGCCAGACGCTCCGACCCCGTTCATCACGATCTTCAAGTCCTGCAATGGCTTGTTGACGACCTTGGCGGCGTTGATCAAGCCAGCGAGAACGACGATGGCTGTTCCCTCTTGGTCATCATGGTAGACTGGAATGTCTAATTGTGCGGCTAACTTCTCTTCAATTTCAAAACAACGTGGTGCAGCGATGTCCTCCAAGTGAATTCCCGCAAATGAGAGGGAAATGTTCTTGATAGACTCGACGAAATCGTCAACGGGCACCTGGTTCACGGCCAGTGGTAAGGCATTGACACCAGCTAAGTCTTTATATAGAAGCGCTTTGCCTTCAACGACTGGTAAACCACCAGCGGGGCCAATGTTCCCTAAGCCTAAGACGGCTGACCCATCGGTGACGACGGCGACCAACTTGCCGCTCATGGTCAACTTGTCTTTTAATTCGGGATCATGTTCGATAGCCTTAGAAATCTGGGCCACCCCTGGCGTGTACGCCTTCCCGAGATCGGTCTTGTTCTTAACGTCCATCTCAGCACCAATCTCAAGCACCCCGGTATTTTCCTCATGGAGCTCAACAATTTCATCCTTGTCCATTAGGTTCATTCCTTTCTGTTGCTAATCTCTAAATTCGACCTTCTAAATAGCTCGTGTAACTTTTAACAAGTCCCATCTTACTCGCAGATTTTAAATTTTGCAAATTTTTATTTTATTTTTTGACATTTTTAAAAAGAATAGTTTTAAATGTTAAAATAATAGCGGTAAGTTTTAAATGTAATCGGATACTTGATTGCTTACCGCAAACTTTTAGCCACCTTTTCACCGGCTTTGACGTCAATTAGCCGGCCAGCACACAGGCTGTCCAGCTAAATTATGCTTGTCCCCCAGCTCCGCGGCGTCCAAAACCCCCGCCTTAGTTCCTTTACTTCCCCAACCAGGCAGCCACCCGTGAACGCATCATTGAACTCACACGCCAGGTTAATTGCTAAAATGGTATACTTGATTTCAGAATGCGACCAAGCGCGGTTAGTGCTATCCTTTGGTCATGCATACCTGGTGGCCTTCCCGACCGCGACAGATCGTATTTCTGCCGGCCACAGCGCGGCGGGCCACCCCACATTAAGATTGACTTGTTACAATCAAACCTGATCATTCAAAACCTAAACCCATAGTGGAGGATTGCAGTATGGAAAAGAACCTGACCCATGAGGAACAACTCGTATTAATCGCCCAGGATTATTACTACGGTAACCTGGCCATCTCGGACATTGCCCGAAAATATAATCTGAGCCGTTATCTCATTACTAAAGACCTCGACGAAGCGCTCCAATCCGGGATTGTCTCCATTCAGATCAATGCCCCCGTTGCGCGCAACTTCCAACTGGAAACAGAATTTAAGAAAGCCTTCGACATTCCCCACGTTGCCATTCTGCGTGGTGATGGCAACTCCGACATGAATGCCGGCAACATCGTCGCTTATGCCGCCGAACGGATCGAACAACTGATCACCGAAAGCCACGTGGTCGGCCTGGCTTGGGGCAGTACGGTTCACACCATCATCGACCATTTCAAATCCGAATTGCAAGAGGACCTGACCTTCACCCAATTTGTCGGTGAAAATATGAAATACAATTCCCGGGCCGGATCCACCCGGATGGTCGAACACGCCGCCTCACGGTTTGAAGCCGACTACGTGACGTTGCCGGCGCCCCTATACGTGACTAATCAAGCGGTTCACGATTTGTTGCCACAAGAACCCGCGCTCCAACGCACCATGGCCATTGCCTCGCGAATGGACATGTTATTCTGTGGCATCGGGACCATCGCCTCGATCGATTCGATCGCCGTTTGGAAAGCTGCCAAGGCACAGATCTTCCCAGGCGTCGACACCACCCAGATTGCGGGCATGCTATTCGGTCGGCCCTACGACATTCAGGGAAACTTTTTGATTCCGGAAAGGGACACCGTCGTCGGCATCTCACTCGACGAAGTGCTGGCCACGCCCCGACGTTTTGCCGTAATCAAGAGCAAGTTTAAGACCTACGCCGCCCTCGGCGCATTACGTGGAAAATTGTTAACGGACCTCGTGATGGACGAAGGAATCGCCCAACGGATTTTAACGGCGGCTAAAGAAGTTTAAGTGACCACAAAAAGACAGCAGGTGAGTTTCCATTGGGAAACTCACCTGCTGTCTTTTTGACCATACTTTTAAATGGTCCGTAAAAAGTCAAACAAAATCTGATTGAAGGCCGCCGGCTGTTCCGCCATGACCACGTGGCCGGCATGGGGGACCACTTTTGCCGTCCCGTTGTGCGCCATCCCCGCACTGACCGCCGCAAAGTCGCTGTCAAAGTACGGTGATTCTTGGCCAGCCACGATGAGGAGCGGTGCGTGCAAATGAAGCAACACATCGCGCCAATCCTGAGCGGCGTGGTCGATCAATAAGGGGGCATTCAACGTTGCGTCATATGGCGCTGCTGCACTGGCTGCCTTGACCTGCGCATAAACGGCATCGTCGATGGGTCCTGCAGTGGATTTTCCTAACGGCGCCGTCAATAGATCGGGAAAGTTAGCCCAAGTGAGGTCCTTAAACCCATATGACCAGCCTTCCTCCGCTACCATTTTGGGACTCTGGTCAACGTCGATAACGGCCTTGACCCGCTGTTCACCGAAGAGGGAGAGGTAGGCAAAAAAGGTCGCTGCCCCCAGTGAATTGCCCAGTAAAATAACCTGATCTAAGTTCAACTGTTCGAGCAGCTCCGCCACATCCATTGCGTGCCGGGTAATTCTCCGCCCGTAGATGGTGTGTGCAGAGGCGCCTTGGTTCCGAGCATCCATGTTGATGACCCGGTAGCCGGCCGCGACTAAGCGGGGCACCTGGGCCGACCAGATGACACGACTGCCACCGATTCCGGTTAGAATCACGATGGGCGTGCCGGTCCCCTCATCGTCATAGCTGATGGTCACACCGTCATTTGTTTTAAACTGCATCCGTCGACTCCCCTTTTCCAAATTGTCATTTAGTTTACGGCTAACTGCCGTGGGGGTCAACCCGCTACTGTTCTGGTAACTGCATTTAGGTAAAACCATTTAATGTTCGTTAATTGCTGCTACTGCTACTTTGTCCTGGCGCCCCACCTGGCTTCCCAGCTGGCCGGCCACTCATCCCTGCTGGCGCCTTTTTCATCTGGGTCGTCTGGGCCGACTTGGCTTGCTGCTGACCAAGCATGTAGCCCGTGCCGCCACCCCCGGCGAAGAGGATAACGCCTGCAGCTAGAACACCTAGCCACTTTTTAGATCCTTGCTTTACTGATTTCATCGTTTAGTCATCCTTTCCATTAATGAATGGCTCATTAACCTGTTAACCAGTATACGAAAGTTTTCTTAACCGCGGCTAAAATCGTTCAACTGACCCCTTGCATTCCCACAGGCAGTTCGTTAATATAAGAACTATCGAACGGGTTCGTTTTTATAATGTTCGTAATAAGAGGAGAGATTAAAGCCATGCGAAATGTCTATTTTAACCACGACGGTAGCGTCGACGATTTAGTTTCCTTACTGTTATTACTGCAAATGCCAGATGTCACCCTGACTGGGGTGGGCGTGATTGGTGCCGATTCCTACTTGGAACCAGCGCTGGCCGCAAGTCGCAAGATTATCGACCGCTTCGGTCACGGCGCCCAATTGAACGTTGCGGCATCGAATTCTCGCGGTGTACACCCCTTTCCTAAAGAATGGCGGTTAGACGCCTTTAGCCTTGACGCCCTGCCTATCTTAAATGAGGCCGGCACCATCACCACCCCCGTTGCTTCCAAGCCTGCTCACCTTGACTTGATCGACAAGGTCCAAGCAACTGCCGGTAAGACGACGTTGGTCATGACGGGGCCTTTAACGGACTTAGCCCGCGCACTGGAAGTTGACCCGACCATCACGGAAAAGATCGACAAGCTCTACTGGATGGGCGGTACCTTCGACGGCCGGGGCAACGTTGCGGAACCCGAACAGGATGGGACGACTGAATGGAACGCATTTTGGGATCCCCAAGCCGTTAAAACGGTCTGGGATAGCGATATTGCCATTCAAATGGTTGGCTTGGAAAGTACTCGCCAAGTGCCATTGACGCCAGCGATTCGGCAACACTGGGCACTGCAACGGCAACATCCAGCGCTTGACTTCATTGGTCAAGGGTATGCGTTGGTTCCAGCACTCCAACACTTCGAGACCAACTCGACTTACTTCCTGTGGGACGTCTTGGCAACCGTTGCCAGCGAATCCCCAGCCGTGGTGACGACCAAAGAAGTCACGAGTGACGTCTTAACCACGGGCCCCGGTCGTGGCCGGACCTTTGAAATTCCCGACGGCCGCCCTGTGACGCTGGTCACTACAGTCGACCATGACGCTTTCTTCAAACGAATCGACGAACTCGCCATTTTGGCGGACAACTAAACCCATCAGCAAGGAGTGGTGAATAGCCGCTCCTTTTTATATGTAAAGATGGTGTCATCTATCTGCCGCCTTACCGTTCGCCAAATTTGAATCGGAACGCGGTGGGGAGGACGGCCAAAGCCTGAGGAACGGTCTTTGCCCTCGCTTTGAGCCAGAAAATCACCGTCTCAAAGACGCCATTTTTCAAGCAGACCACTTGAAAAATCCCACGGCTGGATTCAAATTTGACTCACTCACGGCTACTTAAACGCGTGCTAAATTCCTTAGTAGCCAACCGTTGTTTCAATTATATTTTGATGAACCCTAGTTGCTAAAACAGAACCAAGATAGTAGCTGTGACGCCGGTAATACTTTTCGGACTATCTAAGTGATTGCATCACCATTATCAGCTGGTGGCTAATACCTGTTCAACCTTTACCGGAAACACACTAAACTGAGCGCACGGTAAAGCGACAATCTCGTCGCTGCCTGCACTATCATAAAATGATTTATCCCAACATCACATTTTAAATGCATTCCGGTTGTCAAGTGGCCAATCCCCTTCTATACTGAGTGAAATTTCCAATGATGAAAAGAAGTGATCCTCATGATCATCCCGCTACCCAAACAGCTCAGTCTTCGAACCGTTCAAGTAATCAGCGGTGTTCTGTTAGGTGTTGCCTGGCTTAAACAGACCCGCTTGTTTACGGTTAGTTTCAATGACCTGAAAACCTTGGTTCTTCTTATTTTTACGGCTATCTTGGTCTTAATTTTAGTGATTTCAGCGATGGCGAACCACCTTCCCGATCGCTTAAAAACGCAACTTCCCCCAGATCTGCTTTGTTTCTTTTCACTCTTCACCATCACATTGATTGCCTATCCCCAACTCTTCACGGCTAAGCAGTTGGCAATGCCTAAAGTTGATACGGGCCTCATTTTTATTGGTCTCGCTTTACTGACAGCCTACGTTCCTAGGAATCCCATTATCGGTGTCCGACTAAGCGCCTTCATCACATTAAGTCCCCAGAATCAACGGCGCGTTAACTTGTTGGCCGCTAGACTCACGCTCGTCGTCGGCATTGGCTGCCTCGTGACCGCTACTTTCAGTCCTAGCATCTTCGGCTTAACCTTATTTGTAACGACCTTAGCTCTCTTGGTTGGGGTTCTGATCGTCGCTTCCAAACTAGCTGAGTGAGCGATTGCCAACTAAAAAAGGCAACCCGCAGATCACCTTCACGGGGTCCACGGATTGTCTTTTCGTTCACACTAATTTAAAGTTCCTTCCAGTCCTGCCACAACGCCTCAACTGCAGCCAGCGACTCCGTATCACCAGTTGCCTTCTCACGAGCAAGTTCAGCCTGAAGTTGCTCCTTACTCAATTCAAGGTCAAACGGTAAGTCGTGATCGGTCACCGACTGCTGCAAAAATAAATGAATCGCCGTTGTCAGACTCATCCCGTACTGTTGGTATACCTCAGTCACAGCTCGTTTGAGATCCGCGTCAATGGTAATGTCTAGGTGCTCCGATTGATTAGCTGAATCATTCGTGTTTTTCATGATTAGTCTCCTTCATCAAACCCTATCCTTCACCTGCGCCCCAACCATAGCATGGCCTCATAGGGCAAGACAACCCTTATCGTTTTAGGCGTTGCGGCAATTAAGAGGTTAAATCTTTTCCCAGACAAATGGCAACTAGCGCTAAATTTCAGAGGCTTGTTTAATTGCACCTCGCATTTCTAATCATCAAAAAACGATGGTTTTGCTCCCTCACCGCAACCGGCAAGGCGAGAAAAACCATCGTCTGAACGATCTATTCTATTATTCTGCGTCGTACAACGCCGCAACCTGTTCCTGAACCTCTTTGTGACCCAAGAATTCGTCGTAGGTCGTATCGGCCCGATCAACGATGCCCTTAGGCGTCACTTCAATGATCCGGTTGGCGATCGTTTGGATGAACTCGTGATCATGAGACGTGAAGAGGATGCTACCGGTAAAGCCAACTAGGCTGTCGTTCAATGCCGTGATGGATTCCAAGTCCAAGTGATTCGTCGGATCATCCAATAACAGAACGTTGGCCTTACTCAACATCATCTTAGACAGCATGGCACGAACCTTTTCGCCCCCAGACATCACATCGACTTCCCGGTTCACGTCATCCCCAGAGAAGAGCATCTTTCCTAAGAAGCCCCGCAAGAAAGTATTGTCGCTTTCTTCCTTGGATGCGAACTGACGTAACCAGTCGATCACCGTCATCTGGTTTTCGGCAAAGTAGTCGTTAACGTTCTTCGGCAGATAAGTCGTGCTGGTCGTTTGCCCCCAAACCACGTTGCCGCTGTCTGGCTCGAGTTCCCCGGAGATGACCCGCATCAGTGTCGTGGTCGTCACGTCATTACGGCTGATAAAGGCGATCTTTTCGCCTGGTCGTAACGTCATGCTGACGTCATTTAGAATCGTCACGCCATCGATAGCCTTGGAGACGTGCTCCAAGCGCACCAGGTCGTTCCCCAATTCGCGTTCTGGATTGAACTTGATGAAGGGGTACTTCCGGGAAGATGGCTTGATGTCATCCAACGTAATCTTTTCCAATTGCTTCTTCCGCGACGTGGCCTGCTTCGACTTCGACGCGTTGGCACTGAATCGCGCCACGAATTCTTGGAGTTGCTTAATCTGGTCGGCCTTCTTGGCGTTGGCGTTGGCCTTCAATTGGGCCGCCAATTCGCTAGATTCCATCCAGAAATCGTAGTTCCCAACAAACAGCGTAATCTTCCCAAAGTCGACATCGCACATGTGCGTGCAGACCTGGTTCAAGAAATGCCGGTCATGGGAAACCACGATAACGGTGTTTTCGTAGTCGGCCAAGAAGTTTTCCAGCCAGCTAATGGATTGGACATCCAACCCGTTGGTCGGTTCGTCCAAGAGCAGCACATCGGGATGACCAAACAAAGCTTGGCCCAAGAGGACCTTCACCTTTTGAGGTTCGGTCAATTCACTCATGGGCACTTGGTGGAGTGACTCGTCGATGCCTAAAGCCTGTAACATTTGACTCGCTTCGGCCTCGGCTTCCCAACCGCCCATTTCACCAAATTCACCTTCCAGTTCAGCGGCCCGAATCCCATCTGCGTCGCTAAAGTCGGCCTTCATGTAAATGGCGTTCTTTTCAGTCATGATATCGTATAACTTCTTGTGTCCCTGGATGACCGTGTCCATGACCAAGTTGTCTTCAAAGGCAAAGTGATCTTGGTTCAAGCTAGACATCCGCTCGTTCGGCCCCATGGAGACGTTCCCCGACGTTGGCTTTAATTTGCCTTCGATGATCTTCAGGAACGTTGACTTCCCAGCGCCGTTAGCGCCAATGACCCCGTAGCAGTTTCCTGGGGTGAACTTGAGATTAACTTCGTCGTAGAGCTTCCGGTCGGAGAACTGCATACTGACATTATTGACGGTTAACATGAACGATACCCTCCTGTTTTCGCGTAAAAAACCAACGTGTCTAGTCACGGCAACGTTGGCTTCTACAATTCTATTCGTTAGTTGACATGTTACGGTAGTTTACCATAAAAAATAAGAACAAGCAACGTTTACGCTACGACCACGTCTGTTGGGCTGCATAACGTTCGCGATACGTCTTGGGGGTCATCTGAAAATGCTGCTTGAAGGTCACAAAGAAGTTTTTTTCCGTACGAAACCCGGTCCGCAGCGCAATTTTTTGAATCGAGTCCTGCGACGTCATCAATAACTGTGTCGCCCGTTCGAGTCGAATTTGACCCAGATAAGCCTTGGGCGAGACCCCCATGTATTCTTTGAAGTACCGGGAAAAATACACACTGGAATAATTCAATTCAGTGGCCATGTCCGCAATCGAGACCGGCTGACTATAATTTTCCTGAATCATGGTGACCGCTTGCCGCAGCGAATGTGGTAGCGGCAATTGATCGCTGGTGACCCGCCCATTAACGGTCAAATGTTTCAAGAGTTGGCCGACCAATTGATATTCGGCCCCCAGACTCGCCAAGTAATCGGCCCGTTCGGTCGGCTCGGTAACGGCATTGGTCGCTAACGTGTGCACAAACTGACCCAGCTCATGGTAGGGCTCCGCACGCAAGTCCAAGTCCAATGGTCCCCAGACCGGTAACTGTTCACTGGCAACCACGTTTCGAACCCAGGCAGCCGGCAGCAGAAGCGTTACAATTTGATTGTCCTCATCCAAAAACGTCTCATAACTGTGAACCACTTCCGAGTTGACCACGTATAGGTGTTGTTCCGCCATTTCATAGGTCGATCCGCCAATGTGGACGGTGCCCGGACGGCCCTTAAACGCGTACGCCAACTCGACGGCTTGGTGCCAGTGTGGCAGAACCATCTTAGGCCCCACTGTGCCATGTGAGATCACGCGTAGTGGTAGTTCTGTCATAAAATTCAATCGTTCATGATACGGCCGTGGCATATCAGTTCCCCCTTAAATTTGATGCCCATCTACTTACTCTTTTTTAACCCGACTAATTGTTAACGCATTCATTTTCTTCTATATTAAAGCAGATCATCTCGAAACGCATCCTTTTCTACGTGCCATCCCCAACACCGTCAGCGCTTATTTACTTACTGTAAGTTAACTAGACCAATTTAATCACTCATTTGTTAATAGCATACCACGTCTAGTATCAACATGGTTAAATTTAGTAATCCAATCATTATATTGCGGGATTATAGAAATGTGTCATCCCCGATATAATGTACTTGTAACATCCCGATGGGGGCAAAAGGATATAGCCCTTAAATCGTTCCCATCGATCTATCGACCGTCCTCGTTGGCATACCGCAACTTGGGGAAGTTATCGGTGTGACCAACAGCTTTAGCTGGCCGGGGCCGTAACCCGGCACTATCGTGATTTATTTGACCCGTAACGGTTTTGGTCGATTGGGGATCGACTGAATGACCGATCACTTCCAACTAACAGAGGTAACTTAAACCTGTCTGTGATCACTGTTTTCTTTTGGGGAAGAAAGTCAGCGTCACCACGGCTAACGTTACCTGAGATTCACATGGCCATCGAGGGCTTTTGGGGGGAGCAGCTAGACAAGTCTGTCTGGCTGTTTTTTTGTTTGCCAAGTGACCTGATTATCAGTTTACTTTTTAGAGGTTCCGCCGTATGCTCAGCGTATTCCATCTTAAAGGGAGTCTGGACTTATGAACGAATCGCAATCAAAAATTTCTGCCAACATCTCCCCCGTCGATGTTGGCTATATTGATCTGCTAGTCAAACAAGGCGCGTTCACGTCCCGTACAGACTTTTTGCACGAGGCGATTCGTAAAGAACTTGACGAAAATCAGGCCGTCATTCAAGCAACGATTCAACCGACAACACACAGTAATTCATTAGAGACCCTGGTCGGCAGTTACACGTACACGGACGCCGACATTCAGAAGCGTCTGAAAAATGGTGAGCGCAGTACCTTAATCGTCATCGGCAAACTCAATCTATTAGGCGTGACCAACACCACGACTCTATTTGCAGCCCTCAAGACGATCACGGTCTTTGGCAAGTTCACGGCGAATCCTGATGTAATCGCCCATTATAAAAAGTAAGCACAAAAAAGGTGAGATTCTCCGACAAATTCGTTGGGGCCTCACCTTTTTATGCTCTGGAAAAATTCCCCAGAGTATTGCGTGCATCCACACGCGCTAATTTTCTATTCGACTGATTGTTTTTGCATCGTATCCGGTCGTTTCAACATAAACGCCATCAGGTAGGACACAATGAGGAAGACCGCCACCACTAAGTAGGGGTAGTGAGTGTTCCAGTCTAGCAACATCCCGGACATGATGGGCCCGACAATGTTTCCAATGCTGGTCAACGACATGTTCAAGCCGTTGATCAGGCCTTGATTGGCCTCACTGGCCTTCGTCAGCAGTGTCGTAATGGCTGGCCGTAACAGGTCAAATGCAGAGAAGATGATCAACGTGGCCACCATCACTTCTAACTTTGTGTGCGCCTGCGTAATCCAAATCGTACAGATGGCTGCCAGGAAGAAACAGATGCGAATCACGCGTCGTTCTCCAAACTTGCTGACCAACGTGTCGAACATGGCCACTTGCAGAAATAATGAAATCAATCCGTTCAGGGTCAGCACTAACGCAATGTTGCTCAGGCTAAAGTGGAACACCTCGTTGACGTAGATACTGTAGATACTTTCAAACCCTTGCAGGCCAAATGAGGAGACAAGGATCATGGTAAACAGGATGATGATTGGCACCGTCCAGAATGCCCGCGTCATTGGATGCGCGGCCGGCTTGGCGTCCTCGTCCGGTCCATTTTCCACGATACGGTTCTCTTCGGCATCGTTGGGCAGGAGCGCAATCAGGACCACGGCACTGATCAGGCCCAACGCACCCGCGACCCAAAATGGCGTCTTGTAACTGATACCGGCCAGAATGCCCCCAATACCAGGGCCCAAGATCAGCCCACCACTAAACGCTGCAGACAACCAGCCAATGACTCTGGCCCGTTGGCGCTTCGTCGTAATATCGGAAGCTAAGGCCATGGCGGTTGGCACGACCATGGCGGCGGATAACCCACCGATCAACCGGGAAATATCGAAGACCCACAGGTAGTTGGTCAACGCGAACAGCACTTCGGAGACCATGTATAAAATCAGCCCCGCCGTCAGGACTGGCTTCCGCCCAATCTTATCGGACAGCCGCCCAATGAGGGGTGACGCGACGAATTGCGCGAAAGCAAACAGGGCGTTCATAATCCCCATATCGGTCGCTGACAGATGCAGCTCGGTTTTCAAGAATGGCATAACTGGAATGATCAAACTAATTCCCAAACACACTAAAAATTCACTAAATATTAAGATAAAAATGGCCCGTTTCGTTTTTTTCGTCACGATGGCTCACCCCTTCTCATAGATTTTTAACAGCAATGTTACCATTCTAACAATATTTAATGGTGTTTGTCTAATTCTATGCTCAACGATTTATAGGAGTTTTTAAATCACAGGGCAAGCTATCCTGGTGGTGAGTGCTCGATGTTGCTATTTTGGCGCATCTCCCTATCAAAACTAAGTGGCTTTCACAGGCTCTTGTCTGTATACTTTCTTGGTTTTTAGCCTATAATCTAAGCACAAAAGAAATTGCAGGTGACCTGATGAAGCGTAAAAATAGATTTGCTTTTCTTCAAAAAGGTAACTTTTGGTTAGGACTTTTTTTCTTCATTTCGTCGGCTCCTCTTCTCATTCCCGGTAATCAATCCTCTGATAGCCTCTCTGGCATTCAATGGTTCTTGAATCTTACTGAATTCTTGATGAGCTTAGTTCTCATAATTAGTGCCATCCTCTCCAGCAACGAGTCAGAGTAGCTGTGAACAAACCTTTTTTTAATAAAAATAATAAGCGGGTCCAAAAATCAATTCGTTGATTTTTGGACCCGCTTATTGACCAATTCATGCGCCGCAAAAAAATTAATGTTTACCCCACTTTAGTTACCGGCCACGCAATTCACGTGCCCATTGCCGGTAAGCAGCCGTATAGAAGCTGTCGCGGGCATAGACCAAATCCAGGTCGTGGCGGAGATGACCCGCTGGCAGTTGCAGAACCTTCAGCTTGCCAGCCGCCAATTCATCGGCGACCACCAAACGGTAGAGAAAGCTGACGCCCACGCCGCGCAATAAGAGTTGGCGAATGGCCGCCGGATTGTTGACCGTCAGGAGTTGGGGGAACTCCGCTAGCGTCACGTTGGCCGCCTGCGCCAGGTTCACTAGAATTTCACGACTCCCTGACCCTTCTTCCCTGACAATCAGCGGCAACGTTGTCAGGTCGGCCCAAGTCACCGTCTGTCGCTGTGCTAAGGGCTGGTCAGCAGCAACCACGGCTACGAAAGGTTCCTGCCGGACAATCTCATAGTCATAGCGGGACTTGTCGAAGTTCCCCTCGATCAGTGCGAAATCACTGGTCCCTTCGTCAATCGCCGTCAAGGCTGCTTGCGTGTTGGTCACCTGACAGGTGATTTGCCGATAATCTTGTTGTAACCGCTGAATCAACTGCGGGGCTAAAAACTCACTCAGTGACAGGGTCGTACTAAACGTGACCTGTTGGGCGGCTTGCGGATGACGGAGCGTCCCCACCAGCTTATCCGCTTGCACCTGAACGCGCTGAATGAACGCTGCCAGCTCCACGCCAGCCGGGGTAATGGTCAGCTGTGGGCGTTGATACCGAACCAATTGCACGCCCAAGTCGACCTCCAATCCCTTGATCTGCTGGGAAACGGCGGGTTGGGTGATGAACAATTGCCGTGCCGTTTCCGTATAGGACTTAGTCTGCGACAGGACATAAAAGGTATGATACCGAGCATCCAACATCATTGTGACCTCCTTGATAAGTAAAATTTATAGCGTTATTAAATATACCAATTTTAACTTATAATCCGTTTCAGGTAAACTAAGGCTATTGATTTTTTTGATGCGACTCACATCGTGAAGCCGCATCATTGAGGAGGAGATTGATTTGGATATTCGAACAACGATGGTGACGCGGAGTTTCTGGGGGGCAGCTGCTCTGGCCTTGGTTTGCGCGGTCGCCGGAAGTGAACTCGCCCAGCTACCCTATTTGAACCTGGTGGGGGCCTTGGTCATCGCCCTATTGCTGGGAATGGCTTGCCAATTAGCGCCCCGCGCGGTCAACGCGAATCGGGAAGGCATCGGCTTCATTAGTAATAAATTTTTACGTTTAGGCATTATTCTTTTAGGTTTCAAATTGAACTTGATTCAACTCGCACAAGCTGGGGTCAAAACCATTACCCTGGCCGCCGTCGTGGTCACGGGAATGGTCCTGTTGACCTACAATTTGAGTCGTAAGCTAGGGGTCGAACGCGACCTCGCCATCTTAACGGCAACTGGGACCAGCATCTGTGGTGCCGCCGCGGTGATGGGCGTTTCACCCCAGATCAAAGTGAGTCCCGACAAGGCCGAACGGCAACGTGAAAACGAAGTGTTGGCCGTCGCCATCGTCGCGATCTTAGGAACGGTCTTCACCCTGATTGAAATTGGGTTGAAACCCCTCCTCCATTTAACGGCAGTCCAATTCGGTGTCATGACCGGGGGCTCGCTCCATGAAATCGCGCACGCCGTTGCCGCTGGTAGCGCCGGCGGTCCAGTCAGCTTGGACACGGCCATTATCACAAAGCTCTCACGGGTCCTCTTATTAGCCCCGGCAGCGCTGATTATTGGCTGGTGGTACCAACGCCAAACCACCACAGCTGCTGCATCCGAAGGCCACACGAAGCTGCCAATTCCTTGGTTCATGGCTGGCTTCCTGTTAACCAGTGTGATTGGCACGTGGTTGCCACTGGGAACCGCCGCATTGGCCGGTTTGGTTAAATTAGCCTACATCTTCCTCGGGATGGCCATGGCCGCTCTGGGCATGAGCGTCAACTTCCGCGTCATTTTCCAGCGGGGTGGCAACGCCTTTCTCGCCGCAACCTTGTCCTCCGTGGTCCTGATGACGGGTGTGACGATTGCTAGTAAATTATTCTTCTAAAATATGCCATTTAAAAAGGTCTGCGACAGCCATCGCAGACCTTTTGCTTACCCCAATTGCAGTAAATGTTGAACCGTGCCATTATCCCAGATAATGTATAAGCCAATCAAAATATAAACGGCAACGGTAATGTAACGTCCTTGCTTTTCCAAGACCTCTGCCACCTTGGGCAAGCAGGCCAACCGATAGCCCAGCTCCCAGAAGATGACGACCATGACGGCAAACGTCAGTAAAATCAGTGGGATACTGCTTGGGGCTACCGTAGTAAATAACGGCACGTAGATGCCAACGTTATCCGCACCACACGTGGCCATCGTGATCAAGGCCACACTGATGATGAGGCTCTTGGGGTCGCTGACCTTGCCAGCAATCGCGTCTTGATCGTCATCGTCGCCTTGGACCCACAACTTAATTCCCAGATAAATTGGAATCAGCCCCAGTAATCCCAGGAGCCATGGTGCGGGAACGAAACCCAAGAAGAACGCGATGGCGAGCGAACTTCCAACCAACACGATAGTCCCTAAAAAGTCCCCGATTAGGACCACCCAACGGTCTTGGTGCTTTACGCGGCCGAAGATTACCATTAAAATAACTAGGTAGTCGAGCCCGGTTGAAATGTAGGCCGTGACTCCCGTTAAAATCGTCTTTAACATGTGCCCACCTCCCTATGTATGTTATCCATAACATATGTTAACATGTTCATATGAAAGGAGCAACCCTCAAATGGCGGATTCACCAAATTTAGTCAAACTCATTCAAAAACCAGCGCTAGATGCCTCACAAGACATTTTCAAGTTACTCAGTAACACTACGCGTTTACAGATTCTGTACCTCCTGGAACAGCGAGAACTCAACGTGAGCGAACTCAGCGACCTATTGCAAGTGGAACAGTCGGTCGTGTCACATCAGCTGGCCCTCTTGAAGAAAGAACAGCTGGTCACAGCCAATCGCGTGGGCAAACAAAGCATCTATCAGCTGGACGACCCGCACATCTTAGACATCGTCAATGAAACCCTGGCCCACGTGGACCACGTGCTCCGTGGCAAAACGCATGGCCATTAAAAGACGGCTCGGAAGTTACTTCCGGGACCGCCTTTTTTAGTGAACTTTGACTTAATTGTTTATTCTTTCGCCTTTAAAGTAGTGGTTCGCATATTTTTTAGCCAAGTGTTTACTTTGATAACCATGCGAATCCGTCCAAAACCCAGCACCACTGGCCGTTTGTAGAATACGGTGCCGTTGACCACCGATTTTGTGATTAACTTGACGGTAGGACTCCCCATCGCCAGCCGTTTGGTACCAGCCCATGACGTTGACCCAATGTTCATGATCCACCGTCATCATGCGAGCCGTTACCCAAGATGGATGCTTCATTTTGGCACCCGACTTAGGATAAGCCGTCACTTTTCGCGAATGAAGGCGACTAGTAAAATCAGTTCCCGTCATTTTCTTAGCGGTAATCTTAATCCGATACATCTTGTGATATTGATAGCTATACCAAGTTCCCCGAATACTCTTAGGGAATGTTTTCATCGTATATCTAGCTTTGGCATAAGCCGTTTGATTTGATGTGGTTGCGGCCATCCCTAAGCCTAAAACAAGTGATAGAACTAACAACAGTAACATCCCACGACGTCTTAGCTTCATATGTATTCCTCCCGAAAAACTATATTGTTGACACACAGTATATTATGTATCAACAATTGTTTTCAATCAATATTATATTCACCAATGACCCGTTGTTACTGGTACTACTGTCTAACTGCGTTGAAT
>NZ_SULH01000004.1:200403-200661 GCF_007115095.1 Levilactobacillus enshiensis | reverse complement strand
CTGGCGGCTTCCGAAACGTGCTCCGCGAGCCAGACTCCTGCGCTTAGTACAAAAAGACCTCCTGGACGGCTTTGCCGACCAGAAGGTCTTTTTCCACTACATGATATTTTGCTTTAACCAACTACAGAGATAGCTTCTCGCCACTTTATCCCGAGTCTGGCAGCTTCTGAAACGTGCTCCGCGAGCCAGGTCCCTGCGCTTAACCCCACGTCACCAATGACCCGTTGTTACTGGCACTACTGTCTGACTGCGTTGAAC